>NZ_QPLO01000003.1:0-298193 GCF_003665865.1 Haloferax sp. Atlit-109R
ACAGGTCGCCGTTGACCACGCCGTGGCCCCACTCGGCGTTCCCCAGGTAGAAGAACACCATCAGGACGCCGCCGAAGAAGGCGGCGAGCCGGACGAGTGCACCCACGATGAGCCCGAGACCGATGAGAGCCTCACCCCACGGAATCATGAAGTTCGTGAAGTCGAGGAGCCACGGGGTCGCGGCGGCCCACGCGAAGAAGCCTTGGAGCGGCGAGGCTGCGGGGGCGTTCGCGAGGTAGCCCGCGGCGCTGAACGGCTCGCCGACGATTTTCGTCACACCGGCGTGGAGGAACCAGTAGCCGGTGATGAGGCGAGTCAGCACGAGCACGTAGCCCGTGACGCCCTGCGAGTAGTCGAAGTCGATTCTGTTCCCCAGCATCTCGATTTGTGCGTTAGCGGCCATTGTCTTTCACCTAACAGGTGAACGAACGGCCGCCGAGAGCATATAAAGGGGTCGTGATTTCCGAATCTAAGGAATCGAGAACGACCGAAAGAGAGCGCCTAACACTCAGCGCCGGGCGATGAGGTCGCGCGAGATGTCGGCGCGCTCGTAGACGGCTCCGTCCTGCGCGTCGGCGAACGCCTCGGCGTCGCCGTCGTCGGAAAAGGGGACGAAGTCGGGACCCATCGACCCGTTGACATCGGTTCCGACGACGTAGACGAGGTCGTCCATCGGCGCGAACGCGTCGGCGTCGAGGTGCGCGGAGATGAACGTCTGGCCGCCGTCGTCGAACAGGTCGTACTCGACAGTGCTGTAATCCGTGAGGTAGCCGCCGGCGCGATTCCACCCGTCGTCCTCGCGGTCGAGCGCGTAGGAGAACGTCTCCCAGGCGCTACAAAACCGCGCCGGGTTGTCGTGACCCTCGGGGCTGTGGTCTGCGTAGAACAGTTGCCCGGCGGGGCCGGGGTGCTGGTCGATGACCATCCCGCAGGCGTCGCACTGCTCGCCGCCGGTCAGTGCGACTGCCTCGGGAGCGTCGCCACCGCCGTCGGTTCCGAGACCGCCCAGACACCCTGCGGTGGCGGCGACGCCCGCGACACCGACGGCAGACAACACGGTTCGACGAGCGACGGTTCGGTCGCAGTCGTGGCACATACGCCAAGCTAGTTGGGGGGTGCTCAAATGGTGATTGGTGCGGAAAACGAACCAAGCGCCGGACGTGTGGTCAGCCCGTCACGTTCCGTCCGAGTCGAGGACGCCGTGGCTCGGCACAGTCGCCACGGGGTCCGCGGTCCGCGCCCCCGGCGACGCGTCGCGCGTGCGTCAGTCGGAGCCCGCCGAATCGGTCGTCGTTCGGTCCGTCGACCGCGTCACGAACTCGAACCGCGCGCCGCCCTCGGCCGACTCGGTGAGCGAGACGGACCAGCCGTGCGCATCGGCGATGTCGCGGACGATTGCGAGACCGTAGCCGGTTCCCCGCGGCATCGTGGTGTAGCCGTGGTCGAAGACCTGCTCGCGGCGCGTCTCGGGGACACCGACGCCGTTGTCCGCGACGTAGAAGCCGGCGCGGTCGTCGAGCGCGCCGACGCGGACGGCGAGCGGGTCGTCGGGCGGCGTGTCACCATCCGCGGGGTCGTCGGGGGTATCCCGACGGCTCGTCGAGCCGTGTTCCACAGCATTCCGAAACAGGTTCTCGAAGAGCCTGAGCAGGCGGCCGTCGTCGCCCTCGACGACGAACAGTTCCTCGCGGACGAGCGTCGCGTCACCGGTGTCGACGAAGCGCCACGCGTGGTCGACGACGCGCGCGAGGTCGACGGGTTTGGCGTCGACGACGGGCGTCCGCTGCCGGGCGAGGTCGAGGACCTCCTCGACCAGTTCGGACATACGGTCGACCGCGTTGGCGGCGCGTTCGAGGTGCGCCCGCTCGCCCGACTCCATCCCGAGGTCGAGGTAGCCGGTGGCGACCGCGAGGGGGTTACGGAGGTCGTGGGCGACGATGGAGACGAAGTCGTCGAGCCGCTCGTTGGCCGCCGCGAGGTCGGCCTCGCGGTTCCGAAGCTCCTGTTCGCGGACGGTCCCCGAGAGCGCGGAGGTGACCGTCGAACCGAGGAGTTCGAGCAGGTCCTCGTCGACGTCGAGGAACGCGCCGTCGTCGTCGGTCGAAACGACGAGCAGGCCGTGGCTCCCGAGCGGGACGCGCAGGACCGACTTCCCGTCCGACTCGGGGGGGAGAAGCCGGTCGTCGACGTCGGCCGCGTCGACCCGGCTAACGGCGTCGGACTCGAAGCCGCCGGGGGCGGTCTCGATTGGCGTCTCCGAGTCGAACTGCTCCGCGGTCGAGGCGGCCGGCGACAGGGCTCCGCGGTCGTCGGCGAGCCAGACGGCGGCCGCGGCGTCGGGCACGAGTTCGGGGACGATATCGACCGCGAGCGCCGCGACCTCCTCGACGCTCTCGGTGAGGATGAGGTCCTGCGTGACCGCTTGCAGGGTCCGGAGGCCGTCTTCGAGTCGCGCGCGGTTTGTGACGTCGATGGCGACGCCGAGGAGCTTCGACACCTCGCCGTCGTCGAAGACGGGCCGGTACCACGCGTCGTACACCGCGCCGCGGTACTCGATGCGGGTGTCGACCGCCTCGCCCGACAGGCCGCGGGCGATGGCGTCGGTGGCCGCGGGTGTGTCGTCGTAGAGGTCGAACGCGGAGCGACCGACGACCTCGCCGGGTTCGCGGCCGAGCGACTCCAGTCCGGCCCCTTCGGACATGGTGAACACGCCCTCGGCGTCGAACGCCGAGAGGATGACCGGGAGGTTCTGCAACACCGTTTCGAGGCGCTGGTTGGTCGATTCGAGGGCCTGCAAGTAGCGCTTCCGCGTCGTCACGTCGCGGAAGTAGACCGACAGCCCCGACGGCGAGGGGTACGCGCGGACCTCGAACCAGCCGTCGTACGGCTCGGAGTACGTCTCGAACGTCACCGACTCTTGGGTCCGCATCGCCTCGTGGTACTTCTCGTACAGTTCGGCGCTGTCGGGCGACGGAACGAGGTCCCAGATTCGCTCGCCGAGTTCGGGCTCTCTGACCTCGTTGAAGACGTCTCGCGCGCGGTCGTTGAGGTAGACGAAACGCCAGTCGGTGTCGAGCGCGAAGAAGGCGTCAGTCATGCGTTCGAGCAGTTCGCCGCGCTGGGTGGTGGCGACCTCGCGGTCGGTCACGTCCCGCGGGATGCCGACGACGCCGGTCACCGCCTCGCCGTCGCCCGCCGGCGAAAGGGAGAGTTCGAACAGCCGCGAGACGCCGTCGGCGTCGACGAATCGAACGTCGAGGCGTTCGGTGACGCCCTCCGAGAGGACTCGCGAGACGGCGTCGCGGTAGCGCTCGTACTCGTCGGCGGGGAACAGCCCGGCGTCGACGAGCGACTCGAACCGCTCGCCTCGGAGCGTCTCGGACGCGCGCCCCGTTATCGCCTCGATTCGGGGGTTCACGTACTCGACGCGGCAGTCCTCGTCGAGGACGAACGCGCCGTCTTCCATCGCCTCGACGATGACGCGGTAGCTCCGCGTCTCGGCGGGGCGGTCGTCGGCGTCCCGGTCTAAGACCCCCCGGACCGACTCGACGAGGGCCGCGTGGGAGTCGTCGGTCTCGTCGCGGACCAGGTAGTCGTCGACACCGAGCGAGACGGCGCGGGCGGCGAGCGCCTCGTCGCCGGCGGCGGCGTAGACGACCACCGGAGGCCCGACGCGAGCGTCGCCGGCGGCGGTGACGAGCGCGTCGAGGTCGAGACCGTCAGGGAGGTCGGCGGCGGCGACGAGACAGGAGACAGTGCGCTCAGCGAGTGCCGAGCGCGCGGCCGCGGCGCTCTCGGCGCGCTCGACCGGGCGCTCGAAGGCGTCCCGGAGCGTCGAGACGACCGGACCGGAGACAACGCCGTCGGCCGCGACGTAGAGAATCGCGCCGACGGAGGTGCCCCCAGCACTCGGGGGAAACATGTTAGAGACGAGATATGCAGAGAGCCAATAATCTTGCGGGCGAAGCGGCCGGACCGCCGGAGGAGACGGCGGTGGGACGAGACGGGCGTCGGGTCGTCGAATCGTAGAGTCGCCGTCAGCAGTTATCCCTGCCCGACCATCCGCTCTTCGTCGTCCCACTCGCGCTTGCGGAGTTCGTACTTCTGAATCTTGCCGGTCGCCGTCTTGGGAATCTCCGCAACGAACTCGAACTCGCGGATGGCCTTGTAGCCCGCGAGGCGGTCGCGGGTGTACGCGGTCAGTTCCTCGGCGGTGACGCCCGGCGCGTCGGGGTCGCCGTTCGCGGGGACGACGAACGCCTTCGGCGTCTCGCCCCATTTCTCGGACGGCGCGGGGATAACCGCCACGTCACCGACGGCGTCGTGGTCGAACAGCGCGTCCTCCAGTTCGACCGAGGAGATGTTCTCGCCGCCGGAGATGATGATGTCCTTCTTGCGGTCCTGAATCGCTATCATGCCGTCTTCGTTGACGACGGCGAGGTCGCCGGTGTGGTACCAGCCTTCGAGGCGGTCGTTGAACGCGTCGTGGGTCTCGTCGGGCTTGTTCCAGTACTTCTCCATCACCTGATTGCCGCGGACGACCACCTCACCGATGGTGGCGTCGTCGCGCGGGACCTGTTCGCCGTCGTCGTCGACGACGCGCAGGTCGGTCCCGAGCGGGGCGACCCCCTGCCGCTGTTTGAGCGAGAAGCGCAGGCCGCCCTCGTCGGGGATGAGGCGGTTCGCGTCCGAGGTGGCGATGAGCGGGCCGGTCTCGGTCGCGCCGTACAGTTGGGTGAACTCCCAGCCGAACTCGGACTCGGTGTGGCGAATCGTCGCGCTCGGGGCGGCGCTCCCGGCGGCGGTCACGCGAACCGGGTTGTCGCCGGCGTACGCCGGGTCGTGTTCCTCGGCGTACTCCCGGAGGATGGATAGCACGGTCGGCGCGCAGCAGAAGAAGGACACGTCTTCCTCGGTGATGGCGTCGAACACCTGCCCGGCGTCGACCCCCCGGGTGCAGACGTGTTTCGCGCCGCGGCCGGTGACGGCGTAGATGTGGCCCCAGCCGTTGACGTGGAACATCGGGAGCGT
Organism: Haloferax sp. Atlit-109R; assembly: GCF_003665865.1. NCBI lineage: Archaea > Methanobacteriati > Methanobacteriota > Halobacteria > Halobacteriales > Haloferacaceae > Haloferax > Haloferax sp. Atlit-109R. Next base: position 5,032 of record NZ_QPLO01000003.1, read on the forward strand.
CCAGAGATACACGTCGTCGTCCGCGATGTGGTGGTGAATCGTCACCAGTTGGGCGTGGAGCGACTCGGTGCGGTGGGTGCGGCAGACGCCCTTCGGGTCGCCGGTCGTCCCCGAGGTGTAGTTGATGGTGATGAGTTCGTCCTCGGACATCTCGGGGCGCTCGTAGTCGTCGGCGTCGGCCTCGTCGAGGAACGCCTCGAAGTCGAGCCAGTCGCCGTCGACGGCGGCGGGGTCGTTCGTCACGAACACCTCGGCGGGCACGTCGTCGCGGACGGCCTCGATTTTCCCCGCGTACTGGTAGTCGGCGTAGACCACGGTCGCGCCGGAATCCGACAGCAGGTACTCGTAATCATCGGTCGTGAGGCGGTAGTTCAGCGGGACGTGGAGCGCGCCGCACTGCATCGCGCCGAAGGCCGCTTCGAGGTGGTAGTGCGTGTTGGGGTCGAGCACCGCGACTCTGTCGCCTTTCTCGACGCCGCGCGATTGCAGCGCCGCCGAAAATCTGTCCACCCGCTGGCCGAACTCCGCGTAGGTGAAGCGCTCGCCGTCGATACCGACGACAGCCTCGTAATCGCCGTAGTACGTCCGGGCCCGGTCGAGGAAGTCCGTCACGAGTAACTGTTTCTTCATTCGTGATAGACCGGGCGGGCAAGTGAACTAAACGCACCACTTCCGGCAACATTTCACGCGGCCGACGTGAGTACCACAGTATGACGGGGAACGTCGTTGAGGGGGTCGAACGCGCCGCCCGGACGCGGCGGGGGCGCGCCCAGCCGACGGCGAAACGAACACCTTTGAACCGCGCGGCCCTGACTCCCGGCAGATGACGACGCCGACCCTCCTCGTCGCGGGGACCGCGAGCCACGTTGGCAAGAGCACCGTCGCCGCCGGGCTCTGTCGCCTGTTCGACGACCGCGGCCTGTCGGTCGCGCCGTTCAAGGCCCAGAACATGAGCAACAACGCCCGAGCGGTGGCGACCGCCGACGGCGACGGCTTCGGGGAAATCGGCGTCTCGCAGTACGTGCAGGCCCGTGCCGCGCGGGTCGCGCCGACGACCGACCACAACCCCGTCTTGCTCAAGCCCCACGGCGACGGGGCGTCGCAACTGGTCGTCCACGGCCGGGCGGCCGGCCTCAACACCGCGAGCGACTACTACGCGACCCACTGGGAGGACGCCCGCAAGGCGGCGGTCGAATCGCACCGTCGGCTGGCGAGCGAGGCGGACGTGGTCGTCGCCGAGGGGGCCGGCTCCATCGCCGAGATAAACCTCCACGACCGCGACTTGGCGAACATCGAAACCGCCCGCTTCGCCGACGCCGACGTCCTCCTCGCGGCCGACATCGAGCGCGGCGGCGTCTTCGCCAGCCTGCTGGGGACGCTCGAACTCCTCCCCGAGGACGTTCGCGACCGCGTCGTCGGCGCGGTCATCACGAAGTTCCGCGGCGACCCGAGCCTCCTCGAACCGGGGGTCGACGCCATCGAAGAGCGAACCGGCGTGCCCGTCCTCGGCGTGCTGCCCTACGACGACCCCGGCCTCCCGGAGGAGGACAGCCTCGCGCTCCCCGCGGCAGGCGAGCGCGCCACGGTCGGCGACGACGACGGCGTCGCGGCCGAGCACGCGGTCACCATCGGCGTGCCGCGACTCCCGCGCATCTCGAACGCGACGGACTTCGGCCCGCTGTCCGAGACGCCGGGCGTCCGGGTCGCCTACCTCCCGCTCGACGCGACGCTCGACGGGGTCGACGGGGTGGTCCTCCCCGGAAGCAAGAACACGGTCGACGACCTGCTCGAACTCCGCGACGCCGGCTTCGACGACGAACTCGCCGGCTTCGACGGCCCGGTCGTCGGCATCTGCGGCGGCTACCAACTGCTCGGCGAGCGTATCGAAAACGCCGACATCGAGGGCTCGGGAGACGACGAGACGGTCGCAGGACTCGGCCTCCTGCCGATAGTCACGCGATTCTCCCGCGACAAGCGGGTCGAACCCGTCTCCGTCGAGTTCGACGGGGCGGGGCCGTTGGCCGGCGCGACGGGGACCGTCGACGGCTACGAGATACACATGGGCGACAGCCGCATCGTCGGCGGCGCGACCCCCGTTTCGGGCGACGGCGCGGCGCTCGGGAGCGTCGCGGGGACGTACATCCACGACCTGTTCGCCAACGACGCGCCGCGGAACGCGTTCGTGGACGCCATCTACGAGTCGGCCGGGCGCGACCGACCGGCGACGACGACGGGGACGGCGGGAGCCGACGCGGACGCCGACGAACCGGGTGCCGGCGACCCCTACGACCGCGCCGCCGCGCTCGTCGCCGACAACCTCGACGTGGCGGCGCTCTGTGACTCGCTCGGACTAGAAGAGTAGGGGAGCGTCGAGACGACGAGCCAGCCGATTAGTGACCGGCCGCCGACCCGGCGTCGGCGAGCCTGAACTGCCCGAACCGACCCACGAGGACGACCGCTCCGGCGATGACGGTGAGCGCGCCGAGCAGGAACGGAACCGTCGCGCCGTACTGCGGGCCGAGGTAGCCCGCGGTGATGGGCGCGAACGCGCCGCCGACGAATCGGAGGCTGTTGAACGCGCCCGAGGCGACCGACCGGCCGTGCGAGGAGATGCCCATCGCCAGCGTGGTCAGGTTCGCGTTCAGGACGCCGCAGAAGAGTCCGCCGACGACGACGAGCGCGGCGAGCGCTGCGGTGTCGCCGTTCGAGAGCCACATCAGACACAGCGTCGCCGCGAAGGCGACGAGCGCGCCGACGGTGACTTCGGGCGTCCCGAACAGCCCGTTCAGCCGCGAGGAGAGGACGGCGGAGCCGACGACGACAAACAGGCCCCAGCCGAAGAACACGAGGCCGATTTGGAACGCGCCGAGGCCGAGGACGAGCGGCGTGTACGCGAGGAGCGTGAAGAAGCCGAAGGTGTAGAGCAGTCCGACGGCGGCGTTCGTGAGCACGCCCGGGTGTCGGTACGTTCCGAGCACATCGCGGAGTCCCTGTCTATGCTCTGCTTCCGGTTCGTCGACCGTGAGGACGACGAGGGCGAACGCGACGACCATCAGGGCGCTCGCGCCCGCGAAGGGCATCCGCCACGACTGCGCTCCCAGCACGCCGCCGAGGAGCGGGCCGCAGGCGATACCGAAGCCGAGGGCGGCCTCGTAGAGCGTAATCGCGCCTCTGGTGTTCGCGGCCACGCCGACGATGATGGCGAGCGCGGTCGTGGTGAAAAGCGCGTTCCCCAGCCCCCAGAAGCCGCGGAGCACCGCGAGCGATTCGATGGTGGAGACGAGGGCGCACGCCCCCGCGAAGACGGCGACGGTGGCGAGACCCAAGAGGAGCGTCCGCTTGCTCCCGATTCGCGTGGCGAGCGCGCCCGCAATCAGGTTCGCAAGCCCCATGACGAGCAGATAGCTCGTGAACAGGAGTTCGACCATGAAGTGCGAGGCCCCCAGTTCGCGGGCGATGCCCGGAAGAATCGGGTCGACGACGCCGATGCCGAGAAAGGAGACGAACGTTGCGAGTGCCGTTGCGAGAACGGCCGGGTGGAAATCACGAAGACCCATGTCGTGTCGGAACGTCAGCCGACGGATTAATCTATCGACTATATTATACGTGTGTGTCTCTCGTACCGTGGTATCCCAGTCACAAACGCTGCGGCAACACTCTCCGGGAGAAGAACCACAGCAGTCGATAGAGACGATTTCTGACACGTATGCGCTCTCGGTCGAATCGAAAAAAGCGACGACCACACCAGCACCGACCGCACCAGCACCGACGCGTCCGGGAGTCGGCGCAGGTAATCGTCGTTTCGGACGGTCGCCAAGGGCCACGGGCGAACACCTTCGAAACCGGGACGCCACCGCCGTCAGTCCCAGCCGGTGACACGCGCGTAACCACCTGACATCGCCGTCAGCGAGCGTTTAACATCCGATAGGCGCTACACGTTGTCGTCGGAGCACCCATCGACTCCACCACCACACTCACACATGTCTCAACAGAAATCCGACTACGTAGACGACGCCGACATCGACGCCGACCTCGACCAGCTTCCCGACGACGAGACCGTCGAAGCGACCGTCGAGAACCTCGAAGCGAGCGGGTTCGACGTCGTCGTCGTCGACACGGCCGACGAGGCGCTCGAAGCCGTGCAGTCGCACATCCCCGCCGGCGTCTCCGTGATGAACGGCCACTCGACCACCCTCGAAGAAATCGGGTTCGACGACTACCTCAGCGAGGGCGACCACGAGTGGGAGAGCCTGCCGGACCAGATTTGGGGCATCGACGACGACGCGGAGCGACAGGCCGCCCGCCGCGACTCCCAGACCGCCGACTACTTCCTCGGCGGCATCAACGCCATCGCCCAAACCGGCGAACTCGTCGCCGCGGACCTCTCGGGGAGCCGCATCGGTGCGTACCCCTTCGCCGCCAGCAACGTCGTCATCGTCAGCGGTATCAACAAAATCGTCCCGACGCTCGACGACGCGCTGGACCGCCTCGAATCCGTCGCGTACCCGCTCGAAAACGAGCGCGCGAAGGAGGCCTACGGCGCCGAGTCCATGATTGCCAAACAGCTCATCTTCCGGCAGGAAGTCGAGGAGGGCCGCACCACCGTCGTCCTCATCCGCGAGCAACTGGGCTACTAAGTCCGACTCGCCGTTCCCTCGATACGTTCCCACGCTCCCCCGGGGAGCTTCCTGCGCCCGGGCAATCCATCACCACCACACCGGGCACTCCACCACAATTCCCCCGGAATCTACCGTTTTACGCGTCCTGCGTCCCACACCGGAGTGGCGACTGTCGCCAACGAGAGACGACGAAAGGCATCTAGAGACGACGAAACAACCCGAGCCGCGGAGGTCTCGTGAGTGTCACGGACGACGATATATCGAACCGTAGAAATGTTCTTGGGACTGGAGCCGCATCGTCGTGTATGGCCGAATCCGCACACCTGCTCGGTACGTTCGACGAAGAAGACTGCACCTACTGCGACGGCGACCTCGTGACGGGAAGCTACAAAGACAACGACGCCATCGTCTGCGACGACTGCGGCACGCCCGCGGTCCAACTCTGGTAAGGCCTCGAACGAGGTCGAGCGAGTCGGCCGTCGGCGTCAGCGGTGGCGAAGACGGACGACTCAGTCGCCGGTGACGATGCCGGCGACGCGCTCGCGGTCGAACAACTGTTCGTCCTCGGGAATCACGGGATACGCGCCGCCGTCGTACGCCGGCCACGCGCCGAAGCGGTCGGGGTAGAGCTGTTTGGCCGTCATCTCCAACTGGAACAGGTTCATAATCGGCCCCTGCACCGGGGTTCCCGAGGGGTAGACGCGGTTGTTTCGGACCGCGCTGAGTTCGCCCCCGACGGGGTGGTTTTCGAGGGTCTCGCGAATCGACGCCACGTCGTAGTACGAGTCGATACCGTAGCTGTGGAGCAGCACGTCGGGGTCGATTTCGAGCATCGCCTCGAAGTCGTAGGAGGTCTCGAACGTCACGTCGCCGGCCGCGAACGCGTCGGTGACGCCGAGCGGGCGGATGTGTGAGGTCGCGAAGCCGGGTGCGTCGATTTTCGTCGGATAGAACGCCTCGTCCATGTAGATGACGACCCCGACGCTCGGTCGCTCCGACTCGGGCGGGAGGTTCGACTGAATCGTGTCGAGGAGGTCGCTGTGGACCGCTTCGAGCGCCGCGTAGCGGTCTTCCTCCCGGAACACCTGCCCGACGTTCTCGACGATTTCCCAGAGCGTGTAGTACTGGTAGTCGTCGGCGTACGGCTCTGGCGGCCGGGCGTGGGTACGGCTGTAAGCGTTACCGAACCACGGCGCGACCTGCTCGCGAATCTCCTCGACGTCCGACTGGTCCCAGCCGTCGAAGCTGGCCACGAGCGCCGGGTCGACGAGGTGGAGGTCGGAGTCGAGTTCGTAGACGAGTTCCTTGTCGATGTTGACGCTCCCCGACCCCGAGTTGAGCTGCGCGAGGTCGCTCCGGTCGAACGAGACGCCGTCGAGGCGCTCGTAGTAGGCGTCGAGCGTCCGGCCGCCGGCGTCGCTGTCGAAGCCGAGAGAGTTCACCGCGTCGCCGTGGCCGAAGGCGACCGCGGCGTCGGCGTAGACGAGGTTGTACACCATCACATTCTCCGGGACCGACTCGAACGTCACGTCGCCGGCCGGCGACATCGACACCGTGTAGCCGGCGGCGTCGCCGTCGGCGGCCGTCTCCGCGTCGGTCGCGGCCGTCGTCGCGGCCGTCTCGGTCGCATCCGTCGACGACTCCGCGTCGTTCTGTCCGGCACAGCCGGCTAACAGACCGCCCGCGAGCAGCGCGCCGCCGCCCTTGAGGCACGCGCGGCGCGTGGGCGTCGCCCGGTCGGTGAGGTCCTGATCCATGCGTTTGGGCAATCCTAAACGGATAAATCCGTTTCGGAATTTCGGCGTGCCTAAATCGGTACGTCTATATGTATTAGGTCGCCCTAAAAGCACGATGACAGACAGCGACGGACCAACGCGCAGGAAGTTCTTGACCTACGGCGGTTCGGTCGCCGCCGGCGGATTGCTCGCCGGCTGTACCGGTTCGTCCGAGTCGGACGCGACGGCGACGGACGCGGCCGCGACGGATACCACCGCGACCGCCGACGCGACGGCGACGAGCGAGTCGACCGCGGAGTCGACGGCCGACGGCAGTTCGTACACGGTGTCGATGGCACCGATGGGCGACGTGACGTTCGAGGGCGTCCCCGAGAGCATCTTCACGCGGCTGACCCACCACGCGGGGATGGCGTTCGCGCTCGGCCACGGCGACGCCGTCAACGCGATGCACGCCCCCGACTACTACGACGCGCTGTGGAACCAGTTCACGCCGCGTCTCCCCGGCGTCGAACTCGACTGGACCGGCCTGTACTCGTCGTGGGAGCCGTCGAAAGAGCGGCTCTACGAACTCGACAGCGACGTGCATCTGGCCGACCCCGCCAGCGTCTCCGCGCTCGGCAGTTGGAGTCAGGCCGACCTCGACGAAATCGAGGAGAACATCAGTCCGTGGTTCGGCAACAGCTTCAGCGCGCGGCACCAAGCGCCGCCGACCGAGTGGGTCGACGCCTACGAATACTACGGCCTCTGGGAGATATTCGCCAAGGTCGCACAGGTGCTCCAAGCGGAGGCGAAGTACGAGGCGCTCGCGGCGGTCCACGAGGAGCTGCTCGCGACGATTGCGGCGGACCTCCCCGCGGAAGAAGACCGGCCGACCGCCGTGCTTCTCGGCCCGAGCGACCTGGAGTCCATCTACGCCTACAACCTGAGCACGCCCGGATTCCTGACCGCCCACACCCGCCCGCTGAAGCCGGTCAGCGCGTTCGGCGACGACGTCGAGTCCGGGTCGACCGTCGACTTCGAAACGCTCCTCGAAGCCGACCCCGACGTGATTCTCACGCTCGGCGGGATGCACCCGGACACGAGCATGTCCGACATCCGCGCGGGCCTCCGCGACGACCCCGTCGGAGCCGAGATTTCGGCCGTGAAGAACGAGCGCGTCTACGCGCAGGCCGGCCGCTATCAGGGACCGATACTCAATCTGTTCCAGTTGGAGATGACCGCCAAGCAGCTCTACCCCGACCGCTTCGGCGCGTGGCCCCAGTACAGCGACGGGCCGTACCCCGAGATTCCCGAAGACGAGCGGTTGTTCGACCGACAGCGCGTCGCCGACGTCATCAACGGAAATCACTGAGTCGGAGGCGGCCGGCAGTGACCGCGGTCGCCGCAATCTCGGCGCGCTCGCTCAGCCGGAGAGCCCGGCGTCATCGATGGCCGCGCGAATCGCGCCGAACCGGACGAGGTCGGCCGCGGTCTCCAGTTCGCCGTCGAGGCGGCGGTCCTCGTCGAGCGGCGGAACCACGGACCGAATCGCGTCGCGGACGGCTCCCGTACCGGTCCCGAGTTCGAGGCCCTCGTCGAGGAACTCGGCGGCTTGCGACCCACAGAGGAGTTCGACGCCGACGATGGTCGCGGCGTTCTCAGCGACCGTGCGGGCGTTGAGGGCGCTCTGCCCGCTCATGCTCACGTGGTCTTCCTGCCCGCCGCTGACGGGCGTCGAGTCGATGGAGGGGCGACCGAGCGACCGACACTCGTTGAGGAGCGCCGCGGCGGTGTACTGCGCAATCATGTAGCCGGAGCGGAGCCCGCTGCGTTCGGTCAGGAACGGCGGGAGGTACGACTCCTGTACGTCCGGGTTGAGCATCCGGTCGGTCCGGCGCTCGGAGATGGCCGCGAGTTCGGTCAGCGCGCCGGCGGCGTAGTCGAGGCGGAGCGCCAGCGGTTCGCCGTGGAAGTTGCCGGCGGAGACGACGGCGGCCACGTCGGTGCCGGGCGCGCGCTCGTCCACCGCGCCCGCCGGGAAGACGAGCGGGTTGTCGGTGACGCTGTTGAGTTCGACCTCGACGGCCTCGCGGAGGTGCGAGACGGCGTCTCTGACCGCGCCGTGGACCTGCGGGAGACAGCGAATCGAGTAGGCGTCCTGCACGCGCTCGCAGTCCTTGTGCGATTCGAGGACGGTCGAGCCGGCGGTGAGGCGGCGAATCGCGGCCGCGCTCTCTTGCTGGCCGGGGTGAGGACGAACCTCGTGGATGGCGGGGTCGCAGTTCGCCGTGGTTCCCATCGTGACTTCGGTCGCGAGCGCGCCCGCGGCGTCGGCGGCCTCGATTGTTCGCTCGGCGTCGACGACGAACAGCGCGGCGAGGCCGACCGTCAGTTGCGTCCCGTTGATGAGCGCGAGGCCCTCCTTGGAGGCGAGCGTCACCGGCTCCAAACCGACCGCTCGCAGGGCTTCGTCGCCCGGCAGTCGCTCGCCGCCGACGCGGGCTTCGCCCTCGCCGATGAGGACGAGCGCCATGTGCGCGAGGGGCGCGAGGTCGCCGCTCGCGCCGAGGCTCCCGCGGGAACGGACGACCGGCTGGACGCCCTCGTTGAGCATCGAGACGAGCAGGTCGACCACCGAGGGTCGGATGCCCGAAAAGCCCTTGGCGAGCGTGTTAGCCCGGCTGACCATCATCGACCGGACCTCCTCGCGGGTGAGTTCGCGGCCCGCGCCGGCGGCGTGGCTCCGGACGAGATTCGTCTGGAGGCGCTCGATGTCCTCGCGGTCGATGTGCGTCTCCACGAGGTGGCCGAAGCCGGTGTTGACGCCGTACACCGGTTCGCCGGAGTCGAGGACGGATTCGACGCGCTCGCGCGACTCGCGCATCCGCTCGCGCGACTCGGCGGCGAGTTCGACCGGGGCGTCGTGGCGGGAAACGGCCGCCACGTCTTCCGGCGTCAGCGACGCGCCGTCGAGGACGACCGAATCGGGGAGTCGTGCGCGGTCACTCACGGGCGACCACCCCCGATTTCAGCACGGTCGAAACGGGGTTCGTGTCGAACCGATACGAGAGATGTGACGCGGTCGGCACGTCGAGGACGACGGCGTCGGCCGGGGCTCCGGCTCGGAGCGTGCCCGTGCCGTCGTCTCGGTCGAGCGCGCCCGCGGCGGCGCTCGTGACGCCCCGAATCGCCTCGTGGGGCGTCATTCGCATGCCGACGCTGGCGAGAGTGGCGACGAAACTCATGCTTCGAGCGAAGCAGTTCGGGTTGAAATCGGTGGCGAGCGCGACCTCGTGGCCCGCGTCGAGGAAGGCGCGGGCGTCGGCGTAGTCGGCTCCGAGACCGAACGCCGTGCCCGGGAGCAGCACGGGCGTGACGCCGGCGTCGACGAGCGTGTCTCGGCCCTCGTCGTCGGTGTGGAGTAGGTGGTCCGCGCTGGCCGCGCCGACCGAGGCCGCCACGTCGGTGCCGCCGATGGCGGCGAACTCGTCGGCGTGAATCTTCGGCGTGAGGCCGTGGTCGCGGCCCGCGTCCAGAACCCGACGGGACTGCTCGGCGGTGAACACGCCGCGCTCGCAGAATACGTCGCAGAACTCGGCGATACCCTGCGCTGCGACTGCCGGGAGTTGGTCGGAGACGACCGACTCGGTGTACTCCTCGGCGTCCGCGCCGCGCGGAACGGCGTGCGCGCCCATGAACGTCGGAATCACGTCCACCGGGTGGTCCGAGCCGGCCGCGTCGATGGCCGAGAGCATCCGCAGTTCGGTCTCGGTGTCGAGGCCGTAGCCGGTCTTCACCTCGACCGTCGTCGTCCCGTGGGCGAGCATCGCGTCGAGGTGGTCGGCGAGGGTCGCCGCCAACTCGTCGTCGGAGGCCTCGCGGACCGCGTCGACGGTGCGGAGGATGCCGCCGCCGTCGGCGAGAATGTCCTCGTAGGTCGCGCCCTGTAACTTCGCCACGAACTCGTCGGAGCGGTCGCCCGCAAAGAGCGCGTGGGTGTGCGGGTCGACGAAGCCCGGGAGAACCGTCTTGTCGGTCGCGTCGATGGCCGTCTCGGCGTCTTCGACCGGGTAGTTCGCGAGCACTTCGGCCGTGGGGCCGACAGCGACGACTTCGCCGTCGAGCGCGGCGAACGCGGCGTCTTCGAGGACGACGACGCCGGTTCCCTCGTCGGGGCCGACGACCAGTTCGGCCGCGTCGTGGACGACCGTGAGGCCGGCCGTGGAGCCTGCGTCAGTCACGAGACACCACCCCCGCGAGGAAGTGGGCGACCGCGCGGGCGGCCGCGCTGACGGTCCGACCGTCCTCGTCGTCCAGCGGCGGCGCGCACTCCACGACCTCGAAGCCGACGACGCGGGGGTCGGCCGCGACGCGGCGGAGCATCGAGAACAGTTCGCGGGTGGTGACGCCGCCGGGGGTCGGCGCGCTCGCGCCCGGCGCGGCCGTCTGGTCCAGCACGTCCACGTCGAGGCTGACGAAGACGCGGTCGCAGGCGGCCAGCGCATCGAGGGCGAAGTCGGCCGTCTCGACGGGGCCGCGGCCGACCTCGTCGGCGGTGAGGATGGTCCCGCCCGACTCGCGCAGGAAGTCGGCGTAGGCCGTCGAGGTCTCGAAGTGGCGCGCGCCGACCACGGCGAGGCGGTCGAGTCCGGCGTCGAACAGTTGGCGGTAGGGCGTCCCGCTCGTCGGGCCGTCGGCGGGGTCGCGGCAGTCGAGGTGGGCGTCGAAGCTCACGACGCCGACCGAGTCGTCGCCGCCGAGAAGCGGCGTGACGTTCCCGACCGTCAGGGAGTTGTCGCCGCCGAGGAACACCGGGAGCGCGCCGCGCTCGTAGACGGCCGCGACCTCGTCAGTGACGACGGTCTGTACGTCAGCGACGTGGTTCTCGGGGTCGTCCCCGTCGTTGTACGCCTCGATTGGGAGGTCACCGAGGTCGGCGACGCCGGCGACCCGCCCCTCGTCGAAGTGGTGGGTCTTGACGCCGGCGAGGGCGCGCCGAATCGCGGCCGGGCCCTCGCGGGCACCGCGCCGACCGATGACGGCCCCGTCGTACGGTTCGCCCACGATGACGGCGCGGAAGTCGCCCGCGTCCTCGATGTCGGTCGGGGAGACGACGTGGCCGAACTGCTCGTCGTTCGGGTCCGACGACGTTCCCTCCCACGCGAGCGGGTCGGGTCGGGTCATTCGTCACCTCGGCCGGCGGATTCGCCGGTCTCGGTCGCGTGGCCGCCGTCTTCGGCCGCGTCGTGGTCCCGCATCGGAATGCGGACGTTCGACCGGGTCGCCTCGTCCAGCGCGTCCTCGTAGCCGGCGTCGGCGTGGCGGATGACGCCCATGCCGGGGTCGGTCGTGAAGACGGCGCGGGCCTTCTTCGCCGCGAGGTCCGAGCCGTCGAGGACGACGTGGTTGTTCGCGTGGAGCGAGTTGCCGATGCCGACGCCGCCGCCGTCGTGGACGCTCACGATGTCCGCGCCCGCGGCGGTGTTGAGGAGCGCGTTCAGGATGGGCCAGTCGGCGACCGCGTCGGTGCCGTCGCGCATCGCCTCGGTCTCGCGGTACGGGCTGGCGACCGACCCGGCGTCGAGGTGGTCGCGGGTGACGACGACCGGCGCGGACACCTCGCCCGACGCGACGAGGTCGTTGATTTTCAGGGCGAATCGGGCGCGCTCCGTGAGCCCCTCGTCGTCGGTGGCGTAGCCGAGCCAGCAGACGCGCGAGGGGAGCCCCTGAAACGACACCTGCTCCTGTGCGAGGTCTATCCAGCGCATGAGCGACTCGTGGTCGGGGAACAGTTCCCGAATCGCCTCGTCGGTGCGGTGGATGTCGGCGGGGTCGCCGGAGAGCGCGGCCCACCGGAACGGCCCGCGCCCGCGGCAGAACATCGGGCGGATGTACGCCGGGACGAAGCCGGGGAAGTCGAAGGCGGTCGTCATCCCGCGGTGGTCTTGGACCTGCCCGCGGATGTTGTTGCCGTACTCGAAGGCGATTGCGCCCGCGTCCTGCAAGTCGAGGACGGCCTGGACGTGGCGCTCCATCGTGTCGAGGCTGGCGTCGACGTAGGCTTCGGGGTCGTCCTCGCGGAGCCGGTCGGCTTCCTCGACGGTGTAGCCGCTCGGATAGTAGCCTTCGAGTTCGTCGTGGGCGCTGGTCTGGTCGGTGACCACGTCCGGAATCTCGTCGCGCGCGAGCAGTGCTTCCAGCATGTCGGCGGCGTTCATCTGGACGCCGACGCTGTAAGGTTCGCCCGCGTCGATGGCCGCGTTGGCGTTTTCGAGCGCCTCGTCCAGCGAGTCAGCGAACTCCATCAGGTAGTCCGTCTCGACCCGGCGCTCGATGCGGTCGGCCTGCACCTCGGCGGCGATACAGACCCCGCGGTTCATCGTCACCGCGAGGGGCTGTGCGCCGCTCATACCGCCGAGACCGCCGGTGACGACGAGCTTCCCCCGGAGGTCGGCGTCGTAGTGCTGGCGGGCGAGTTCGGCCAGCGTCTCGTAGGTTCCCTGAATGATGCCCTGCGTGCCGATGTACGCCCACGACCCGGCGGTCATCTGGCCGTACATGATTTTGCCCTCGGCCTCCAGTTCGTGGAAGTGCTCCCAGTCGTCCCAGCGGCCGACGAGGTTGGAGTTGGCGATGAGGACGCGCGGGGCGCGCTCGTGGGTCGGGAACGTCCCGACCGGCTTGCCCGACTGGACGAGGAGCGTCTCGTCGTCGTCGAGGTCGCGGAGTTCGGTGAGAATCGCGTCGTAGGCGTCCCACGAGCGGGCGGCACGGCCGGTCCCGCCGTAAACGACGAGGTCCTCGGGGCGCTCGGCCACCTCGGGGTCGAGGTTGTTGTTGAGCATCCGGAGCGCCGCCTCCTGTCGCCACCCCTTGCACTCGATGTCCGTCCCGGTGGGCGCGCCCTGATACGCGCGCCACTCGTCGCTCGGGTCACCGAGTCGGTCCCGGCGCGCCGACGATTGCTGGTCGTGCATACCACAGAGTTCGGGCGCGACACGGGTAGCAATTCACCCACCGTGCGGTGTGGTATTTATATATTATCGCCGGACCAACGGTCCGCGTATGTACGAGGCGAGCCTCCGAATCAGAGACGACAGCGCCTACGCGGCGGCGACGGCGGGCAACGCCGCGAGCGTCGAACTGTGGTGCAACGAGCACTGCGACATGCTCCACGTCAGCGGCGAGGCCGGCAGCGACGTGCTCGACCGCGTCCGCGACACCGTCGGCGTGGCGGCGTCGGTCGAGCGCGGCGACGAGTTGGTCGTCGTCACCGCCGACTGCCTCCGCGACCACGAGATAGACCACATCGAGGGCTACGTGCGGAAACACGGCCTCCTCCTCGTGCCGCCGCTTCGCTACCGCGGCGGGGCCAAAGTGTGCCGTCTGCTCGCCGTCTCGGCCGACGACCTGACGGCGTGCTTCCGCGACCTCGTGGACAGCGGCTTCGACGTGAGCGTCGAGTCCAAACGCGCGGTGTCGTTCGCCAGCGGGAGCGGCCCGCTTTTGGCCCCCGCCGACGCGATGCCCGCGCTCACCGGCCGCCAGCGCGAGGCGCTCCGACTGGCCCACGCCGGCGGCTACTACGACCTCCCGCGCGGTATCGAGACGGCGACTATCGCCGACGAGATGGGCGTCTCCCGGCGCACCGCCGAGGAACACCTGCGTCGGGCGGAGCGGAAAGTGATGGACTCGGTCGCGCAGTACGTGTTGTAAGGCTCAGTCGGCGTCGGGCGCGGCTTTCAGTTCCAGCGTGTAGCCGAACGGGTCGGTGACGTACACCGCGGGCGCGACGCCCGTCGCCCCGAGGGGTTCGAGTCGGCGGTCGATTTCGACGCCCGCCGCTTCGAGGTGGTCGCAAAGCTCGTCGATGTCGTGGGCGAACTCGATGGCGACGTGGTCGAAGGCGGTCTCAGCCGGCGGTTCGAAGTCCTCGGCCGGGCGGAGGTGGATGACGCTCGCCGGGGTGAGCCGCACGGAGAAGAATGGCTTTTCGCCCGACTCGAACAGGTCGCGGTTCTCGACGTCGAAGCCGAGCGCGTCGCGGTAGAACCCGACCGCGGCGTCGAGGCCGTCGGCGGGGATGCGGAGGTTCACGTGGTCGATTGCCGTCGCGTCCATGCCCGCACCGTCGCGGCCGCGGGTGGTAAAAATTTGTGCGGCGGCCATCGAGGTCAGAGGGAGCTCCGAACCGAATTGGATAAACTAAATTATGTTTAAAATATTTGGAAACTTTAGAAATTGTAAAATTTGTAAAAATTGTAGCTTCTAAATTAGTTTTATAGCCATTTCACAGCATAGTTCCGTCTCCACGAAATCCGGTAGTAAACTTTATAGAGTTTATCTGCTCCTGAAATCGGCCTTCAGAACCGCGACGCCGACGACCGGAACGACGTTCCGCAATCGTAACCCATTGGTAGCAGGTCGGTGTACCGTGGGTGTGAACCAACAGCCGACATCCGACGAGCGCTTGCTTGCGGGCTACCCGGGTCGGATGTTAGTCACCGTGTCGCTGGCGTGGGCGGTCCTCCAGACGGGTCGGTTTCTCTTGTCGCCGCTGCTGCCGACCATCATCGAGGAACTCCAGATAACGGAGGCGACCGCCGGCATCGCGCTGGCGCTGTTTCAGGGCGTCTACGCCATCACTCAGTACCCCGGCGGCGAGTACTCCGACCGGTGGACGCGGGCGACGCTCATCGTCCCCGGACTGGGCATCCTCGTCCTCGGCTTCCTCACGTTCGGTCTCGCCGGCGGCCTCGCGGGCTTCGTCGCCGCCGCGGTTATCACGGGACTCGGGAAGGGGCTGTTCGCCATCCCCTCGCGGGCGCTCCTCTCTGACCTGTTCGTCGAACGCCGCGGCCGGGCGCTCGGCCTCTACGCCGCCGGCACCGACCTCGGCGGCCTCGTCTCCTCGGGGCTCGCCATCCTCGCGTTGACCTACGCGACGTGGCGGACGCCGTTCCTGCCGGTCGCCGTCGTCCTCGCGGGACTCACCGTCCTCTACGCGCTCTGGTCGAGAGACGGCTACGCCGTGGGGTCGCCCGAACTCCACGTTTCGGGGACGCTCCGACGCCTCTTCGCCAGCGCGGAACAGCGCCGGACGCTCCTCGCGTTCGGGCTGTTTTACTTCATGGTCGGCGGCTTCATCAACTTCTTTCCGACCTACCTCATCGAGGCGAAGGGGTTCGACCAGCAGTTGGCGAGCGCGACGTTCGCCATCGTCTTCGCCGTCGGCATCACCATCAAACCCGTCGCCGGCGGCCTGAGCGACCGGTTCCGACGCGAATCAATCGCCGTCGTCGGGATGCTCGCGGCCGCGGGTGCGCTCGCCGTCCTCTCGGCCGTGGCGGCCCGCCCGCTCATCTACGTCTCCGTCGTCGCGCTCGCGGCCGGCTACAAGACGGAGTTCCCGCTCGCGGACGCCATCATCATGGACAACGCGCCCGACGCCGACCGTGGGGCCGACCTCGGGGCCGCGCGGGCGCTGTTCCTCGGCGCGAACGCGCTGGGGCCGGCCTACGTCGGCATCGTCGCCACCTACGCGAGCTACGTCGCCGCGTTCGCGGGACTCGCGGTCTGTCTCGTCGTCGCCGCCGGGCTGCTCTACTGGGACGCGCGAAAGTAGTGAGAGCAGATAAAAATCGTCGTCTCGGAATGGCGTTCGCGGGTGCCTCTGTTTCGGTCGTCGGTCGGTGCGTCGGGTGTGGCGGTAGCGGTATGACGTGAGCCGAGTGCCCGCTCAGCCGTCGAGTTTCGCCTTCGTGTAGGGTTTCAATCCCCCTTGTTCGACGAGCGACTGGAGGAACTCGGGGAGCGCCTCCGCCTCGTAGGTTTCGTCTCGCGTGTGGTTCGTCACGACGCCCGCGTCGAGGTCGACGTGAATCTCGTCGCCGTCCTCGATGGCGTCCGCGCCGGGGCAGATGAGCACCGGCAGGCCGAGGTTGATGGCGTTGCGGAAGAAGATGCGCGCGAACGACTGCGCGACGACCGCCGAGACGCCCGCGCCGACGAGCGACAGCGGCGAGTGCTCCCGCGACGACCCGCTTCCGAAGTTCTCGCCGGCGACGACGAAGTCGCCGGTCTCGACCGACCCGGAGAACTCGGGTCTGAGGTCCTCGAAGGCGTGGCTGGCGAGTTCGTCGGGGTCCGACGAGACGATGAAGCGCGACGGGGTTATCTGGTCGGTGTCGATGTTGTCGCCGAACACCCACGCGCGACCGGGTTCGGCGGGGTCGGGACGGCCGCCGTCCGCGCCGTCGGAGGCTCCCGTCATGGCAGCACCTCCGCGAACACCGTGTCGTCGTAGCGTTTCGTCTCAACCTCGCGGGGGTCGGTGATTTCGCCGTACAGCGCGCTCGCGCCGACGGTCGCCGGACTCGACAGGTAGACAGACGACTCCATCGACCCCTCGCGGCCGGGGAAGTTCCGGTTCGCCGTGGCGAGACAGACGTCGCCGTCGCCGAGGACGCCCTGATGGTAGCCCGCGCAGGGGCCGCAGCCGGCGCTCTGGATGACCGCGCCCGCGTCGGTGAGCGTCTGGAAGACGCCCGTCTGGAGCATGTGCTGGTAGACGGACTTCGAGGCGGGGACGACGACTAGCCGGACGTTCGGGGCGATGGTCTCGCCGTCGAGGATGTCGGCGACGACCTTGATGTCCTCGTACCGGCCGTTCGTGCAGGTGCCGACGAACAACTGGTCGAGTTCGGTGCCCGCGACCTCGGTCACGTCCACCGCGTTCTCGGGGTTCGACGGCTTCGAGACCTGCGGGGCGAGGGCGGTCGCGTCGTACGTGTGGACCGCCTCGTAGTAGGCGTCGTCGTCGGAGACGAACGCGTCCCCGAGGTCGATGTCGTTCCCGGTCTGGCGTTCGAGGTACGACTCGGTGCGCTCGTCGGGCGTGACGATGCCCGTCTTGCCGCCCATCTCGATGGCCATGTTCGAGAGGACGAGACGCTCGTGAATCGGGAGCGACTCGATGGTGCTCCCGGCGTACTCGGCGGCCATGTAGGTACAGCCGTCGAAGCCCACGTCACCGATGAACCGAAGGATGAGGTCCTTCGCGTAGACGCCGTCTCCGAGGTCGCCGTCGACCTCGAAGCGGAGCGTCTTCGGGACGCGGAACCAGAGTTCGCCCGTCGCGAGCGCGGTCCCGAGGTCGGTCGAGCCGACGCCGGTCCCGAACGCGCCGATGCCGCCGTAGGTCGTCGAGTGGGAGTCCGCGCCGATGACGAGGTCGCCGGGGCCGACGAAGCCCTCCTCGACGAGGACGGCGTGGCAGATGCCGTCGCCCACGTCGAACTGGTGTGCGCCGTGTTTCGCCGCGAACTCGCGGACGGCGTTGTGGTTGTTCGCGGCCTGCACCCCGTCTGCGGGGGCGTGGTGGTCGATGGTGAAGACGGTCCGGTCGGGCGCGAACAGCTCGCCGTCGTCGCCCGTCACCTCGTCGAACGTCTGGAACGCGAGCGGCCCGGTGATGTCGTGGGCCATCGCCACGTCCACGTCGGCCTCGACGTAGTCGCCGGCGCGGGCGTCGGTGCCCGATTTCTCCGAGAGCAGTTTCTCCGCGAGGGTCTTGCCGGACATCTCAGTCGCCCTCCCCGTCGGCCGCGACGGTGTCGAGGACGCCCTCGACGGTGCCGCCCGCGAGGACGTGACTCGTCAGGCCGAGGCCCAGTCGGTCGGACACGTCGTGGGCGGCCGCCTCGATGCGGCCGAAGTCGACGCCGTGGCCGACGCCCATGCGGTCGAGCATCTGGACGAGGTCCTCGGTCGGCGTGTTGCCGACGCCGGACATATCGCCTGGGAGGACGACGCCGCCGCCGAGTCCGCAGACCGAGGCGTCGAAGCGGTCGACGCCGACGGCCATCGCGGCCAGCGTGTTGGCGAGGCTCATCCCGTTCGTGTCGTGGAGGTGCAGGCCCATGTCGAGGCCGGGGTGGGCCTCGAACGCGGCGGTGAAGCGCTCCGTGATTTCGACCGGGTTGGCGAGGCCCATCGTCGTCGCCAGCGTCACCTCGTCGACGCCGGAGTCGACGACGCTGTCGACGACCGCGAGCGTCTCCGCCGGGTCGATTGCGCCCTCGTAGGGGCAGTAGAAGCTCGTTCCCATCCCGGCTTCGACCTCGATGCCGTGGTCGTGGGCGAGGGCGACGATGTCGTCCATCTCCGCGAGCACCTCCTTGCGGGTGCGGTTCTGGTTTTTGCTCGTGTAGGTCTCGCTCACCGTGACGAGCGCGTTCACCTTGTCCACCTCGGCCTCGACGGCGCGCTCCATGCCCCGGAGGTTGGGGACGAGCGCCCGGTAGGTCACGCCGTCGCGGCGGGTGATTCGCGTCGCCACCTCGTCGGCGTCCCGAAGCGTCGGGACGGCCTTCGGGTGGGTGAAAGAGGAGAGCTCGATTTCGTCGACGCCGGTGTCCGAGAGGGTATCGATTATCTCGACTTTCTCGTCGGTCGGGACGAACTCGTCGAGACGCTGGAACCCGTCACGCGGGAGCATCTCGACGACGTGGACGCGCTCGGGGAGCGAGTCGAGGAGGCTCATATCACGTCCTCCGATTCGAGGTCCGAAAGCACCGACTCGTCGTAGCCGAGTCGGTCGCGGTAGACCGCGTCGTTGTGTTCACCGAGCGACGGCCCGAGGTGGTCGACCCGCCCCGGCGTCTCCGAGAACTTCGGGAAGGCGTTCTGGACGACCGCCTCGCCGAGGTCCGGGTCGTCGACCGTCAGGAACGCCTCGCGCGCCGCGTAGTGCTCGTCGTTGAGGATGTCCTCGACGTTGTAGACGGGCGCGAGCGTCGCGTCGGCCGCCTCGAACGCGTCGAGCACCTCCTCGCGGCTGTGGTCGTCCATCCAGTCTTGGATGATGGCGTCGAGTTCGTCGACGTGCTCCAGTCGGTCCTCGTTGGTCTCGAACCGCGGGTCGTCCTTCAGGTCGGGGCGGCCGATGGCGTCGAAGGTCCGTTCTGCGAGCGGTTGCGCGCTCGCGGAGATGGCGACCCAGCGGTCGTCGCCCGTCCGGTAGACGTTCCGCGGAGCCGACGAGGTCGAGCGGTTGCCCGACCGCGACTCGATTTCACCGAGTTGGTCGTAGCGGAGCGGTTGCGGCCCGAGCAGGCCGAAGATGGGTTCGATGAGGCTCGTGTCGATGTACTGGCCGCCGCCGCCGTGGACGTCGCGGTGGTAGAGCGCGAACATCACCGCGAACGTCGAAAACAGCGCCGCGATGTTGTCTGCGAGGCCGGTCGGCGGGAGCAACGGGGGCGAGTCGGGGAAGCCGTTGAGGTAGGCGAAGCCGGACATGGCCTCCGCGAGCGTCCCGAAGCCGGGGCGCTCGGCGTACGGGCCGGTCTGGCCGAAGCCGGACATTCGAAGCATCACGAGGTCGTCGTTGACCTCGGAGAGACGCTCCCAGCCGACGTTCCAGCGCTCGAGCGTGCCGGGTCGGAAGTTCTCGATGAGGAGGTCGGCCTCGCTCACGAGGTCCTCGAACACCGCCGCGCCCTCGTCGGTGGAGATGTTCAGGGTGATAGACTGCTTGTTCCGCGAGAGATACTTGTGCCAGAGGCCGACGCCGTCTTTCTGTGGACCGAAGCGGCGGATGTGGTCACCGAACGCCGGGTGTTCGATTTTGATGACCGTCGCCCCGAAGTCGGCCATGAAGCGGCCGACGGTCGGGCCGGATATCATCGACCCGGCTTCGAGGACGACGAGGCCGTCGAGTGGTCCGTTCGTGTCGTTCGTCATGTCGTGTGTGTCTTCTCGTTCTGTGTCGCGTGTGGTGGTCGTCTGGTGGTGCGTGTTCGCGTCCGCGTGCCCGGTCGCGGGCGGCCGGTCGTCGGTGTGCCCGGTTCCGCGTGGCCGGTCAGTCCGGGTCGTCGGTGGGGTGGGTCGGTCGGGTCGGTCGAGTCGGTCGAGCCGGTCGGGTGGTGGCCCCGGCCGTCCGACGGGGTCACACCGGCCGGTCGATGTGGGTTCCGTGCCCTTTCGTGCCGACGATGTCGCCGTCGTCGTAGGCGAGTTCGCCCTTCACGACGGTCTGAGTCGGCCAGCCGGTGACTGCTCGGCCCTCGTAGGGGGAGTAACCGCTGACGCTGTGTAACAGTTCCGGCGTGACCGTCTTCGTCTCGTCGAGGTCGACGACGGCGAGGTCGGCGTCGCTGCCGACCCGGACCGTCCCCTTCTTCGGATAGAGATTGAACGCCTTCGCCGCGTTGGTGCTCGTCACCTCGACGGCGCGTTCGAGCGAGATGCGGCCCTCGTTGACGCCCTCCGAGAGGATGAGCGGGAGCATCACGGGCGTCGAGGGGAACCCGAGCAGGCTGTCGCGGATACCCTCGCCGAACTTGTTCTCCGCGAGGTTGGCGCAGTGGTCGGTGCCGATAGTCGAGATGGTGCCGTCGGCGAGGCGCTCCCAGAGCGTCTCTTGGTCGGCTTCCGACCGGACCGGCGGGTTCACCTTCATGCGCTCGTCGCACTCCTCGGTGGTGAGCGCGAGGTAGTGGATGCACGTCTCGCCCCACGCCTCGTAGCCCGCGTCGTGGAGCGCGGCGAGCTCGTCGGCCGTCTCCCCGGCGGAGATGTGGACCGCGTAGAAGCGGTCGTCGTAGCCGTGAACCTTGGCGAGCGCGGCCCCGGCGACCATGCTCTGGGTCTCGGCGTAGCCGGGGAACTCCTCGACCATCACCTCGTAGCCCTCGTCCTCGCTGGCGTCGGTGTCGTCGGACTCGGAGGTGACGTAGACGTTGCCGCCGGCGAGCGCGTTCGTGATTTCGACGTTCTCGGAGTGGTAGCCGAGCGTCGTCGGCACGTCCTGTTCGGCGAGTTTCCGCACGAAGGCGTCGCCGAAGTCGTCGTGCATGTCGCAGTCGACGCCGAACTTCTCGCGGGCGGCGTCCTTGTAGTTCATGTACCACTTGAACGTCGTGATGCCGAACTCCTCGATGATGGTCGGGATCTCCTCGACGTGTTCCATCGAGAGCAGGCCGAGCGAGAAGAAGTAATCGTGGTAGTAGTTCGGCTCCGCCTCGTCGAAGTAGCCCGGCATGATGTCCTCGTAGGCCCCCGCCCGGCGGAAGTAGTTCCCGATGGTGGTCACGCCGCCGACGAGGTCGGACTTAGACTCGGACTCGGCGTCCGCCTCCAGTCCGCGGTAGATGCCGTGGTGGGTGTGCGGGTCGATCGCGCCCGGGAGCACGTGCTTGCCCGTCGCGTCGATTTCCGTCTCGCCCGAGAGCGTGCCGGGCGCGGCGACGGCGGAGATTGTCTCGCCGTCGGCCGCCACGTCGGCCGCGAAGCTGCCGTGTTCGGGCGTGACGACGGTGCCGTTCGAGATGACGAGGTCGTGGGTCATAGCGTCTCGACCCACTCCTCGACCGACTCGGTCTCCAGCACCTCGGCGTACTTCATCCACAGGTCGAGGAGGCCGATTTTGTGCGACGCCTCGATGCGGTCGAAGATGCACTCCTGCGGCAGGACGACGCTGAAGCCGTTCTGTTTCGCGTCCACCGCGGTGGCCCGGACGCACCCGCTGGTGGAGTTGCCGACGATGATGACCGAGTCGTGGCCGCCGCGGACGAGCCGCGAGAGCAGGTCGGTCCCGTAGAACGCCGACGCGTAGGATTTGTCGACGACGGTGTCGCCCTCCTCGGGCGCGACCGGGTCGACGATGTCGAGGTCGGGGTGGTCGGGGTCGTCGTAGCTCGACGGGACGACCCGCGTGTACGTCACCGGAAGCCCCTGCTCCCGCGCGAAGTCGAGGAACGGGTCGATGTGCTCGATGGCGTCCCACGCGATGTCGCCCATCGCGGTGCGATACTCCTCGACGGCGTCGAGGATGGGGGCGTTCTCGCCGACGATGAGCCGCTGCATGTCGATGACGAGAACCATCGGGTTCTCGCCCATGCCGCGGGACTCCCACGACGAGGCGCCCTCCTTGTCGTAACCAGCCTTCGTGATGACCTGTTTATCCTGTTCGGATAGCAGGTCCTCCCAGATACGGTCTGTCATGACTCGCTTCGCCTGAGATGCGGTGGCATCCAGCATAAAAGTACGGCACGGTCCGCCGGCGTCATGTTACGGGGCGAACACCTCCAGCGTCCGCGCGACCCACTCGCGGTCGACGCCGGCGGGCGCGCGGACGACCGGGAGGTCGACGCCCATCTCGCGGAGTTCGACGAGTCGCCCCCGCACGTCGTCGGGCGTGCCGACCAGCGCCACGAGGTCGAGGAACTCCGCCGAGAGTTCGCGCGCCCCGGCCTCGGTCGTCGGCGCGGCGCGGACCGCCTCGACCTCGTCGGCAAAGCCGGCCTGCTCGGCCGCGCGGTCGTAGTAGCCCGGCACGTCCCGCAGGTAGTAGGCGACGTGTTCGGCCGCCGCCCGCCGCGCCTCGTCGGGGTCGTCGTGGACGGCCGTGAGGACGTACATCGCCACGTCCACGTCGCTCGGGTCGCCCCCGGCGCGGGCGGCCCCGGTGTCGAGCCATTCCAGCGCCGCCTCGAACTGCGGTCGGGGATAGAGGTTCGGGAGCCAGCCGTCGGCGACCTGCCCGGTGAGTCGGACGTTCGCCGGGCCGAGCGCGCCGTTGTAGACGGGTATCTCCTCGCGGACGGGTTCGAAGGCGTCCCAGAAGCTCGTGCGCTCGGGCGAGAAGAACTCCCCGTCGAAGGAGTCGGCGTCGCCGCGGAGGTAGCGCCGGACGAGTTCGACGTACTCGTGGAGGCGCGACAGCGGGCGGTCGAAGGGGACGCCGTGGAACGCCTCGACGACGCCGGGGTGGGCGACGCCGAGGCCGAGAATCGCGCGCCCGTCGGAGTGGTCGTCGAGCGTCGCCGCGGCCGCCGCGAGCGCCGCGGGCGTCCGCGAGAACACGTTGACGATGCCGGTCGCGAGGCCGATTTCCTCGGTGTGGACGGCCCAGCGTTCGAGCTTTCCGAAGGCGGTCTTGCCCTGTCCCTCGGCGGCCCACGCCGACTCGTAGCCGAGTTCCTCGGCGCGCACGACGAGCGAGGGGTCGTCGCGAAGCGCGAACAGAACCGCGGTTCGGTCGCTCATTCCTCCGCCGGGGTCGCGGGCGCGTCCGCGTCCGCGACCGGAACGACGCCGTCGACCGCGAGGTCGTTCCAGATGTCGAGGCGCTCGATGAGACCCCGGCGGACGACGTAGATATCGACGTAGCGAACGTCGGAGAACTCCGAACCGTCGTTGGCGACGCCGTAGAGCGACCCGACGCTCACGACGGTGTCACCCGCCTCTAGCCAGCGGTCGAACTCCTTCGCCGCCCACTCGTACCGCGGGTCGAGGTGCGCGAGGAAGTCGTAGGCCGCGGTCGGTCCCTCGAACGTCGCACCCGGCAGGGAGATGACGGCGTCCTCGGCGAACAGGTCGCCGACGGTGTTCCGGCGGTCGTCTTCCATGCGGTCGAAGAACTCCTCAACGATGTCTCGTGGCGAGTCCATGCGGTATGGGTGTTCTCGACACACATAGTTTTTCACCCCGAGATTGCTGACCGTCTGCCGTTCCTGACTGTTCGAGTCGGCGCGACGGCAAACGCCGCAGGAGACGAGGGTATTGTTCTCACGCTCGCGACCGAGAAAACCGGCGGATGCGGCGGCGACGCGGGGTGAGAAACGGCGACACCACCGCCGCCGGAGGCGGTAGTTTTACGATAGAGTCTACCTAGCAGACTGCATGGACGAACTAGCCCGGCGGACGCCGAGCGACGGCGTCACCGAAGTCGTCTCGGTCGACGACATCGAGTGGGACATCGACACGGACGTACTCGTCGCAGGCGGCGGGGGAACCGGCCTCGTCGCCGCGCTCGCGGCCAGCGAGAACCCCGACGTTCGCGTGACGGTGCTGGAGAAAGCGCCCGAGTGCGGCGGCAACACGTCGCTGTCGACGGGGATGGTCCCCGCGGCGGGGACGCGCCTCCAGCGCGAGGTCGGCATCGAGGAGACGCCCGCGGACATGGCCCGAGACATCTTGGAGAAAAACGACTACGAGGCCGACGAGGAGCGCGTCCAGTACCTCTGCGAGGAGAGCGCGAACCTCATCCACTGGCTCGTCGACGACTGGGACATCACGCTCCACATCGTGGACGACTTCAAGTATCCCAAACACTCCGAGTACCGGATGCACGCCCCGGAGGGCCGAAACGGCGAGAACCTCGTCGCCGAACTGGTCGAGCGCGTCGAGTCGACGCCGAACATCGAACTCCTGACGAACGCGCCCGTGAAGCGACTGGTCGCGGAGGACGGCGCGGTTCGGGGCGTCGTCGCCGGCCTCGGCCACGACGAGGCCATCGAGGCCGAGCGGGTCATCCTCGCCACCGACGGCTTCGCCGGCAACCGCGAGATGGTCACCGACTACTGCGAGGCGGATGTCGAGCGGGCGCTGTACTTCGGCGCTGACGGCAACACCGGCGACGGCGTCCGCTTCGGCGCGGAGCTCGGCGGCGAACTCGCCTGCATGGACGCCTATCAGGGCCACGCGACGGTGGCGAGCCAGACGGGCGTGCTGTCGACCTACGCGGTCACGATGAACGGGGGCATCCTCGTGAACCGAGACGGCGAGCGCTTCGGCGACGAGTCCGCGGGGTACAGCGAGTTCGCCATCTCGGTGCTCAAACAGCCCGGCGAGCAGGCGATTCAGTTGTTCGACGAACGCATCTTCGAGAAGCTCCGCGGGCAGTTCGAGGACTTCGACGACGCCATCGAGCGGGGGACCTACCACACCGCCGACTCGGTCGCGGCCCTCGCGGAGCGACTCGGTGCCGACGGCGAGGCCGCCGCGGAGACGGTCGCCGCCTACAACGAGGCGGCCGCGGCGGGCGAGCCGGACGAAGTCGGTCGCGTCGACGGCGCGAGCCCGCTGGAAGCGCCCTTCTACGGGGCCAAAGTCACCGGCGCGCTCTTCCACACGCAGGGCGGCCTCGTCGTCGACGAACACGGGCGCGTCCTCCGAACCGACGGGAGCACGGTGGAGAACCTCTACGCCGGGGGCGGCACCGCCTGCGGCATCAGCGGTCACGGCGCGGGCGGCTATCTCTCCGGCAACGGGCTGACGACCGCGCTCGGCTACGGCCGCCTCGCTGGCATTCACGCCCGCGAATCGCTCGACTGACGCCGCGGCGGGGTCACGGCCCCGGAGTAGAACAATCGAAACGACTCGTTTTCGACTCAATTTGCCGACCCGTACTCGATTCGTTGCAGGAATATCCACAGAACGTGACAACACGAGTACGGGAGGATTTATTACAGTAGGCACTAACCTCGATACCGATTGCCATGGGTAAGACTCTCAAGTCTTCGACGAGCAACAGGCGACGCTTCCTCAAAGCAACGGGCGCGAGCGTCGCGGCACTGACACTGGCCGGCTGTGCGAGCGACGACGCCGGAAACGGCGGCGGGTCCGGCGGCGACTCCGGCGGTGACTCGGGCGGGTCCGGCGGCGAGACGGGCACCGCGACGGGGACGCCCGAACAGTCCGTCGACGAGGTCGTCATCGGGTCGAACCACCCGCTTTCGGGCAGTCTCGCCGCGACGGGCGTCGGGATGAGCAACGCCATCAAACTCGCCGCGATGCGGAAAAACGAGGAGGGCGGCATCGAGTCGCTCGACGGCGCGGAAGTGACCGTCATCGAGGGCGACAACCAGGGCGCACAGGAGCTCGGCGGACAGGTCAGCGAGGAACTGCTCAGCGAGGGCGCGGACGTCCTCACCGGCTGTTACTCCTCGCCGGTGACGACGGCGGCGACGCAGGTCGCGGAGCGACAGGGCGTCCCCTTCGTCATCTCAATCGCGGCGGCGGACAACATCCTGCAAGGCCGCGACTTCAACTACGTCTACCGGCCCCAACCCCCGGCGCGCCGATTGGCGAGCGACTACGCGGACCTCGTGCCGTCGGTCATCCGCGACGGCGGCGGCACCATCGACACGGCGGGGCTGTTCTACATCAACAACAGCTACGGGCAGGCGATTCGGGACAGCCTCCGCGAGTTCCTCCCCGAACAGAACGTCGAAATCGTCGAGGAGACGGCCATCGAGTTCGGCGCGTCGAACGCCAACACGCAGGTGTCGCGGCTCCGGAGCGCCGACCCCGACACCATCATCGCCACGACCTACGTCGCCGGCGGCGTCCTGCTCGCACAGGCGTTGCAGGACCAGGACTACCGGCCGCCGTACCTGACCGCCTCGGCGTCCGCGACGTTCACCGACGACGACGCCGTCAGCGACATCGGTGAGTTCGCGAACGGCGTGCTGGACAACAACTACGCGCTGAACCCGACGGTCGACAAGACCGCCGAGGTGCGCTCGCAGTTCCGCGACAACTACGACCAAGAGTTCTCGGCGTCGGTCGGGATGGCCTACACCGCGGCGGAGGTCATCATCCAGGCGGTCGAAGAAGCCGGCAGCGTCGACCCCGACGACATCAACGAGGCGCTCATGGGGCTCAGCTACGAGGACCACATCTCCGCGATGGGCGCAATCGAGTTCGACGACCAAGGCGAGAACGTCAACGCGCTCGGCCCGGTGAACCAGGTCCAGGACCTCTCGGTCAGAGTGGTCTACCCCGAGGAGTACGCGGAGGCCGAACCGCAGGTCTAACCGCTACCCGCGACCGCCGTCACGTCAACGAACCGTCTCGAAAGATAGCCACCTTTTATGGGGGTTGCCAACAATTCCCGAGCGTAGAAACCGCATGGGACACCTAGTCACATCGGTCGCGCCGCTGCCGCTCCAGGGCGGTGGCCTCGGCCGATTCATCGACCCGTTCGCACAGTTCCTGACCGACATCACCAATCTGGAGCCCGTCCTCCTGCAGCTGCTCGCGTTCGGCCTCCTGCTCGGGGGCGTCTACGCGCTGACGGCGCTGGGGCTGACGATGATATTCGGCGTGATGGACGTCATCAACTTCGCCCACGGCATCTTCCTCGTCGTCGGGATGTACTCGGTGTGGTTGGTCTCCGAGACGGCCGGCATCAGCCCGTTTCTCGGCATACCCATCGCCGCCGCGGTGCTGTTCGCCCTCGGGGTGGTCGTCCACATACTCACGGTCGAACCCATCATCGAGGCCCCCCAGCAGAACCAGCTCATCGCCACGCTGGGCGTCCTCTTTATCATCCAGTCGGCCATCGAAATCGTGTTCACGCCCGACCCCCAGCAGGTCGAACTGTCGCTCGGGTCGGTGCAGGTCGGCGACGTGTTCATCCCGCTCGGACAGTTCTACGCGCTCGTCATCGCGCTCGGAACGATGCTCGCCGTGCGGGCGTTCCTGAACCGGACCGACCTCGGCCGGAAAATCCGCGGCACGGCCGACAACCGCGACGGCGCGCGCTACGTCGGCATCAACGTCCGCCGCATCAACTACCTCACCTTCGGTATCGGCGCGGCGCTGGCCGGCGTCGCCGGCGGCTCTATCGCGCTGTTCCAGCGATTCGACCCCTTCACGGGCGAGACGTACCTCATCAACGCCTTCGTCATCGTCATCCTCGGCGGCCTCGGCTCGTTCCCCGGCGCGTTCGTGGGCGGCCTCATCGTCGGGCTGATTCAGGTGTTCGGCGGCTACTACCTCCCCGGAACCACCGCGCAGGTGCTCATCTTCCTGCTTTTCATCGGGACGCTCCTCGTCAAGCCCGAGGGACTCTTCGGAGGTGCTGAGGCGTGAGCGCAATCGAGTCCGTCCGCGACCGCTACCGGACGTTCGACGACCGGCGGTACGCCCCGCTCGTCAAGGGCGTCGCGCTGTTCGGCCTGCTCGCGGCGCTCCCGACGCTCATCGAAATCGACGTCGCCGGGATGGAAATCGCGGCGCTGTTGAGCCTGAAAGTGCTCATCCTCACGGTCATCTACGCCTACACGGCGCAGGCGTGGAACATCATGTCCGGCTACACCGGGCAGTTCTCGTTCGGGCACGCGGCGTTCTTCGGCGTCGGCGCGTACGCCACGCAGGCGCTCGTCGTCGATTTCGCGGTGAACCCGTGGGTCGGCATGCTCGTCGGCGGCGTGCTCGCGGCGGGGTACGGCCTCGTCATCGGCGCGCTGTCGTTCCGCTTCAACCTACAAGGCCACTACTTCGCGCTGGCGACGCTGGCGTTCGCGGAACTGCTCCGCTTCGTCGTCACCAACATGTCGGAGCTCCGCGGGGCCAACGGCTACTTCAAGCCGTTCCCGCGTGACTACGGCGCGGAGTACGGCCTCGTCGCCTTCCAGTTCCAGAACGACCTGCCGTACTACTACCTCATCGTCGGCTTCCTGCTCGTCGTGACGCTCGTCTCGTGGGTCATCAAGAACTCGTGGGTCGGGCTGTACTTCTTCGCCATCCGCGAGGACGAGCGGGCCGCCGCCAGCGTCGGCGTGCCGAGCTTCCGGTACAAGCTCATCGGCGTCGCCGTCAGCGCCTTCTTCACCGCCCTCGGCGGTGCCTACTGGTCGATGTACTTCAACACCATCCGCCCCGACACCGTGTTCGCGCTGTTCAAGAACGTCGAACTGCTCCTCCCCGCCGTCGTCGGCGGCCCGGGAACGCTTTTGGGCCCCATCGTCGGCTCGTTCATCGTCACCCCCGTCAGCGAGGTGGCGCGGACGACGTTCTCCGACATCAACGGCCTCGACCGCATCATCTACGGCGCGTTCCTCGTGGCTATCGTCATCTACTCGCCGCGCGGCGTCGTGAGCTGGCCGAATCAGGCGCGCGCCCTCTGGACCCGCGTCCGCGGCGACGAGGAGGTGAGCGAGTGATGTCGGCAGACGAGACGAACGCGCAGAGCGTCGACGACCCGGACGCCGACATCGACCGCGACGGCGAGCGGATTCTGTCGGTCGAGGGCGTCGGCAAGCGCTTCTCCGGCCTGCAAGCGCTCGACGACGTGGACATGACCGTCAACCGCGGCGAGATTATCGGCCTCATCGGGCCGAACGGCGCGGGCAAGACCACGCTGTTCAACTGCATCAGCGGGGCGTTCCCGCCGACGAGCGGGACCGTCAGACTCGACGGCGAGGTCATCTCCGGCCTCCCGGCGCACAAAATCGCGCGGGCGGGGCTGGCGCGGACGTTCCAAATCACGCGCCCGCTGGAGGAGCTGACCGTCGTCGAAAACGCGATGGTCGGCGCGCACATCCACACGCGCCGCCGGAGCGAGGCGCGCGAAATCGCCATGGAGAACCTCGAATTCGTCGGGCTCGCGGACAAGGCCGACGAGGAGGCGGGCGAACTCACCGTGGGCGCACAGAAGCGCCTCGAACTCGCCCGCGCCGTCTCGACGCGGCCGGAAATCCTGCTTCTCGACGAGATTATGGCGGGGCTCACCCCGTCGGAGTCGCAGCAGATGCTCGACCTGTTCCGCCAACTGCGCGAGCGCGGGACGAGCCTGCTCGTCATCGAACACGACATGAAAGCCATCATGAACATCTCGGACTACGTGAAAGTGCTTGACCAAGGGAAGGGCATCGCCTTCGGCGCGCCGGAGACGGTGGTCGAAGACGACCGCGTCATCGAGGCCTACATCGGGGGGTTCGACGTCGATGCTTGAACTGCGCGGCGTCCGCGCCGGCTACGACGACATCGAGGTGCTCCACGGCGTCGACATGCACGTCGACGAGGGCGAAATCGTCGCGCTCATCGGCTCGAACGGCGCGGGCAAGACCACAACGATGCGCACCATCTGCGGCATCCTCTCGCCGAGTCACGGCGAGATAACCTACCGCGACGAGGCGATTCACTCGAAGGCGTCCCACGAAATCGTCGAGCGCGGCATCGTGCAGGTCCCGGAGAATCGCGACCTGTTCACCAACATGACCGTCATCGACAACCTGCTTCTCGGCGCGCAGACCGAGGAGGCGAAGGCGCACCGCGAGGAGAACCTCGACGAGATGCTGGAGCTGTTCCCCCGGCTCGCGGAGCGCAAAAACCAGCGCGCCGGCACCATGTCCGGCGGGGAACAGCAGATGCTGACCCTCGCTCGCGCGCTCATGGGCGAACCCGACCTGCTCATCCTCGACGAGCCCTCCATCGGTCTCGCGCCGCACCTCGTCCAAGAGGTGTTCGACGTCATCGAGGACATCCACGCGCAGGGCATGACGGTGCTCATGGTCGAACAGAACGTCCAGCAGACGCTCAAGCTGGCCGACCGCGGCTACGTCATGGAGAACGGCCGTATCAGCATGACCGCCGACGGCGACCAACTCCTCGAAGACGAGGGCGTCGTCGAGGCGTACCTCGGGGTCTGAGATGGCCGACGAAGCGCTCGCGTCGTTCGTCTCCGACCTCGACCGGGCCGACCTTCCCGAGTCGGTCGTCGAGCGCGCGTCCCTCGTCGTCGCCGACACCATCGGCGCGGTGCTGGGCGGCGCGTCGGACCCCGCGGTCGCCGCGTTAGCGCGCCGCTGGGCCGACGAGAACGGCGGCGAATCGACCGTCATGGGAACCGCGGGCGAGCGGACCACCGCGTACCGCGCCGCGTTCGTCAACGCGGCCGCCGGGAGCGTCCTCGAACTCGACGAGGGCCACCGCTTCGCGGCCGGTCACCCGGCGATTCACGTCCTGCCCGCGCTCCTCGCGGACGGCGAATCGGCCTACCGCAGCGGCGACGAGTTCCTGACGGCGTTCGTGGCCGGCTACGAGGCGGCGGTCCGCGCCGCCGAGACGGTGGTCCCGCTCGCGGACGGTCTCCACCCCCACGGCGTGTGGGGCGGCGTCGGGACCGCCGCGGCCGTCGCCCGACTCCGCGGCCTCGACGCCGAGACGACGCTCGACGCGATGCGAATCGCGGCGAACTACGCCCAGCACACCCGGTTCGAGGCGGCCACCGAGGGCGCGACCGTCAGAAACGGCTACGTCGGGATGAGCAACCTCTCGGGGCTGCTCGCGGTCGACCAAGCCGAATCGGGGTTCACCGGCCTCGACGACGGCGTGGCCCGACACCTCGAACCCGTCGCCGCGGACGGCCCCGACCGGAGCGCCCTCGCGGACGGCCTCGGCGAGCGCTGGGAAATCGAGCGCGGCTACTTCAAGGTCCACGCGGCCTGCCGCTACACCCACGCCGCCCTCGACGCCGTGGCGCTCCTCGTCGAGGAGACGGGCGTCGGCGCGGCCGACATCGACGCCGTCACCGTCGAGACGTACCCCGCCGCGGCGGCACTGTCGGAGCCGGCACCACAGAACGCCTTGCAGGCGAAGTTCTCGGTTCCCTTCGCCGTCGCCTCGGCGCTGACGACCGGCGAGACCGGCAAGGAGGCGTTCACCGACGAGGCGCTGACGAAGACCGCCCTCGGATTCGCCCGGCGCGTGGACGTGGTCGCCACCGAGGAGTTCGCGGCCCGCGCACCAGACGAGCGCGGCGCGCGCGTCACCGTCGAGACGGCCGATGGCGAGCGGTACGCCCGCGAGGTGCGCGCCGCCCGCGGCGGCGAACACGACCCCGTCACCGAATCGGAACTCCGAGCGAAGTTCGACCGACTCGTCGCGCCCGTCATCGGTGACGGCGGCGTCGACGGCCTCTGGACCGCGGCGACCGAGCCCGCCGCCCCCCGCGTGCTCTGCGCACTCACTCGGGCCTGAGCACCCCGACACTCACTGAGACCACTGAGACCATGATTTCACACGAGCCAGTCAGAGACTGGGAACGACAGGTGTACGGCTTTCTGACCGACGAACTCCCCGACGACGTGCGCGCGGACGGCGAGCGAATCGTCGCGGACGTACTCGCGGCGACCGTCGCGGGAGCGGCCGCGCCCCAACACGCGGGCGTCTTCCGCGACGCGAAACTGGCCGACGGCCCGGCGTCCGTCCTCGGGACCGACCGCCGGGTCGACCCGTCGCAGGCGGCGCTGTTGAACGCGACGGCGGCGATAACACAGGAGATAGAGGAGGGCCACAACCGCGGCGGCCACGTGGGCGCGAGCATCGTCGCGGGCGCGGTCGGCGTCGCCGAGGCCAACGACGTCGACGGCGAGACGTTCGTCGAGGCCTGCGTCCGCTCGTACGAGCTCTGCGCGCGCTTCGAGTACGCCATCTTCGCCATGAAGGCGCGGATGAACGAGGCGATACCGTGGCTCGTCCGCGACCCGCACTCGACGTGGACGACGCTCGGCCCGGCGCTGACCGCCGCCGTCTGCGCGGGGCAGTCGCCCGACGAGGTGCGCGAGACGGTTCGCACCGCGCTGAACCTCGCGGTCGTCTCCATGCACGACCCCTTCGCGGAGGGCGCGCCGTCGCGGAACGTCACCGCCGGCTTCTCCGCGCAGGCCGGCGTGAGCGCCGCGACGCTGACCGCCGTCGGCCTCCGCGGGTCGCCCGCGGCGATGGAGGCCGTCTACGACCCGTTCGAGACGCTCCTCGCGGACGGCGAGTTCGCCGCGCTGTTCGACTCGCTCGGCGACGACTGGTGGCTCACCGAGGCCTACCAGAAGCCGTATCCGTCGTGTCGCTACACCCACGCCCCGCTCGACGCGCTTCGGGACGCTGGCGCGGACGACCTCGCGCCCGACGACGTGGACCGAATCGACGTGTACACCTACCGCAACGGCGTCGATATGAGCCACGTCCGGCCCGAGACGCTCACCGCGGCGAAGTTCTCGACGCCGTACGTCCTCGCCCGCTGGGTCGCGGACGGGCGCGTCGAACTCGACGACTTCCTCGACGACGCGCTCGACGACGAGGCCGTGCAGGCGCTCTCGGAGCGCGTCCACCTCCACGCCGACGAGGCGTTCGAGCGGGCCTTCCCCGACGACTGGGGCGCGCGCGTCGAAGTGACCGCCCGCGACGGGAGCCGCTACGTCGGCGAGCGCGAGTACCCCCGCGGCGACTTCCGCGACCCGCTGTCGGAGTCCGACCTCACCGCGCGCAACCGCGCGTTGCTCGCGTTCGGTCTCGGTGAGGACGCCGCGGATGCGGCGCTCGACGCGCTCTCGTCGGTCGGGGCGAACCCGGTCCGCGAGACCGTCGCCGCGCTGACGCGGCGATAAACCGAACACTCGTTCGTTCAGTCCGAACGAGACGGTAACAATTATTACCGCACTCGATTAGTGATAACTATGAACACGGACGGAAACGACGCGGCGGGAACAATCGGCGCTACGAAAACCTCGTTCGGCATCGTCGAACACATCAGAGACCACGACGCGAGCGGGGTGTCGGAGATTGCAAACGGCCTCGGAATCTCGAAGAGCACGGCTCACAACCACCTCAAGACGCTCGCGGAACTCGGGTACGTCGTCAGGCAGGGCGACGAGTACGCGCTGGGCCTGAAGTTCCTCGACCTCGGTGACCACGCCCGGACGCGACACGCGCTGTACCACGCCTCTATCGGCGAGATGGACGACCTCGTCGAGGCCGTCGGCGAGCGCGGACAGGTGATGGTCGAGGAGAACGGCCGCGGCGTCTACATCTATCAGGTGAAGTCCGAACAGGGCCTCCAGACCGACTCGCACATCGGCACGACCGTCGACCTCCACACCACGTCGGTCGGCAAGTCCTACCTCGCGTTCTGCGACGAGGAGCGTCGAAACGAGATACTCGACGGCGAACTGACGCGCCTGACGACGAAGACGATAGACGACCGCGACGCCCTCGAAGCCGAGTTGGCGACGATTCGCGAGCGCGGCTACGCCTTCAACGACGAAGAGCGCATCACCGGCATGCGGGCGGTCGGCGCGCCGATTCTCTCCGACGACGAAACCATCCTCGGCGCGATTAGCGTCTCCGGCCCGACCACCCGGATGAAAGGCGAGTGGTACCACACGGAGGTCCCGGAGATGGTGACGCAGGCCGCCCGCGTCATCGGCATCCGCGCGACGTACTCGTAGCGTCTTACCGTGAGGAACAACTGTTCGGCTGTGCCGTATCGCGAGCGATAGTCGACGACGGACGCGTCGGACTCAGCGTCGCTCGGACCGAACCGACGAAGTCCGATTTGAATTACAAAGTTAGCTCTGTAATGGTGAACGAATCGACTCGGCACGACCCGTGACACGGATACGGGCGTCACGCGCCACGGCCGGAATCGAGCGAGCACGTCGGCGGACATATCACTAAGATTGGAACACACACGAGTATGATATGTTTTCGTCACCGACTCTCGCGGGGAGAGGAAACTCGATTCGGGGTCAGCGTTTCGACGGCCGGGAGCGAGTTCCACTCGCGGCGACGCAAACAGGACGAACGATGCGTTTTTGATGCTATACGCGGTGTATTCGAGCGAAAAGTCGGTTGTCGTCGTGACGAGTGATTCGGTGGGGGCGGCCCGTTTTCGGTTCGAGTGTCGAGCGCTTCGAGTCGGTCCGGGAGTATATATCGACTCGAAGTACGTGGCAGTTTTCAAAAATGAACGTGGGAACAGCGGTTAATCTGACAATCGGACGAGCGCGGCGCGACCGACGTGTCGAGGCGAGCGCCGTCGCTCTGCGAGGGCGCGGTCGCCGGCGTGGCGGTTTCACCCTCGCTCTATCGCGTCGTATCGCGTCGCGGGTCGGCCGCGACGACGCCGGAGTCAGTCGGCCATCGGGGCCTGCAACTCGCGTTCGGCCTCCTCGTCGACCTCGACGGGACCCTCGGCGAAGACGACGCCGTGTGCGCCCTCGCGCTCCTTCGCGCTCGCCGCGACGCGGACGAAGGAGGCCTTCTCGCGAGCGTCCGCGAGCGTGTGACCGCCGCAGTAGCTCACGCCGGAGCGAATCCCGCCGAGGAACTCCTCGACGAGCGGTTCGACCGGTCCCTTGTAGGGCGTGAGCGCCTCGACGCCCTCGCCGGCGTCCACGTCGCTCTGTTTGTCCTCGCGGTCGTCGGCGGCCTCCGTGGAGGCCATCCCGCGGGAGCGCTTGTACGTCTCGCCGTCGACCTCGACGACCCGGCCCGGTGCCTCGTCGGTCCCGGCGAAGAAACTGCCCATCATGACGGTGTCCGCGCCGGCCATGAGCGCCTTCGCGGCGTCGCCGGAGGTCCGAATCCCCCCGTCTGCCATGACGTGGATACCGAGGTCGTGCGCCCGCTCGGCGCACTCCGAGACGGCCGTGAGCTGCGGGTAGCCCGCGCCCGCGACCTCGCGGGTCGTGCAGTGCGACCCCGGTCCGACCCCGACTTTCACGCAGCCCGCGCCGGCCTCCCAGAGGTCCTCGACCGCCGCCGGCGTGACGACGTTGCCCGCGACGATTTCGGGGTCGAACTCGTCGCGAATCCGTTCGACGGCGTCGAGACACCGCTCCATGTGGCCGTGGGCGATATCCATCACAATCGCGTCCGCGCCGGCGTCGAGGAGCGCCTCGGTCCGGTCGAGGTAGTCCTCGTTGATGCCGACCGCGCCCGCGACGGTCCCGCCCGCCTCGGCGACGCGGCGGACCTGTTCGGCCTGCTCGTCCACGTCGAGGAAGCGGTGGACGACGCCGAGGCCGCCGAGGCCCGAGAGCGTCCCCGCGAGTTCAGCTTCGGTGACGGTGTCCATGGCCGCGCTAACGAGCGGCGTGTCGAGGCGCAAGTCGGGCGTCACGTTGGTCGAGAGGTCCACGTCGCTCCGGCTGTCGACCGGGGAGCGCTGCGGAACCAGCAATACGTCTCCGTAAGAGAGTCCTGTGCGAATCTCCATCGTAACCCTCCACAGCCGAAGGGTGCGAGGGTCATAACGCCGACGAACGCGGTTCGCGTCGCCGCGGAACGAAACTATTACACGCTGGCGTTCGTCCGTTCACTAACACACGGCGCCGCGCTCGTGCGAATCTCCGACCCATCGTAACCCCAACACAGTCGCCGTTCGCGGGCCGTGTGGTTCGAACCGTCCGCGAGCGACCGCACCGCGCGAGAGCGAGCTACCGGACTCGAATCCGGCGCGGAGTTCGCAAGCGTTTTGGTAGGCTGATATTGACGGATAGTTGCCGTACCGGCCGTGCCACCTCGAGTCGGTATCGGTAGGTGGATCAGAGGCAACCCACAACGTCGCGATTGGTCCCCGCCTCAGTACATCTCCGACCGAAGACATTTCTTCCGCGCAGTCCCTTAGGAGGGTATGCAGACAGTCATTCTCGCCGCCGGCCGCGGCACTCGGATGCGTCCGCTCACGGACCGCCGACCCAAGCCCATGCTCCCCGTGGCCGACCGGCCGCTGGTCGCGCACACCGCCGACGCCGCCGTCGCGGCCGGCGCGACGGACATCACGCTCGTCGTCGGCTACGAGGCCGCTGACGTGCGCGACTACTTCGGTGACGAGCGCGGGGGCGTCCCCGTCGAGTTCGCCGTCCAGTCGGAACAGCGCGGGACGGCCGACGCGGTCCGCGCCGCGGCCCCCCATCTCGACCCCGACGAGCCGTTCGTCGTGCTCAACGGCGACGCGCTGTACGACGTGCCGTCGCTGTCGACGCTGTACGAGGGGACGCCCGCGGTCGGGTCGTTCCGCGTCGACGACCCGAGTTCCTACGGCGTCCTCGACACCGACGACGAGGGCTTCGTCACCGGCGTCGTCGAGAAGCCCGCCGACCCGCCGTCGGACCTCGTCAACGCCGGCGCGTACGTCTTCCCCGCCGAGGCCCACGACTGGCTCGACGTGGCCGAGAGCGACCGGGGCGAACTCGAACTGACCGACGTGCTCGCGGCGACCTGCGAGGCCTACGACGTGCGCGGCGTCGCCTTCGACCGCTGGCTCGACGTGGGGCGGCCGTGGGAACTCCTCGAAGCCAACGAGTGGAAACTCGACGAACTCGACCCGCGAATCGACGGCGACGTGTCCGAGCGCGCCGAACTCGACGGGCCGGTCGTCGTCGAGGCAGGCGCGACGGTCCGCTCGGGCGTGGTCATCGAGGGACCCGTCCTCGTCCGCAGCGGGGCCACGGTCGGGCCGAACGCCTACGTCCGCGGGCGCACGCTCGTCGGCGAGCGCGCCAAGGTCGGCCACGCGGTCGAGGTGAAAAACAGCGTTCTGATGGAGGGTGCGACGGTCGGCCACCTCTCATACGTCGGTGACAGCCTCCTCGGCCGCGACGTGAACTTCGGCGCGGGGACGAAGGTGGCGAACCTCCGCCACGACGGCGAAGCCGTCCGGCAGATGCTCAAGGGCGAACTCGTCTCCTCGGGTCGCCGGAAGTACGGCGTCGTCCTCGGCGACGAGGTGAAAACCGGCATCAACGCCTCGCTGAACGCGGGCGTCAGAATCCCGACCGGCGGCACGGTCAAACCCGGCGAGTCCGTCCTCTACGACCGCATCGACGAGCGAGAGGCTGCGGACGAGACGGACGGAAGAGACGAGTGAGCGAGGCGTGAACGAACACGCGTCGGATACGTCTTGACAATCGTATAACAGTTAATCTGCCAAACAGTTATCAGACAGACCGTCGAACAACAGCCACAGCGCATGGACGTAATCGAGGGGGAGTCGTCGGCGATACGCGTGCTCTACGTCGATGACGACGAGGGGCTGTTGGCGCTGACGAAGCGGTTTCTCGAATCGTCGGACGACGGTATCGAGGTCGAGACGACCGACTCGCCGCGGCGGGCGCTGCGACTCCTCGAATCGGAATCGTTCGACGCGGTCGTCTCCGACTATCAGATGCCCGAGATGTCTGGGCTCGAACTGCTGTCGGAGCTCCGCGACGGGCGCGACTCCGGCATTCCCTTCGTCATCTTCACCGGACGGAGCCGCGAGGAGGTCGCCATCGAGGCGCTGAACCTCGGGGCGGACAGCTACCTCCAGAAGGGCGGCGACCCGACGGCGCAGTACGGCGTCCTCCGGCAGACGCTCGTCCGCATCACGGAACACCGGCGCGCGGAACGGCGACTCCGCGAGCGCGAGGCGTATCTCCGCGTCACCCTCGACTCCATCGCCGAGGGCGTCGTCGCCACCGACGCCGACGGGACGGTCGTCCAACTGAACCGGACCGCCGAGGAGATAACCGGCTACGACGCCGAGGCCGCCGTCGGCGAGCAGCTTTCGGACGTGCTCCACCTCGTCGACGGCGCGACCGGCGAGCGCATCGACCCGGTGCGACGCGTCGCCGACGCGGACGGGGCGGTCGAACTCGCCGCGGGGACGAAACTCGTGACGAGCGACGGCGACGAGCGCTACATCGAAGACAGCATGTCGCCCATCAGGACCGACGACGGGTCGGTCGAGGGCGTCGTCGCCGTGTTCCGCGACGTGACCGAGGCCTACCGCGAGCGGGAGCGACGGGAGCGCCAACAGCGGGCGCTCATCGACCTCGCGACCGACGAGACGGTCATCGCGGGCTCGTTCGAGGACGCGCTGCCGCGAATCACCGAGACGATGGCGACGGTGTTGGACGTCGAGCGCGCGAGCGTCTGGCTGTTCGACGACGCCGAGACGCTCCGCTGTGTCGACCAGTACGACCGGTCGTCGGGCGAGCACAACGCCGGGACGACGCTGACAGCCTCGAACTACCCGTCGTACTTCGCGGCGCTGGAGACGAATCGGTCGCTCGGCGTCGACGACGTTCGGACCGACCCCGCGACCGCAGAGCTTCGGGGCGGCTACCTCGAACAGAAGGGCATCGCGTCGCTGCTCGACGCGACGGTCAGGTCGGGCGGCGAAGTCGTCGGCGTCGTCTGTCACGAACACGTCGGCGAGCCGCGACGGTGGCGGAGCGACGAGCGGCGGTTCGCCGCTGAGGTCGCTGACAACGTGGTCATCGCGCTCATGCGAGCGACCGACGTCGACGCGCTCCCGACGAGCGCCGACGAGGACGGCACAGACGAGACGCGACCGGGACGAGACGAGGGCTGAATCGGCCGTCGCGCCGAGCGACCGGCCGACGGCACCACCACGAGTCTCCGCTTCGACGATTCGAAGCCTCCATTCGGTCAGTTCTCGTCGTCGAAGTCGAATATCGGGTCCCCGAGTCGAGATGAGGGTTGAAAAACGTCGATTCCGCGACGAATCCGGCGAAATCGGCGCAGCACCGTGAAATCTAAAATGCCCGTAGCTCCAAAGAACGTGTATGTCGAACAGCAGCCGATTCGTCGTCGCGACGCACGTGCTGACTAACTTGGCGGTGCGGAGCGACGAGCGGCTGTCTTCCGACCGTCTCGCGTGGAGCGTCAACACGAATCCGGTGGTCATCCGGCAGCTCCTGTGTTCGCTTCGGGAGGCGGACCTCGTCGATTCCAAGCGCGGCCCGACCGGCGGCTTCACGCTGGCCCACGAGCCGGACGCCATCACGCTTCGCGACATCTACGAGGCGGTGGAGGACGCCGAGCCGTTCTGTTTCCACACGAACGAACCGAACGACGAGTGCACCGTCGGCGAACACATCCAGCCGGTGCTCGGGGAACTGCTCGAACCGGCGATTCAGGCGATGCTCGACGAACTCGACTCGGTCACCGTCGCGGACGTCCACGCGGAAATCGTCGAGACGGCGGACGGCGACCCGCTCGAAGCGTAGCGCGGCGTGGAGCGCGGTTCAGGCCGTCGACTGCACCGTCTCACCCTCGGCCGACTCCTCGCGCTCGGCGTCGAGCCACTCGGTGGCCCACTCCTGTATCTCGTCGAACACCGGGCACAGCGAGACGCCCTTGTCGGTCAGCGAGTAGTACGTCGCCACCGGCGCGTCCTCTTCCATCCGGCGGTCGACGAAGCCGTGTTCCTGCAAGTCGTCGAGGACGCGAGAGAGCGTCCGCGAGCTCGCGCCGGTCGAACGCTTCAGCTCGTTGAACCGCTTTTCACCGTCTTGGAGGTCGTGGAGGACGATGAGACGCCACTGCGACCCGATTTGTTTCAGCGAGTCGATGATGGGGCAGGGGGCGTCGTCGAGGGTCATATCCGTGGCCATATCCCCACATCGACTTCGACCCTCTTTAGCAGTTCGGTTAGTACACCTGCTTTCGAAACGTTACCTGATTCGGCTCCGGACCGACAGACCGGCCGGCTGGCTTCCGACTGACCCATCACCGACCGACGACCGGCTGGCTGCCGACCAGCCGACCGGGTCGCTCAGGCGAGCAGCCGCGAGAGGAGGAGAAACACGCGCTTGAGGTTCTTCGAGAGGCTCGATTGATTCTCCGAGTAGAGCGTCACGCCGTCGTCCGGCCCGTGAATCTGTACGCAGCGGCCCCGGTCCGACAGGTCCTTCAACTCGATTCCCCGGACCGAATCGAGCGGGATGACGAGGTAGCGGTACTCCTCGTCTTGGATGTCGGCGTTACAGTGGTCGCCGTAGACGTGGATGCTCCGCTCCGTGACCGCGAGTTCGTAGCCGACGTAGCTCATCCCGGCGATTTCGGCCCCGGCGCGACCGCCCTTGACTTTGCCTTTCAGGTGCGAGGCGTCGAGGAGAATTCCGTCAACCATACGCCCGATTCCGAGCGGGCGCTCCTAAGTATTCGCGTCCAGTTCTCCGAATTGATTTTCGAGGTTCCGTGGAGCACTCGGCTACCGACGGGAGCTCAGTCAAGCAGTCAGCTGGCAGCCGTCGTCCGCGTCGTCGCCAGAGCCATCGGATTCGATAATCGAGTACGACGAGACGAGGTGGTTGACGATGTAGTCGACCGTCGAGGGGTCGTACGTCCAGAAGCCGGTGAAGCTGAACCCCGGTTCGGTCTCCTCGGCGACGAGCGCGCATTTGTAGTCACCGACGCCGTTGCCGTCGTAGGCGACGAACCAGGAGCGCCGAATTTCGTCGGAGCGCGCGAGATGGAGTTGGAACTGGTCGGCCTGCGGGACCTCGCCGTTCGGGTAGATGTACGCGTGGACCGAGAGGTCGTCGCGGCCGCCGAGGCGGCGGTAGGTTTCGAGTTGCGGGCGGAGGTTCCCGCCCGACTGGAAGCCCGAGTGGAGTTCGCCCGCGCCGACGCGCCACGCGCGGTCCTCGATTTCGCGGGTGGCGTTGAGCATCTGCTGCCGGTCGTAGGAGGTAAACAGCGTCTCGTCGAGGTGGTCGAGAATCGGCGCGTACGAGTCGCGTTCGAACCCCGGTTCGACGTCCTCGGGGTGCGCGAGGAGGTCGTCGACCGAGACGGCCGTGTGGAACTCGTCGCCGGTACCCAGCACCGCGTAGTTCGACGGACCCTCGTCGGAACTCGCAGACACCACCGAGACGTTTCGATCCGCGAAATGCTCGGCGAGTCGCCCGACGACGCCTGGCGTCGGATTGAACACCGTCAGCGTTCGTTCCGAGGCGGCGACGCCGGAGATGAGTTCGCTGAGAGACATTACCGGGAGAACGCTACAACGGGTTATCATTCTTTGCAATAATATGGTATGCGAGACCGGCGAGTCGGGACGCGAAACCGGTCGACTCGCCCGGAAGGAAGTCGTTACCGGGAGAGAACAGCGTCCTAACTATGCCCCACAAGCGTGTACGTTCAGTATGATTTCCGACGCGCCCCGTTCTCGGACCCCCGCGGAAGTCGACGACGAACGCGGGACGGGCGACGGCCCGTGGTTCGCCGCCGAGGTCCCCGACATCGTCGCCGGACTCGAAGCCTCGCAGTCCATCGGTCCGGTCACCGCGGCGGCCGCCCGCCAACTCATCGCGGTCGGCCGCGCGAGGGACGCGCTCGCGCTCGTCCTCGGCGAGGTCGACGGGTCGTGGCGGCGATAGGTCGCTCGTCGCGGCGAGCGACGCGGACTCGGCGGCCGGCGGACTACTTCTCGCGCGAATTCGTGTCTCTGACGTACAGTTCGACCAGCGAGTCGAGCAGGGTCGGAGCCAGTCGAAACCGAACGTCAACGCTGTTTTGCTCGCGGTCGTACGCGAGCTGCTGGACGTCGATGGCGGCCAGAAGCGTGCGCATCGCGTCGACGACGTAGTTGCTCGACCCCGCCTCGACGCGGAGACCGTCGCCGAGGTGAATCGAGAGGCCGTCGACGGCCGTCTCGTAACACGTCTTGCTCGGCGCGTCGACTCGCTGAGTCCGTTCGACCAAGCCGAGGCTCGAAAGCGTCTCCAGCCGGCGGTAGATTGTCGATTCGGAGACCTCGCAGCTCTCGGCCAGCTCCTCGGCGGTCATCGGCGCGCGGTTGCACGCCAACAGCACGCTCCGGGAAACGTCGTCTCCGAGCGCGTCGAGGAGGTCGTCGTCGGACGACTCCGGAGTGATATCGGTCTCGTCGGCCGCCGCCGCGGCGTCGCTCTCGTCAGTCAGTGGGCCGGGAGGCTCGTCAGAAGCCGACAGAACGTCGTCGACGAGGTCGCGTCGGGTCATCGCATGTTACCTGACGCGGGCGGGTAATATGTAATCGGTGCCTACAATCGAGATAAGCTTCGCTTATCCACGAACAGTCTCGAATCTCTGAAAACAGCGGTCGGGGACCGAAACCGAACGACTGCGGCGAATTAATGGGTGCGAAACGTCGGAACGCGGCGGTGAGACCCGCCACGACCGCACCACCTGCTCACCGCTCGCTCACGGCTCACTCGACGGTGACGCACTTGGCGAGGTTGCGCGGCTTGTCGATGGGTCGTTCGAGCAGGTCAGCGGCGTGGTACGCGACGAGCTGGAGCTGGACGTTGGCGAGGACGCCGGCGATGTCGGGATGCGTGTCCGGGATTCTGAGTACGTGGTCCGCGAACTCGGTCACTTCGCCCGAGCGGTCGCTCGTGATGGCGATGACGGGCGCGCCGCGAGCTTGGACCTCCTTGACGTTGCTCAGCGTCGCCTCGTCCTCGTGGCCCGTGAAGATAGCGAACACCGGCGACAGCGGCGTGACGAGCGCCAGCGGGCCGTGTTTGAGTTCGGAGGCGGCGAACCCCTCGGCGTGCTCGTAGGATATCTCCTTGAACTTCAGCGCGCCTTCGAGGGCGACGGGGTGGGCGACCCCGCGGCCGATGAAGAAGTACGCGTCGCTGCCCTCGTACTCGATGGCGATTTCGCGGGCCATCGAGGTGTCGAGCACCTCCTGTACGTCGCCCGGGAGCCGCGACAGCGCCTCCATCAGGTCGCGCGCTTCGGGCGACTTCGCGCCGGTCACGTCTTCGACGATGCGCTCGGTGAGGAGCGTCAGCGCCGTCACCTGCGACGAGAACGTCTTGGTGGCCGCGACGCCGATTTCCGGGCCGGCGCGGATGAGCAGTTCGTCGTCGCACTCGCGGGTTATCGACGAGCCGACGACGTTCGTGACCGCGAGGGTCCGCGCGCCGGCCGCGCGGGCGCGGCGCACGGCGTCGAGGGTGTCTGCGGTCTCCCCCGACTGGCTGACCGCGACGACGAGCGTGTCTGTCGTCACCGGCGGCTTGATGACCGAGTACTCGCCGGCCATGAACGCGTAGGCGGGGATGCCCCGGGAGTTGAGCAGCGACGCCGCGTACATTCCGGCGTGGTGCGAGGTCCCCATCGCGAGGAGGTGGACCTGCGACACGTCGGCGAACGACTCCGGCGGGAACTCCTCTAGTTCGACGCCGCCGGCGTGGGTGTTCAGCCGGCTCTGGGTGGTCCGCCGGAGCGCGCCGGGTTGTTCGTGAATCTCCTTGTACATGTAGTGCTCGTAGCCGCCCTTCGTCGCCGTCTCGGGGTCCCACTCGACGTGTTCGACGGGGCGGTCGACCGCCCGGCCGGCCGAGTCCGTGATTTCGTAGCCGCCCGAGCGAGTGACGACGAAGTCGCCGTCGTGGAGGTAGATGACGCGCGCCGTGTGCTGGATGAACGCGGGCACGTCGCTGGCGAGGTAGTACTCGCCGTCGCCGACGCCGAGGACGAGCGGCGACCCCGAGCGAGTGGCGAAGATGGCCTCCTCGTCGCCGATGATGGCCGCGAGGGCGTAGCTTCCCGAGAGGCTGCCGACCGCGGCGCGGAAGGCCTCCTCGGGAGTCGCGCCGTCGCGGAGGTTCTCCTCGATGAGGTGCGGGACGACCTCGGTGTCGGTCTCGCTGCTGAAGACGTGGCCGCGGGCTTCGAGGTCGCTCCGGAGCGATTGGAAGTTCGAGATGATGCCGTTGTGGACGACGGCGATGCGGCCCGACTCGTCGGTGTGCGGGTGGGCGTTGCCGTCGGTGACGCCGCCGTGGGTCGCCCAGCGGGTGTGACCGATGCCGTAGTCGCCGGCGATGGGGTTCTGCTCGACGGCCGCGACGAGTTCGGAGACCTCGCCGACGCGCTTCGTCAGCGAGATGCCCGAGCCGTTTTTGACGGCGATACCGGCCGAGTCGTAGCCGCGGTACTCCAGTCGCTGGAGGCCGTCGACGAGCGAGTCCACGGAGTCGTCCGCGCCGATGCAGGCGGTGATGCCGCACATCAGTGG
Organism: Haloferax sp. Atlit-109R; assembly: GCF_003665865.1. Lineage (NCBI taxonomy): Archaea > Methanobacteriati > Methanobacteriota > Halobacteria > Halobacteriales > Haloferacaceae > Haloferax > Haloferax sp. Atlit-109R. The sequence continues at coordinate 49,533 of NZ_QPLO01000003.1, forward strand.
GTCACCTCCACGCGCTCGCGAACGTCGCCGTGTAAGACCGTGCCGGGGCCGACGACGGCCTCAGCACCGACGCGACTCCCGGGCGTGAGCGTCACGTTCGCGCCGACCTCGGCGCGGTCACCGATGATACTCCCGAGGCGGCGGTCGGTGTAGAGCCGGCCTTCGAGGATGACATCGGCGCGGCCGCCGGGCGAGACGACGCCGTCGCCGACGGTCGCGCCGGGGCCGACGACGGAGTCGCGGAGGACGACGCCCGCGCCGACCCGCGCGTCGGTCGAGAGAATGGAGCGCTCGATGACGCTGTTCGCGCCGACGGAGACGTTGTTCTGGAGGCACGAGCCACCGCTGACGACCGCGCCCGGCCCCACGTCGCAGTCGTCGCCGACGACGACGTGGTCGCCGAGGAGCGCGCGCTCGTGGACCCGCGCCGACGCGGCGACCGCGTCGTCGTGTCTGCGCGCGAGGAGCGTCTCGGTCACGGAGAGGAGCCCCCACGGGTGGGAGGGGTCGAGCCAGCCGCCGTTGACGAGGACGGACGTGACGTGCCCGTCGAGGTAGTGAATCACGTCGGGAAGCCGCGTCTCGCCGTCGTGCGGCGGGGTGCGCCGGAGCGCCTCGAAGACGGCGTCGTCGAAGACGTAGACGCCCGCGTTGACGAGATAGCCCTCGCTGTCGACGGCGTGTTCGTCGATGTCGGCGATGCGACCGTTGTCCTCGACGACGACGCCGTACTCCTCGGGCGTGTCGGACTCGGCGACCGCGATGGTCGCCACCGAGTCGGTCGTCGAGAAGCGTTCGAGCGCCTTCAAGACGATGTCGGCGTCGACGACGTTGTCGCCGTTGCAGACGACGAACGGGCCGGTGACGAGCTCCTCGGTGAGGAGGAGCGCATGCCCGCTTCCGAGCCGGGTGTCCTGGTGGACGAACTCGATGTCCGCGTCGGGGTACGTCGCAGAGAGGTGCGACTGGATGCGGTCGGCGCGGTGGCCGACGACGACGACGACGCGCTCGATGCCCGACTCGAACAGCGCGTCGAGGACGTACTCGACGACCGGCCGGTTTGCGACCGGGAGCATCGGCTTCGGCTGGAAGGTGGTGAGCGGACGGAGCCGCCGCCCCTCGCCGGCCGCGAGGACGACCGCCTCGGTGAGACGGCCGTTCATGCGTGACCTCCCGCGAGCGACGGGCGTTCAGAACGTGACCGTGACGGTGTGCGAGTCATGAAAGCAACAGGGACCGCGACGGGGATTGTTATACAGCGAGTTCCCCGAACCGGTCTCGCGTTAGGGTCGCGTGTGAGACTGTTGCAAGCGGAGGCCACAGTCCGAAATCGGCAGGGCGGACGGTTCGGACGCGCCTAATCGGATGGTGTCCCACCGACAGTGTCGCGGCGCGACGAAGCCGCCGCGTCGGTGGTATGGACTGCGAATCACACCCGCGGGGTGAGAGCTGACAGCGGTGGGGGAGCCGGGGAGAGCTGATTCGGCGGGAGGAGGAAAAAGGAGAGCAGACAGCGGGGAGGGAAACGGAAAGAGGCGGGCCGAGCGCCGCGGCTGTTCGAAAGCGGAGCGAAGTAAAATCCGGGTGCAGTCGTTCGAAATCGGTATCGTCGCGGACGCGATGAGGACTGACCCACTCAGAGGTCGAGGCGGTCCTTGTACGACTCCATCGCGGTGACGGCCATGAGCGTCGCGGTGCTCAACACGGCCCAGCCGGCGGCCGGGACCTGTTCGAGTCCGGGGACGCCGAGCAGTCCGCCGGAGACGGTCGCGGCCACGCCGGCGGCGATAACGAGGTTCCGCTTGGGCGACGCGGCGAGCGACGCCGACTGCTCGTCGTCGGCGTCGGTGCTGACGATGTCGCCGTCGAGATACTGGTCGAGCTGTTTCGCGGTGTCGAGAAGCGTGATGTCACCGCGGTTCTTCTCGAAGTCGACGATGCCCGCCGAGTCCATCTTCGGCAGGTGGCACTGGTACAGACCGATGTACACGCGCTTGCGTTGGCTCGACGACAGCGCCTTTATCTCGATGCCGTTTTCCTTCGCGGCGATGAACTCGGCCATGTCGCCGAGCTTCGCTTCGCCGTCGTTCTCCTTGAGGAACCGGAGCGCGTCGCGCCGGCGCTGGTTCTTCAGAATCTCGAAGACGATGTCCTTCGAGAGCGCTTCGATTTCGGGTTGTTGCTGCTGTGCTGCGGCCGCGTGAGACCCACCAGTCGTCTCCGCGAGTCGTTCGTTCGCCGTCTGGTCAACAACGTCGGTGTCGGCTTGCAGTGAATCGGTAACCATTGTTCCTTCCTCCCCCACTGTGTAGTCGGGTGCTACCGTGTGTCGTGGTCGGTCGAGAGGGGTGACCACGAGACGTTAGCACAGACCACAACCTTTGGATGCGCCCCACCAAGCGCGCCCCAGATACAGAGGGTCAGTGAACTAATAGGTTAAACGAGGATATATACTTGTCTGACAATCCCACACTCTGATTTCTCCGACTGTTAGGGTCTCAAAATCTGCAAGTAAAGTGGTTGTAACAATCTATACCAACTCAGACTTTCAATACATCCAACAGTAATAGAATCCGACCAGAAGACGACCGCGTATCCCGTTTTTGGCTGGCGAGCGTCGTTTCTAGATGAGGAAATAAATTCGTACTGTCAGTTAGTCACACGAGCACGACGGTTCGGCAGTAGCATCGACTGAGAATACGTGTGCGGTTGGCGACGGCCCTCTCGGGAGCCGCGACAAGACAGGTTTATTCGGCGGTTATTCCACGAGCGCCTCGAAGGCGTCGGCCGAAGTTCCCCCGTTCCGTTCCGAGAGATACTGCGCGAGCACCAACACGAGGAGCGCCGCGGAGACGAACACCGCGACGGCGCTCCACGAGACGAGCGCGAATCCGGGGAGCCCCGCCCACAGACCGAGAATGAGCGCCCAGCTGAGCGCGCCGAGCAGCGCGTAGTACCGACTCCACGACTCGCTCGCGCCGGGCTGCATCCAGAAGAACCCCCGCTTGGCGACGTTCGGAACGAGTTCGACAGAGCGCTCCTCCTCGTCGTAATCGACCAGACCGGCGCTCTCGAGTTTCGGGAGATGCGTCTGGTACAGCGAGATATACACGCGCTGTCGCTCTTCGTCGGTCACGTCTTCGACCGCCGTTCCGTTCTCTCGAGCAGCGACCATCGCTGCGAGTTCCTTCAGCGAAATCGCCTCGCCCCCCCGATGGAGGAAGTAGAGAATCTGCCTCCGCCGGGAGTTGCTGAGGATGCGGAATAGCTCGTCTTTTGATAGTGTTGTCATCGTCGTGTGCGGGGGTGGTCCCGCACGCGGTGCGAAAGGGGGACCCGACCCGGTTGGGTCGTACTACACCACACCCAACCTTTGTTATCGTGACGTTTCCGGGAGGCACCGAGTCGGTCCCTCCCGCGTATTAAGCTCATCTTCACGCGATTGTTATCGGGGCGCAGACCGTCAGCGAGAGGGAGTAATTGCGGTCTCAGAGACGAGTACACACCTCGCGGATTCAGAGAAAAAACCTCGCGCCGAAACGGGAGCAAACTCGCGACAACGGCGGTAAGGAACCCAATTGTCCAGTATAGAGGTGGCTAACAATACCCGATGGCGGCGATACTTAGATTCGAGACTACATGTTCGAACTGACTGGCTTCCAGCGCGACCTGCTGTACGTGATCGCCGGCGCAGAGCGCCCGTCCGGGCAGGAGATTAAAGAGATGATCAGCAAGGACGTCGGGGAGGTGAATCACGGTCGGCTCTACCCGAACCTCGACGCCCTCGTCGAACAGGGGTACGTCAACAAGGGACAACACGACCGTCGGACGAACTTCTACGAGATGTCCGAGAAAGGACGCGAGTCCATCGTCCAACGCCGAGACTGGGAAAACCGACGCGTCGGGTTCCTCGGATAGCGCACGCTCGTAGACAGAAGAACCGTCCGTTCGAACGCCCGCGGGCGCGAGTGGGACGCTCGCCCCGGAAGAAACCGAAGACGAGAACGACTCGTCGCTGGTGGCCGCACCGGTCCCCGAGGTCTCGTTTGGCCCCCTCCTCCTTTCGCCGCCGGTTCGACCCGAGCGACCGCACCGAGCGCTGACTCCGTCCGACCGCACCGAACCCACACCGAGCGCGACCGCATCCGACGACGCTCGACGCCGAACCGCCCCGGCCGACCCGGCCGGAGTCTGAGCGGAGAACGAGGCGTGGCGCGGCGTGATATCCGCGGGCAGCGGACTGCGGCGCACCGCGCCGAGTGTTCGTATCAGAAGTTAGTACACTCAGGGAGCGCCAAAAATATCAGAACTCGGATAGTCGAATCGGCGTCCCGAATCCGGGATTAATGCAGCCATAAGAAACGGATTAATTCGAGAATAAAAGAGCGCAGTCAAGCGTTTTCGTCCCTCGAACGAATCGACAGGACTTGTCGTCAAATCGAACAGTAACACCGCCAATAATATCATCGATAGACATTCATGTATTCCTACTAATGTAATTATCGCAACATTTATGGGTGTAATCCGCAACCCCTGAGACATGGTAAGAAAACGGTCCACCGGGCAGGACCCAGAGACGACGACTGACGACGACGTCGGTAGACGCAAATACCTCGCGCTGTGCGGGTCGGTATCGGCCGCCGGCGCGCTCGCGGGCTTCTCTGGGCTCGGCTCGGCGACGGAACAGACAGGCGAGTCCGCCGACGGCGACGGGCACACGCTCGTCGTCGCCGGCACCGGCTCCGTCTCGTCGTTCGAAGTGACGGTCAGCGGGTCCATCTCACCGCTCCAGTCGAACGGCGCGCTCAGCACGACCGGAACGGTCGGGCCCGCCGCCGAGGGGACCGTCAGCGACGACTCGCGGCGCTACCAGTTCGCGGGCGACATCACCGACTTCCGGTCGACCGACGCGGTGTCGGTCTACGTCGACGGCGTCCGCGTCCCCGACAACTCCTTCTGAGCGCCGCCGAGCTTGCTCGTTGTTTTCACCCGACGACAGCGGCGGCGCGAGGCGCTACGACCGCATGTAGCCGCGGAGCCACTCGGGCGTCACGTCGTCGAACACCACGGTCTTCCCGCCGTGTTCGGCGACGAACCCGTCGGCGTCGGACTCCGACGAAAAGGGAATCAGGTCTTTACCCATTCCTCCGAGCACCTCGCTTTCGACGGCGTAGGTCATCTCGGTGGCGTCACCGAACGTATCCGCGCCGGTGGGCGTCGAGATGAACGTGTCGCCGCCCTCGGTCGAGAGTTCGTAGTCGACCGTCGAGTAGTCCGTGACGTACACCGCCGTCGCCTCCCAACCCCGCTCCCGGTGTTCGAAGTAGTACGGGAACAGCCCCATGCTGAGGGTGTGGAACCACGCCGGGTCGTCGTGGCCCTCGGGCGCATTGTCGCGGTAGAAAATCTGTCCGTTCGGGCCGGCGTGGAGGCCGATGACCATCCCGCCTTGGTCGTCTTCCTTCCCGCCCGAGAGGTCGACCGGTTCGGGCGTCGGCCCCGCGTTCGAACCGCCGCCGAGACAGCCCGCGAGGGCCGCGAGCGCGCCGAGAGAGACGGCTTTCGTCGCGGCGCGGCGCGTGAGCGAACCCGTCGAACCGTCGCGCGGCGGAGAGTCGTGATGCATCGTCGCTTGCGCGGAGGTCGGGCGTCACGGTACATAAACCGTGAGAACGGTCGCTCGCGTGCGCGAACTGAACTACCCTCGGGCGAGGAGGCGGACGGGTCACAAAATCGAGGGCTTCAGGCGACGATGCGCGCGCCCTCGACGAGCGAGCGAACGTCCTCGAACAGGCGGTCGGCGTCGTCCTCGTCGCGGGCCTCCGCCGTGATGCGGACCAGCGGTTCGGTCCCGCTGGCGCGGACGAGGAACCAGCCGTCGTCGGTGTCGACGCGGATGCCGTCGATGGTGTCGACCTCGTCGTAGGTCGCGTGGATGTCGCGAGCGATACGGTCCATCGCCTGGTGTTTGTCGTCGAACGAGAGGCTCGCGCGACGGGTGGCGTACCCCGCGCCGCCGAGGTCGGCGACCTGTTCGGACAGCGGCGCGCCCCGGGCCACGAGGTCAGCGAGTGTGAGCGCCGCGTAGTGGCCGTCGGGGGCGAGCGTCTCGTCGGGCCAAATCCACGCGCCGGAGGGCTCGCCGCCGAAGACGTAGCCGGGTTCGGCGACCGCCTCGGCGACGTGGACGTCACCGACCGGGGTGTAGGTGACGCGCCCGCCGGCGGCCTCGACCACGTCCTGCACGAGGAGGCTCGTATCGACGGGGACGGCGACGGCGTCGCCCGGGGAAACGGCGTCGCGCGCGAACAGCGCGAGCAACGCGTCGCCGGGGACGTACGCGCCGGTCTCGTCGACCGCGACGAGTCGGTCGGCGTCGCCGTCGTGAGCGAGGCCAACATCCGCGCCGAGCGCGGGGACGGTTCGGCGGAGCGCCGTGAGCGTCTCGGCGTTCGGCTCGCTCTTTCGGGCGGGGAACCGACCGTCCTGCTGAGCGTCGATGGTGTTGACCGTCGCGCCGAGTTCGTAGAGCGCGTCGACCGAGACGCGGCCCGTGCCGTTGCCGAGGTCGAACGCGACGGACACGTCGTCGAGGTCGTCGAACGACGAGACGAGGTGGCTCACGTGGCGGGTCGCGGCGTCGGGCCACGCGCGCTCTTCGCCGTGTTCGTCCCACGCGGCGAGCGACACCTCGTCGCGGTTGAGTCGATGGACGATATCGCGCGTCTGGGCCTTGTCGAAGGCGCGGCCGCTGGGCGTCCAGAGCTTCAGGCCGTTGTCGGCGGCGGGGTTGTGGGACGCGGTGATTCCGATGCCGGCGTCCGCGCCGGCCCAGCCGACCGCGCGGGCGACCGTCGGAGTCGAGGCGACGCCGAGTCGGACCACGTTCGCGCCGCACTCGCGGACCCCGGCGCTCACGGCGTCAGCGAGGACATCGCCGCTGAGCCGAGCGTCCTGGCCGACGACGACGGTGCAGGCGTCGCAGCCGACCGCGCGGCCGATTCGAAGGGCGAGTTCGGCGGTCACGGTTCGGCCAACCGGACCTCTGATTCCACTCGTTCCGAACATACCGTGGGAGACGGTGACAGGACGTTTTGGTATGTTTCGCCTACTGTCACGACCGGTCGGTCAGGCGGCACCTACCGCGAACGCGGACGAGTCGCGGGGTCGGCGCACCGAATCGGGGCCGCGTCGCCACTCGTCGGGGCGAGTGAGCGGTGAGTGGTCGGCGGTTAGGCGGCGAGTCGCCTCACTGGAGGGGCTGGGAGTCGCCGATGGGGACCACTTCGATAGAACCGAGCGCGTCGAGCGTCACGCGGTAGCCCGCGTAAGAAAACGAGAGAATCGCGTCTTCGGAACAGCCGAACACCGTTTCGAGGGCGTCGGGGTCGATAGTCTGTGCGAGCGGCGGAAGCTGCGTGGGGCGGACGCCCTCGATTGCCGCAATACTCAATACAACGTTCGTGCTGAGGAGTTCGGAAGAATCGCGGTCGACCCGGTATGAGCCGGTCGACTCGTCGTACGTCACGCGCGAGTCCTTCCAGTCGTTCGTCTGTGCCATCATGGGTGCCTTAACAGGCGTCTGTGTGCGACGGTGACCCTTAAATCCATGCTATTTGTGAACAGTTGTAATTCGTGACTGTCACGGAATCGAACGGATACAGGAGTGGTACTCGACGCGGGGAATCTGGTGCCGAACATACACAATCAAAAACCATGATAGTTTTGCGGTGACGACGGTCAGCCCTGTCGGGCACGAAGGGTTCGGACGGTGTCTTGCGCCTCTTCGACCGTGATTTCGCGCTTGTAGAGCGCCGAGCCGGGCTCCAGCAGTTCGCCGCCGGAGACGAGACCGCCGACGTCGACGGGGCCGAATCCGATGTCACGGATGAGGCCGGCGACGCGCGCTTTGGCGTCCGAGTCGTCACCGGCGAGGAAGACCGCGAGGCGCTCGGATTCGGGGAGGTCCGGGTGGCCGAGGTCTCGGAGCGTCTCCCAGTGGATGGTGTTGAACGACTTGACCAGCCTCGCGTCCGGGAGTTGAGACGCGACGAGCTCCGAGGAGGTGTCGTCGCCGAGGTCGATGACGTGGAAGTTCTCCGTGTAGGGGTTCATCGCGTCGACCACGATTTTCTCCGCGAACCGGGCCGCGTCGGGCAGCGAGTCGCGCTCGCGGAACGGAATCGCGAGAAAGACCACGTCACCGAACCGAACGGCTTGCTTCGGTTCCACCGGGCGCAGTTGCGGGCCGAGCGTCTCCGAGAGGTCTTCGAGCGACTCGACTCCGCTGTCGTTGGCTATCGCCACCTCGTGGTTCGACTCCACCAAAAGCTGGGCCAACGTCCCACCGAGTCGACCAGCACCGAGGATTCCTATATCCATGAACAAAGATGTATGTTAACGAAGTTCAATCTTTGTGTGGTCGGGGGCGGAGCGACCGGTCACCAGCCGAGCTGGTTATACTGCCGTTAAAATGCCGTATCGGCGGCTCAGACCGTCTCTATCGCGGGGCGCTCCCGGTGGCTGAGCGTCAGGCCCCGCCGGCGTACGCCGCGAACTCCTTGCCGCGGAGGGCGAAGTAGACCACGCCGACCGCGCCGACGAGCGACGCGACCGAGAACGCGAGGGTCGGGTCGCGCGCGTAGAGCCAGCCGCCGAGCGCCGCGCTCGGGATGACGATGGTGTTCCGCACGAGGTAGTACGCGCCCGTCACCCGCCCGCCGGCGTTTCGCTCCGCCGGGCCGACGATGAGCGCCTTGTGCGCGGGGAGGCCGGCGAACCGGAGCCCGGAGAACGCAAAGAGGGCGACGACGACCCACTGGTCCGCCGGCGCGAAGATGAGGAGGACCGGGAACATCGCGTACACCGAAAATCCGAGGGCGACGACCGGCTTGAGCCCGGTCCGCTCGGCGAGCTTCGAGACGGGGAGCTTCGTCAGGAGCGCGACCACCATCTCCACGCCGAGGAGGACGCCGAAGAAGGCGTCCGGGCGGAGCGAGACGCCGAAGCCGGTGAAGCCGACTTCGAGGAACTCCGTGACGACGATGACGAAGAAGACGTACACCATCCCGTTGGCGAACCGGATGAGCGTGTCCGCGACGAGGAGCGGCCGGAGCGTCTCGGGGAGCGACCGGAGGTCGTCGCGGAGCTGTGCGAGCCCCTCGAACGACCTGCCCAGCGAGTCCTCGCCCGCGTCGTAGAGGAGGTGCTGGGCGACGGTGGCGACGATGCCGAACGCCGCGGCGACGATGAGAACGTACCGAAAACCCTCGACGAACGTCGCCGTCGCCGCCAGCAGCGAGGCCGCGATGAGCGGCCCGAGGAGGAAGCCGATGCGGCGGAAAATCTCGGTGCTGGCGAACCCCATCGCCAGCCGCTCCGGCGGGACGCTCTGTTTGACGATGGCGAACGTCGCGCCGAGGCCGAACGACTTCCACGCCTGCGTGAGAAACAGGCCGACGAAAATCCAGAGCCACGGTTCGAGCGAGACGCCCGCGAGCGTCACCTCGGGGACCTGCGGGGCGACGAACCAGAAGAGAAAGCCGGCCGACGAGAGTGTGCCGAACAGCGTGAGCGAGAGGCGAGACCCGAGTCGGTCGGAGAGCGCGCCCCCCGGATACGGGTACAGCGCCCCGATGAGGTTGCCGACGCTCCCGTAGAGACCGACGACGGTCGCGCCGGCTCCGAGCACTCGGAGGTACTCGGGGACGTACCGCCCGGTCATCTGAAACGAGAGACTGAACGCGAACATCGCCACCGAGAGGACGAGCACGTCGCGTTCGAGCCCGATGAACTGCCGAAAGGAATCGAAGCTATCGACGGCGGCGTCCCGACGCGTATTCATCGTCCGAGTGGTTCGCGGGAGCGTTCAAGAAAGTACGGTGCGGTCGCTCAGTCGTCGCCCGGCGGGTCGACCCAGACGACGAGGCCGTCGTCGGTCCTGACGACGCCGCGGGTGAGTTCGTCACCGAACGGCGCGTCGTCGACGGCCTCGGGGTCGATTTCCGTCACGCGGTCGACCTCGTCGACCAGCCAGCCGAAGGCGGTCGCGTCCTCGTCGGCGGCGTCGAAGACGACGACGCGGGAGGCGTCGGGGTTCGAACCCACGCCGAGGAGCGAGGCCGTATCGACGAGCATCGTCGTCGCGCCCCGGTAGTCCATCGCGCCGACGACGTGCGGCGGCGAGTCCGGCAGCGAGCGCGCCGATGTGCGGTCGATGATTTCAGTGACGGCGTCGAGGACGACGCAGTACCGTTCTTCACCGAGTTCGAATTCGAGGACCTGCGTCGGCTCCGCGAGCGCGCCGTCGGGCGCGTCGGTGAGCGACATCTACGCACCCCGGGCGAAGCGCCCGTCGTCGGCCGCGTCGAGTTCGTCTTCGAGGTCGTCCACCTCGTCGTCGATGTGGTCGACGAGGAGCGCGACCTCCGAGATGTTCGCCGTCTGCTCTTCTGTGGCCGCGGCGACCTGGTCGATTTCGTTGGCGACCTCCTCCGCGCCCCGGGCGGTCTCGTCGACGAGGCTCGCCACCTCCTCGGTGCTCGCGGCCTGCTGGTCGGTCGCGCGGGCGACCTCCTCCGCGCCGGCGGCCGCCTCGCCGACCGCGGCGTCGATGTTCCGGAGCGCGGAGACGGCCGCGTCGACCTCAGAGATGCCGTCGTTGACTTCCTCGTTGGCCTCTTCGATGTTGTCGACGGTCGTCTCGGTCGTCTCTTGGATGTCACCGACGACCGCCTCGATTTCGGAGACGCTGTCGCGGGACTGCTCGGCGAGGCTCTTGACCTCGTCGGCGACGACGGCGAAGCCGGCTCCCGCCTCGCCGGCGCGAGCGGCCTCGATGGAGGCGTTGAGCGCGAGCAGGTTCGTCTGGTCGGCGATGTCGTTGATGACTTCCACGACGTTGTCTATCTGGTCGACTTTCGCGCGGAGGGCGGTGATTTCGTCGTACACGTCGGTGGTCACGTCGTCGACGGTCTCCATCGCGTCCGCGGCGTTGTCGGCGGAACTTCGGCCCTCGGCGGCGAGGTCGCGCGCCTGGTCGCTCATCGCCTTCGTCTGGTCGGCGCTGGAGGCGATTTGCTCGACGCTGGCGCTCAGGTTCGACACCTCGCCGGCGACCTCCTGCATGTTGGTCGACTGGTCGCCCGCGAGGTCGCTTATCTCCTGTGCGCTGACGGCCACGCTCTCGGAGGCGCGGGAGAGTTCGGCGACGGCCGTGCCGATTTCGTCGGTCGCGTCGTCAACGTCGTCCACGTCGTCGAGGACCTCGTCTGTCGCCGCGCCGGCGGCACCGGGGCCGGAATACGCGTCGTGCTGTCGGGAGGCGGGCCCGTCTCCGGCGGCCGGTTCCCGGTCGTTTCGCTCGAGTTCCATACGAACGAGTGTGAGAGTAAAGTGATAAGTATTCGCGAGCAGTATCAAACGAGATAACCCCATATTGCCGCTAATTGCCTCGAAGCGGCCTGAGAGGACAGATACGAGCAGGATATTGCGATATGGATACCAGACTACCGGCGCTGATAGAACCGGAAATCGTCGGGTCGTGGTGAAATCAGTTGTGCCGTCAAGGTCGGCGTCGCGGCGGGGCTCTCCGGAGTCGCAGCCGGGCTCTCCGGAATCACTCCGGAGTCGGCGCGGCCGGGGTTCGGTGGGAAGGCCGAAGCGAGGTGCGTTCAGGCCAGTCGGCGGCCGGCGGCGACGGCGACGAAGCCCGCGAGCGCGACGAGGACGATGGAGCCGCCGGCGGCGAGCCCGTAGAGGTACGCGACGGTGACGCCGGCGAGGCCGGCGAGTTCGCCCGCGAGAACGCCGTACAGGAGCGACTGCTTGAAGCTCCGCCCGAGCCGGGAGGCGGTGACGACGGGGATGACGAGCAGCGCCGCGACGAGGATGACGCCCATGATTCGCATCGCGCTGACGACGACGAACGCGGTGAGAATCGACAGGAGCATGTTGACGGCGCGGACGTGGAGCCGCGAGGCGCGGGCGGCCGTCTCGTCGAACGTGACGTAGACGAGCGGCCGGTAGGCGACCGCGACCGAGCCGACGACGACGAGCCCCATCGTGACGAGGAGGCCCACGTCGGCCCGCGAGACGGTCGCCAGCGAGCCGAACAGATACTGGTTGATGCCGACCGAGATGCCGCCGCCGGTCAGCGAGATGAGCACGCTCCCGAGGGCGAAGCCGCCGGTCAGAACCATCGCCAGCGCGGCGTCGCTCCGGGCGTCGGTGTACTCGATGAGCGCCTGCACGACGAGCGCCGCGACGACGGCGACGACGAGTGCGCCGAGGAGCGGCGGGACCGCGAGGCCGAGCGTCGCGTCGAGAAAGAGCGCGAGCGTGACCCCCGCGAAGGCGGTGTGGGCGAGCGTGTCCCCGACCATCGAGAGGTCGCGATAGACGAGGAACGACCCGACGAGCGGGCCGACGACGCCGATGCAGAGCACCGAGAGGTACGCCCGCTGCATGTAGGGATAGCCGAGGAAGTCGAGGCCGGTGACGCCGGCGAGCCACGAGAACGCGCCGCCGACGACCGCCGTCAGGAACCAGTCGAAGAGTCCCGTGAGCGCGTCGGTCACGAGGAGCGGCGCGAGGGAGTCGGCCGCGGAGAACTCGACCGCGAGGAGGTCGGTCGCCGCGAGCGCGACGGGGCCGGTCACGACTCGTCCTCCGGTTCGGCGTGGGCGTGGCCGTGACCGTGGTCGTGGTCGAGCACGCGCTGGTTCGCGCCGTAGGCCGCGGCGAGGGCGTCGCTGTCGGCGAAGTCGTCGGGGTCGCCGTGGAAGTACAGCCGCTTGTTGAGACAGGCGATTCGGGACGCGCGGGTCGTGACGACGCCGATGTCGTGTTCGACGAGGACGACCGTCATCCCCTGTTCGTTCAGGTCGCCGAGGAGGTCGTAGAACGCCTCGCGGGACTCGGCGTCGAGGGCGACCGTCGGCTCGTCGAGCGCGAGCAGGTCGGCTTCGGCCGCGAGCGCCCGGGCGACGAAGACCCGCTGGCGCTGGCCGCCGGAGAGCGCTCCGACCCGGCGGTCAGCGAGGTCCGCGATATCGACGCGGTCGAGCGCCGCGGCGACCGCCTCGCGGTCGGCGGCCGAGAAGCGGCCGAACAGGTTCCGCGGGTAGCGCCCCATCCGAACGACTTCGCGGACGGTGACGGGCATGTCGCGGGCCGCGTCCGTCGCGTCCTGTGCGACGTAGGCGACGCGCTCGCCGTCGGAGAACTCGTGGGCGGGGCGGTCGAACAGCCGCACCTCGCCTCGGGTCGGGCGTTGGAGGCCGAGCATCAGCGTCAGGAGCGTGCTCTTTCCCGACCCGTTCGGGCCGACGAGCCCGAGGAACTCGCCTTCGGGCACGTCGAGCGAAACCCCGTCCACGACCGGGACATCGCCGTACGAAAAGGTCACGTCGCTGAGCGAGACGGCCGTCATTGCGCGCCGAGCGCCGTCCGGAGCGACGGGAGGTTCACCTCGCGCATGATGTCCACGTACCCCCAGTCGTTTTCCTCCCACTCAGTCATTACGCCGGGAAGCGGCGTGAGCGGGAGCACGTTTTCGGCGTCCGTCTCGGAGACGAGTTGCTGCGCGGCGCGGTCGGACTCCAGCGGGTCGGCGAGGACGTGTCGGATACCGTGTTCCTCGATGGTCGCCTGCGCCCGCTCGATGTCCCGCGGCGACGGCTCCTCGTCGGGCGAGATGCCGGTGAGCGCGACGATGTCGAGGTCGTAGCGGTCGGCCAGGTAGCCGTAGGCGTCGTGGCTGGCGACGAGAAGCACGTCGCGCTCGCGGTCCGCGAGGCCGTCTTCGAATGCGGCGTCGAGTTCCGAGAGCGTCTCGCGGTAGGACTCGGCGTTCGCGGCGTAGGCGTCGGCGTTCGCGGCATCGACCGACTGGAAGGCGTCGCGGAGCGTCTCGGTCGCGGTGGCGACCCGCGTGGGGTCCAGCCAGAAGTGCGGGTCGAGTTCGCCGTGGTCGTGCGTCTCCGACTCCTCGGCGTGCTCGTCGTCGTGGTGTTCGGTCTCCTCGTGGTGTTCGGTCTCGTTGGTGTGGTCCGTCTCGTTGGCGTGCGTCTCCTCCTCGTGGTGTTCCGTCTCGTCGTGTGACTCGTCGTCGTGGACGTGCCCGTCCGCGCCGATTTCGTGGAGTTCCACGTCGGCAGAAGCGTCGACTTCGGAGACACCCGAGTCGTCGGCTTCGAGCGAGGTGCGGATGTCGTCGGCCCACGGCTGAAAACCGGGCATTCCGTGGACGAACAGGTCGGATTCGAGCACCCGACCCTGCACGTCCGGGCCGGGCTCCCAGCCGTGGCCGTGCTGGCCGATGGGGACGAGCGTCTCGACGGACGCGGCGTCGCCAGCGACGTGGCGCGCCACGTCCCCGAAGACGAAAAAGGAAGCCGTCGCCGTCGTCTCCGGGGCGGCGGGTGAGTCGGTCGAACCAGCCGAATCGGACGAGTCATCACCGCCGAGACAACCCGCGAGGCCGACGGCGGCGCTTCCGGCGACTGTCGCGAGGAACCTGCGTCGGGTCTTCGTTGGCATGTTATTAGAAAATTGCTTAGAGATAATAAGTTCTGCTATTCTATATTGCTATGTTATTAGTTTGTGCTGGTGACGGAGTCGCCGGTGAGCGCCGCTGTTCGTGGTGGTGAGCGGAACGTCGATAAGAGAGAATGCGCAGACTGCGAGGCGAGCGACCACCCGCGGACCGGCGTCAATCCGCGGTCGGGGCGGCCCCACTAGACGGCCCGCGTCTGTACTTCCGGATGGCCGCGACGATGAGCGGCGTGCCGACGACGGTCGGCCAGAGCCACGCGGCGACGGTCGGGAGGAAGTCGAAGTTGACCGACGAGAAGGCGGTGACGGTGGCGATGTAGCCGCCGCCCATGCGGCCGATGTGCTCGAAGAACCACTCGCGCGACGCGGCGCGCTCGCGGCGGAAGGTGACGAGGTCGCGGACGCCGAAGCCGGTACCCGCCGCGCCGAACACGAGCATCACGGCGGCGAAACCGTCACCGGCGAGAAACCGGAGCGCGCCCATGGCGAGGAGACCGACGCCGGCGGCGGTGAGCAGGCCGACCGCGACCCAGTCGAGCGGTTCCGGCCCGTCGGTCGGGCGCTTCCGCGAGAGGACGCGGTCGCCCGAGAAGACGAAGTAGTAGCTGAACACGGCGACGAGCGCGAGGAACGTCCGCCCGCGGGTCGGCGCGAGGGCGAACAACGCGAGCGACGTGACCGCGACGACGGTCATCCCCGCGACGTAAATCCGCCCCGCTCGCCGGTGGCGACGACCGCCTTTCGTCGTGACTATCGCGCCGAAGCCGGCGAACAGCGCCGCGAACCCCGCGAGGATGTGGACGCCGAGCGTCGCGTCCTCGACGAGCGTCATCGGGGAACTCCGAGAGCTGTGGCCGGGCGCGGATGCTGGGTTCGATGTGACGGGACGCGGACGCTGAACGGGTTCGGCATGGAATCGAGTCGTTCGAGAAGCGATATAAATCTACTGAGTAAGTACTTACTTGGAGACGGGTGGGAGTGCGACGGGGGTGAAACCGTCGTGTCGAGCGCGTCTGCTCGGGGCGTAGTCGTCTGAAAAATCGAGGTCGGCGTCTGCCAGCTGTGACCGGCAGTCGCGTCTCGATGTTACTGCCGGACGACGTTCGCCGCGCGGGGGCCCTTGGGCGAGGACTCGATGTCGAACTCGACTTCGGTGCCTTCGGTGAGGTCGTCGCCGCCGACATCTTCCATGTGGAAGAACACGTCTTCGTCGTCGTCGAGGTCGCCGTCGTCAGTAGAGATGAAACCGTAGCCGCCAGTGTCGTTGAAGAAATCAACTTTGCCGTGTGCCATTACGTACAAATCGAGGGTCGTCCGACGGATAACACTTCTGAGAGTCAAGGTACCACGACCCTTCGACAGGCGTTCGTCCACTCCATACGGCCGATTCGGCGGAGATGCGCCGGACCGAAAGGTGGTCGGCGGAAGTAGACGGTCGGGGGCGCGCTCACGCGACGACCAACAGCGAGTCGATGTACGCCGACAGCGACGCCCGGAGGTCGTCCCCGACGCCCTCCATCCCGAGCGCGAGGGCAAAGCCGGTGTAACCGTCGGTCGCCGAGAGGACGAACGCGGCCGTTCCTTCGGGGTCGACCTCGCGGAAGACGCCCTGTTCGACGCCGTCGCGGACGATGTCGGCGATGACGCCGAGGGTGTGGCGCTCCATCCTGAGCAGGGGTTCGCGGAGCGTCTCGTTGTGCGGCGCGTGCGAGAGGAGTTCCATGACGGCGATGTTGACGCCGGCGGCGGCCGCGTCGCCCTCGTCGACGAGGAGGATGTCGCAGACCGCTCGCAGTCGCGCTTCGGGGCCCTCGGCGTCGATGTCGTCAAGGCTCCGCGCGAGGTAGTCCTCGGAGGTTTCGAGGAACGCGACTATCATCTCGTCTTTCGAGTCGTAGTAGTAGTACAGTCCCGCCTCGCTCTTGTCGCTCTCCGCGGCCACCTTCTTCGTCGTCAGCCGAGCGTAGCCGTGCTCGGCGAGCGCCGCGCGGACCGCGTTCGCAATCTGTGCTTTCTGCTCGGGCGGCACGGAGTCGGCGGGCATGGTGAGTGAGTGTTCGCTCGCTCGACTACTTGTGCCCGTTGCTCCGGGGGTGAAACGCGGGACGCGGGACGCGACCGCGGACTCACTCCGCCGCCCCGTCGCGTGCACCCGCGACCAACTCCCCGAGCGCCCGGCGCTTGATGAGCGCGAAGCCGGCGAAGATGGAGACGAAGCCGAGCGCGGTCACGGCGTCGATGAGCTGGCCGAGGAAGGCCCAACTGAGAAGCGTCGCGGAGACGGGTTCGAGGTAGCCGATGAGGTTTATCTGCGTCGGACCGAAGCGACCGAGCAGTTCGAAGTAGATGAGGAACGCGCCCGCGCCGCTGACGACGGCAAGGTAGAGCAGGGAGCCGACGGCGACGCCGGACCACTCGATGGTCGCGAGCGACTCGCCGGTGGCGACGCCTGCGACAGACAGGAGCGCGGCCCCGAACAGCATCGCCCACGCCTGAAGGGTCCGCGCGGGGATGTCCGAGGAGAAGGGGCGCGTCAGGACGGCACCGAGGGCGAAACACGCCGAGGCGACGAGGACGGTGGCGACGCCGACCACGTCGCTGGAGAGGAGCGCGCTCGGGTCCGGTCGGGCGACGAGGCCGACACCCAGAAAGCCGAAGCCGAAGCCGAGGACGCCGAGCGGGGAGATGCGGTCACCGAGGATACCCGTCGCGAACAGCGCGGTCAGGACCGGCCCGAGGCTGATGACGATGGCCGCCACCGCCCCGGGGACGTGCTCCTGTCCGAGGTAGAGAAACGCGTGGTGCGCGCCGATGAGGAGGCCGCCGGAGACGCCGACGAGCGTCCAGTCGGTCCGGCTGTGCGGCCGCCAGTAGTCGGTCGAGACGGCGGCGTAGCCGAGGACGATGAGCCCCGCGAGGAAGAACCGAAGCGCCGCGAACTGGAGCGGCGGGAAGTACGCGAGGCCGACTTCGATTGCGACGAACGAACTCCCCCAGAGCAGTCCCAGCAGGACGAACAGCCCGGCGGCGACCCGGCCGTTCACCGACACCACGCTCCGCTCGACGGGCGGCGGCGCGGCTCCGGCGAACTCGGCCGCTCCGTCGGTTCCGCCGTCCGTTTCAGCCGCGTCGACCGTTCCGTCTCCGCCGACCCGGATTCGAGACGCCCGCGTTCGGTTGCAGTAATATCCAGCACGTGAGCGTATCGTTACCACACAATCGATAATAGTCGTTTTGTTCGGTTCGAATTTCGAACCGCTCGCAGCTTACAGCGAGCCGCGGAGGACCTTCGCCGCGGTCAAAATCGGGTCCCAGACGGGGCTGAACGGCGGCGCGTAGCCGAGGTCGAGACGCTCCACCTCGGCGACGGTCAACTCGGCGGCGAGCGCGGTCGCCACGGTGTCGATTCTGACGGCGGCGCGGTCGGCCCCGACGATGGTCCCGCCGAGCAGTCTGCCGGTGTCGCGGTCGGCGACGAGCGTGACGGTCGTCTCGGCGGAGCCGGGGTAGTAGCCCGACCGCGAGCCGGCGGTGATGGTCTCCGAGACGGGGTCGAAGCCCGCATCGCGCGCCTCGTCGAAGTCGGTCACGCCGGCGCGGCCGCATTCGAGGTCGAACGCCTTCACGACCGAAGTGTTCGCGACGGTTCCGATGGGTTCGGGGTCGCCGGCGACGGTCTGGCCGATGGCGCGCCCGGCGCGGTTCGCGGGCAGACCGAGCGTGTTCCACGTCGGCTCGCCGGTGACGACGTGGTCGATTTCGGCGCAGTCGCCCGCGGCGTAGACGCGCTCGGCACTCGTCCGCCCGTAGTCGTCGACCGCGATAGCGCCCGTCTCACCGAGGTCGACCGCGTCGGCGACGAGGTCCGAGTTGGGGCGGAGACCGATACCGACCATCGCCGCGTCGACCGCGAGTTCGTCGCCCTCGCAGACGACGGCCTCGACCCGGCCCGCGTCGTCGCCGCGGAGTCGCTCCACCGACGCGCCGAGGTGGAGCGTGACGCCGTGGGTTTCGAGATGTTCCTCGACCCGCTCGCCCACGGCGTCGCCGAAGGAGCTGAGGACGTGCCCGGACCGCTGGAACAGGTGGACATCGAGGCCGTGGACGGTGAACGCCTCCGCCATCTCGACGCCGACGAAGCCGCCGCCGACGATGGCGACCGACTCGGGCAGGTCCATCGCGCCGAAGCGGGCCGCGCGCGCCTCGTCGACGAACCCGCCGCCCCCGAGGTCGGCCACCGAGGCCTCGTCCGGGTCGGTGAGGAACGACCGAATGGCCGCCGCGTCGTCCAGTCCGTGGAGCGTGAACGCGCCGTCGAGGTCGGTGCCGTTTATCGGTTCTCGGAGCGCCCGCGCGCCGGTGGCGACGAGCAGGTCGCCGTAGGGCTGTTCGAACGTCCCGTCCGGGCCCTCGACCGTGACGACCCGCTCGTCGGTGTCGACGGCGACGACCTCGTGTTCGCGCCGGAGGTCGATGCCGCGGTCGGCGGCCGCCTCGGGCGACAGCGAGAGCATGTCGGTGAGCGTGTCGACCTCGCCTTTGACGAAGTAGGGCGTCCCACAGTGGGCGTAGGAAACCCAGCGGCCCTTCTCGAAGACGACGACCTCGCGGTCGGTGTCGGCGCGGGCGAACTTGCTCGCGGCGGAGAGTCCGGCGGCGTCGCCCCCGACGACGACGAATGGTTCGGCAGACATCGTAGGAGAGTGGTACGCCCGCCGACACGTAATTTCCCCGGCCGGACGGGGCGGGCGCACGGACGCGCCGGCGACGGTCGAGAGCGTGCTGAAGACGGAGGTACCGGCCCGTCAGTGGCCGACGCCGCCGCGCTCGGCCGCGAGCGTCCCGAGCACCCACGCGCTCACGTCGGGCGTCTCGCGCGCGGCGAACTCGGTGGTCGCGTACTGCGCGAGCGCGTTTCGCGCGGCCCGAGGGTCGCCGTCCTTGTAGTAGTCGTCGCGGAAGTAGCCGTCTCCGCGGTCGACCATGTGGGCGATATCGACCAGCGCGCGCCGCGTCAGGTGCGGGTTCGACCCGTCCGAGCGGGCGGCTTCGAGGGCTTCGAGCGCGCCGAGTTTCGCGTCCCTGACCGCGGCCGCGGACTCGACCGACTCGTACCGGCCTCGCTTGACCGCCGTGACGGCGTCCTCGAACGCCCGTCGGTGCGTCTCGGCGGTGTGGGCTCCCACGAGCGCGGTGGCGAAGCGGTCGCTTCGGAGGCCCTCACGGGCGTCTCGAAGCCCGCGTTCGACTTCGACGAACGTCTCCACCAGCAGGTCCTTGGCCGGCGTGGATTCGAGTTGTTCGAGGTCGAACCCCTCGCCCGCGACGACGGCTTCGAGCCCTCTCTCCTCGGGATACTCGGCCCGGCGGTCCTCGGTGACGCCGCCGAGCGAGGACGCGGTCGACGCGAACGCGTCGGTGAAGTCTATCGGGTCGGCAATCGACGCCAGATAGCGGTCGCGGACGTGGCGCGCGCCGTCGAGCGACGCTCGCGCCGACTCGACCGCGTCGAGCAGTTCACCGACTCGCGGGGCGCTGTCGGCGTAGCGGCCGTACTCGTCGGCGTTGTCGAGAGACCGGACCGCCCCCGCGACGAGGTTCTCGACGGCCTCGTACACGACGAGCGCCCGGTCGGGGTCGTCACCGAGGTAGCGCGTGGCGCGCTGGAACGACTCGATATCCGCGCGGACCGATTCGGCCTCGTCGCGCACGTCGGCCTCGGTGAGGTCACCGACCGCGGCGTCGTAGGTTCCCTTCGCCATCGCCGCGGCCCCGCGAGCGTAGCGCAGTCCCTGAAGCGTCTCGAAGGGTGACTCGTCGGTGTCCGAGGGGGCGAGGGCGGCGGTAGCGCCTGCGTACGCTTCGGCGTAGACGTTGCGGACGCCCTCGTTCGGGACTTCCTCGGGAGACATCGTCTCGGGGCAGGAATCGAGGAGCTCGCGGGCGCGGCCGCGGCTCTGTTCGAGGTACGACTCCGCGATGGGGGCCGGGACGCGGGCCGGGAACGCTGGCGACCCGAGTTCCATGACCTCCCGGAGCGCCGCCGGGTCGAGCGTCGGGTCATCGGAGTCAGATTCGCCCGCGTCGAGGGCGGTACAGCCCGCGAGTCCGGCGACCCCGACTCCGGCGAGCGAGGCGAGCACGTCGCGTCGCGTTCGGGACATCTCAGGCGTCCTCCGTCTCGGTTCGGAGCGACGACGGGATGCGGCAACTGCTTCCGCCGCCGTGGCCCCAGCTCGACTCGCCCTGCGACGAGTAGGGCAGTCGGACCAGCGAGGCGACGACGTGGCGGTCGTCCACGGAGCACTCGACCGACGCGGGCCGGAGCGGGCGACAGAAGTCGAGGTCGACGACGCTGTCCGGCGGGTGCGTGACGTACAGCAGTTTCACCCGGTGGCAGGCGTCCACGCGGTGCTGGGTGATGACAAGCGTCTGTTCGTCGAAATCCGTCTCGTCGATGAACGCGCGGGCCTCGTCGACGCCGTCGGGTTCGGCCGCGAAGGTCACGTCCCCGCGTTCCTCGTCGGTGGTGACGAGGAAGTCGTCGAGATACGACGACTCCGTCTGTTCGTCGTCGCGGGCGGCGTCCCGGAAGATGCCGCTCTCGGCGTCGTTTCGAAGATGGAGCTGGTCGTAGTCGGAAACGAGCGTGTCCGGGGAGGGACCGGACGGCACGTCCGAACTGGAACTGGAACCGGAGCCCTCGCCGGAACATCCGGCGAGCGCGGCGACGAGCGATGCGCCGCCGGCGCGGAGGACCTGTCTGCGGGTCGGCAGGGACATCTGTCGGTTCCCCAACCGAACGCCGGCGGTATGTGTTTTCCGATGCACTGGGTCGCCGCCGGCCGAACCGCGGGACATTTCCCCGACGGTCGCCACGTCTCGACCGACAGATGCGCGAGGACGAGTTGGCGACGCGGGTGGTCGAGCACTTCCGGGCGGCCTTCGACGACGTGGAGATTCACCTCGAAGAGCCGTACGACCACTACGGGAACCGCGGCGTCGCCGACGTGTACGTCCGGGTGCGGACGCCCGAGCCGGTGGACTACCTCATCGAACTCAAGGCCGACGCCGCCGTCCGCCACGCCACCGGCGCGAACGAGATACTCCGCCAGTACCGCCGCATGGAGCGCTACTTCTACAAGGACGACGAGCACGCCATCCGGACGAAACTCGGCCGCGAGGGGCCGGGCGTCCACGCGCTGTTGCTGTTCGCGCCGACGAAACGCTGCGTCGAACACGTCCGGGAACACGCCGCCCTGTACGAGTCGGTCGACCCCGAGGCGACCGTCGAAGGCGTCGAGGCCGCCCGCAAAGTGGCCTTTCTGACGAACCTCGACCGCGCGCCCGAAGGCGAACTCGGTTTTCTGTCGCTCAACGGGCCGCTCGCGTTCGACTCGGTCGCCTTCCGCGAGGCCGTCCCGTCGGGGTCGCGGCTCGCGGACGCCCTCTGGGGCGACGACTAGCGGACACGCTCATACACCCCCCGTTCGTAGGGGCTGGCATGGGAACGATTCGAGAGTCGGTTCGAATCCCGTTGGGGGACCTCCGTCAGCAGGTCGCTGACAGCTTCGGCGTCGCGGCGTCGCTCGTCGAGATACACGGCATCCGGCTCGAGGACGGGGCAATCGAAGTCGACGCGAGCTATCCCGACGGCGAGGACGTGCCGGTCGTCGAACTGTTCGTCACCGACCCCGCCGGGAACACCGAGTCCTACGTCACCGAGTTGGACGGCGCGAAGAACCTCCTCATCGCCGGCGAGGACGTGCTCGTCGAACTCGTGGACTACGACCCCGAGCGCGGCGAGGTGTTCGTCTCGGTGAAACACCGACAGGACGGCGAGATGGTGACAGTCCTCGGCTGCGGCGAGAAGTGGGTGATTCCGGTCGAGCGCGACGGCGTCGAGGAGTCCATCCGCTGTCGGATTCAGAGCGCCGTCGGGCCGACGGACGAGGAGTCCTGACGACGAAGCCGCCCCCGAGCTACCCCTCGTATTCGACGTAGGAGACGCAGTAGCCCTCGGGAGCGACTTCGCCCGCGACGATGGCGCACGCGCCCACGCCGTCCCCGTTTCTGTCCTCGATGTAGTACCGACAGGTCGAACACTGCCGGCCCTCGCTCGGTTCGTCCTGATACGAGACGGCCTCCTGCGACGAGAGGCTGTCGGGGTTGCGCTGCGTGCCGTCGAGCGAGGTGGCCGTCGCGTACGCCTCGGGGACGCCCCCGGTCGAACCCGACGACTGCGTCGTCGTCGCGGTCGTCTCGGCCGGCTCGGCCCCGCCGCCACCGCCGCCGGAACAGCCGGCCAATCCCGCCATCGCGGCGGTCCCGGCGAGCCAGATGAACCGTCGTCGGGTGCGGTCGGAATCGCCGGCGTCGCGGGCGTCTCGGCTCCGCATCGGTCGGGCCGGTCGCTCGCTCGCGTCTCTGCGTGGCGTCCGCTCGTCGTCTCCCATGCCAATCTCTGACGCGCGGCGTCGGCAAAACCCAGCCAGCCGTTTCTCGTGTGGCAAGAATTGCGGACGCGTTGATACTGTCACGCCACTAAGTAACACGGATGCGCGAATCTGGCAGGGACGGACCGGAAAAGACGGAGACGGTCAGCCTCCCGCGTCTCACTCGTCGGGCCGAATCCGGGCGAGTCGCATCGCGTTGCCCGTCACGCCCATGGTCATCCCGGCGTCGCCCGCGAGGACCGCGAGCGCGACCGAGACGTAGCCGAAGGGCACGCCGACCGCGAGGACGGCCTTGATGGCGAGCGACGCCCAGATGTTCTGCCGGATGACGCCGTTGGCCCGGTGGGACAGTTCGTAGAGGTACGGGAGCTTCGAGAGGTCGTCGGCCATGAGGGCGATATCGGCCGTTTCGAGGGCGGTGTCGGTTCCGGCCGCGCCCATGGCGACGCCGACCGTGGCGGTGGCGAGCGCCGGGGCGTCGTTGATGCCGTCACCGACCATGGCGACCGAGCCGTACTCGTCGAGCAGTCCCTCGACGGCGGCGACTTTGTCCTCCGGGAGGAGGCCCGCGCGGAAGTCGTCGACGCCGACCTGCTCGGCGATGGCGCGGGCGGTCCCCTCGTTGTCGCCGGTGAGCATGACGACCGAGAGGCCGGCTTCGCGGAGCTTTGCGACCGTCTCGCGGGCGTCGGGCCGGACCTCGTCGGCGACGGCGACGACGCCTTCGAGGTCGTCTTCGGTCCCGACGACGACGACCGTCTTGCCCTCGGACTGGAGGCGCGGAATCGTGTCCTCGACGAGGTTGAGACAGCCGTGGCGGTCACAGAGCTGTCGGACCTCCGCGGAGAGCGCCTCGCCGGGGCCGGTGACGTGGACGTGTTCGAGGTCGAAGCCGAGCTCCTCGAAGAAGCCGGGTTTGCCGGCGAAGTGCGGGACGCCGTCGAGGTCGGCGCGGACGCCCTTGCCGGTGACGCTCTCGAAGTCGTCGACCTCGCGGGCCGCGACGCCCGTGCCCTCGGCGTGGGAGACGATGGCCTCGCCGATGGGGTGTTCGCTCCGGGCTTCGAGGCCGCGGGCGCACCGCAGCACGTCCGCCTCGGAGTTGCCGTTGAGCGGGACCACGTCGGTGACGGTGAGTTCGCCCTTCGTGAGCGTGCCCGTCTTGTCCACGGCGACGGCCTCGACCGAGCCCATCGCTTCGAGGTGCGTGCCGCCCTTGATGAGCACGCCGTTTTTCGCGGCCGACGTGATGCCCGAGACGACCGAGACGGGCGTCGAGATGACGAACGCGCAGGGGCAGGCGAGCACGAGCATCGTGATGCCGTAGACGAACCACGTCACCCAGTCGAGGCCGAACGCGATGGGCGGAATCGCCGCGACCGCGACCGCGACGACGACCATGAGGGGCGTGTAGTACGACGAGAAGCGCTCGACGAACTGCTCGCGTTCGGTCTTGTTGGCCTGCGCGTCTTCGACCATCGAGACGATGCGCGAGAGGGTGTCGTCGCCCGCGGCGGAGTCGACGCGGACTTCGAGGTAGCCCGCCTCGTTGACCGTGCCCGCGAACACCTCGTCGCCGTCGGCCTTATCGACCGGGACGGACTCGCCGGTGATGGGGGCCTGATTGACCGCGCTGTCGCCTTCGACCACCGTCCCGTCGACGGGAACCTTCTCGCCGGGTTTGACGGCGACCACGTCGCCGACGACGAGTTCCTCGACGGGGACGACCGTCTCGACGCCGTCGCGGAGGACCGTCGCCTCGTCGGGCGAGAGGTCCATCAGTTCGCGGAGGGAGTCGCGCGTGCGGTCCATCGAGTAGCGTTCGAGCAGTTCGGAGACGCTAAAGAGGAACGCGAGCGTCGCCGCCTCGAAGTAGAGGCTCGTCGGCCCGGAGATGAGGCTGGCGGCCACGGCGCTGAGAATCGCCGTCGACATCAGGAAGTCGATGTCGAGACTGCGGTTCTTCGCGGAGTAGTAGCCGTTGCGGAGGATGGCCTGCCCGCCGACCGCGGCCCCGAGGACGTACAGCAGTTCGGCGGCCGTGAACGAGACGCCGAGGACGCTGGCGACGACGAGTTCCAACCCGAGCAGGTACTCAACCGTGATGCCCGCCGCGAGGAAGCCGCCGCTCACCCACGTTTTCGCCGCGCGCGTGCTGCGCCAGACGCTCCCGCGGTCCGCGCCGGTGGTCCCGCCGTGGGAGTGAGAGTGGCCGTGGCCGTCGTCGCCGTCGACGGCGTCAGCGACGTCGGTCCCGACGACTTCGTAGCCCGCGCCCTCGATGGCCGAGACGACCGCATCGAGGTCCGCGTCGGCCGCGAGCGTGACGACGGCGGTCCCGGTCGTCGGGCGCGTCTCGTACGACAGCACGCCCGGCGCGCCGCGGAGCGCGTGTTCGACCTTCCCGGCGCAGGAGGCGCAGTCCATGTCGGGGACGGAAAACGACACCTCGCGCGTCGAGGGGCCGTCTTCGACGGCGTAGCCCGCGCCCTCGACGTTACCCCGGATGTCGTCGGGCGTGGTCCGGTCGGGGTCGTACTCGACGACGAGTCGGCCGGTCGTCGCCCGCGGGTCGATATCACCGACGCCGTCGAGTTTCCGGACGCTCGTTTCGACCTTGCTCGCACAGGACGCGCAGTCCATGTCCGGGACGCTGAATTCCGCGCGGACCGCACCGGCGGATTCGCCGGCCGAGTCGCCGGGCTCCGTCTCGCCGGGCACTCCCGACGCCGACGCGCCCCCGACCTCGCAGGCGTCGTCGCACCCGCAGTTGTCGCCGCCCTGCGGGTCCGTGGACGCGTCCGCCCCGTCACCGGGGCCGGGGTCGCGTCCGTCGTGTTCGCTCATACTCGGCAGTAGTCAGCGACCGGTTAATAATTCACCTGTTAGAAAACGGGGGTTAGATATTGTAACTTCACAAATTGAAGCCAGTTAGTTAATAATCAGAGGAACGGCGGGTTCGCGGTCGGCAGCGAGATGAGCCACAGGCTGAGAATCGTGTAGAGAATCATCACCGCGACGAAGGGGAACTGGCTCCGGACGGCTTGCAGTCTGCTGGGGAAGGTTCGGTAGGCCTGCGAGTGCGCCACCCACACCGCGAGCAGGTGGCCGAGGAGGACGAACGCGACGTTCAGGCCGCCGAACCACGCGGGGAGCGTGAGCACGACCGGGTTCGCCGGCGACGACAGCGGCGACGACAGCGCGTGGACGAGCATCGGTGACAGCGAGACGAAGAAGCCGACGTAGTGCGCGAGGTGGTAGCCCGCGGCGATAGCGAGCAACGAGGGCGCGAATGTGACCGCGAGGTCGAGCGGCGTCTCGAAGGTGTCGATGCGGCGGGCGGTCACCCGCGCGGCGAGGACGTAGAGACCGAGGAAGACCCCGAAGCCGCCGAGGTAGAGCAGTCCGTAGACGAAAAGCGGCGGGAGGCCGACGCCCGCGAGCCACCGGACGGCCGCCGCGCCCTGTTCGGTCGTGACGAAACCGCTGAAGGTGAGTTCCCAGACGAGGACGACCGCGACGGCCACGTCACCGAGGTCGGTCAGGTCGTCGTCGGTGACGAGTCGCATCCCCGGCAGGCGGAACGAGAGGCCGTCGTCGTCGAGGCGAACCGGCGCGACCCGGCCGTAGAACTGGAGGAAGACGGAGACGGGGTCGACCTTGTCGAACCACGCGTCCGCGCCGACGGCGACCGCGCCGGCGAGCGTGACGACCGAGTAGGCGACGAGCGCGGTCGCGAGGACCGAGGGCCGGGTCGTGACGGCGGTCGCGGTCTCGACCCAGACGAGCGCGAGAATCCCCGCCACCGCGGGCCAGCGACCGAGTCGCTCGGGGTACGAGACGAAGCCGTTCGGAACCGCCGAGACGACGGTTCGCCACGGGTTCAGCGCGCGCCACGTATCAGCGACGAGATACGAGAGCATCGTGTAGCCGGCGCGGAGCCCCGCGAAGACGACGATGACGGCGAAGTTGACGGTCGGGACCTGCGGGCCGGTGTAGCCGAGGGAGACCGCGAGCGCGAGGACCGCGAGGCCGAGGACGCCGCCCGCGACTCGGAGCGCGCGCAGGAGTCCGTCCGAGACGCCCGCATCGGGACCGGTCTGCCACAGGTGGACGCGCTCGATGAATCGGCGGTCGGTGACGAAACTGGCGAGGAGCGCGGAGGCTCCGACGGTCGCGCCGCCGGTGGCGAGATAGAGCCACCGCGGGACCGCGAGGTTGTCCTGCGACGCGCCCGCGAGTCCGACCGCGGCGTTGCTCGCGGCCGCCGGGTCCGCGAGGAGCGACAGAAGACTCGCCAGCAGGAGACCGAGACCGAATCGTCTGAGGGAGATGGGTCGGAGTCGGGTCATGATGCGAAGACGATGAACAGCATGAGGAAGCCGAAGTACAGCAGCACGATGACGCCGAGCGCACGGACGCGGAACGACTTGAGTGCCGCTTCCTCCTCGTGGTACGCCTCGCGGTACGCCTCGACTTCTTCGGCGTCGAGGTCGTCGGGGTGTCTCGCACCCCGGTGGAGGACCAGTAGTCGCTCGGTCGGGTACGCCTCGCCGCACGCTGTGCAGGTGTGGCGGTCGCGCGTCGCGTCTGTGTCCGTGGTCATCCGAGAGTCACCGAGAGTTCGGGGTTGTTGGCTTCTGAACGTTTCCATCGCGCCGTCCGCGTCGGGGTGCCCCGGTCGCCCGACGGGGGGTGAAGCGGCGACGAAGCGACACCTCAGACCTCGAACCGCATCGGCTCGAACGCCATGAACGCCGTCTCGTAGCCGTCGTGGCGGGCCACCTGCGGCGGCACGTCAACCGAGAGCGTCAGCGCGTCGCCGGATTCGACGGCCTCGACGCCCGTGCCGTAGTGGTAGCTGAGGTCGGGGTCGAGCGTCCGGGCGAGTCGCGCGCCGTCGAGGGTCGTCGTCCCGTCGCGTTCGAGCGTGGCCCGAACGCCCATCATCGGCAGGACGAACTCGTTGTGCGGCGTCCGCGCCGAGACGTAGAGGTACGCGCCGTCGACGCCGAACCGGGAGCCGTCGTCGACGGCGAAGGCGTCGAACAGGGCGTCGGCGCTCGTCTGCCGGCCGAGGTGGCGACCGGGGAGGTCGCTGACGGCGGGGGCTTTGCCGGTCGGGACGCCCATCATCTCCATCGCCGGGACCGCGCCGCGCGACCCGGCCTCGTCGCCGAGGCGGCGCAGTTCCACGTCGTAGAGGTCGTCCGTGTCGAACGCGAACTCGAACGTCGCCGTCTCGGCCGACTCGAACCGCCCGGCGAACGAGCCGGTTCGGGAAAGCGAGGTGCCGCCGACGTGCACGCGGGCCTCGTAGTCGCCCTCGCCGTCGAGGACGTAGTTCGAGCCGTAGTGCATCCCCATCTGCTGGGAGAGCATCGGGTAGGCGACCTCCTCGCTCACGAGGTCGCCGTCGCGGAGAATCTCGATGGAGACGCCGGCGTCCAGCGGGAGGACGGTCCCCGTCTCGGCGTCCCACAGCGACGCCATGAGGTGAATCGAGTCGTCGGCCTCGACGACGGTCTTCCCGAGGTCGGAGCCGGCGGCGGTCCAGAAGCGATGAGGGTACGAGTAGGTGAGCGCGACGCCGTACGGGCCGGCGGTCGTCTTCCCGTACATCTTCATCCCTTCGGTGACGGCGGGCAGGTAGACCGCGTCCGGGCGGTCGTCGACGAGCGGCGGGTCGCGCCACGCCGACTGCTGTTCGAAGCCGCCGAGACAGCCCGCGGTGGCGGCGAGTGCGCCGATGCCGAGTGTCTTGAGTGCGTCTCGTCGTTTCATGGTGTCTCGATGGCGTCTCGCCGGCTCGTGGTGGGCATGGGTACGATGTCGTGCGTCTCGGGAAGCGGGGAGTCACCCGTGCTAGCGGCCCAGTGGCAATGTCGGTTGCGCTTCCGCGTCGGGTTTCGAGGGGTGGTGCCGTCGTTATCAACTCCCGGATTACCGCACCACGTTTATATTTTCGCTCGCGCTCCGTTCGGATGATGAACGACTCGCCGCTCGACGGTCTCGACGCCCGCGCCATCGCGCTGGCGTATCTCGGCTTCGGGACCGCGGGCATCCTCGGCGGCGAGCTACTCCTGTCGGCCACGCTGGGTGCGCCCCCGGCCCCCGAGGCCGAACTCGTCAAGGGACTCGCGTTCGTCGCCGTCTCCACCGCGTTCGTCTGGGCGCTCGTCTCCCGGAAGAACCGTCGTATCGAGCGCCAGCAGGCGTCGGTTCGGTCGTCGCTGGACCAGCTTCGGACCGTGGTCGCCGCGTCGCCGGTGCCGATTATCGCGGCCACGCCCGAGGGGCGCGTGACGAGGTGGAACGACGCCGCCACGGAGACGTTCGGCTGGGGGCGCGAGGAGGTGCTCGGCGGACCGCTCCCCTACGACGCGGGCGCGGACAGCGAGGATAGCGAGGAGATTATCCGGCGAACCATCGCAGAAAACGGCCTCTCGGACGTTCAAGTCGAGCGACAGCCGGCGGACGGCGACCTCCGCGAGTTTCGGCTTTCGACGGCGGTCGTCCGCGACGCCGACGGCGAGGTGGCCGAAGTCGTCGGCGTCTTCGTCGACGTGACAGAACAGCAGCGGCGGGAGCGCCGCCTCCGCGAGTTCGAGCAGGCCGTCGAGCAGGCGGGCCACGCGATTTACCTTACCACGCCGGACGGGGAGATTACGTACGTCAACCCGGCGTTCGAGGAGACGACGGGCTACGACGCCGCGGAGGTCATCGGTGAACCGGCGTCGATACTCAGTTCGGGCGAGATGCCGGAGACGTACTACGAGCGACTGTGGCGCGCCCTCCAGTCCGGCGAGACGTGGCAAGAGCGAATCATCGACCGACGGAAGAGCGGCGAGCTCTACACCGCGATACAGACCATCGCGCCCATCGAGAGCAACGGCGACATCGACGGCTACGTCGCCATCCAGTCCGACGTCACCGAGTCGGAGGTGACCAGACAGCGACTCGGCGTCCTCAACCGGATGTTCCGGCACAACCTCCGAAACCGGATGAACGTCATCGAGGGCTACGCGGAGCTGATTCGCCAGAACGAGGCCACGGACACCGACGAGGAACTCGCCGAGGCCGCCGAGGCCATCGTCGAGGCGGCGGACGACCTCGCGTCGCTCTCCGAGAAGGCGCAGACGGTCTCGGACGCCCTCGAATCCGAGGGAACGCCGCGGCGCGTCTCGGCGCTCGTCGAAGACGCCGTGTCGAGGGCCGAATCGACGTACCCGGAGGCGGCGGTGCGGACGGACATCGAGACGGGGCTCTACGCGCGAGTCGACAGCCGCGTCGGCGCGGCGCTCGACGAGCTAATCGCGAACGCGCTCAAACACGGCGGCGAAACGGTCCGTATCGACGTGCGCCGAACCGAAGCCGACGACTCGAAACTCGTCGTGCGCGTCGACGACGACGGGCCGGGAATCCCCGACGAGGAGTGGCGAGTCATCAAGCGCGGCGAGGAGACGCCGCTCGAACACGGGACCGGGATGGGCCTGTGGCTGGTCCACTGGGTCGTCAAGAAAGCGGGCGGGAGCATGGAGTTGGAACCGTCTTCCCTCGGGGGGACGGCCGTGACGCTGAAGCTTCCAATCGGGTCGGAGCGGCCGCGGACGTGGTTTTCGACCGACGAGTGACCACACCAGCGCCCTAGTATTGCAGTTCGAGAACAATTCAACGGCGAGTTTCGAGCGGCGAACCCGTCGAACGAAGCGGCCGGGTCAGGCGTCGAGGAGTTCGACGAGGTTCCCCTCGGGGTCGCGGACGAACGCGATTCGCGTGCCGGTCTCGGTCGTCTGCGGTTCGCTGAGCGTCTCGGCGTCGGCCGGGAGTTGAGCGACCGCGGCGTCGACGTCCTCGACCGAGAGCCCGAGGTGGGTCGCACCGGGACGGTTGAGCGTCGGTTCGTCGGTGTCGGTGCCGACCGGGTCGTACTCGACGAGTTCGACGCGCACGTCGCCGCCGTCGAGGTGGGCGAAGCGCGCCGACGCGCCGTCGACGGAGACGGCGGTGGCGAACTCCTCGCCGCCGACTTCGAAGCGAGAGACGACCGGCAGGTCGAGCGCGTCGCGGTAGAATTCGAGCGTCGAATCGAGGTCGCGGACGGTGAGACCGACGTGGTGTGCGCTGGAGTTCACGGTTCGTCTGCGCGCGCAGAGCCTCAAAGGCGCTTCGCTCGGAACGCGGGGCGACGCGAGTCGGTCGGTGTCCGGACCCGCGCCGGCGAAGACCGTATCGCATATACCCGCTCGGCCGCCAACAGAGGATACGATGGAACCGAGAGGTGCGCGACGCGAGGTGGTGCGACCGTGAGCGAACCGTTCGTCGAGTCGCTCCCCGGACGGGCCGTCCCCAAATCGTTCGTCGCCGAACTCGAGACGAAGGAGGCGATTCAGCAGGCCGTCGCCGTCCGCGGCTACAACATCGAACGCGACGGCGAGACGGTCCAGCACGCCTACCAACTGGTCGTGAACGTCCGCGGGAAGTATATCCTCGGACTGCACCTCACGAACGGGACGTGGCGCGTCGTCTTCGACACCCGCGACCACCCGAAACTCGCACAGGAAGGCCCGCGCGCGGCCTACGAGGCCGTCCACGACGCGCTCTACGAGCGCGCGCCCTCCGACGCGAAGATAGATTTCGAGTCGACGCCGCGGTTCTGGAACGCCTCCCAGTAGGCCGTTTTCCCGACGTTTTCGACCGCCCCCGCGTTTCGAGTCGCGTGAGCGACGCGTATGGGACGCGCGCCGCGGCCGACACCCTCCCGAACCCACACCACCATGTCCGCAGAAATCGGGAGCGCAACAGTTCGAGCGAGTGCGTCGCGCGAGCGAGAGAGTCGGATTCGCGTGTGTAGCGCGTCAGGTCGGCGGTTCAGCACCGACCTCCCCTGCGGATGGTACGCAGGTGGGATGGAACGGCTTAAATCCCGAATTCGACGGTTAGGAGCGCCCTAACCCCTCGAATAGACCGGTAAGTCGCTGCGAAATTAAATATATCCGGAACATACGGAAGGCCAACAGGAGCCGGAACATGTGGCCGCTCGCGGTCCCGTGCAGGTGGGCACGAGGTGGGTCAGAGGCCGGCCCTGGGTAGAACAATGGATATCAAGAAATTCCTTAGCGAATCACGCGCAGTCTCGCCGGTCATCGGCGTCATCCTCATGGTCGCGATTACCGTCATCCTCGCGGCCGTCATCGGAACCTTCGTCCTCGGTCTCGGTGACCAGGTCGGTGACACCGCCCCGCAGGCGAGTTTCAGCTTCGACTACGACGGTGCACAGGAAATCACGATCACGCACGAGAGTGGTGATTCCATCGCCAGCGACGAGCTGAGCGTCGTCATCCCGTCTGACCTATCGTCGCCGGTCATCTCGAAGAATGATGGCTCCGACGACAGCATGAACGCCGGTGACACCATCGTTGTGGACCTCGACACCGGTGAAACTCTCGACGACGGCGACCAAGTGCGCCTCGTCTGGACCTCCGAATCCGGTTCCAACTCCGCGACCCTGCAAACGTACACGCACTAAACGGTCCGCGGCGACACAGTCAACCGAACCTCGATTTTTTCGAACGTTACACCGTGAGCGACAGCACCAGCCGATTCTGGTACGAATCACGCATGAGACGTGAAACGCCTTCTCAATACTAGTTTATATCATCGGAGAACGTCAGACAATCTGTTAGGTTAGAACGCAGGCGTTCGAGGACCGATTCGTATTTTTCTCAACGGTCGCCTCTCGTCCGGCACACCTAGGAGAAACAACTATGCAAATCAAGACAATGTTCACGGAGTCCCGCGCAGTCTCGCCGGTCATCGGCGTCATCCTCATGGTCGCGATTACCGTCATCCTCGCGGCCGTCATCGGCACCTTCGTCCTCGGTCTCGGCGACCAGGTCGGTGACACCGCTCCCCAAGCGAGTTTCACGTTCGACTACGACGGAACGGAACTGACCATCACGCACGAAAGCGGCGCGCAGATTGACGGCGATTTAGTCACCATCGCTGGCGATGTCAACGTCACCGATTCGAGTGACGCAAACAAGTGGTCGACCCTCGGCTCAGACACCATCAGCGCGGGTGAGTCCGTCGTCGTCCAAGACACTGACGAGGACGGCTTTGCCAACGGCGACACAGTCCGCGTCGTCTGGACCTCCGAATCCGGCTCCAACTCCGCGACGCTCCAGCGGTGGACCTACAACGCCTGATACCGGAATCAGCACCGCATCCCATCCCACCCCACCCTCCACCACTCGGAGTGACGATTTCTTTCGGACCCGTCCCACAGAGGCACCCGTATCTCGCCCCACTAATATTGTATTTTTAGCACAAACTTATTCGTCGTCAGTACGTACATCTGGACAGAGAGTCCATGTCCAGCGACCCACCCGCCGTCGTCGCCTCCCTCCGCGAGCACCGCGAGGACGTCGTCGACCTCGCGGCGACGCTCGTCGGCCACGACACGCAGAACCCGCCGGGAGACACGCGGGACCTCGCGTCGTGGGTCGAATCGTTCCTTGCAGACCTCGGTCTCGACGCCGAGCGCGTCGCCGCGGACCCGACGAAGCCGAACCTCGTGGCGACGCTCCCGGGCGCGACAGACCGGACGCTCGTCCTGCTGGGGCACCTCGATACGGTCCCGTTCGATGCTGGCGAGTGGACGCGCGACCCGCTCGGTGAACGGGCGGGAAACCGGCTCTACGGGCGCGGCGCGACCGACATGAAGGGAGCGGTCGCCGCGATGCTCGCGGTGGCGAACGCGTACGTCGAAACCGACACAGTGCCGTCGACGACCCTCGTGTTCGCGTTCGTGAGCGACGAGGAAGTCGCCGGGAGCGCGGGGCTGCCGACGCTTCTCGACCGGCGCGGACTCGCCGCGGACGCCTGCGTCATCGGCGAGACGACCTGCGAGAGCGACCGCCACTCGGTGACCGTCGCGGACCGGGGAAGCATCTGGTTGGAACTCGAAGCGACGGGGACCGCCGCCCACGGCTCCCGACCGATGCTCGGTGAGAACGCGATTCACCGGCTCTACCGCGCCGTGAGCGACATCGAATCGACGCTCGATGACTACCGATTCGAGTTCGACCCCGCGGTGCGGGCGCTCGTCGACGAGTCCGTCGAGTACTACGCGCCGCGATTCGGCGCGGACGCGGCGCGAGAGCTGTTCGAGCGGCCGTCGGTCAATCTGGGCGTCCTCTCGGGCGGCGACCGGGTGAACGTCGTCCCCGACGCGGCGCGGGCGAAGCTCGATATTCGCGTGACGGCGGGCGTCGAGACGGCGGCGGTGCTCGACCGCGTTCGGAAGGTCGTCGCCGGTCACGACGGCGTCGAGACTTCGGACGCGGACTGGTCGGTCGGGACGTTCGAAGACCCCGACAGCGCGCTGGCGGACGCCGTGGTCTCGGTCGCTGAAGGCGTCACCGGCGGGCGTGTGTACCGCCGGAGCGCGACCGGCGGCGGCGACGCGAAGCGAATGCGAAACGCCGGCGTCCCGACCGTCGAGTTCGGGCTGGGGACCGAGACGGCGCACGCGGTCGACGAGTTCACCACCGTCGAGGCGCTCGTCGGCAACGCCGAGGTGTACGCCCGCCTCCCCGACGAGTTGTTGCGGCAATTCGATAGTGGTACCAGAACGTTTGATTCGACGGGCGTATCACCAGCAGACACGACTCCTTCGCGGCGCGACCGACGAGAGAACACCTCCGATGACACCCGATAACACACTATGACACCCGACGAACTCCGAACGACGATTCCGGCCCTCGACGACGTCACGTATCTCAACACCGGCGCGCACGGCCCGAGTCCGCGCCCCATCGTGGAGCGTGCGACCGAGTTCCTCGAATACCACGAGTACGAGTCGCCGGGCGACGACGGCCCCTATCCGACCGCGTTCGACGCCTACGAGGCCGTCCGCGAGGACGTGGCCGCGTTCATCGGTGCCGAAACGGAGGAGGTGGCACTAACCCAGAGCACCACCGACGGCATCAACCGCATCGCCACCGCGCTCGACTGGGAGCCGGGCGACGTGGTCGTCCGAACCGACCTCGAACACCCGGCCGGCATCCTCCCGTGGCGGCGACTCGAACGCGAGGGGGTCGAAGTCCGCGTCGTCGAGAGCGAGGCAGGGCGGCTCGATATGGACCAGTACGCCGAGGCCGTCAGCGACGCCGACCTCGTCTGTTTCAGCGCCCTAACGTGGAACTACGGGACGCGGCTCCCCGTGCGCGAACTCACCGACATCGCCCGCGACGCCGGCGCGCTGTCGGTGGTCGACGCGGTCCAGTCGTTCGGCCAGTACCCCGTCGCCGTGGACGACTGGGGGGCAGACATCGTCGCCGGCGCGGGCCACAAGTGGCTGCTCGGGCCGTGGGGCGCGGGTTTCCTCTACGTCCGTCGCGAAGTCGCGGAGGGCATCGAACCCCACGCCGTCGGCTACCGCGGCGTCACGGAGCCGAACGCCGACGGGCTCGACTTCGCGCCCGGAGCGAAACGCTTCGAGGTCGGAACCACCAACCCCGCGCCGCACGTCGCGCTCCGAGAGGCTATCGACATCGCCGAGCGCGTCGGCCTCGACCGAACCGAGGAACACGTGCGCGACCTCGCAGGCCGGTTCATCGAAACCGTCCCGGAGGGACGGCTGTTGAGTCCGCACGACCCGGAGTCGGGGCTCGTCTCCTTCGAGGTCCCTGACCCGGAGGGGACGGTCGAACGGCTCAAATCGGTGGGGGTTGTCGTCCGGACGCTTCCCGAACCGACGGCGGTCCGCGCGTCGTTCCACAACTTCAACGACGAGTCGGACGTGGCGGCGCTTCGCGACGGACTCGACGGGGAGTGGTGAGTGCAGCGCAGTATCTGCCACGGCGGTAAACGTTCATATCCGCCGACGCGGAAGCCCTGGGCATGCATCCCACGGCACGCAAGTTTGCCGACCAAGTACGCGATTCTCACGGCTTCGAAGCGACCATCGAGGAGTTCCCCGAGGGAACCAAGACGGCCGACGACGCGGCTGCGGCCGTCGGCTGCGACGTCGCACAAATCGTCAAGAGCATCGTGATGCGCGTGGGCGACGAGACGGTCGTCGTCCTCACGAGCGGTGCGAACCGCGTCGACGAAGCCTCGCTCGGCTCCGAGTTCGATGCCGAACAGGGCTCGGTTCGAAGCGCCAACCCCTCCGAAGTGAAAGCGGCGACCGGTTGGAGCATCGGCGGCGTACCGCCGACCTGCCACGCGACCGACTGTCCCGTCCTCGCGGACCCGACGTTCGAGTCGTTCGACCGGATTTGGGCCGCTGCGGGAACTCCCGAAGCCGTGTTCCAACTCACGCCGGACGACCTGCGGGCGCTTTCCGCGCCGCGGTTCGTCGACGTGTTCGAGTGAGGCGAACGCAGAATCGAGGCGGACACCCGATACGGTCCGCCGCGGACCGCGACGAGAACAACACCACTATGTCCGCTGTTCTGGTCGGTCGGCGCGAAGTGAGTATCGCTGGAGAGAAACTCCGAGATTATCGTAGAGCCGCGGCTGGTCGTCAGGCGAGATAAACTCTCCTTTCGGAGAAAATGATTACTGAATGTGGCCTTCGCGCCGAAGCTGGTCCGCGTCCTCGCCGGTGTAGCGCCATTCGATGTTGGCTTTCTCGTCCTGCCAGTCCCACGGTTCGACCAGCACGACGTCGCCCTCGTTGATCCACGTGCGGTACTTCATGCGGCCGGGGATGCGGCCCATGCGGTTCTTTCCGTCTTCACAGCGGATTCGGACGTGGTTGCCACCGTTGTGCTCTGTGACGACTGCGAACAGCTCGTTGTCGTTGGGCATTCGAAGGTTTCGACGCCCTTGATTTTCACTCACATTCTTGCTCGGGGACGGAGACGGATAACTTATCGGATACTCGTGATAGCAAATGTCACGGCGTTGAAACTGGATGGTTGGGGGTTCGAACACCACGTTGTCCGCTGTTTTCCGACAGATTGGCCGCCAAGAGAGGGAGATACGTCGTGACAACGACCCACAAACACTGTTCGAGGTTTCGTTGGTGATTCCGTTGGAGGCCTCGCTCGCGGTCGGCCATGTTCGCGGTCGGCCATCGCCGGTTCGTCGTTGGGTGGTCACTGAGTCGACACTGAGTCGTCGCTGAGAGCAGGCGGTGACGAGGTCGTTCACGATTTGACGAGGTCATCCACGATTCCCCTACAACACCACTATGTCCGCAGTTGTTCGTCGTGTCAGCTCCTAAAAAGACGCTTTTACCGACTCACGGAGCTTCGTAGAGTCACAGAGAACCACGGAGAACGGATTCCGTCGGTAACCGAAGGCGAGCGACGAAGTCGGTCGACTCGACCGGACGAGACAAACCACGCGATTGTGTGACGACCCACGTCGACGAGCGGTCGAGATGTGTTCGGTGAGTGTTGACACAGACACCACGTTGTCCGCTGTTCTCGACGAATGTGGGTGTGAAGACGAGTCGGCTGGTGAGACGGGGAACACTCACACCACTTTGTCCGCTGTTCTCGGTGCGAAGCGGTACCCCCGTCGGCATGAGACGGCTCTTTTCCACGGATTTCCAATCGGGAAGGTTAGTTTAGATGTATAGATGAGCGAATAAAACAAGCCGTCCTCAAACAGCTACTATATAACTAGTATAGTTGCCTGTATTACGGACTTAGTTTAAATTATAGTATTATAAATCTTTCTCTATATCAAGACAAACAAACCCGTCCACTTGTTCCACCGGTTACCGTCGTCTCCCAGAACAGCGGACAAAGTGGAGGGGGTGTGTCCCCGCCTAAATATATAAAGAACGAGAACAGCGGACACTCCGGACGCGGTGGTTTTATCAACGAAGTGGTCGAACCGTGGTAGTATGCCCCTATTCGAGCGGGACACCGAGATCTATCGGGACCGGGACGCCCTTCGCGAGGACTACCAACCCGAGGAACTCGTGGGGCGTGACGAGGAACTCCGTACCTTCCAGGCTGCACTGCAACCGGTTATCAACGGCGAACAGCCCAACAACATCTTCCTCTACGGGAAGACCGGCGTCGGCAAGACCGCCGCGTCGCGGTACTTACTCGGTCACCTCCGCGAGGACGCGAGCCACTACGACGACATCCACCTCACCGTCGTCTTCCTGAACTGCGACGGACTCACGAGTTCGTATCAGATTGCGACCCGCCTCGTCAACGAGTTCCGGTCGGAGTCGAACCAGATCAGCACGACGGGCTACCCGCTCGGCTCCGTCTACGAGATGCTCTGGCAGGAACTCGACGACTGCGGCGGGACGATAATCATCGTCCTCGACGAAATCGACCACGTCAACGACGACAGCATTCTCTACCAACTTCCGCGAGCGCGGGCCAATGGGAACCTCGACGCGGCGAAGGTCGGACTCATCGGCATCTCCAACGACTTCTCGTTCCGCGACGACCTCTCGCCGAAGGTCAAAAGCTCCCTGTGCGAACAGGAGATTCACTTCCCGGCGTACAACGCCAAGAACCTCCGAGCCATCCTCGAACAGCGCGCGAAAGTGGCGTTCCGCGAGGGCGTCCTCTCCGACGAGGTGATACCGCTCTGTGCCGCTTACGGAGCGAAAGACGCCGGGGACGCCCGCCAATCTATCGACCTGTTGATGAAAGCCGGCGACCTGGCCCGCGACGACGACACCGACCGCATCGAAGAAGAGCACGTCAAACGTGGCCGACGCGCCCTCGAACGCGGCCGCATCAAGGAGGGAATCAACGGACTGACCGAACACGGCCACCTCGTGCTCTACTCGCTTTTGACGCTCGAACTGGAAGACGAGACGCCGATTCGCTCCCGCGACGTTCGCCCCCGCTACACCCGGTTTACCGAACTCGCCAACCGCGACCCGCTCGTCCCGCGGCGGATGCGCGACCACCTCAGCGAGCTCGCGATGCTCGGTATCGTCTCCGTCACCGAGCGAAACGAGGGTCGACGCGGCGGGACGTACCGCGAATACGCCCTCGATATGGACGTCGGACTTATCGTTTCGGCCATGCGCGACACCATCGAACTCGTCGGCGTTCACGAGACGGTCGAACCCTTCCTCGACGGCGACAAAACGAGCACGCTCGACGACTTCATCGAGCAGTAGGTAGGTCGACGCTCAGTACCGCGGACATCGTGGTGTGGCCTCGCATCCGGTTTCGGTGGCACATCCGGTTTCGGTGGAACAGTTCCCCGTGGCGGCGTCGGCACGACTGGTCGTTGACCTGCTCTGCGGAAACGTGGCTCGGTCGGGTGCGCCGACCGCTCGGTTCAGTCCCGACCAGTCGGAACACCACTCTGTCCGCAGTAATCCGGCAACGTTAGCCGACTACTGAAACAGCGGACATCGTGGTGTGACCGTCCGCCCACGACGAGCTATCTCCCCGGTAGCGACGCTCTGTGCGGCTCGTCATCGTCACAACAGCGGACATACTGGTGTTCGATGTCGCGTTTTCACCGTGTAAAATCGACCTGCGGTCTCGGGGCTGTGACAACAGCGGACGTGGCGGTGTTCGCCAGTCGCTTATCTCTTCTCTCGGATTCGTCGTCGATTGTCGCTGGTCAGTCGGCAGTCGACGGACCACGGGTCTCGAACACCACGTTGTCCGCTGTTTTTCCGATGTCCGGAACGGTTTTACTGTCTCTTCCAGCGCTCGTTTGTCCCGCTCCGCGCCATCACCGTACGGTCTCCCCGGACTCGTTTGCCACGCGTCACTCGTTGCGACGTTTGAGGACGGCATCGACGATTTCTTCGGGGTACTCGGCGGCGACGCGGACGAGCGCGTCGTGGAACTCGCGGCCGGTCAGGTCGCGCACGTCGTGTTCTCGGCGGAGGAGCGACTCGACTTCGAACTCGGCGTCGTCAAGTCGGTCGAGCGTCGCGGTTCGGACGTAGATGCTCTTTGCGGTCGTCGCCTCGAACTCGAACGCCGGGCCGCCCGCCGTCTCCGTCGCCTGCTCCGTGTCGGCGGCGCTTTCCGCGCCGTCTGCCTCGGCGTTCGATTCAGTTGCCTCTTCGGCTTCGTCGCCGTCGTTCCTCTCAGCGACTTCGCTGCCTTCGCCCGCGTCATCGCTCTCGCTCGCTTCGTCTGATTCCGGGTCAGATTCGGCTTTCGAGTCCGGCGCAGAGTCGCCCTCGGACTCGGATTCGACCGCTGGTTCGGGTTCCGACTTCTCGGATTTGTCAGTGGTGCCCTCGTCCGCGGTCTGCTCGTCGTCGGATTCTGCGTCCGGTTCCGACTCGGATTCCATCGCCTCGCCGAGGCCGGCGAATCGGTTCTCCTTAGGCATCGTCGGTCCCTCCGTGCTCGACGATTTCCGCGAGCCGGTCGAGTCGGTCTAACATGTCGTTCGACGGGTCGTACTCTCGGAGGGTCTTCCCGTCGCGCCAGGCGCGACTGAACGCGATTCGGTGTCTGATGCCCGGCCCCTTGGAGTCGGGGTCGTCGAACAGGTCCGAGCGGGCGAACGGCGGGATGAACTGCTCGAAGGGCGAGTCTTCGAGGTCGCGGATGATTCGTTTTTCCTCGTTGTTTCCGGTGAGGTCGTTCGGGACGATAGCGAGGATGTCGAGGTCGACCTCGCGGCGAATCGGGCCGATCTGTTGTTCGAACATCCGTTCGAAGCCGCTCACGCTCGGTTCGCTCATGAGGAGCGGGACGACGACGTTCCCGGTTCCGATGAGCGCCGCGTCGGACAGCGGGCCGAGACTCGGCGGCGAGTCGATGACGATGTAGTCGTAGTCGTCGCCGAGAAGCGGGTCGACGATTCGACGACGGACCCAGAGCATGCCGAACGTCGAGTTCCGAACGCGGTCTTCGATGTCGTCGAGGTCGACGTGAGACGGGAGCACGTCGAAGCCCTCGCGGTCGCGTATCACTTCGCGCACGTCGATGGGGTCGTCGTCGGTCAGCACGTCGCCGATGTTCGGCTCCGACGACTCGTAGTCGTCTTTCAGCCCGACGCCCTCGGTCGCGTTCCCCTGCTGGTCGAGGTCCACCAACAGCACGTCGTTCCCCCGCGCGGCGAGTGCGTCGGCGAGGTTGATGGCTATCGTCGTCTTTCCGACCCCGCCCTTCTGGAGGGAGACGCTCACGGCTCGCGACACCTATCTGCCCTCCCGCGGAACGCGATGTTTACAAATTGTACACAGTCTACACTGTGTCTGCTGTTTGGGCGGTGCAAACTCCGTCTGAACTGCGGACTGTGCGGACATCTGGAGGTTCGAACGGACGTTCCGCGGCATGCCACATAATTTTATCCACGACTTTTGAACCGTTGGGACTTCGTCTACATTCTGCACTCTTTATAATTTTTACAATTTCTACAAATTGTAAACGTTCGACCATCGACGGCCGGTGACTCGCCTCCGTCCCGGCCTGAGAAGTCTCTACTTCGCTCACCGTGTCCGATTCTCGGACATCGCTCGCATTCTTTGCTGTTCTCACAGCGTACGAATCTCACGCGGCACAAACTGTCTGAAGATTCTACAATTCCCACAATTTGTAGACTGTATACGAATTCTAAAACTCGGGGGAAGTGCGGACTTCGCGAGCGGTGCGAACCGCGTGGACGGTTTCGACTGCCTTCGCTGTTCGCGCCGTTTGAACTGCTCTGACTGTCGAGACCGCTTTGACTGTTCAGACTGCCCCGACTGTCCGCGCTCTCCTCACGGTTTCCACCGCGCTCGAAGTCCGTCCGGTTTCGACTGTTCGAACGTCGCCTCCGACGTTGCACGGGTCACCATCTTCACCAGAAATCGATTACTCAGCGGCGCTATCGAGATTATACTGCGGACATGGTGGTGTCCACCGGCCGCCGCACCCGGCTCAGTTGGCGAGTTTGTCGGCGAACTTCTCGCGGACTTTCTCGACTTTCGGGCTCGCGTGGAACTGGCAGTACGCATCGTTGGGGTTTTTCTCGAAGTAGTCCTGGTGGTGTTCCTCCGCCTCGTAGAAGGTCTCGAGCGGAACTAACTCCGTGACCACCTCGTCGTCGTACTCCTCGTCGAGCGCATCGATGTAGGCCGACGCCTGTCGCTTTTGTTCGTCGTCGTGGAACAGGACGATAGAGCGGTACTGCGTCCCCACGTCCGGCCCCTGTCGGTTGAGTTGGGTCGGGTCGTGGACCGCGAAGAACACGTCGAGCAGTTCGTCGTAGCCGACGACCGCGGGGTCGTAGTCGACCTGCACGACCTCGGCGTGGCCGGTGCTCCCCGAACAGACCTGCTCGTAGCTCGGGTTCTCCGTCTCGCCGCCGGCGTAGCCAGAGGTGACCTCGCTGATGCCGTCGAGTTCCTTGAACGCGGCTTCGACGCACCAGAAACAGCCGCCGCCGAACGTCGCAGTCTGTGTGCTTCCCATAGCCTCGGTTACGTCGCCGGGGAATTAAGCCCCGCGGCGGGGGCAGTCGCGGCCGGGGCCCGCGGTCGTCATCCCGATGTACCTCCCCACGAAACTGTACGCGAAGCCAACATTTATCCGCCCTGTCTGTCAGCAATTACCATGGAAGACGTATTCGTCGCGAGACTCATGTCCACGACCCTCCACACGGTCACGCCAGACACGCTCGTCGAAGACGCGGCGCAGTTGATTCTCGACAACAACATCAGTTCGGTCATCGTCGTCGACGAGGACAACCGGCTCGAAGGCATCCTGACGACGACGGACTTCGTCGACATCGTCGCCAAGAGCCAGCCGAAAGCGCAGACGACCGTCGAGCGGTACATGACCACGGACGTGATTACCGCGGGCGCGCAGGACTCCATCCTCTCCGTCGCGGAGTCGATGACCGAACACGGCTTTCACCACATGCCCGTCGTCGACGAGGAGGAGGGCGTCATCGGGATGATTGCCACGTCGGACCTCGCCGCGTACCTCTCGCAGACCGGGCAGTTGGCGCGGTCGTAGCGTCGTCGCTTCCGGCTGACTTCCGCGCTACTCCACCTGTTCGGAGAGGCTCTCGACGATGCTCGCCAGCCGCGGGTCCGTCGCGTGGCCGTGGTGGACCGCGAGGGGCGAGACGCTCACTTCGCCGTCGACCATCGCGCGGCGGTCGCTCCCGACCGGATAGCGGTCGCGGTGTTCGTCGTCGAGCGGGAACGGGTTCTCGAAGCCGACGGAGTCCGGCCACGAAATGTCCTGTAACCGGACGTACACCTCGTCGTCGTCGAGGTCGTGTTCGCGGTCGCCGTCCGGAAGCGCGCCGGCGTCCGGGTCGTGGTCGACCTGCTGGTCGTAGTCCGCGAAGGGGCGGGTCACGCGCATTCGGGGGCTCGGTACGTCCGCCGGGGCGTTGACGTTCAGGAGGTCGACTTCGTCGAACACGTCGGTGCCGAAGACGCGCTCGGTCAGGGCGCGGGCGACTCGCGCGGGGCGGGAGAAGTCGTACTCCTCGGGCGGGTGACAGAAGAAGTCCCGGGCGTGGTAGCTGGAGACGGCGATGGCGGGCGTCCCGAGGAACGCGGCCTCGACGCCCGCGCCGACGGTTCCCGACCGGCCGACGACGTAGTTGCCCGCGTTCGGGCCGTCGTTGATACCGGAGACGACGATATCGAAGTCGGCGTCGAGGCCGCGAAGGGCGTAGGCGACGCAGTCCGCGGGGGTTCCTTCGAGAGCGTACCCCCACGGGTGGTCGCGGCGGACCGCGTGTTCGTTGCGGGCGCGGCCGACGCCGCTTTGGTTCTCGGCGGGCGCGACGACGGTCACGTCGCCGACGGCGGTGAGTTCCTCGCGCATGGCGGCGATGCCGGGCGCATCGATGCCGTCGTCGTTGGTGAGGAGGATTCGAAGCGAAGACGAGGTGTCGGTCATCGAGTCGTGCATTTCCACCGGTCGCCGTAGCTATTCCGGATTCTGAGCCGAGGTCGCGTCCTCCCGCGCGTCGCCTGCATCGCCGTGCCGCTGCATCGTCGCGTCGCCGTCGACCGCCGAGCCTCCTCC
This sequence comes from Haloferax sp. Atlit-109R, assembly GCF_003665865.1. Taxonomy (NCBI): domain Archaea; kingdom Methanobacteriati; phylum Methanobacteriota; class Halobacteria; order Halobacteriales; family Haloferacaceae; genus Haloferax; species Haloferax sp. Atlit-109R. The sequence goes on from NZ_QPLO01000003.1 coordinate 93,499, forward strand.
ACGTCGACGGGCACTCGACCGAACTCCTGTCAGCGTGACATCCATAAACTCGAGACACTCAGGAATAGCCGAATATAATACAAACGATGACTTTATGTAATTAAGTTCGTACTAACGAACGAATGCGCACCGAACCGATGCGGCCGGCACGCCGGGCACCCGCCGACATCGCGGTTAACGTTCCGTTAACTCGTCTGTTTTCGGTAGTTTCGTCTCTGTCACGGTCGGCGGTCCCGTCCCCGTTGGCTGTCACGACCGCCGACCGCCCCGCCGCCCTAAGCGAGGTGGGCGTTGCGTGAGCTCCGTCGGTGGAACCGACGACGTGCCGTGGGACGACGTGGGCTTCGTCATCAGTTCTCGCTACCGCGTCTCCGTTCTCGATAGACTCTCGGAGGGGCCGGCGACGCCGACGCAAATCGCCACCGACTCCGAGAGCGCGGTCGCCCACGTCTCGCGGGCGTTACAGGAACTCAGAGACCGCTCGCTCGTGGAACTGCTCGTCCCGGAACAGCGCCGAAAAGGGCGGGTGTACGGCATCACCGACGACGCTGAGAACATCTGGCACGTCATCCAAACACAGCAGATGGCGTGAGCGCGGTCGCCCGCGTCTCGCGGGCGCTGCGGCGCGTCGTGTGACCCCGACGACTCACTTCGTGGCCATTCGCTCCGACCCCTTGTTCAGGAGCTGGTAGGTCCGCTTTGCGAGGTTCATCCCGACGCCGGTCGACTCGACGACGTAGTACGGGACGAGTTCGCCGCCGAACTTGGATTTGTAGTTGCAGAGCCGCTCCGTGTTCGCGCCGACGAGGTCGTACTTCGTGACCGACGCGAGCGCCTCGTCTTCGACGATGTCCTCGATGATGGTCCAGTGCAGCAGGCTGTTGATGCTGACGCCGTCGTACTCTCCCCGCGCACCGCCGAGCCAGAAGTAGCCCACCTCGTCGGAGAAGGGGACAATCATCCCGCTGAGATACTCGCCGCCTGGGTCGCGGGCGACGTACACCCGGCACCGGTCGCCGAGGTTCTCGACCAGCGACTCGACGAACTCCCACGGCATCCCGAACGGTTCGTCCTGCTCGTCGTACCGCGAGACCACGTCGTCGTAGACGACGCGAGCGCCGTCGAGTCCCTCGTCCGCGATGGTGATGTCGAGTTCGCGCGCCTGCCGAATCTCGCGGCGGAGGCTGCTGCTGAACTGGGCCTGTATCTCGTCGAGCGAGCGCCCGCCGAGGTCGAGTCGGTAGGTGAAGGAGGGCTTGACCGCGAAGCCGGTCCACTCGAACGGGCGGGGGTCGAGGTACGCCGGCGAACAGAGCAGGCGGACGAACGTCCGGTTCGAGCGGATGCCGAGCTCCTCGACCACGAGGTCGGCGAACTCGCGGTTCACCGACTCGTAGGCGCTCTGTTTCGGGCTGTTCGGCATCATCACCGGGCCGATGTACGGAATCGCCATCGACGGCGGCGGCGAGACGACGACCCGTCCGAGGGGGTTCCGGCGGACGAACGTCGGGAACAGCGCGACCGGCTCTTGGCCCTTGAAGACGCCGAACAGGTGCATTTCGCCGTCGAAGTGCTCGTCGATGGCGGCGAGCACCGCGGGGGTGTGGAAGACTTCGGTGCCCGACGCGGGGAGCGCGGCTCCCCACTCGTCGAGGCTCAGGGGTTCGATACGGAGTTGTGACATAGGTCGTGGTCGTGTGGGTGGGTGGTCGTCGGTCGGTGCGTGGGTTGACGCGTCGGTCGGTGCGTCGGTCGGCTCGTCGAGCGGGTCGTCATCGCTGGAGGAACCCCGAGACGAGCCGCGACGGGAGGCTCGTCCCGTTTCCCCGGGACAGCATCTCGATGCCGGGGCCGAGGCGGCTCTTGTACAGGTGCGCGATGGTTCTGACCGGGAGCGCGCCGTGTTCTATCTGGTAGAACGTGACGAGTTCGGGGTTGTACTTGCTCTTGTAGCGGTTGAGTCGGCGGTTGTTCGCGCCGACGAGGTCGTAGCGGCGCATCCCGTCGTCCATGCCGTCGCGCATGATGCGCCAGTCCAGCAGGTCGTTGACGTCGATGCCGAAATCGAACTGGGGGCGGACGCCGCCGAGCCAGCGGTAGAGCGTGTCCCCGTACTGGAGGACGACGATTCCGCTCACGAACGCCCCGTCGTACCGGAAGACGTAGGGCCGAACTTGGCCTTTCGGGAGCGAGTCGTACAGGTCCATGACGAACTGCGGCGGCACGTCGAACGACAAATCCTGTTCCTCGTAGCGGTTCTTGACCAGCGTGAGAATCGAACAGATGTCGTCGCGGTCGCCCTCCTCGATACCCGAGACGAGCTTTCGACCGTCGCGGATGTTCCGGCGGGCGCTCCGGCTGAACGACATGAGGAGGTCCTCTTCGCCGCGGGTCAGGTCGACGTTGTAGGTGTACTTCGGCGACACGTCGCAGCCGCCCCACAGGAACGTCCGCATGTCGGTGTAGTAGTCACCGACGCGGACGTGCGTGTAGCTCGGGCCGATGTGTTCGCCCAGCCACTCGGTACAGCCGTCGATGAACTGGTTGCGGCGGCGCTCGAACTTCCGGCTCTTGATGTTGCCGGCGTCGAGCATCACGGGCCCGAGGTAGGGGACGCCGATGTGCGGCGGCGGCGAGAACGCCGTCTTGACCAGCCCCTTTCGAATCTCGAAGACGGGGAACAGGCCGACCGGCTCCTCGGTCTTGTAGCCGACGAGCAGGTGGAGCTTCGAGTTCGAGTAGTTCGCTTGGAGCCGAAGCGCCTCGTACTGGTGAAAGAGGCTCGCCTGACTCGACCGACTGACGTACGTGTCCCACTCGTCGCGGTCGCGCTCGTCGAACTCGACGATTTCGATGGTCATAGACTGCGGGCCGACCGGCGGTCTTCGCACTGCGTCCGTTGTCGTCGACAGCATCGATTCCGGGCGACGCGTTCGAGATGTCCGGTCCGACCGAACCGGCCGAAATAAGCCGATTCACCGGCCGATTCGGCGGCTCCGTAAATCGACCCGCGATTCGGTCGGGTCGCGTCGGCGTGTATCATTCGAAAAGACATTCTCGAACTACTGTGACGGGAGGACGGGGATTTGTTATGAAGCGACTAGCCGGCGTTCGCGCCGGCCTACACGCCGTCAGGGGGTCTCTGCCGCCGCCCGTAGGCGCTCGATACCGTCGGCGTCGATGCCGTAGCCGTGCGTCGGTTCCCCGGAGATTCTGGTGGCGACGTACTCGGCGATGGCGTAGGCCATCCACGCCTGACACCACCGCATGAGCGTCATGCGCTTGGTGTAAAAGCGGTGTTTGCGGAAGTAGAACCGGCCCTCGGACGGGACGTACATGTTCGCGAGCGCCCAGTCGATGGCGCGCTCGGCGCGGTCGTACTGGCCGGCGTAGGCGAACACGAGGATGCCCTGCGCCGTCGCGTGGATGTCCCGCGGGTAGGGATGCTCCTCGTCGAAGTTGGGCGCGCCGTCCTCGTCGAACAGTTCGCGGGCGTAGAAGTCGAGGCCGCGAGCGAGCGTCTCGTCGTACCGACCGCTGCCGACGACCTGTTCGTAGCGCTGGAAGCACTCGACGATGAAGCCGTTGTGGTGGTTATCCATCGAGAGGTGCGAGGCGCTCGCGGGCTCGCGGTAGTACCATCCGCCGCGGTCGGTCTGCTTCGACGCGACGAAGTCGTACACCTTCTCGGCGCGTTCGAGCAGTTCCTCGTCATCGAAGTGGTCGTACAGCTCGACGAACAGCCGCGCCCCGATGGCCAGCGCGTTGAGCGTGTAGCTGTCCTTCGGGTGCGAGAGGTAGTAGTCCATGACCGCGCCGTCGTCTTTCGGCCGGTAGTTGAGGTCGTCGAGTAGCACGTCCACGGCGGTCTTGGCGATGTCCGGGTAGTCGGGGTCGAACTCCCGGCCCGCGAGGAGCGCCTTGACGCCGTAGGCCGTCGAGACGATGTTCGGTGAGTGCGGAATCCCCGACCGCGGGCCGTTGCGACCGGAGATGTGCTGGATGACGTGGCGGTGACTGCCGGCGAAGCCGCTGTACCCCCTGGCCTGGTTCTCGACGAGCCACTCCGTCAGCGATGCCGCGTCGTCGCGGTACGTCTCCGCCGGGCGGTCGCCGTCGAACCGCTCGGCCAACTGGGCGCGGGTCCGGTTCGCCATGGCGAACAGCGTGATGCCCTTGAAATTCCGGCGCTGCTCCACGAGGAACAGCGGGCGGACGTTGACGGGCGAGCGCTTGATGAACTCCTGGACCGCGAGGTTGAACCAGCGGTTGTCGATGGGGACCGAAAGCAGGAGCCTGCTGCTCATGCCGTCGCCGTAGTCCCAGCCCTTGTAGTCGCGGTCGCGGGCGTAGTCGAGCACGTCGTCGAGCACCTCGACGTACCGCTGGAGTCGCTCCGTGTCGGCCGCGTCGTCGCCGTCGCGGTGATACTGCGTTGGTTGTTTCATGGTGCAGAATAGCCTCTCTGAAGGGTGTTGGCTGTCCGAGAGGAAGCCCGCTCGTGGCTTTGTTATGGGGCCGATACCGACCGACGACGCCGGATTCTACCGGGGGAGAGAGTAGTTCGAACCGCCGGCGGTCGCGTTGTCGGTGGTCGCGTTGTCGGTCGCCCTCCCGTCCGAATCGTCGCCGGCATCGTCGGAGTCGCTGGAATCGCGCTCGGCGAGGAACTCGCGGTAGTAGTCCGCGACGGGGCCGACCCACGCGCCGCGGTCGAGCGCCCGTTCGACGATGCGGCGGTAGAGCCGGCGGTAGCCGGGGAACTCGTCCTCGTTGAAGTACCGCGGGTGCCACAGCACCGTCATCACGGCGTCGTTCGCCTCGGCCTCGTCCAACAGGCGCTCGCATTCGGCCCACGCCTCGTCGAACGCCGACCCGGGGTCGGGAAGCGACACCTCCATCAGCGTCAGCGGGAAGACGACGAAGTCGTCGTCGAAGGGTCTGAACGGCCGGTAACCGTGTTGGAAGCCGTGTTCCGAACTCGACCCGGGGCTGGCGTCGTACTTTAAGCCGAGTTCGCGGTGGTAGCGCCACGTGTTCGGCCCGAGTTTGAGATGGTGCTGGCGGCCGCCGACGAGTTCGTGGCCGAGTATCGCTTCGAGTTCGCGCGTTTCGGTTCGGAGGCGGTCGAAGTCGTCGCACGACCGGAACGAGCCGTGGATGCCGACCTCCCAGCCCCCCCCGTCGAGGTCGCGGACGGCGTCGGCTATCGACGCCGAGTCGAGATCGTACCGGCCGAGGTGTTCGACCCAGTTTTTCGGTTCGAGCCAGTCCGAGAGCGACCCCGTTTCGAGGAGGCTCGGCTCGTTGAGGAAGTAGAACGACGAGCGGACGCCGAGGTCGCGTTCGAGCGCCATGATATCCTCGAACTGCCAGTAGGGGTTCTCCCGCCGGAGGAGCGTCCGGAGGTGGTAGCCGGGGTTCGACTTCGCCGCGTAGTACAGCCCCTGATACGTCTTGTACGGGCGGTCCACGTCGTGAGTCAGACAGACCGCGAAGCCGGGACCGGAGCCGGGTTCGCCGGGCCCGCTCGGTTCCGAGGCGGTCTCGCCGGGGCCATCTCGCGCGTCCGCATCTCCCGTCTTCTCACGCATCCCCGTACTCCGAGAGCGCGGCGACGATTCGCTCGGCGGCGCTCCCGTCGCCGTACAGCGAGGGCTTTTCGGGAAGTGGGTCGTCGTCGGCCAGCGCCGCCCGAATCGCGGCCGCGTCCGCGCCGACGAGGACGTTCCAGCCGGCGTCGACGGTCTCTGTCCACTCGGTCTCGTCGCGGAGCGTGAGACACCGGGTGTCGAGGTAGAACGCCTCTTTCTGGACGCCGCCGGAGTCGGTGGCGACGCGCTCCGCGCCGTCGAGCAGGCGGACGAAATCGAGGTAGCCGACCGGCTCCACGAGGACGACGTTCTCGGCGTCTGCGAGCCGCGACCAGAGGCCGCTGGCTTCGAGCGCCCCTTCGGTCCGCGGGTGGACCGGGAAGACGACCGGGAGTTCCGACGACGCCAGCCCCTCCACGATGCCTCCGAGGCGGTCGCGGTCGTCGGTGTTGGCGGCGCGGTGGACCGTCGCGAGGACGTACTCGCCGTCTCGGAGGTCGAGGTCGTCGAGTATCGACGACCGCTCGCGGGCGGCCTCGCGGACCCGGAGGACGGCGTCGTACTGCACGTCGCCGGTGACGGAGACGCCGTTTCGGATGCCCTCGGCCGCCAGCGTCTCGGCGGCCGACTCGGAGGGCGCGAACAGCAGGTCCGAGCAGTGGTCGGTGAGCACGCGGTTGACCTCCTCGGGCATCGCCCAGTTGTGGCTCCGCAGGCCGGCCTCGACGTGCGCCAGCGCGGGGTCGCGCTTCGCGGCCACGAGCGCCGCCGCGAGCGTCGAATTGGTGTCGCCGTAGACGAGCACCACGTCTGGGGCTTCGTCGGAGACGACGGCGTCCAGCCGGGTCATCATCTCGGCGGTCTGGGCGGCGTGGCCGCCCGAGCCGACCCCGAGGTTGTAGTCCGGTTCCGGGATGGCGAGTTCGTCGAAGAACACGCCCGACATCGACTCGTCGTAGTGCTGGCCGGTGTGGACGAGCACCTCGTCGTGGTCGCGTCTGAGCGCGTCGGAGACGGGGAACGCCTTGATGAACTGCGGGCGCGCGCCGACGACCGAGAGCACCTTGAGACGGCTCATCGGCCCGGCCCTCCGTGCGACGAGTCGGCCGCAATCTCGGGGCCGGCCTCGGTCTCGGACGACTCGCCCCGCGGTCCGCCGCCGATTTCGTACACGCGGTGGCCGATGTCACCGAGGGTGCCGCGGCCGTCGACGACGACGAGGTCGTCGAAGGCGGCCCAGTCGATGCCGTCGAACTCCTCGTGCGGCGTGACGACCACGGCCGCGTCGATGGCGCGGCTCGGGAGGTCGGAGAGCGAGACGGGGGTCGCGCCGAAGGACGCGACGACCTCGTCGGAGAGCATCGGGTCGACCGCGAGGACGGTCGCGCCGAGGTCGTTCAGTCGGTCGATGACGCCCGCGGCGGGGGTCGCGCGGGTCTCAGCGACGCCGGGGCGGTAGGTGACGCCGAGGACGGCGACGGTCGCGCCCCGTATCTCTCGGCCCGCCGCAGCCAGCTCGTCACGGAGCTTGTCGGCGGTGAACGCCGGCATGCTGTCGTTGACCTCGCGGGCGGTCAGGAGGAGGGGCGTCCCGGCCTCGACGCGGCTCGTGATGAAGTACGGGTACCACGGGATGCAGTGGCCGCCGACGCCCGGCCCGGGCGCGTGGATGTCGCAGTACGGCTGGGTGTTGGCCGCGTCGATTGCCTCGGTCACGTCGATGCCGAGGTCGTCGCGGAGCCGCGCGAGTTCGTTGGCGAGCGCGATGTTCACGTCGCGGTAGACGCCCTCGAACAGCTTCACGGCCTCCGCGGTCGTCGCGTCGCGCACGGGAATCACCTCGTTCGAGGTAAGCTCGCCGTAGACGAGCGCCGCGACGCGGGTGCTCTCGGCGTCGACGCCGCCGACGATTTTCGGGTGCGACTCGGTGATGTCGCGGAGCGCCCGGCCCGACGAGGTTCGCTCGGGGCAGAACGCCACGCCGAACTCGCCGGCCGAGAGGGCGCTTCGGTCCGCGAGGTACGACATTACGAGGTCTTTGCTCGTTCCCGGCGGCACGGTGCACTCGACGACGACGAGGTCGCCGGGCGCGAGCCCCCGCGAGATGCTGTCGAGGACGGCCTCGAACGCCGCGAGGTCGGGTTCGCGGTCGTCGGTCAGGGGGGTCGGGACGATGATGACGTGAATCGCGGCTCCCTCGGCCGCGGCGACGCCGTCGGTGGTCGCCCGGAGCGCGCCGCGTTCGGCCTGCTCGGCGACTAACTCGGGCAGTCCCGGTTCCTTCGCGACGTGGCACTCGCCGTCGTTGACGCCGCGAACCACGTCCTCGCTGATATCGACGCCGGTGACGTTGCCCGTCGCGCGGGCGTAGACGGCCGCCAGCGGGAGGCCCATCTTCCCCAGGCCGTACACCGCGACGGGGACCTCGCCGGCGCGCAGGGTCCGCGTCTGTTCGTCGGGCGAGCGGTCGGAGCCGTACAGTCCGGGGTGCTCGCGGCTCATCGTCGACCCTCCGAGGGTTCCGTAGTCTCAGCGTTTTCCGTGGCTTCCGCGGTCTCTGCATTTTCCGCAGTCTCCGCGGTCTCGACGCTCCGAACCGTCGATTCGGCGTCGGCCTCGATGCGCCGGGCGAGGTCGATAGCGCGCAGGCCGTCGGCCGGCGAGACGAGGACGGGGCCGCCGTCGGTCGCGGCGTCGACGAACGCCTGTAACTCGCGTTTCAGCGGCTCGCCGGTGGAAATCATCGGCTGTTCCATCACCACTTCGTGGCGGTAGCGGACGCCCCCGTTGTCCCGGAGGTAGTCCGGGCGCGACTGGCGGAAAATCTGGACCGACTGGTTCAGGTAGTCCACCCGGATGAGCCGGTCGCGCGCGGTGATGTCGAGGGTCCGCGTCTTCTGCTGGGTGAGCCGACTCGCCGTGAGCGAGGCGATGACGCCGTTGTCGAACGTCACCTGCGCCGTCGCGTACTGCTCGTCGGGCGTGGCGGTCGCGGCGACGCGGTCGACCTCGGCATCGACCAGCGAGAGCACCACGTCGATGTCGTGAATCATGAGGTCCATGACGACGCCGTCGCCCATCTCGCGGTTCAGCGGCGGGCCGAGCCGGTTCGCGGTGATGGCGATGGGTTCGACGCCGTCGAGGAGGTCGGGGAGGGCGCGGACGGCCGGATTGAACCGCTCGATGTGGCCGACCTGGAGCACGACGCCGCGGTCCTCCGCGAGCGCGGCCAACTCCGCGCCGACGCCGAGGTCGTCGACGAAGGGTTTCTCGACGAGCGCGTGGACGCCGGCGTCGATGCACTGCCGGGCGACCGACGCGTGATAGGGCGTCGGCACTGCGACCGTTACCACGTCCACGCGGTCGAGCAGGCCGTCGATGCCGTACGCGTCGGTGCCGAAGTCGGCGGCGACCTCGGCGGCGCGGTCCGCGTCCGCGTCGGCGACGCCGACCAGTTCGACGCCGCGAAGCTCCGCGTAGACCCGCGCGTGGTTGGTTCCCATCGACCCGACGCCGACGACGCCCGCTCGAACTGGCCGCTCTTGGCCGCCGTCGGCGCGGAGTCCGGCGGATTTTCGGCTCACCTCGCCACCTCCGCGTAGTTGGCGACCGCAGTCCCGACGCGCTCCACGTCGGCCTCGCTGAGTCCGGGGTGGACCGGCAACGAGAGCACCCGTGTCGCGGCTTCTTCCGCGACCGGAGCCGACACCGCGAGGTGTTCGTAGGCGGGCTGCTTGTGGACGGGCTTCGGGTAGTAGACGCCCGTGGCGATGCCCTTCGCGTCGAGGTACGACTTGAGGGCGTCGCGCTCGATACCGTCGCAGGCGACGGTGTACTGGTGGAAGACGTGGGTCCGGTCCGGCGGCGTGTGAGGCGTCGTGACCGGCGAGTCTTCGAGGTACTCCGTGAGCGCGGCGGCGTTGGCCTGTCTCGCGCGAGTGAACTCGGGGAGACGTTCGAGTTGGACCCGGCCGATGGCCGCGGCGATGCTCGTCATGCGGAAGTTGTGGCCGACCTCGGCGTGTTCGTAGCCGGAGACGCGGCCGTGGTCCACGAACCGGGCGGCGCGCTCGGCGACGTCGGCGCGGTTTGTCGTAATCATGCCGCCCTCGCTCGTGGTCATGTTCTTCGTCGGGTAGAACGAGAAGCACGCGGCGTCGCCGAAGGAGCCGACGCGCCGTCCCTCGACTGCCGCGCCGTGAGCCTGCGCGGCGTCCTCGACGAGCAGGAAGTCGTACTCCGCTGCGAGCTCCGCGAGCCGCGTCATGTCCGCCGGGAGGCCGTAGAGGTGGACTGCGATGACCGCGTCCACCCGCTCGCCGGCCCGGAGCCGCGCTTCGAGCGCGTCGGGGTCGATGTTGTACGTTCGCGGGTCGATGTCGACGAAGCCCACTTCAGCGCCCGCGAAGGCGACGGCGTTGGCCGTGGCGATGAACGTGAAGGGCGTCGTCAGGACGCGGTCGCCGGGGCCGACGCCGAGCGCGTGGAGCGCGGCGTGGAGCGCCGTCGTCCCGTTGGAGGTGGCGACGCCGTGGTCGGCTTCGCAGTAGTCGGCGAACTCCCGTTCGAAGCCCCGGACCTCGGGGCCGTCGGCTATCATGCCGCTTTCGAGGACGGCCGCGATTCGGTCCCGTTCCGCCGCGCCGAGCTGGGGCGCGGCGATTGAGATGTGGTCTGCACTCATCGTCGTATCCTGTTTTCTCCCCGCAGTTGTTCCGGCAGGTCGCGGTGGACGGCGGGGACGCCCACGGCGAGGGTGCGCGGCGGCACGTCGTTCACGACGAGCGCGCCGGCGGCGACGAACGCGCCCTCCCCGACTGTCACGCCGGGGAGGAGCGTCGCGTTCGCGCCGATTGAGGCGTGGTTCTCGATTCTCGGGCCGACCAGCTCCGCGTCGGTGCGGACCGGATAGGGGTCGTTCGTCATCACCACGCCCGGACCGACGAACACGTCGTCGCCGATGCGGGTGTTGGTGGGGATGTAGACGTTCGTCTGGATGCTCACGCGCGACCCGATGGTCGTGGTGCCGTCGACGACCGTCTCGGTCCCGAGGAGCACCTCGTCGCCGATGGTCGTGTGCTCGCGGACGAGGACGTTGTGGCCGGTGACGAAGTCGTCGCCGATGGTCACGTCGTCGTAGACGATGGTGCCGGCGCGGATTCGCGCCCGGTCACCGATGACCGGGTCGTCGCCGTCGCCGTAGCCGATGGTGACGCCGTCGTCGACGTGGGATTCGACGCCCACCTCGGCGCTCATCGTCGTCCACCTCGCGTCGGTCGCGCTCCATCGACTGTCTGTGTCGACTCGGCGGTCGGCCGAATTGACTGGAAAATCTGGAATCTCATATCATGTCGGCGGGGAGTCTGCCTGCCTTAGCGAAATTCAGTCTCGGTGAGGGCTTTGTTATGGAGTGATTGCCGCCCGGATTCCGGTCGCAGTCACTTCGTAACGCCGCGGCGGATTCCGGTCACGGAGCGCTTGAGAAGCGCCACGCCGGGCGCGCCGTCGCCGAGCCAGAGCCAGACGGCGCTCCCGAGCAACGCGAGTTCGAACGCGACCAGCACCCACGCCTCGGGCCGGCGGAGGAACACGACGAAGCGGCGCAGGTAGAACCACGTCTGGGCGAAGAAGCCGCCCATCGACGACTCGCTCCCGTGGGACAGCGGCCAGAGGAACGCCCGAATCACGTCGTAGTTCCCGAAGAAAAAGCCGTTGAACAGCAGGTCCGCGGGGATGTGCGAGAGGTAGCCGAGTGCGAACGCGACGCCGACCGTCGCCGCCCCGTAGCGCCGCGCGACGGCCACGACGACTATCGAGAACGGAACCGAGACGAGAATCGAGTGCGCCATCGAGATCCCGCTCGGGAGGACGCCGAACGACCACGCCAGCGGCTTGTCGACGAGGTCGGGGAACTGCGTTCCGACGAGCACCGCCAGCGCGGCCCAGCCGTCGAGTCGCCGGCCGGTCACTCGCGCCCACAGCGAGACGAGGATGTAGCCGACGGCGGCGTGTTCCCACGGAAACATCAGCGGTCGCTCCGGGTCGTCGCGTTGGCGTCGGCGGTTCGTCGTCGCGGAGTGAGCGTCGGAATAGGCGTCTGAAACATTTGGCTTGTGGGGCGCGTCGCGGTCGGTTTGGAGGGCGGGGATGCCGTCCGCGTCGGGGGTGCGGACTGCCTGTCTGCGTCGACGCGAACGGGCGAAACGGCGCGCGAGCGCCCGGTCAGGGAACCCGAGTGCTCGTCCGGATTTTGTTATGGCGACCGTAACGGCCCCGGGTCGGTCGTCGCGGCGGCGACCCGGCGTCTCTCCGACCGCCCGCGGCGGGTAGACGCCGTATAACTACTCTCGCGGGGCGCGTGGAACTGCCAGAGAGTATGCGATACCTGTTCTTCACCAACACGCCCGCGCACGTTCACCTCTACAAGTACGCCGTCAGAGAGCTTCAGGCGATGGGTCACGACGTGCTCGTCCTCGGCCGCGACTACGGCTGTACCAAGGACCTCCTCGAATACTACGACCTCCCGCACGAGATTTACGGCTCCTGCGGGACGACGAAGTACTCGCTTTTCAAGTCGCTCCCGTTCCACTACGTCAACATCTTCCGCGCCGTGCGGCGGTTCAAGCCCGACCTCATCTTCGGAATGGGCGGCTACGCGGCCCACGCCGGGGCCGTCTCGCGGACGCCCGTGATTCTCCTCCTCGACTCCGAGCCGACCTCGCTGGACCACGTCGTCTCCCGGCCGTTCGCCAAGGCGATTCTGACGCCGCACACTTTCGGGAAGGACCTCGCGGACAACCACTACCAGTTCCGCGGGTTCAAAGAGACGGCGTACCTCCACCCCGACGTGTACGAGCCCTCGGTCGATATCCGGGCCGAACTCGGCCTCGACCCCGACGAGACGTTCGTCGTCGTCCGGTTCAACGCGTTCGGCTCGCACCACGACGTTGGCCACGGCGGCTTCACGCCCGAGCGCCGCCGCGAACTCATCGAGCTGCTGGGCAAGCGCGCGACCGTCTTCGTCCTCGACGAGAGCGAGGAGCGCCGCGACGGCGACCTCGACGCCCGCCCGTTCGACTTCCACCCCGCGCTCGTCCACGACGTGCTCGCGGAGGCGAGCCTACTCGTCGCCGACACCCAGACCATGGTCACCGAGGCGGCGCTCCTCGGGACGCCCGCCATCCGGTCGAACTCCTTCGTCGGCGACGACGACATGGGCAACTTCGTCGAACTCGAACGGCGGGGGCTCATCTCCAACCTCAAATCGTTCGACGACGTGCTGGCCCGCGCCGAGGAACTCCTCGACGACGACGGCGCGAAGGCCCGCTGGGCCGACAAGCGCGACGCGTTCCTCGCGGACAAAGTCAACCTCACCGAGGTCATCGTCCAGGTGGCGCTGAACTACGGCTCCGTCGAGACGGTCGAGTCGCTGACGCGACACAGTGTCCCGGCGTAGCGGCTCCCTCCGCGCGTTCCTCGCCTCTCCACGGTCGTTCAATCGACCCATAACTAACCGCCGAACCACCGAATTTTCCCGCAGTGACCGGCGCGCTCGCGCCCGTCTCGACGCGTCTCACCTCACCTCGCGTCCGCGTCGCGTCCCGTGACTCGGTCCGCGACTCCTCGACCGCGACCCCAAACTCAACCCATGACACCCAAGCAAACACTCCTCATCGTCGGCCCGAAAGGTACCGGCGGCATCGACCGCTACATCACCGAACAGCGTCGCTACCTCGAAGACCGCATGGACGTGCGCGTCTACACCCGCTACACCGCGCCGAAGGGCGAGGGGCTCGAACTCGCCGCGCGGATGCTCCTCTCGTCGCTCATTGCGGTCGCTCTGTTTCCCTTCCAGCGACGCCCGGACATCGTCCACGTCCACTCGTCGCACACCTACTCGTTCTACCGCGCGGCGTTCTTCGCCCTGTTTTCGAAGTACGTCTGGGGCGTCCCCGTCGTCTTTCACATCCACGGCTCGTCGTTCGACGACTTCCTCGCCACCGACTCGCGGGTCGTCCGCCGACTCCAGTCGCTCGTCTTCGACGCCGTCGACGACGTGGTCGTCCTCTCGGAGTACTGGCGCGGCCTCGTCTCCCGACTCGCCGGCGAGGAGAAAGTCCACGTCATGGCCAACGCCGTCGAACCCGCGGAGTACGACCCGACGTACCCGACCGACCCCGTCCACCTCGTCTTCGTCTCGAACCTCATCGACCGCAAGGGCATCCGCGAGTTCCTCGACGCCGTCGAGATACTCGAATCCACGCCCGGCCTCGACTTCGTGGTGAGCATCGGCGGCCGCGGCCCCCACGCCGACCGCGCCGAGGCGGTCGCCGCCGCCCACGACAACGTCTCGTACCTCGGCTTCCTCTCCGAGGAAGACAAACGCGACCTCATCAGCCGCGGAACCGTGTTCGTCCTCCCGACTTACGCCGAGGGGCTTCCAATCGCCATGCTCGAAGGCATGGCCGGCGGCAACGCCATCGTGACCACGCCCGTCGGCAGCATCCCCGAGGTCATCACCGACGACCGCGGGATTCTCGTCGCACCCGGCGACGCCGAGGAACTGGCGCGGGCGCTCGCCCGACTCGTCTCCGACCCCGCGGAAGCCGTCCGCATGGGTCGGACGAACCGCTCGGCCATCGAAGAGCGCTACTCGTGGCAGTCGAACGCGGACGAGCTGGTGGCGATGTACGCCGAGGCGGCGTAGCGCCGGGTTTTGTTTCTTTCGCGTGGTTTCGTCCCGACGAGTTTTCGATTTAATCCCACACGGGTTCGCCTGAAACGCGGGCGGGCAGGAACTGGAGTCGGTGGTCGGGATGGGCTTCAACCCCACAAGGGTTCGTCTGAAACACGTCAGCGACCCGCAGTGGTACTGGACGCCCATCGCTTCAACCCCACAAGGGTTCGTCTGAAACGACCCGACATCGCCGATGGCTTGCCCGGTCTGGAGCTTCAACCCCACAAGGGTTCGTCTGAAACAGGTCGAGACGAGAGAGGGGACCATCGTCGCGGATGCTTCAACCCCACAAGGGTTCGTCTGAAACGCCGTCCTCGCCATCCTCGATGTCGCCGGTGAACTGCTTCAACCCCACAAGGGTTCGTCTGAAACCGACGCTCATGAGGACCCTCCGTTAAGGTCGACCTCAGCTTCAACCCCACAAGGGTTCGTCTGAAACCTCGTCGGAGGACCGAGCGATGGGCGACGCGATGGCGCTTCAACCCCACAAGGGTTCGTCTGAAACAGATGGGGGCGACCACGGGAGTATCTCAATCGGGAGCTTCAACCCCACAAGGGTTCGTCTGAAACAACTGCACTCGACGACGCCGCGCGTGAGCATCTGGGTGCTTCAACCCCACAAGGGTTCGTCTGAAACAGGTGAGGACGATGGCGACAACTGAGCGGTCGACGCTTCAACCCCACAAGGGTTCGTCTGAAACACTGAACGAGTCGCCGTTGACTTCCTGAGCGACCTGCCGCTTCAACCCCACAAGGGTTCGTCTGAAACTGCTATTCGTGACTCTCCCGGGCATTCTGTTGGGGTTAGCTTCAACCCCACAAGGGTTCGTCTGAAACATACTGGGACCAGTATGAGGAGTCTCGGACAGACAGCTTCAACCCCACAAGGGTTCGTCTGAAACGGGGCACCATCAACTTGTCAACAACTCATCTGAAACGCTTCAACCCCACAAGGGTTCGTCTGAAACTCGCCCAAATAAAACAACTCCATGTCAACACTGAACGCTTCAACCCCACAAGGGTTCGTCTGAAACTGCACCCGACCGATGACGATGCGCGGGAGTCCAAATCGCTTCAACCCCACAAGGGTTCGTCTGAAACACGACCTCGTCGTCTTCCGCGCTGGATACGGTGGCGGGCTTCAACCCCACAAGGGTTCGTCTGAAACAAGCATGGCAACGTATTCGTGCAAGGATACGCGCTTCAACCCCACAAGGGTTCGTCTGAAACCAGGACATCACCTCTCGGAGGTGGTCAAGTGATTCGCGCTTCAACCCCACAAGGGTTCGTCTGAAACGTCCGCAGCGGCGTTATCGGGGACTGGCGCGTAGTGCTTCAACCCCACAAGGGTTCGTCTGAAACTGTCTCCGCGGCCGTTAAGGGTCTCGTCGTAGCTGCTTCAACCCCACAAGGGTTCGTCTGAAACCCCTGATCCCCCGCAGGCACACACCGTTCGAGGCTTCAACCCCACAAGGGTTCGTCTGAAACTCGAACGATCACGAGTTAAACGCGAGACAAAAGACGCTTCAACCCCACAAGGGTTCGTCTGAAACGAAAATAGACCTGAAATGACCAACCCACACTACCCGCTTCAACCCCACAAGGGTTCGTCTGAAACTATCTATCGATTCTGACCCCGGGAGGTGAGGCCCGGCTTCAACCCCACAAGGGTTCGTCTGAAACCCCCCCGCCGAGGACTATGAGCCATGCGAGCGGGCTTCAACCCCACAAGGGTTCGTCTGAAACCATGAGCCACGTCGGGAGTCCGAGCCGACTGTCGACGCTTCAACCCCACAAGGGTTCGTCTGAAACAGTTGCGCACCGAGTGTGAGGAACTTCGTACCGAGCTTCAACCCCACAAGGGTTCGTCTGAAACACCCACCGACAACCGGGAGTCGAGACAACCAGCCAGCTTCAACCCCACAAGGGTTCGTCTGAAACCGGTCGAACTCAGCCACACCGAAGACGATTCGTTCACGCTTCAACCCCACAAGGGTTCGTCTGAAACGTTCATCCGAACCGAGCGACGCGACGGTCGGGAGAAAGCTTCAACCCCACAAGGGTTCGTCTGAAACCCCAACCATAGTGTTCTATGGAAAGCTATAAGTAGCTTCAACCCCACAAGGGTTCGTCTGAAACCCTTCCGACCGGGTCGCCGCACCCGATGCACTCGGCGCTTCAACCCCACAAGGGTTCGTCTGAAACGCCGTAGGGGTGTTCCTTGCCGTTCAGTTGCACCGTGCTTCAACCCCACAAGGGTTCGTCTGAAACACCTCACCGAGGCCGATGTGCGGCGACTCATCGACGCTTCAACCCCACAAGGGTTCGTCTGAAACGGGTGGGTCGAGTGCGTCACTCATCCCGTGCGTTGCTTCAACCCCACAAGGGTTCGTCTGAAACAATGAGTGACGCAACATCCGACGCTGAAACTTCACGCTTCAACCCCACAAGGGTTCGTCTGAAACTCATCGACTCGCGGGCGGTCCTCCGGAACTACCTCCGCTTCAACCCCACAAGGGTTCGTCTGAAACTGGATCCATGAAGGTTCGGTGGTGGGCGTATACGGGAGCTTCAACCCCACAAGGGTTCGTCTGAAACCTCCACGAGATGCTCATCTCGCGCCAGCGCACCGGGCTTCAACCCCACAAGGGTTCGTCTGAAACCGGCAGACGTCGTCGGAGCGGACCGACCGCGAGCAGCTTCAACCCCACAAGGGTTCGTCTGAAACCTGCTCGTCCCACTCGGCGCCGACAACGAGCGCGACGCTTCAACCCCACAAGGGTTCGTCTGAAACTGGCTTTCGTCGTCGCCACGTGCGGCGTCAATGGCCGCTTCAACCCCACAAGGGTTCGTCTGAAACCATGTCCGATATCGAGGACACAGACTCTCTGAGGGGTGACTACGATAAAGAAGTTCCGTCGACCGTCAGTAACCCGAGCCGACCGGGGGGTCGACGGAAACTCAGAGGAAGCGTTTCTCGTCGGTCGGGTCGTCGCCGTAGACCGAGCGGTTGAGAAGTGTGTCAGAAGACAGTTCGTAGATAATCGTTGACTCACCCGGCTTCAACAGGTCTTCGACCTCGTTTCGAAGCGTCGCTAAATCACCCTCTGAAATTTCGCCTTCGAGGACGGAGTTCTGAACGTGCGTCAGATAGCGTCGCCCAAGCTTGAGCGCTTTGTGCGTCCGTTCGGCTTCGAGGTCGTACACCATCACGACGTACATTTCACCACCACCGTTCGAAGGGCTCGTACTCCTCTCCGGTCAGCAGATGCTTTTTGAGTTTGTACGCTTCGAGCCGCATCAGGTACTGATAGCTCACTTTGCGGTTGAGCTTCGGATGCTCGACGGTTCGTTCGAGCGTCTCCTCGAACGCTTTCGTGTACGTCTTTCGACCGCCTTCGTTGAGGAGACAGGACCCGAGTTCGGACTCGAAATCGCTCGCAGTAATCTGATTTCTGTTGATGAGTCGAAACAGCACGCGATCAGCGAGGACGGGTTTGAACAGGTCGGCGAGATCAAGCGAGAGCGAGTAGCGACGCTCGCCGGGTTCGTGGAGATAGCTAATCGATGGGTCGAGCGCGGTCGCGCGAATCGCCGAGACGCAGTTGGCGTAGACGAGCGCATTGCCGAACGAAATCAGGCTGTTGACTTCGTTCGGCGGCGGGTTGTATTCGCGGCGTTCCAATCGGAACTCTTCGGGGAGAATCTGATTGAAACTCCGGTAGTACGCCTTTCTGGCAGTCGCTTCCACGCCCATGAGTTCGTCAATCGGACGCGTCTGGTCGACGCGCGCCGACGCGGCGTCCAAATCGTCAATCTCAGTCTCTAACCCTCGATTCCGGTTGTTGTAGTATACGACGTTCGTCCGCATATTGTGGATGCTTGCCGAGACCATTGCCGCCGCGAGCCGCCGCCTGTGGTCGGTATCCTCGTACGCACGGACCTGCTCGACGACCGTTCGACCGGAGGTTTGCCCGCGCTTCGGCATCACCGAGCCCGCGTAGTAATCCTCCCAGCCGAAGACGTGGAGTGCGACCGTGCGCTGATTGAGAAACGACATCAGTCGGGTGTTGAAGTCGATTTGTCCGTGCAAGAAGAACGCCTCCGCGTTCTCTATCGGGACGTACTTCTTGTCGCCGGTTTCGGTGACGAGCCTGAGCGTGTCGTCGCTTCGTTCGAGTCGACCGTCGGAGAATACGTGATAGTTCCTGTCCATTGTCAACACCAGCAGAAGTCGTGGTACGCACACGACTCGCAGAAGGGCTTTCGCTCGGCGGGCGGCGGCGAAGGTCGGCGTACGAGTTCGTGAATCGCACGAATCGACGACTCGACTTTTTTCGCTCGTTCTTCCGTGAGCTCAACCGACTGCCGGCGGCGCTCTCGCGGGTGGGCGAGGACGCCATCACGACGAACGCCGGCGACTCTGTCGAGATACCACAGGTAGTACGACAGTTGCATTTCGGCGGGCTCGGTGAGCGCCGACGAGGGTTTGACTTCGACGACTCGGCCGTCGTCGAGCAAGTCCAGTGAGATCATTCCGAGGCGGAGGCTCTCCCGTTTTTCGTCGTACGCGGTCTCGTCGACCCGAGTTCCTCTCACGACGGTCGCGTTCTCGCGGTCGATTTCGAGACTCCGGCTTTCGAACCAGAGCTCCCGCTCGCAGACGTAGTAGTACTGCATCATCACTCCGGTGACGCGAAACGGCTCGTCGACGGGCGCCCCCCGTGCGGTCGCGAGTAGCCGGTCGACCGGATCGCTCGTCGTCATAATATCCGGTTGTCGACGCTACTCTCTGCAACCAGTCCGGTCGTCGAATCGAAGTAACTGTCGTGCCGGACGTCTCTCGTGTCGATCCACCGCGTTTCAGTGTCTTCGTGAATACGCGCTAAGCCGCTGAGTGCCTGTGCCTCTTCCGAATCGCTCCGATATATCGGAATCGACACGGTCGCTTCCTTTAGACTATCCATAAGTTGGCGTCCCCGCTCGAACTCGTAGTCCCGCCACGCGACTCTGGCGGCTTCGACTCGTTTTCGTTCAGTGGCGGTCCGACAGACGACGACCTCCACGCTCCGCCGTTGTTCGATCAGCGACAACTCCCCGAGTTCGTCCGCTCTCGCCTCGTTCACGCACTCGACGTACGCGTCTTTGCCGACGTTCTTCTCGTCGTGGAGTCGACGGTAGTACTCTTCGACGGCCGTTTTCGAAACCGCCGCTTCCGGAATCGTGCCTTCGCCCCCACCGATATCGTCGAGCGTCTCGGTCGCAACGGGGAGTAGCGCCGTTCCTCGGTTGTACACCGCTTCCGACGGCGTCTTCGTCTGTTCGTCGGGCGCTTCGAGCCACCAGACGACGACGCGACCGCGGTCCCTCTCGAACGAACGGTTGCAACGTCCGGCGGCCTGGACGATGCTATCTATCGGTGCGAGGTCTCGGTAGACGCGGTCGAAACTGATGTCGACGCCGGCTTCGACGAGCTGGGTCGAAACCACGACGAGCGAGCAACTTCGTTCGGTGAGCAGTTTCGCGGTCTCGATGAGCCGAAGCCGGTCGACCGGACGTAATCGAGTGGAGAGGTGGAGGACTGGCTGCCCTCCGGCGTCGGCGACTCGCTCTGCGACTGTCGTCACCTCTGTGTCCGTACTATCTCGGTCGGTGCTTTCGAGCACGTCGGCGTAGACCGACCCGACTGATATCGCGTCTGAGAGGCTCTCGGTGACGTGCGCCGTCAGCGCTTGTGCACTGTCGATAGTGTTGCAAATCGCGAGCACCGACTCTGTTTCACCAGCCTCGTCGCTGTTGGTTCCATTGGCTTCGGCAGTCTCGTCGACTATCGCACTTGCCGCCTCGGTATACGATTTCGGTTCTTCCCGTGATTCGATATACCGAGTCGTTGAGTCGTCAAGCTCGTATTGGACGCGTTCCGTCGCCTCGAAGTACGTCTCGGGTTCGGAGACCAGTTCAGTCGCGTCGTCGAACAACTGCGGTTGCGTGGCGGTCATGGCGATAACCGTTGCATTGTACTGCTCAGTGAGCATTCTCACGAGCCGCGGAACCAACTTCCACCAGTCCAACGGGAGGCTCTGCGGTTCGTCCAACACGACGACGCTGTCCCGGAGTGCCGGGAGCTTCATCGACTGCCTGTTGGCCGGTCCGGCGAGGCTTTCGAGCAGTTGGACGAACGTCGTCACCGTCATTCCGGCGCGCCAACTTTCGGCCAGCATCCCGGCGACATCGTCGTTCGCGTCCGCTTCGTCGGCGCTCTCGTCGCTTTCATCGACGATTGTCGCCTCCGAGAGATGATGATGCGCGGTCAGCAACCGCCCGGTCGTATCGACTTGATATATCCCTTCGACTTCGGCGACGACTTGGTCGATGATGCTCGTAAACGGGAGCGCGTAAACCACGCGCCTCCCACCGACTCGGTCGCGAACGCTGAGAGCCGCTGACAGGCCGGTGAGCGTCTTTCCCATCCCGGTCGGAAGCGTGATCGTCGCGACCCCACCGTCGGTGTCGGCGAACGATTCGACATTCGACAGGACCGACGTCCTCGCTTTCGCTCGGAGGAAATTCAATCGCTCGCTCCGGTTTCCGTCTCGGTCGGCGTCGGCGTCGGCGGTTCGCTCTATCGACTCGATGTACTCGTCGAGCCGCTCGAACGTTGGCTTCTCTGCGTCGTAGGTTCCCGCGGACGCGTCGGAACCGCTCGCGGCCGCCGCGGCGCTCGTCTTATCTGCGAGGACCAGCGACCCCCAACACTCCAACACAAGCCCGTAACAGCGCTCTGAGAGCGTTTCACGGTTAATCGTCGTTGCGCTCGACCCCGTCGATCTTTTGACTTCCGTCAGGAGTTCCCTGAACGACCCTCGGAACGACGACCACGACCCCTCCCCGTCGGTCGCGCTCTGAAACACCTCTCGGGCGAGTTCCGGCGCGTGCTCGTCGATGTCTTTGAGCTGCTTCGCAATCGCCGCCTGCTGCAGCTCGGCACTGTTTTGGCTCCCCCGCGAAACGTTCTCGCGGCGGTTCGCCCGACTGAAGACGTACGCCGCAACGTCGGGGAGCCGACCGTGGTGTTTTGCGACCGCGACGAAGCCGGCGAGGCAGGTCTCCGAGTCGAAATTCTGGGCGCTGAGCGCGTAGTACGCGGCGAACGAGCCGAGCGGCGCGTGGTAGCGGTACTGCTCGTATCTCGGTTCGCTCGACCGTAACAGGTAGTCCTGAAAGTACGTCGTCGCCTTTCCGAAGTCGTGCACGTATGCGAGCGTTTCGACGACCGCCCGGAGCGGTTCTCCGGCCGGCGTCTTCGCGTCGGCCGGAATGACGTATCTGACACGCTCGGCGACGTCTCCGAGATGGTCGACCAGCGGAACGCCGTCGTGAACGTCGTTCGGCGGGTGAGAGTACCGCTCCGGCATCAGACGAACACCACGTTCCGGCCGTCGACCTCGACGCTGTCGACACCGTCGATGACCAGCGGTTCCGCGTCAGGGTTGTACGCGTACGTCGTGAACTCCGTCGTCGTTCGGCCACCGGCGTCCGCTTGCATAAACGCGGGCGATTCTTCCACCTGGCACCGCGTCCCTTCCCGCAGCACGATGTCGTCCACCGCGTTCGGAACGGCGGAGTCTACTTCGACTCGGCCGGCTTCGGAGCCTGACTCGATATCGAACTCGCCGTGATAGTCGATTTCTGCGAGGTGTTCCGACAGACCGAGGCTCGGAACGTAGTGTGACTTCCCGGCTTCCAGTAGCTCTCGAAGCTCCCTGTACCGTTCTGTTTCTGCGAGCCACACGTCGACCCGGTAAGCGGGTTCGACGAGCACCTCGTAGTTGTGTTGTTGGCGGAGCGCCGTCGGATTCGGTAGCTTCACGCTGATCTTCCCGTGACCGTTGAGCGACTGTAAGTTCCCGCTCGCGGTCGACAGCGTGTTCATCGGCATATTGAGCGTTCGAACCGCTCGAACTGGCTCGATTGCAATCTCCGACGAATCGGGCGCGAACAGGTCGTAGTAACCGTCGCGTTCGATTCCGAGCACGGCCGCGAGCAGTCCGGCCACTGTCGTCCGCGGGATGATGCGGTACGTCTGCTTGACGACGTTTCCCTCGACCCGCCGGAAGTGCCCCCACGGACCGCTGACAGTGAACGACAGACAGCGGTCCGGACGCCCGCCGTCGTCACCGACCCACTCGTCCAACGATTCCTGTTCCATCTTATGCGGCGTCGCCGGTCGGAAGCGTCTCGGTGTGTTCCTCGTAGACGTCGACGACCTCGACGGCGTCGTCGCCCACGGCCTCGCGAAGCGCCCCGTACAGGAGTTCGGAACTCCCCACGTCTCCGTCGTACGAGATGTCGAGGATGTCGCTCGCGACGATTCGAATCCGGCTAATCCGGGCACTCGCGCCCGCCAGTCGGTCGACGAATCCGTCGATTTCGAGGGTGAGGTCCCGAACCGTCCGGAGTTCCTCGTCCGGCTTTGAACGGTCGTCGTCGAGAACGAGGTCCCTGTCGAGACCGCCGAGGTGGAAACTCTCGTCGGCGTACTCGACGCGGCAGTAGAGCCGCGGTTCCTGACCGACTTTACTTCGGCTTATGGTCTGATTCTTGATGGCCCGCCAACAGAGCGTGTCGAGTCGCTCGACGTCGCCGACGGTGAGGTTCGTGTCGGCGGCACCGTGTTCGTCGACGAGTCCGTGGAACCGGATGAGTCCGTACTGTATTCGGTGGTCGTCGAGGTCGAACCCTCCTTGCTGTTTGTTGTCCTGCGTGGCGATAACGCTCGTGAGGCTGTCGTACTCCTCGTTTTCGCTGACAGCGTGTACTGATTTCCCCGGCGAGAACTGGACGGGGCCGGTGAAGTGGTCGGGGAGGTGCTTTGCGTACACGTCGTCGGTATCGACAGACATCGTCGCGCCGAAGTATCGAACGTCGACGCTGTTGTCGAGGAACTCGCCGAACACGTCGTTTCGGAACCGCTCTGCCTCGTCGCTATCGTCGAGGTCGTATTCGTCCGGTTCGACTTCTTTGAGGCGGTCTTCGAGGAGTTCGCCCCGCGTGTACTGGTTCCCCTCGCGCTGGACGTTCCTGATGTAGACGCCGTGGCCGTCGTCGTCCAACTGGTCGCGGAGGTAGCGCTTCAGCCGAACGTCGGTGACGATGGCCTGCTGAGTCTGCGGGTCGATTCGAGGTCGATTAGAACCGCTGAGGGGATTCCCGTTCGGATTCGCGTCGACCGCGTCGTACAGGAATACGATTTCCGAGCGATTCGTGACGGCGTCGTTCGTGTCTGACATCTTAGTGTTCCTCGTCGGTGGTTCGTTTGTCGCTCGCGTCGCTGTTCTGTTGGTTCCAGTCCGGATGGTCGTTCATGCCGTAGGTCACGCCGAGGGCGTAGTAGAAGCGGAGATCGTCGGTGTCGATCTCCCAGTCGTCGGGGTCGGGGTCGAGAACCGTCTCTCGGAGTCGTTCGACGATGTGTTCGGCTTTCGTCCCCGGGTAGCTCTTTCCTTTCTTCTTTTCTTGGCGCGTGTAGGTCAGGGTCTTGGCGACGGTCTCCTGCGTGACTTTCTTGATTCGCGCTCGCGTGATCGATTTGACCGGGTACTGGTCGACGAGCGTCGTGGACCGGTCCTCGGAGTACTCCTGGTAACTTCCGATGTCTCCGACGAGTGCACCGAGAAGGAACGCTCCCCGGCGCTCGCTGGTCACGGAGTCTTCCTCGTCGTCGTGCGCCGGTGAGAGCGCGGGCGTGTCGGTGATGAACGATTCGAGTTTCTGTTCGGCGGGGTGACCCCCGTCGGCGATAAGGATTTCGTCTAGTGTTGGCATCGTCAATCTCCCGTAGGTCGGTTCGCGGGTAATCTGGCTTTTCGCGGGGTCGTTCGTCTTCAACAGCTCGAGTTCGCCATCGGCGAGCGCACAGAGCTGTGCAAACTGGCTGGCGACCAGAAACGACGGAAACCCCTCGAAGTCGTCGTCTGACTCCCCGTCGATGATTCGGGCGACGTACTCTTCGAGCAGCACTTCGACGGCTATCGCGTCCCCGCTCAGTACGCTCACGAGCGCTTCGATTCGCGGGTCGTCCGCGTCCGCTTCGGCGTCGTCCCGCTCTGCGAACGTCTGATAGAAGTACCACCCCGTCGAAACCGCGTGGAGTTGCTCGTCGTTCACCGACAGCAGCCCCCACTTGTCGTTTTTCGGGAGTGGTGCCGTCCAGTCGGTGTCCGAGTTGAACGCGGACGCGTCTCGGACGAATCGATTGTGGGTGAACGCGAGTTCTTTCGGATAGTGTAAGCGGCCGTTTAGCGTTTCGCCGAAGACGTCGTACCTGGACATCTGGTGTGGCATGACCGCCGAGACGTAGAACCGGAGCCTCGTATCGGCGTCGTCGAGTTCTCGTTCCTTCATGTACGCCTGCTCGATTGGTGTCACGTCACCGCCGTCTTCGACTGCACTACACAGCATCTCGTAGAGGCGATACACTCGCTCTGGCGTCAGCCGTCCGAAGAAATACGGCAGATAGTACACTTTCGCACCGAACGTCCGATACGTACACGCCTCGACGAACGCCTCGGCGTTCATCACCGTCACTGCGGCGTCCTCCGAGATTGGGTGGGCACGCCACGCGTTTTCGATATCCAGCCCCGGGAACTTTTCGAGTTGCTTGCCAAGGAAGTAGTTCTGTGGATCTTCTGCGGTTCCAACCGTTCGGGAGGGTCGCCCGGTTACGATATCGGTCGCGTCTCCCGACGAGTCGTCGGCCTTGTTCTTCGTGACGAGTTTCGATAGTTTGCGTTGGCGCATCGCCTCGTTGAACGCGGCGATGTCGCCGGGCCATCGATAGTCGCCATCTCGTTCGGTCTTTACTTGGACCGTCAACAGCGCGGTTGCAGATTCGCCGCCTAACGCCCGAACGACCGCTTCTTCGATGGCTTCGAGCGCAGCGTCCCGTGTTCCAAGCTCAGCGAGACGGTCGATAACCCAGCCGTCCGGGTGTTCACTGGCAGCAGTCGCGACGACGTCGTCGGTCGCCCATTTCGTGAGCCGTTCTTTGGCGTATCGCGCGAGCTTTTCGGGGTCGCTGTTTCGCCCGGCTTGGTGGGTGATACTGTGGTCGATTCCGCGCGCAGCCGGGTATTTTGAGTGTCCTACCTGTTGAATCAGGTCTTCCGTGTACCGCGTCACCAGTACTGGCCCACGGGCATCGTCGGCTAGCTGTGGTTCGTCTCCCGAGATATCGACGCGAACGACGATGAGACTGTCGTCCGTGTCTACGAGGTCCCGTGCCGCATCCGGTGTGAGATACGGGGCGTACTCTCCGCCACCCGTCGTGGCGAGCGTGTAGAGTTTCCCGTAGAGGTACTGCAAATCGCGGAGCGAGCCGACCGGTGAATCCGGGAGGTCGTCGACCAACTCGTCTTCTGGATATCGGTCGCGAAACTCGCTAGGCGAAAGCATCGCGCTCCTCTCCCATCGTCTCACCCGGACGAGTTCGCTCTGCAACGTTCATGAATCCGAGTCCGAGCGAGTTCCGCTCTCCCAGTCCGCAGTCGAGCGCGAGGTTCAGATGTCTTCGGTGGTCGTCGTCTCGAACGGTGTACTCGAACTTCCACTTGCTCAGGACGTAGGTCATCTCTTGTCCCTCGGTCACGGTCAATGGAAGCGCGAAGGTCTTCAATAGCTCGTAGCCGTCGAACAACTCGCCCGAGACCTCGCTCGGCCCGGGGAGATGGTCGTGAACGAACCGGTCGTGTTTCTGGTCGAGGTTCGCCTCCAACTGCTCTCGAAGCGGGGCCGTGGTGTGTTCCGGCCGCCAGAACGTCGCAGTATCGCCACCGGGATGGTCGATTCCGTACTCGTCGCACCGCCACGGCGGGATTCGAACGAGGAGTCCGGTCCCGGTTTCGAGCGTCCCCCTGGTCCCTGGCTCGCCCACGTCGGGTTCGAGGGATGTTACCTCGTCGACGTGAAACGGCATCTCACCGACGTTGAACTCTCGGTCGTCGAGCAGATTCGCCGCCACGTTTGCGAGTAGTTCCTCGTCGGGCGACGCGACCAGTAACTTCCGGTCGTCACCTTCCCGCATATCTCGAGGCGGAAACGGATTCGAGTAAGCGAACCCCGGCGGCTCGCCGGAATCGTGTCGTTCTCCGTAGGCCGTCCCATCGAGCGCGTTCCAGATTCGCCCGCGAATCTTGTGATGGTAATCGTTCTGATACGCAGCATCGGAACGCGCTGATAAGTGTGCCATGATTCGCACGTTATCCGATACCTCCTTCTCTACTCATTGTGTTGTACTCGTGATTGTTTGCTCCTCGACATAAAATTATGCCCGTAGTTTGACGGGTCGCGACTCACTGAAGTTCGTCTGAAACATCTGGGTGACCATCCCTGTTGGATGGTTATCTCTGCTTCAATCTCTTTTGAGTTCAACGGATACCAGTCTCTCGCATGAGACTGTATTGATTGCCATAACCGGGGCTGTAATAGAGCTTCCGTCGGAATGGTAGCCAAACCCCTGGTCATGGTATTAAGTCGTCACTTACGAAGTCGATATCGTGGTTTCTGAGCCCACATCGTCTTCGAATTACATCGACTTGGTTTCCCCTTGTAGTGTGGGTTTAACTTGACCTGTTCAATGATCCCATCTTCGTAGAGTTGGTCAAGAAGCTCAGCTATCTCGCTAGTAGGAAGGTGCGGGACACATTGGAGTCGCTCGACAGTAACTCCGTCTGAACCACTTGTCGCACCCAACTCTCGAAGCGTGCTAATTAGTTTATGACTGAGTTGTAACTGGTCATTGGTGACACACACCTTACCTCGTTTTGTATGTGTTGTTTGGTTCATCGTTGTTGCGGAGGGGGCTACCTAGCAACCAAACAGATAAGACTCACGAGGGGCAACGAGCAACTGCCTGCTCGTGCAGCCCTGAGTCAAACTACTGGTTGCCGGGTTGGTTTACACGTCCGGTGGAACTGGTATTCTGGCCGGGCGTGTCAACAGCGCCCTCTTTAACCTATACTACCCCACTCACTTATATCTATGCACATCTGTGTATCCTATCTATATCCGAACTCAAAATCCCGGTTATCTCTGAAGTAATCTAAGTTCTATACAGGATTGTGTATTGTTGGTCTTTAACAGCGGTTGGTCCCATGCAAATATTTGAGTGATTCTACTGACGAACCGCTTCAGTTTCTCTACACAACGGCTTCTGCTGAACCTCGCCACTGAGAAGCACGGCCGTCCACTCGGGCTCACTTCAACCTCACAAGGGTTCGTCTGAAACGATGTAGCAATGAATGTTCAGACCAATGTGAGGTTGAGCTTCAATCCCACAAGGGTTCGTCTGAAACTGCCACAGGGCTTCCTTCCAGTTGTTCGGCATGTTGCTTCAATCCCACAAGGGTTCGTCTGAAACCGCCCAAACCGTCGTCCACCGTCGCTTTCGGCGTGCTGCTTCAATCCCACAAGGGTTCGTCTGAAACGCTCCTCGCGATGGAGGCGCTCGGTAGGGATACGACAGCTTCAATCCCACAAGGGTTCGTCTGAAACCTCGTTCGGAACGAGTTGACCGGCGTTTTGCGATTTGCTTCAATCCCACAAGGGTTCGTCTGAAACGTCGAGTCCGACGACCTCCGCGAGTAGGTCGTTTGGCTTCAATCCCACAAGGGTTCGTCTGAAACTCGATGTTCTCCGAGGCCTTCGCCATCCAGCAGTCGCTTCAATCCCACAAGGGTTCGTCTGAAACCGGTCGCCACCGTCACCGGAACCCCGGTCACGAACTCGCTTCAATCCCACAAGGGTTCGTCTGAAACTCTGGCCCCGAACTCCATCCAGAATACGCGACGTTTGCTTCAATCCCACAAGGGTTCGTCTGAAACTGCCGGGCGTTGGAGGATATCCCCTTCACACTCGAAGCTTCAATCCCACAAGGGTTCGTCTGAAACGTTTATCCAGCATTGCAAGCCAAACGGCTACTGCGTCCGCTTCAATCCCACAAGGGTTCGTCTGAAACGATTTCCTCCACGATTACCTCCGGTTCGACTGGCCGCTTCAATCCCACAAGGGTTCGTCTGAAACTCGGCACAACGGTCACAACGCGCGTCCGAATGAGTCGAGCTTCAATCCCACAAGGGTTCGTCTGAAACCCTCAAGCCGACGGCTGACACGCTTGTCGCTAGTAGCTTCAATCCCACAAGGGTTCGTCTGAAACCACGTGGTTCACGCTCGACGGGGTGGTCGAAGTCCGCTTCAATCCCACAAGGGTTCGTCTGAAACACGTGGACGACGACACCCTTCGGCGAGTTGCTCCAGGCTTCAATCCCACAAGGGTTCGTCTGAAACGGTACACGAGGGTACTGTGGTGGGCGTGTACGGGAGCTTCAATCCCACAAGGGTTCGTCTGAAACCTGGGCACGGCATCCACGGAGACCCCCCAAACGACGGCTTCAATCCCACAAGGGTTCGTCTGAAACTGCCCTGAGTGCGCGAGACAGCACGACGGGAAGCCTGCTTCAATCCCACAAGGGTTCGTCTGAAACTGTCTAGAACTAGCCGACTTCGGTATCAGTATCTTCGCTTCAATCCCACAAGGGTTCGTCTGAAACCACCTGCGCAATTCGAGACGGCGATACATATATTCGCTTCAATCCCACAAGGGTTCGTCTGAAACCGTCTGAAACCGTCCCGAAATCACGGGCGTAACGTCGCGTACGAACCGAATTCAAAAGAACGTTTCCGTCGACCCTCAGTAGTCCTCGCTTCCCCGGGGGGTCGACGGAAACGAATCGCAGTTCCACACGACTGGACAGTCCATCGAGTGGTTCGAGTAACTCAGTCGGCCGGTTGCGGCGCGTCTTCGGCTTCCGCCGCACCGACGGGACCTTCCTCGACGCCGCGACCTTCGCGGTCGATGTATTTGCGGACCCAGAGCTCGCCGGTGATGATGCCGGAGATGGCGCTCATGTGTTCGGCTTCGCCCGTGCGCTCCTCGCGCTGGAGGCGGCGAATCTCGTCGGCGTCGAAGTACGGGCGCTCGCACGCCGAGTCGAGCAGGTCGTCGATGCGCTCGCGGAGCGCGCGGTTCGTCCGGTACCAGTCGCCGATAGTGGAGCGGCCGCCGTAGGTGTGGACGTCGCCGACGAGGCGCTCGCGGATGCGGTCGACGGAGGTGCCGACGACGAAGCCGGCGGCGTGTTGCCACATCGGGCGCGCCGGCGGCACTTTCGTCCGTTCGTAGGGGATGGCCGCGAGTCGGCTGTCGAGGCGGCGGACCAGTTCGACCTTCGGGTAGGCCGTTCCGGCGGGAATCTTCCCGTTGGTGAGTGGAATCGAGCCGACGCGGTGCGACAGCGGCATCCGCGTCACGGCCCGGAGGAACTCGGTGTCGCTGAACGGGACTCGGGTGCCGGCCTGGCTCTCGGCGATGGGGTTGCTGGCGAAGTCGCACCGCGGGAAGTAGTTGCGGTAGTAGCAGTCCATCGCGGTGCTGAAGAGGTCCGGCTGGTCGCTCTTGCGAACCTCCTCGCGGTAGGTCGTCATCGGGTCGAACTCCGTCCGCAGGAGCCGGCGGGCGTCGTCCACGTCGATGCGGTGTTTCGCGCGGTAGAGCGCCGCCTCGGGCGACTTGCTCCCCTCGACGGCGGCCCGGCCGATGCCGTCGCCCATCATCCCGCCCTGTCCGCAGCCCTCGATGAGCACGTCGGGCATGTCCTCGATGTTGAACACGTTCGCGAGGTTGACGAACGTGGAGAGACCGACCATCCCGCTGGTCAGTTGGACCGATTTGTCGAGCGAGTCGACGAGGGCGTCGGACTCGACCGGCACGCGCCGGTTTTCGAGGCCGAGCACCGCAGAAACCTTCGCGGCGAGTTCGAGATTGCTCCCGTTCGCGGGGTTCGAGTCGTAGGTGTAGGTCGTGAGGTCGTGGTAGCGGCTGAGCTCCCCGGCCATCGAGCGACTGTCGAGGCCGCCGGAGAGCCACAGGCCGATATCGCCGTCTATCGTGTCGGCCATGTCGGCGATGACCTCGCGGTAGGCCTCGGTGAGGTCGTCGAGGTAGGAGTCGTCGGGGCTCTGTTCGAACGTGTGGTGCCAGTAGGAGTCGAGCTCGGGCCCCGCGTCGGCCCGGTAGTCGAGGACGGTCCCCGAGGGGAGGAACTTCACGCCCTGCACGAGCGTCTTGTCGCCCCAGACGTGCCCAATCATGAGGAGGTCGCTGATGGCGCGTTCGTCGACCTGCGGGTCGTCGAGGAGGGTCGTCAGCGCGCCGACTTCGGTCCCGAAGGCGAACGGCTCGCCCGCGACGTAGAAACACTGTCGCGTCCCGAGTTTGTCGCTGGCGAGCACGACGCGCTCCGCGTCGCCGTCGACGGCGACGACGAGGAACGAGCCGTCGAGTTCGGGCAGCAGGGCGTGTGGGTCCTCGAACAGTCGGGCGAACAGCCCGTCTACGTCGAGTTCGAGTTCGTCGAGGTTCGTCACCGCGCCGTATATCGCTCCCACGCGCGG
Source organism: Haloferax sp. Atlit-109R (assembly GCF_003665865.1). NCBI lineage: Archaea > Methanobacteriati > Methanobacteriota > Halobacteria > Halobacteriales > Haloferacaceae > Haloferax > Haloferax sp. Atlit-109R. Next base: position 124,339 of record NZ_QPLO01000003.1, read on the forward strand.
GCCGTCTTCCCAGACGGTACAGCCCTCGGGGTCTCTCGCGCCGTGGTGGAGCACCGAGACGCCGAAGCGGCCGGTCGACCGCGCCGCCGACTCGTACCAGTCTTCGTGGTGGAGTTCGGCCGCGCAGGCGTCGAGCGTCGCCGCGTCGAGCGCGCCGCCGACGAAGCCGGTCATCGACGGCCCTCGCGTTCGGTTCGCTCGGCGGTCTGCGGCGTGACTGCTGTGAGTGACATCGTTGCCCGATATCCGCGTGCGTCGGGTTTTGTTATCACGCACCTATACGGCCGCGTGGCGGTGTCGAACGCCGCCGAACCGAACGGTAGCCCGGCTTCATGGGGCCTCTGTGCCGGCCGGACCCTCGGCGTTCGCTCGTTCGGCGCGCGACGCCCGATGAAAACACCGGGAAGAACGCCTATAACGCCGCCTGAGTCGATTACACGCTCAATAACAAACTACGCGACTCGCGTTCTCTCACGGGATGACGCAACGTGATTCGCGGCTCACGAGAACGCTCCTCCTCGTCGGATTTCTCGCGATAGCCGTCGGTATCCTCGTCGCTCGCGCGTCGCCGGCGCGCGCGTACGAAGTTTCAATCTACCAGTCGACGCCGGCGGCGTTCTGGGTCGGCGTGGCGGTGGCGGTGTTGACCGCGCTGGTCGTCGTCGTTCGCGCCCCGAACAGTCGGTTCGCGGCCGGCGGGGTGGCGCTGGCGGCGCTCGCGATAGCCGCGGTCTCCGCCCTCCCGCTCGTCCGAGCGTACCACTTCTACGGGTTCAACGACTCGCTGACGCACCTCGGCTGGGCGAAGTCGCTCGTCTCCGAGACGCTGACGCCGCTGGACATCGTCTACCCGAGCGGCCACGTCTCGGCGGGGATGGTCAGCGCCGCCCTCGGCGTCGAACTCACTACCGCGATGATGCTGGTGGTGTTTTTCGTCTCGGCCGTCTACCTCGTGTTCGTCCCGCTTCTGGTCTCGCTCGTCGTTTCCGACCGCCGGGCGGTCCTCGTCGCCGTGTTCTCGGCGCTGTTGTTCCTGCCGGTGAACCTCAACGGCTTCAAGCTCATGTTCTTCCCGTACTCGATGGCGTCGTTCCTCGGCTTGGTGCTTCTGTACCTCTTCTTCAAACACCAGTTCTCCGGGACCGACGCCGTCGAGAGCCGGTGGCGCGGCCACGTCACGCCCGTCTCCGTCCTGTTCGCGGTCGGGACGGTCGCGCTGGTGTCGTACCATCTGCAAGTCGCCGTCAACTATCTCGTGTTGTTCGCCGTCGCCGCGGGCATCCAGCTCGTCCAGCGCTGGCGGACCCCGGACGCCGTCGCTGAACAGCGTCCGGTGTACGGCCTGACGCTCGTCTTCGCCGCGGCGTTCGTCTACTGGCTGACGCAGTACACGGTCGGCTTTTCGACCGGCGGCCTGTTCGTCGAAGGGGTGCTCGGCATCCTCTCGGGAAGTTCCGAGGCCGGGACGGCCATCTCCCAGCGCACCGGCTCCGTCACGGCCGTCGGCGGCGGTATCTTCGATGTGTTCGTGAAGCTGTTCCTCGTGAACGCGGTGTACGCCCTGATGACTCTCGGTGTCTTCCTCGGCGTCCTGTTCGGGCGGTTCTCGCGGCTGTCGGCTCAGGGCCGGTCGGTCCTGCGGACGCTGACGTTCGGCCTCGTCGTGTTGGTGCCGTACTTCTTCGCGCACCTCCTCGGCGTCATCTCGGAGACGAACTTCTTCTTCCGACACGTCGGCTTCGCGATGATTCTCTCGACCGTCGTCGGGAGCGTCGGGCTGTTCTACGCCTTCGAGTGGCTCTCGGGGACGGAGTACTGGTCGAAGTACGGGGCGGCGGTCAGGACGGGCGCGCCCGTCGCGTCGGCGCTCGTCATCGGGCTCACGCTCATGGTGATGTTCCCGTCGCCGTACATCTACCTGCCGTCGAACCACGTCCCCGCCCAGCAGATCGGAGCGTACGACACCGCGTTCGGGATGTCGGACGAGGATATTCGGTACGTGGGCATCCGCGGGAACCCCGACCGCTTCGTCGATGCGCTCCCCGACAGCCCCACGCCGGCGCTCGGTTTCACGACGCCGGACGAGGCACTCACCGACCTGCCGAGCTACTACGACGGCCCGCGATATCTGATGGTCTCGAAGACCGATCACGACCGCGAGGTGGTCGCGTACCGCGAACTCCGCTACTCCGCGGCGAACCTCACCGCGGTCCAGAATCAGCCGAACGTGAACCGCGTCATGTCGAACGGCGCGGCCGACCTCTACTACGTGTCCGGGTAGCGACACCGAGTCCGAGTTTTCGTTTTTCGCCGCCGTAGCTGCTGCCGTCGATTTCGCCGCTCCGGCCGGTGCCGCCGCTGTCTCTTCCGTTCGGTTGCTCGCCCGCTTCGACCCGCGGGTCAGAAAAACGAGGGGAGGTGTCGACGCCCCACCGGCTCAGAACGGCGGGTTGTAGTCCTCGTACTCCTCCATCTGGTCCATCTCGTCGGTCTTCGACGGCATCACGGCGGCCCGCGGGCCGCTGGCCTGTCGCACGGTCACTTCGGAGACGTCGTCGACCTCGGTGGCGATGCGCTGTTTGATGGCCTTCATCGTCATCGGCGCGATGCCGCATCCGGAGCACGCCCCGCCGATTGCGATGGTGACCTCGCCCGTCTCGTCGTCCACGTCTTCGATTTCGAAGTGCCCGCCGTGTTCCTGAATCTGCGGGACGTTGTTGCTCAGGTAGTTCCGGGTTCGTCGCTCGAGTGATTGCGCGCTCATATTACAGGTGAACGTACGGCTTTATTTGTAATAAATCTGGTCTATTAGGGGTGCCTAAATTCGGGGGATATAGGGCTTACAGCGCAGTTTTAGGCGACACGAACCTTCTATAATCTGATTCTTATCATTTTTCGCGTGGCCTAAAACTCCGCGACTTTCGACTTCCGCTTCGACTCCGGGAGCCCCCACACTCGTCGGCATCCGTGGGCGTTGTCGTCCGGTCGCCCACCATCTCGATTCCCTCGGTCGCCGTCACTCGCCGTCGGGCCGTCGGGTCCGTCGTCCCGTCAAACAGCGCCTAATTCCCGCGGCCGCGGGAGCCCCGGCCCCCGCGGAGTCCAGTAGCGAGTCAATAATTAATCGCCTCGTGAGCCGATGTGTAGCCGAGTGTTACCGTTCGTGAATACGCCGGGTCGTCGTCGAAGCGGCGGCCCGAGAGGTGCCTTCGATGAGAGATAGGATACGCTCGGTCGTCCGGACGATTCGCCGCCGGTTCGTTCCCGGCGACGACGACGGCGACCTCGCAGAGCGGACGGTAAAAAGCGGGATGTGGGTGTCGGCGATGAACGTCCTCGACCGGGTGCTGAAGGTCGTGATGTTCATCGTCCTCGCGCGACTGCTCGGCCCCGAGGCCATCGGGCTGATGGGCATCGCGCTGCTCACCATCTCGGCGCTTCTGAGCCTGACGAACCTCGGCATCGACGCCGCGCTCATCCAGCGCGTCGACGACGACGTGGACGACTACCTGAACACGACGTTCACGCTCGAACTCCTCCGCGGCCTGCTGATGAGTTCGATTCTCTACCTCGCCGCGCCGTCGCTCGCCTCGCTGTTCGGCGAACCCGCGGCGCGGGACCTCATCCGCGCCATCGCGCTGGTCCCGATTTTCCTCGCGCTGCGGAACCCCGCGATGGTCTACTTCAAGAAGGACCTCGCGTTTCACAAGGAGTTCGCCTACCGGGTCAGCGGCACGACCGCCTACGTCGTGGTCGCGCTCGGCTACGCCGCGGTCAGCCCGACGGTCTGGGCGCTCATCTTCGGCTACCTCGCGGACGCGGGCGTCCGGTCGGTCGCGACCTACTTCCTGCACCCCTACCGCCCGCGTCCCGCGCTGAACCGCGCGTACGCCGCCGAACTCATCGGCTACGGGAAGTGGGTCACGGGGTCGTCCATCGTCGAGTTCCTCTACGGGCAGGGCGACGACGCGGTCGTCGGCTGGCTCCTGACCGCGACCTCGCTCGGTTACTACCAGCTCGCCTACCGCATCTCCAACGCGCCAGCGACCGAAATCGCCGTCGTCGTCTCCAGCGTGATGTTCTCGACGTACTCGAAGCTCCAAGAGGACCAGCGCGCCCTCCGCGAGGCGTTCTTCAGCACCTTCCGACTCACGGCGTTCGTCGCCCTGCCGATGTCGGTCGGCATCTACCTCGTCGCGCCCGCCTTCGTCGGCGCGTTCCTCGGTGCGGACTGGCTGCCGATGGTGCTCGCCATGCAGATTCTCGTCGCCTACGGGCTCTTTCGGACGCTCTTCGCGACGTTCAACCCCGTCTGGCGCGCCGTCGGCCGCCCCGACGTACAGACCAAACTCGGCTTCCTCAGGGTCGCCCTGCTCGCCGTCGCCATCGTTCCCGCGACGAGCGCCTACGGCATCGAGGGGACCGCCCTCGCGGTCACGGGCATCCTCGCGTTCCCGATGGTCCCCCTCTACGCGCGCGAGATGAAACGCACCCTCGACACGACCTACCGACGGTTCCTCCGGGAGCTTTCGTACCCCGTCGCGGCCAGCGGCGCGATGGCGCTGGCGGTCCTCGCGGCGCAGAACCGCGTCGGGTCGCCGCTCGTCGAGTTCGCGCTCCTCGTCGCCATCGGCGTCGTCGCCTACGTCGTCAGCGCCGCGTCGCTCATGACGCTCTTCGACTGGCGGGTCAAACAGAACCTCCGGGAACTCGTCTCCGTGATGTCGAAGTGAGGGAGGCGTTCGGCCGATTTGACGCCCCGGCGAGTGGTCGATTCGACTGACTCTCATTGCTAGCTGAAGCTTCGACGTGAATCAAACCTATCAGAACACAGTCAGAAAATGTGGGTGCGGTGAAACGAACGCCCTCGCAAGGTTCGGTGGGAGCGTAATTACCAGTTCATAGATTGATTATCCGACGAGCAGAGACGTTTTACGGGCCAAAGCGGACTCGACACAGGCTACCGATTCGCCCCGTATTGTCCCGATTAAGCGGTTGTTTCACGGGCTCAAATCGCCGCGATATTAGTATTTAGTTGATGCTTATCTGGATGAATATAAGGTGTGTCTTTGATATACAACCGGTAACTAACTGGCCTCCATCCGAAGCAATCCCGCAAGTAATCGTAGCTAATCAGATTATACCCTGCAATAATGATTATCACCTTAACGAGGGCTTTCCTGAGATATGGTACGACTAACCGATGGAGACGACGACGAATCCGCCGCGGATTCGGACTCCATCCTCGAATCGCAACTCAACAGGCGGAACTACCTCAAACTCGGTGCGATGGCCGCATCGACTGCCCTCTCTGCCGGCGTCGCGTCGGCTGCGTCTGGACCAGAGGAGCGCTTCGGTATCCAATGGGACCGCGTCGTCAACGCGGTGGACGACCTTGGAATGGACCCCAACGGAAACGAACCGATAGACGACCAACTCGATTCCGCGTACGAGAGCGGGACGCTCATCGAATTCCCTCCGGGTGAGTATCTCGCCACCGAGACGCAGTACTGGAACGACGACGTCTCACGCTTCGGGATGGTCGGCACCGGTAGCTCTCACAAGGACGTGCAGTTCGTCTTCCCGTCGGGCAACAACGGCGAGAAGTACCGGTTCCTCGAAATCACGAGCGGGGACCACCACGTCCTGAAGAACTTCTCCATCCAGCAGACCGACGACGACACCACCACGGCGGACATCTGGATGATAAACGACGACGGCGGCCTCATCGAAGACGTCGAGTGGCTCGGCCGCACCCCCACCGACAACAACGCTCGCCGCCAGCTCCTCGCGTACGATTGTTCCTCCGTCGACGGCGTCAACGTCGCCCGCCGCGTCTACATGCGCGAGGGTGCCGAGCTTCCGGGCTACCCCGACGGCGTCGCGGGCATCCGCGTGCAGGGCGGCTCTGTCGGCGAAATTCGCCTCGTGGACTGCCACATCGAACAGCGCGGGTCGTCGTCGTTCCGCGCGACCCACACCCGCGGCGTCCTCCGCGTCGAGGGCGGCCTGTTCAAGAACAACGACAACACCAACATGCGCATCTCCGCGGGCGACCACCCCGAAAAGACCTCGTGGATCAAGGGCGCGACCGTCATCATGGACGCGGACAACCTCAACGAGCACGCCCGCGACGGCGACAGCCTCGACAGCCCCGAGGGGCTCCGCATCGACTCCACCGGCAACGGGTACGCGGGCGTTCTCATCGAGGACTGCGACTTCATCTTCAAGTCTTGCCCCACCTCGCGCGGCATCGTCTCGTCGCCGACGTGGGCCGGCCACGGCGGCTTCACCCTGCGCAACTGCCGCATCCAGAACGACACGTCGGTCCAGACGATTCACGCCGACTCCGTCGACACCGACACCGCGGACAAACCGTGGGGCGTGAACCTCGAAAACGTCTCCATCACGGGCAGCACGCGGTCTCAGCCCGCCGGCGCGGCGGTCTGCATCGACAACGACCGCAACGGCTCGACCGTCCAGAACAGCTGTATCCACTTCCCGAACGGCGACGTGGACGGCGTCCTCGTCAACGACGCCACGAACTGCGAAATCGTGGACTCGAACATCAACGTCTCCGGGCAGGCGACGGTGTTCAGCGGGGCCGACGTGGACACGAGCAACATCACGAGCGGCGATTCCTGTCCGCTCCCGAGCGCCGATGGCAGTACCGGCGGCGACTCGTCGACGACGGACGACTCGACGGATTCGACGACGGACGACAGCACGGCCGAGCCCCTCCCGAACGAGATTCGACTCGTCGGCACGGGCACGACGACCCAGTACGAGTTCACGGTGACGGACTCGCTCCAGGCGTCGGGCGACACCATCGAGGAGTGGGACGACATCGAAAGCGGCACCGCGACCGGCTGGATTACGACCGACGGCGTCGAGGACGCCTACACGTTCTCCGGCGACATCGACTCGTTTTCGTTCCTCGAAGGCGAGTCCGAGATTTACGTCAACGGCGAGCAGGTGTCCGAGAGTACCGTCACGGGCGCGACGACCGACGACTCCACCGATTCGAACACGGACGGGTCGACGGATTCGACCGACGACTCGACGACCGACTCCACCGACCTCTCGCACGAACTGCGCCTCGTCGGTACGGGCACGCAGACCCAGTACGAGTTCACCGTCAGCGACGCGCTCGAAGCCTCGGGCGACACTATCGAGACGTGGGACACCATCGACGGCACCTCCGCCAGCGGGTGGATTACGACCGCGGGCGTCGAGGACACGTTCAACTTCGCTGGAAGCGTCACCTCCTTCGGCTTCGTCGAGGGCGAGGCCGAGATTTACGTCGACGGCGAGCAGGTGACCGAGAGTACCGTCACGGACGCCGTGACGGACTCGGGCACTGACGGTTCGACCGACTCGGGCACGGACGGGTCGACGGATTCGACCGACGACACCACCGACAGTCAGAACGAACTGCGCCTCGTCGGCACCGGTGCCGAGACGCAGTACGAGGTCACCGTCAGCGGCACGCTCGAAGCCTCGGGCGACACCATCGAACAGTGGGACGACGTGTCCGAAAGCTCCGCGACGGGCTGGGTGACCACCGAGGGCGTCGAGGACGTGTACGCCTTCACGGGTACGATTACGTCGCTGTCGTTCCTCGAAGGCGAGGCCGAGGTCTACGTCAACGGCACGCGGGTCGACCCCGCCGTGTTCTCCCTGCCGAACACCCTCGTCGTCGAGGGCGACGGCACGGAGACGACGTACGACTTCATGGTCTCCGGCGACATCCTGAACGACCCGCTCGTCGGGCCGACGGAGAGCGACGACAGCCTCACCAACGGCAAGGCGAAGGGGTCGGTCACGGACGGTATCGACGCCTTCCGGTTCTCGGGCGACATCACGAAGATGAACCTGGCCGGCGACGCGGCGCTGACGTTCGAAGACAACGACGGCTGAGGCGACGCAGGAAAACGACACGACGGCACAGCACGGACACAGAAACTACGCGCGGCGCGCCGCTCGCGCGGTGACGCCGCAGACGACAGAGGCACCCACGTTCGCATTCCGACGCGGTTTTTTCGATGCTCTACTCGACGACCGAACGACCGCCAGCTTCGCCGGGGCCGACGCGCCGCGGGCGAGCTCGCGTTACGCGTCGTCGCCCGCGTCGTCCGCGCCGCCGGCGGTCGGCTCTTCGGTCACGGTGACCCAGACGTACGCCGAGCGGTACGCCGTCTCGGTGCTCGGCTCCGCCGGCGCGTCGCCCTCGTACAGGAAGTAGGTGAGCCGGAGGTCCTCGCCGGTCAGCGCCGGGGCGAAGTTGTGGCGGGTCCGCCACGTCTCGCCGTCTTCGACGGTCTCCGTCCGCGACCCGAGGACTTGCCGCTCGACGACCGTCACCTCGCCGTTCGCTCGCTCGACTCGCTGGAGTTCGGCCACGAGCGTGTAGCTCGTCGCCTCGCCCTCGACGTTCTCGACGGAGACGAACAGGGAGGTCTGCTCGCCGACCGTCAGCGCTTCGGGGTAGTCGGCGGCGACGAACTCGCCCCCGGCGTCCTGCGTGAGAAGCGACAGGCTCGAATACGACTCGCCCGTCCCCGGCGCGACGAGCGCGTAGCCCAGACTCGCGCCGGCCACGATGACCGCGAAAGCGAGCGCGACGTTCAGAAACGAGTCCACCCGCGAGGGCTGGTCGAACGACCGAACCACGTCGGCGTACCAGCGGCGAATCGGAACGCGGAACCGCTCTGCTTCGGGGAGTCGCTGCCGCCGGGCTTCACCGACCGCGAGACCGACGACGATGACCGCCGCCAGAGCGAGGAGGACGGGCGCGGTGTCCAACCCGACGCCGGTCCAGAGGAGCGTCAGCCCGACGACCGGCAGCAGCGCGACGCTCATTCCGAAGGCGAGCGCGAGGCGCTCCGCGAGGCTGAGGTTGGGCTGCCACTCGAACCGACCGAACGACGGTCCCTCGGTGGGCGCGTCCGACGACCCGGCGGGCGCGTCCGACGACCCGGCGGGGAACAGCGCGAGCAACAGCGCGTATCCGGGGAGAAACAGCAGTACGGGGAGCCCGACGAGGGCTTGGACGGTCGGAACGACGCCGAGCGCCGCGACGAGGCTACTCGCAACGACGATGACCAGCGCGAAGGGCACGTCCAGCGAGAGTTCGCCGAGCGCCCGGTTTAACCGTCTTTTGCTGTGTGATGTGGACCCCATTACTGGATAGATGACGCGACTAGGCTGTTGTTATTGAGCGCCTCACGCCCCCGATTTCGGCGGTACGAGGTGACTAACCCCCGATTACCTCGTGGTCTGCGACACCGTCGGTCTCGCTCTCGCTGTCTCCTCGTCGGTCGCTCTCGTCGTCGCCGCCGACGCGAGACGACTGCGAGTCGCTCGGCTCGTCCCGCTTGAACGACGCGGACGGTGCCGCCGCGATTCGAAGCGGTTCGTTCGCGCGGCTGTCGAGGAGCATCGCGCCGCCCAGGGACGCAACCCCCCCGATGACCCCGGCGAGGGTCGCTCGCCCCGCACCGTCGCGGTCCTTCGACGCGACGCCGCCGACCAGTCGGAGCACGCCGGCGAGGACGCCCACGACGCCGAGCGCGTAGAGGACCGCCACCGGGTGAACGCCGCCGTCGAGGTACCGAACCCGGAGCCGCCAGAGGAAGTCTCTGAGCAGGAGGAACGACAGTCCGGGGACGAACGTCGAGTACCTGATGCCGCTTTCCTCGTCGCCGTAGCGGGCGCGCATCGGCACGGTCGCGACGCGTTTTCCCGCGATGTTCAGGTTCACGAGCAGGTCGTTCAGGAAGCCGTACTGGTCGTACAGCCGGTCGAACTCCAACTCCGAGAGCGCGTCCGCCGAGACGGCCGTGTAGCCGTTCTGCGGGTCGCGGATGTGCCAGTAGCCGCTGGCGATGCGGGTCAGCCCGGACAACAGGAGGTTGCCGAACAGCCGCCACGGGGGCATCCCCCGGCGGGTGTCCCGAGCCGCGAGCCGGTCACCGACGGCGTAGTCGGCGTCCCCGTCGACGACGGGGTCGATGATGGCGGGCATGATGTCCGGGTCCATCTGGCCGTCGCCGTCCATCACGACGATAACGTCCATGCCGTCGGCGAGCGCGCGCTCGTAGCCGGTCTTGACGGCCGCGCCGCGCCCGCGGTTGACCGCGTGTCGAATCGGGACGACGCGCCGGTCGAGAGGCGCGCCGCCGTCGGCCGCGGCGACGACGGGCGCGGCCTCCCGTTCGTTCTCGCGCGCGGCGTGCCGCCGAATCACCTCCCACGTCCCGTCGGTCGAGCGGTCGTCGACGACGTAGGCGCGGTCGACGAACGCGGGGAGCGTGTCGATGACGCCGCCGACGAACCGCGCCTCGTCGTACGCGGGGACGACGACGCCCACGGCGTTACCGCGATACATCGTCCCTCGCGTGGGTCCGCTGTGGTGAACGCCGCGCGGCCGCCGGCCCACCGCGTCGGGGGCGTCGTCCCCGCGGCGACGAATCGAGCTGGAGAGTGCGTAGGAACATCGATACTTCGACCCGCAGATTGGGCGGTTCGGGTCTTTGTTAGTCGTCAGCAACACGTACGTAAACGCGAATTTCAGGCGTTTCAGACGGTTTGTGCGGGTGTCTAACGTTCTTCGAAACGTGACTGACTACCTTCGAATCAAGTTATTCGAGACTGTCATGAAAATCGGTATGTCGCCCGCAGGGCCGGCGTGCCGGGCGGGGTTCCGTTCCGAGCGAGTCGCCGCGTCAGACGGCGTCTCGGACCGACTCCCAGTAGCTCGACGCCGTGACCACGTCCAGCCCGAGTTCGTCCACGTAGTCCATCGTCTCGGCGAACGCCGCCGGGCTGACGGAGCGCCCCTTCCCGGTCACGTCGTGGTACATGAGCACCGCGAGTTGGTCGTACTGGGCGGCGAAATCGAGCGCCTGCTTCGCCTTCTTCACGTCGTCGCCGTCGGTCCGGCCGACGATTTGCGGGTCGGATATCGCGCCGGTCGGCCCGCCGACCGTCACGAAACCGAGGTAGTGGTAGTCGCTCGCGGCGTCGAGCGCCGACTCGTCGTACCGGCCGTACGGCCAGATGATGAAGTCGGCCCCGCGCTCGAACCCGTTTTCGACGAGCCACGCCTTCGACTCCCTGATGCTCGCGCGCTGGTCGACCGGCGAGAGGTCGCGGAACGAGTCCGACCGCTGGGGGTGGCTCACCATGTCCCAACCGGCGTCGACCATCTCGTCCATCCCGTCCCGGGGGATGCGGTGGCTCGACCCCACGGTCCACGGGATGACGCCGACGACGCCGGGAAAGCCGTGGGACTCCAGTATCGGGTACGCCGTGTCGTACTGGCTCCGGGTGTTGTCGTCGAACGTAATCATCACCTTACCCGCGTCGGCCCGGGGTTTGGCCCGGAGCGAGTCGACGTAGAACCGCGCCGCCGTGCCGCCGCCGGTGTACAGTTGGATGCTTATCTCGGTGACGTCCGTCAGGTCCGGCGACCCGGTGACGCGCCGCGGCCCGAGGTCGAGGCGCTGCCAGCCCGCCCGCCAGATGTGCCGGCCGAGAAGCAGCGTGTTGTCGTAGTCGGGCGCGGCGAGGCGAACCGTGATGCCCTCGGTGTCGGGCGTTTCGAGGTTGACCGCCAGCGAGAGGTCCGCCCCGGAGAGGTCGATACCGCCGTCGAACGTCCGGTAAATCCACACCCGTTCGTCGGCCGGCGTCGCCTCGAGCCGGAGCGACTGAGACCCGCAGTAGACGACGTCCTCCTCGACGGCGAACCGCCCCGCGAACGTCTCCCACCGGCGCTCGTCCTCGAAGTCGTCGACGAGCCATCCGGCGTCTCTGAACCGCTCGCGGCTGTTGAACGCGACCGCAAGCGGGTCCCCCGGCGCGTCGACGCTCGGGTCGTCGTAGCTGAAGCGTGGGGTCGGAACTGGCGGCACGCTGGTCGCGGTCGCCTCGGGCGTTCCGGCCGGTTCTCCACCCCTCGCGACACAGCCGCTGAGCACGGCGGCGCCCAGTCCGAGGTATGAACGCCGTGAAAGATTCATACGGATAACTGTCGCCACGAGTGGATAGTAATGCGACTCGTAATCTCGGTCGCACCGGACTGAACGCGGCGAACACTGCGGCGACGCCGGTTCTGTCCCGTGTTTTCGTACGTCTCCTTCACCGGATTCGCCGCCACCGACGAGCCTTGATTCCGCGCCCCTCGCGCCGTCAGCCGCGGTTACACACCGTTTACCAATCACCTTCCCCGTCCAACTGACGGGAAACATGTGCAACCGATGTTGGTCCCTCTCTCTCCCGCTTTCATCTCGCCCTTCGAGACGACTCGACGCCGCTGCACGGACGCCGGATAGTCGCCCGGAACGCCGCGAGCGCACGGAGGTTCTCCGCCGGTGAAGCGCAGAACCTATCTGCGGACGCTCGGCGCGGTCGGCGTCGGGGCCGCGCTCGCCGGCTGTAACACGCCGGACGAGGAGACGCCGACCGAGACGCCGAGGCCGACCGAGGAGACGCCCACGCCGGAGCCGGAACTCACCGTCTTCGACGCGGTCGACGACCTCGGGATGGACCCGACGGGCCAAGAGCCGGTCGACGACATCCTCGACGAGACGTACCGTGAAGACACGGCCATCGAGTTCCCGCCGGGCGAGTACCTCATCACCCGCGAGCACGACTGGGACCGCGGCGTCTCGAACTTCCGACTCGTCGGCCTCGGCGACTCGCACACGGACGTGCAGTTCGTCTTCCCGCCGGCGGACCCCGGCGAGCGGTTCCGGATGCTCCGCATCACGAGCGGGACGAACCACGTCCTGAAGAACTTCTCCATCCAGCAGACCGACGACGACACCACGAGCGCCGACATCTGGCTCGCCAACGACGACGGCGCGCTCATCGAGGACGTCGAGTGGCTCGGCCGCACTCCCACCGACAGCCACGCGCGCGACCAACTCCTGCTGTTCGACTGCACCTCGGTCGAGGGCGTCAACGTCATCCGGCGCGTCTACATGCGCGAGGGCGCGGCGCTCCCCGGCTATCCGAACGGCGTCGCCGGGATTCGCATCACCGAGCGGTCGGTCGGTGAGGTCAGGATGATAGACTGCCACATCGAACAGCGCGGGTCGTCGTCGTTCCGCGCGACCCACACCCGCGGCGTCCTCCGCGTCGAGGGCGGCCTGTTCAAGAACAACGACAACACCAACATGCGCATCTCCGCGGGCGACCACCCGACCAAGACCTCGTGGATCAAGGGCGCAACCGTCATCGTCGACGCCGACAACCTCAACGAGCACGCCCGGGATGGGGACCGACTCGACAGCCCCGAAGGACTTCGCATCGACTCGACGGGACACGGTTACACGGGCGTCCTCATCGAGGACTGCGACTTCGTCTACCGGTCGAGTCCGTCCTCGCCGGGCATCATCACCGTCCCGACCTACGGGAGCCACGGCGGTTTCACGATGCGTAACTGCCGCATCATCAACGACACCGGCGTCCAGACCATCTACGCGGGGCCGGTCGACACCGATATCGCGCGGGAGCCGTGGGGCGTGAACCTCGAAAACGTCACCATCTCGGGGGCGTGCGAGAGTCAGCCCTACGGCTCTGCGGTCGTCGTCGACGAGAACCGAAACGGCTCCCGCATCGTCGATAGCTGTATCTACCTGCCGAACGGCCGGGTCGGCGGCGTGCTCGTCAACCGCGCGTCCGGCTGCGCTATCGAGCACTCCAGCATCAACGTCAGCGGCCCGCCGACGCGGACCCGCGGCGTCGAACTCGCGCTCGACGACGTGACCTACACCGCGACCTGCGCGTTCCGCGACGAGTGAGCGTCGGGCGCTGAGAAGGCACTGCCTGCGTCCTCAGTTGTCGGCTGCCGGCCGTGAACGCGCTGGATACTGGCTATCGCATGTGGCCCGGCCCGTCCCACACTGGTCAGCACAGTAGCAAACCTTACCCAGTAGTATGTTCTACCGGCGAACATGGCCACGTCGGTGAAGATGGACGACGAGACGAAATCCCGTCTCGAACGGTTACAGGCCGAGATTCGGCTGAAAACCGGGACGCGAGTGACGCAGCAGGAGGTCTTGGCGCGGCTCGTCGAGAACGCCGTCGAGTCCAAGGCGGACCTCATCGACTCGTTCCGCGAGGAGCGCATCCCGCTTTCGGCATCCGAGCGCGAGCGGTTCCACGACGGGATGGTTTCGTCCGGCGTCACGACGACGGAAGAAGACATCGACGACGTGCTGTACGGATGAGCGTCTTCGTCGACACCGGCGTGTTCTTCGCGCACCACGATACGGATGCCGACCGGCACGACCAAGCCGTCAGCGCGTTCGACGACCTGTTCGACGGGGAGTTCGGACAGCCGTACACGAACGACTACGTTCTCGACGAGACGGTGACGCTCACGCGCGCCCGAACGGATTCGTTCGAGGCGGCGGACACCGTCGCCGGTCGCATTCTCGGTGAGGAGCCGTTCCCGAACGTGTTCCGGATGATTCACGTCGAACCGGACGACGTCCGGGCGTCGCTGGAGACGCTCCGTCGATACGAGGACCACGACCTCAGTTTCACCGATGCGACCATCGCCTCGCTGTGTGAGTCGCGTGGCATCGACGCCGTGTTGAGTTTCGACACGGATTTCGACGGACTCGTCGACCGCATCGAACCGGGGTACCGGTCGGTTTAACAGCGCCACGGGGAGCGCCGACAGAGCAACTCCGGCTCGGTTCCGCTGCAAACCGACAACTGTGTCTAAACTAACATTTATCCGGACGCGCGCCGCAGTTCGACCTATGGTTCGGCTCTGTCATCGGTACGGTCCCGGAGGGCTCCCGTACGCCGGACGAAACGACATCGGCGGCGGGATAGCGATGGCTGCCACCGGACTGTTGGCAATCACCCTCTGGTTCGGTGCTGCGGGGCTGCTGACCCTCGTCGGCGCGATGAACGGGACGCTCGGGTTCGTCTTCGGCCTCGGACTGCTGGCCGTCCCGGTAGCGATACCGACCTCGTTTATCGTGGGCACGCTACTCTGGCGACGGTTGCGACCCGACGACGACCGCCAACGCTACGGTGCGCTTTTCGGCGGGCTGACTGCACTCGGAAGTCTTGTCACGGGCGGGTTCGGGCCTGCGTTCCTCGTCGGCGTCTCGAACGTCACCCGCGGTGAGATGGTTCTACGGGAGGCCGTCGTCTTCACCGCGCTCCTGCTACCAGTGAGCGTGGTTTTCGCCGTTATCGCTGCCGGTTGGTTGGTCGTTCCGCTCGGCGCGTTCGGCGGATGGTATCACGAGCGTGCGAAGGCGCGCTCCTGACGAGGTCCGACCGCTAACCGCGCTCCGCGGCGTTCCACAGCGCCACGGCGAGCGGCGACGCCACGACGCCCGGCCGACTCAGCGACCTCTGAAGTTGAGTCCCGGCGTCAGCGTGATACCGGTCCTCGGCTCTTCCGATTCGTCGCCCCCGCGGTCGTGGTCGGCGGTCGATTCCTCGTCGGCTTCGTCGCCGCCCCGGTTGAACAGCGCGTGGTGCACGTAGCGGGCGAAGGGAACCGGGTCGTCGAGGCGCGCGAGGTCGAATCTCGGTTCGCGGTAGATTGAGGCGGCGACCTCCCAGACGGTCTTGACGAACGACGGGCGCTCGACGAGCGGCGAGTCGTCGCGGCGGACGCTCATCACGTAGCCGAGTTCGCCCCAGAGGTAGTGGGTGCCGACGCCGAGTTCGTAGCCCGGTTCGATGCGGTGTTTCTGCCCGGTCGCCTGCAACCAGTAGTAGTACGGGAAGTCGGCCCCGGCGCGGACGGTCGAGGGGAGCGACTGCCACATCCGGGGGTTGATTTCGATGAGTTTGAACTCGCCCGTCTCGGCGTCCTTGAGGTACTCGATGCACGCGAGGCCGTGCCAGTCGATGTGGCCGAGGAGCTTTCGCGCGACGGATTCGAGTTCGGGGTCGTACACCGAGGTCCGGTAGACGCCGCCGCCGCCGGTGTAGGAGTTCCCGCGAATCTGGAGGTGCTGGAACGTCGCGAGTGGCTCGCCGTGGTCGTACAGCGCCGCGAACATGTACTTGTCCTCGGCCGGGACGTAGTCCTGTACGATGGGGTCGTGTTTCATCTCGGCGTATATCTCGTCGGCGTCGGGTCGGTCGCCGGGCCGGACGTGGCGGACGCTCTTGACGATATCGTACTCGTGGGGGTCGTAGCTCTCGACGTACTCGCCGGCGACGACGTTGTACCGCGGCTTGATAATCGAGGGCTCGTCGAACGCCGCGACCTCGCTGAACAGGCGGGTCCGCGGCATGGGGACGCCGGCCTCGACGGCGGCCTCGTAGAGGAGCTTTCGGTCGTGGACCCGGCGGAGCGTCTCGAAGTCGGGGACGACGAGGTCCACGTACTGCTCGAACTCGTCGCGGTACTTCGAGAAGACGTAGCCGTCTTCCGGCCGCGTCGGGATGACGGTCTTCACGTCCGGCCGGGCGGCGATGCCGACGAGGGCGTCTTTGTAGGCCACGAGGTCGTCTTTCGGCGCGGGGATGCGGACGAGTTCGTCGCAGAAGCGAGACGAGGCCGCCGGCGTGTCGTCGTGTTCGGAGGCCATGACCGTGTGGACGCCCCGCTCGCCGAGCGACCGGACGCAGGTGTAGTTGCCCGATGGAACGAGTACCGATTCCCGGGCGTGCGCGCGTTTGGACATGCCTGAACCGTCGCGCGGTGACGGAATTAGTATGGGTCGGCTAACGGATTCGGGGTGGGAGAGGGGAGCCGATTCGCCCCGGTCGGCTCGGTGGTCGGAACGCGGGCGGCCGTCCGCGACGGGGTCGGACCGCGCCGCTGCGCGAGCGCCGCACCTGCGACCGAACTGTGGATTCGGACGCGACGAACCGGATTCGATTCGTGAAAGTCGAGCAATCCGACGGTTTCGGGTCGGTTATCCACAGCATACCGGGGGACTGGCGAAACTGTCGCCCCGGGACGAACCGACCGAGGTGGCGAGGCAGTCGCTCTCGACCGAAAGACAAAGAACAGTTAGCAGTTCGGCGCGGTGCCGCGCGAGGCGACGACTCAGATGGCCCGGGCTGACCGCCGCCTCAGAGCACGTCGTCGTCGAGGCCGCCGGGGTCGCCGGCGGTGTCGAAGAGGTTGTTCTGGGCGCTCTGGACGAAGTCGGACTGGACGCCGTCCTCGTCGTCGACGGGGGCACCGTAGGCGTCCATTCCCATCGAGAGGAGTTCCTCGACGGCCTGTTCTTCGCTGATGAACTCTTCGTCGACGAGCTGTTCGAACTCGACGAGCAGTTCGTCCGGGAGATTGACTTCTACGACGGGCATAGAGACGCGTTCGTGCTCGACATACTTGAGCGACCGGGTGTGAGTAATCGCGGTCTGGGTCTGGTCGTGAGCTGTCGTCGGGAGCGACACTCCGCGTCGCGCGTCAGTCACAACCGCGTGTCTTATCAGTTCTCCGTCGGACCCTCAACCCGACGAACGTCGGGGCGTCGATTGCCGACGCCCCGGACCGAGGGACCGACGTGACACGCGACACAGACCCGGCGACTGACGACGCCACCCCGGCCGAGAGCGACGCGCTCGGCTGGCTTCCGGAGCGCGTCGAACTGCCGAGCGACGAGTGGGTCATCTACCCGCCCGGCGAGCCGCGGCCGGCGAACTTCGCGCTCCGCTTCGAGAAGGCCGTCCCCGCGGTGCTCGTCGGTGTCGACTCCGGCGACTCGCCGGGCGTCCACGTCCTCCCGCACCCCGGCGGTCTCTCCGTCTCGGCCCGGTTCGGTGGCGTCGTCGACGACTCGGTCCGAGAGTTCGACCCGCCGGCGTCCGACGCCGAGCGCGGGGCGGTCGCCGCGTGGACGCAGACGTGGGTCGAGCGCGTGGACGACCGGGCCGAGCGGGCGCGCATCCGGACGGCCTGCGCGCCGGTCCCGAACGCCGGCGACCGCGTCTCGCGGGCGCTCTTCGACCACTTCGGGAGCGCGGACGCCGTCGCGGCCGCGGTGCTCGAACGGAACACCGCCGCGCTCAGGCGCGCGTCCGGTGTCGCCGAGCAGACCGCAACCGACTTGGTCGTCCACTACGGCACCGACGCGGAGTGGGAGCACTACCGCCGCCACCGCGACGCCGCCCCGTGACTCAAATCGCGATTTGACTCTCGCGTAGGGTTATTCCCGTCCGCGACGACTACTGGGTATGTCCCTGACACGACGCACCGTCCTCGGTTCGACCGCCCTCCTCTCGTTTGGCCTCCTCGCCGGCTGTGTCGGCAACGGCGGGTCGGACGACGGCGCGCCGACTGACGACGAACGGACGGACACGCCGACTGACGACCCCACGACCGACGAGCCGACGGACACGACGGACGACCTTCCGGACGGAAACGGCACCGACGACGGAGCCGGCGGCACCCGCCCGTCCGGCGGTCCCGGCATCTCACTGGTCAGCGTCGACGACGCGCCCGACGTGCCCGTCGAACACGACATCGAGATAACGGAGGACCTCGCGACCGACGAGCACCCGCCGCAGGTCCGCATCACGCTGACGAACACCGGCGACGAGGTCGTCGAGGTCGGTGAGGGAAGAACGGTCTTCTTCCAGTACGTCTCGGACACGACGAACGACCTCATCTTCCTCCCCGCGGGCGGTGAGTACCCCGTCGAGGCGGGCTGTTGGCGGCTCGAAGACAACATCGCCGTGACCGAGGAGTATCGGATTCTCTCGCTCGACCCCGGCGAATCACAGTCGGCACTGGTGGACCTCTACGGCGTCGCCCAGTCCGAGGGCGAAGAAGCGAGTTGTCTCCCGGTCGGGGAGTTCCGCTTCGAGGCCGACTTCGCTACTGGCGGGCTCTCGGGGTCCGACGGCGGGAGACAGGAGGCGGCGTGGGGCTTTTCGCTCACGCTGGAGTGAGACACACGGGTTCCGAATACGACCGCTGACCCGTCGCGGGCTTTATTCGGCTCCCCGTGCGGCGGCCGAGTCCGAGACGACAGACCACTCCGAGGGGTCGATATCGTTCCCCTCGACGGCGCTGTGCTCTGGATACGCCGTCATCACGAGATACGTCGCCGTCCCGGAGAGATACTCGGTCAGCCGACCGAGGTTCTCGTCGGCGATGCCGCCGAGGCGGTCCACGAGCATGACCGGCACGCGCTCGGCCACGTCGAACGCCTGGTACCCCGCGAGCGCCGTCGCCAGCCCGAGGAGTTCGACCTCGCCCTCGCTGAGCGCGCCCAGCGACGCCTCGCGGCCGTCGCGGGCGACGACGAGGTCGAACTCGCTCGTCAACCGCGCGCTCTCGAACCCCGTCTCGAACAGCGGGACGATTTCGCGAATCGCGTCGTCGAACGCGTCTCGTGTCTCTTTCTTTATCTCTTGTTTTCGCCGCCGGAGACGGGTTATCTCCTCGGTCAGCGACTGTCGCTGTGAACGCAGTGACTCGAGCTTTTCGGCCTCCGATTCAGCCGATTCGAGTTCCGACTTCGCGTCGTCGAGACGCGCGTTCGCGTACTTCAGTTCGCTTTCGATATCGGTCACCTGTTCGGAATCTGATTCGATTTGCTCGCGGAGGTCGTCGATACGCTCGGCGAGTTCGGCGTCGCGTTCGCGCGCGTCGTCGAGGCGGCGTTCGAGGTCCGACCGGCGCTCGCGGAGCTCTCGGAGTTCGGTCTGAAGTTCCCGTTCGCGTCGGCGTCGCTTCTCGCGCGACTCGACGCGCTCGGTGAGTTCCTCGACGCGCTCTCGGCTGGCTTCGGCCGCCGTGGTTCGGCGTTCGATACGCTCGGCGAGGTCGTCGAGCCGCTCGGTCACCGACGAGGCGTCCGTCTCGGCACCGCAGACCCAACACGCGAGTTCGTCGTCGACGACGCCGTGGGTCACGTCGGTCAGCAGTTCGGTCCGGTCTTCGGCCACGACGCGGCGGTTCGCGTCGTAGACGCCCCGAAGAAGCTCGATATCGCGTTCCTGCCGGTCGAGTTCCCGCTTCGCCGCGTCGAGTTCGCGCGCCAGTTCCTCGTCGTCTTCCACGTCGAGTCCGTCGAGTTCCTCCTCGCGCGCGTCGAGTTGTTCTCGGACCCGCTCGGCGGTCGATTCGAGTCGGTCGATGCGGCTCTGGACGCGGGAGCGCTCCGCGCGGGCGTCGCTGAGCGCCTCGCGCGTCTCGTCTCCGCCGGCGGCGTCGGCCGCCGCGCGCTTCGCCTCTAACTCCTCGACCTCGGCTTCGAGTTCCGACACCCGCCCGGCCAGCGTCGGCAGGCGGTCGGCCGCGTCTTCGGCCTCCGAGAGCGCCTCGTCCACGCGGTCGCGCTCGCGGCGCGCCTCGGCGATGTTCGCGTCGATATCCTCGAAATCGAGCGGTCGCGTGAGGAGGGGTTCGAGGTCGTCTCCCTCGCGGACGGCCCGCCGAATCTCGTTTTCCTCGCCGAGGAACGCGAACAGGTCGGCGCAGACGCGGTCGGCCTCGGCGGACAGATACGGCTCGCCGGTCGTCCGGACGTTCCTCCCGTCTCGGGCCAACTCGACCGCGTACTCTCCGTCGTCGGTCGAAAGCGAGACGCGCCCCTCGGTCGCGCCCTCGGTCAGCGGCGACGCCGTCCCGAGGACGGTCGCTATCGCGGCGAGAAAGCTCGATTTCCCCTGCCAATTGCTCGCGCGGACGGCGTTCAACCCCGGTTCGAGCGTCGCGCTCCCGCGTCGAATCCCGGCGACGTGCTCCACGTCGAGGTGCCAGCTCATGCCATTCCGGCGGCCGCGACGAGTTCGAGCGCCGTCCCGGTGTACTCGCTGAGCGCGAGGCCGGCGCTGGAGAGCGCGCCGATGGGGAGCACCGCCCGGAGCCGCCCGCCCGAGTCGGCCCCGCCGTCGGGCGCGACGCCGGTCTCGCGGACGGCCTCCTCGGCCATCTCGTCGGCACCGGCGTGGTGCTCCTGACAGACGAACCCGCGGTCGAGCGCGTCTTCGAGCGGGACCCGCGTCGGGCACTCCGCGCAGGACACCTTCACCTGCACGTCGACGCCGGCGTCCTCGGCCCCGGCGAGTCGCCCTTTCTTCCCCAGCGACGCGAGCGCCGATTCGGCCTTCTCTACGACCGTCTCGCGCGCGATGTCGACGCTGTTTCGCTCCCAGTCCGAGGACGCCTCGACGGTCGGCTTCTCGCCGTCGAGGCAGCCGTTGAGGTGGCGTCGCATCGTGCTCCACGACGCCATCGCGCCCGTCACCTCGTCGGCGTCGATGTCGTCGGTGGCGAGGTCCGCGGCCACGTCGCCGTAGTCGAGTTCGTCGTCACCGACGAGGGCCTCGTACTCCGCGTCGAGGCGCACGTCGGTCACGTCGCGACCGTTCCGCTCGTAGACGCGCGCGAGCAGTCGCTTGTTGAACCACGTCGTGAGCGACTTGTACCCTTCGCTTTCGCCGCCGTCGGCCCCGGTCCACCGCGCCAGCAGATAGTCGTCGACGGAGTCGTACCTGCCGGTCGGCGCGGCGAGTCCGTACCGTTCGATTGCCACGTCGACCTTGCACATTGTCTCGTTGCACGGAACTGGTGGCGCGACGGTAATAAGACTACGCTTGGCGGGTGACCTCGTCTCAGTCGCGGTCGCCGCCGTCGGCTCGTCGCGTCTCCACCCCCCGCTCGTTTTCTTGTTGCTCGGCTTCCCGTCGCTCGTTTTCTTGCTGTTCTGCTTTCCGCCGTTCCGCTTCCCGTCGCTCCGCTTGCCGTCGTTCGTTGCGCTGTTTGGTCCGGAACTGTCGGAAGCGCTCTTCCTGTTCGCGCTCGTCGAGGTATCGGCGGATATACCGTTTTTCCACCTCCAACTCCGGGATGAGCCGCTGGGTGAGGTAGTTGACGCGGAGCCGGAGCCGCCGAATCTCCGCGAGGAGGCGCAGGAGAACCGCCCGTATCTCCGCCAGCCTGACGACGTCCTCCACGACCGACTCGTAGGAGCCGACGAGTTCGTCGTCGAGCGCGCTCGTACCGAGGACGCCGTACCCTCGCCCGTCGAGCGACCGCCGCGCCGACGTGCTCAGAAAGAACGGGACGGTCAGCCCGACGAGCTTCGTCTCGGAGATGATGAGCTCCGTGTGAGAACTCCGCGCCTCCGAGAGCGTGCGAAGCGCGATTTCGCCCTCCCGCTCTGCGCCCCAGACGTGGAGGTCCGTCGCCTCGCGGAACGCCTCGTCGGTCTCGCGGCGCAGTTCCGTCCACCGGTCCAAGAGGTCGAGGAGGACGAAGACGAGACTGTCGCGTCGGCGTTCGAGGATGCGTTCTCCCTTCCGCGCGAGCGCTAACTCGTCGGTCACCGAGAGCAACTCGCGGTGCGTCGGGGCCGTCCGCCGGTGTCGCCGGTTTGGCATTGTCTACGATACGGTCCGTCCCGACGGTTGATATAGTTGTGTCACCGACACGTATCCGGCCTATTTGACAAGGACTAAGCCGTTGTCAATATCGACTCGAACACGAGTATGTCCAGACACGCGGCCGCCGAGTCGACGCGCCCGGCGGTCACGGCGACGGCCGTGCGGAAACAGTACGGCGACACTGTCGCGGTTCGGGACGTGTCGCTCGACGTTCGCAACGGGGAGGTGTTCGGGCTCATCGGTCCGAACGGAGCCGGGAAATCGACGCTCATCGGTCTGCTGACGGGGACGCGAACCCCGACCGAGGGCTCGATTCGGGTGTTCGGTGAGTCCCCGACCGCGGTCGACCGCTCGCGGCTGAGCGTGCTCCCCCAGGAGTTCTCACCCCACCGGCGACTCACGGGCCGCGAACTCGTCTCCTACTACGCCGGGCTCTATCCCGACCCGCGACCGGTCGACGAGGTGCTCGACCGAGTCGGCCTCGACGACGAGGACGCGGCGACGGCCTACACCGACCTCTCGGGGGGTCAACAGCGCCGCGTCTGCGTCGGCGCGGCGCTCGTCAACGACCCCGAACTCCTGTTTCTGGACGAGCCGACCACCGGCATCGACCCCGCTGGTCGCCGCGACGTGTGGGACCTCGTCGACTCGCTGGCCGACGACGGGACCGCCGTCGTGCTCACGACGCACTACATGGCCGAAGCCGAGCGCCTCGCCGACCGCGTCGGGCTTCTCACCGACGGCGAACTCGTCCGCGTCGGTCCGCCCCGGGACCTCGTCGAGCGCTTCGGCGGCGAGACCCGACTCGCGGTCCGGACCGAGTGCCCGCGCGCGCTCGACCTCGACGCGACGCCCCTCGACGGCCGCCGGTACGGCGACTACGAGTACCGCTTTTTCGACGCCGGTCCCGATGACCTGACCGCGATGCTCGACCATCTCGACGCGGCCGATATCGCCTACGAGGAAGTGAGTCTCGTCCACCCGACGCTGGAGGACGTGTATCTCAACCTCGCCAGCGAGCGCGGCCACGACTGCATCGCGAGCGCCGGTCCGGCGGGCGTCGCTGGCGACGCGGGGGTGACGCGATGAGCGCGACGGAGGCGGGCGGAACGGACGAGACGTCCCCGGCGGCCGAGACGAAACAGACGGGCGACGGCGGTCGGTCGCGCGCTCTCGCCGGGGCGACCCGCCGGGTCCGCGCGGAGGCCGTCGCCGAGACGCGCGCGTTCCTCCGGCGGCGGACGGCCGTCTTCTTCACGTTCTTCTTTCCCGTCTTCATCGTCCTCATCTTCGGCGTCCTCGTCAAGACCGGCGCGACCGGCGGTCTGTTCTCCCGCTCGGACACCTACTATCTGCCCGCGTATCTCGGCGTCGTCGTCGTGTTGACGCCACTGTCGCGGGTCGGAAGCACCGTCGCGCGAAACCGGGCGTCCCGCCGCTTCGAGAAGCTGGCGACGACGCCGCTTTCGCGTCTGGAGTGGCTCTCCGCGCACGCGGCCGTGAACGTCGCGCTCATCGGCCTCGCGGGCGTCCTGCTCGTCGGCGTCCTCGCCGCCGTCGGCGACCTCGGCGCGGCCCCCTCGCTCGGCGGCGACGCGCTGGTCGTCGCCTTTCTCGTCGTCGGCATCGCCCTGTTCTGCGGGCTCGGCTCCCTCGTCGGCTCGCTCGCGGACTCCGAAGACGGCGTCATCGCCGCCAGCAACGCCGTCGGCATCCCGATGGTCCTCCTCGCGGACACGTTCGTCCCCGCGTCCAGACTCCCAGCGGCGCTCCGCCCGGTTATCGACGCGCTCCCGCTCACCTACTTCGCGCGCGGCGTTCGCGCCGCGGTCGCCGGCGGCGAACTCCTGACCGCCGTCTTCGACCTCGCTGTCCTCTGTGGCTTCACCGTCGCGCTGTTCGCGCTCTCGGCGCGACTGCTTCCGTGGCGTGAGTGAGGCCGCTCACTCGCCGCCACTGTTCGGGACGTGGTCGTCGTCGCGGCGGCGCTTGAACCACCGCGTCACCCACGAGATGATGCCGAGGTCGCGCTTCGCCATGATGACCGTGCTCGCGGCGTCGCGGCCGACCGTCTCCGGAATCGCGCCGAAGACGAGCTGTTGGAGCAGGCCCTCTCTGGTCGCCCCGATGACCGTCAGGTCGAACGCCTCGGTCACGGCGACGATGGTCGCCGCCACGTCGTCGCCCTCGCGGACCGAGGTCGTCACCAACTCGTCGTCACCGAGCGCCGCGGCCGTCGAATTCACCCGGCGCTGGGCGTCCTCGCGGTCGCGCTCGCCGGCGTCGGCCGCGACGACGTTCATGACGTGCACCGTGGCGTCGTTGGTCCGCGCGATGGCGCGGCACACCTCGGCGGCGAGTTCGGCGTGCGGGCCGCCCGCGGTCGGCAGGAGAATCGAATCCACCTCGCCGTCCGTCGGGCCGATGCGCTCGACGAGCACGTCGCAGGGGGCCTTGGTCACGACCTCGTCGACGTTGCTCCCGAGGATGTAGTCGCGGCGGCGACCCCGGCCGCGCCAGCCCATCAACACCGCGTCGCTGTCGTGTTCCTCGATTGTGTTGAGGATGGCCGTTCCGGCGTCGTGGCCCAGTCTGACGGTCCCGCCGACGGGTACGCCGGCGTCGGTCGCCAGCTCCATCACGGCGGCGATGGTCTCGCGCTTCTCGTCGACGAACCGCCGCCCCTCCGAAATCGGCGTCTGCGACGGCACTTCGACGGCGCTCATCACGAGAATCTCGGCGTCGCGGTCGCGCGCCACGTCGATGGCGGTCCGCATCAACTGCGCCGCGTTCTCCGGGTTGGCAATCGGGACGAGCACCTGCGACTCGCGCCGCTCGGGGGCGCGCTCGGTCACGACGGTCGGGGTCTCTGCTTCGAGCTTTTCGGCCTCCTTGCCCTCGGAGTAGCCGTAGTACACGACGAGTCCGAGCGCCATCCAGACGGCCGTGGTCACGAGCGCGACGAAGCCCTCGGAGCCCGCGCCGAGTCCCGGCGTCAGCCCGAGTTCGAGGAGCAAAAACGGCGTCAGGATGAACTGGAGGACGATGCCGACGAGCGGGGGCCACGGCATGTACGGTATCTCGTACGTCCGCGGGAGGTCGGGGTGGGTCGCCCGCATCTTGACGACGGTCCAGTTCACCTGGATGAAAAGGAAGATGAACATGATGTCGGCGGCGGCCGCGACGCTCTCGATGGGGAGCAACACGGCCATGAGCCCGATGAGGACCGCCGAGAGCCCGATTGCCCAGTGGGGCGTCCGCTTGTCGTCGTGGATGCGCCCGAAGAAGCCCGGAAGGACGCGGTCGCGGCCCATGGCGAACGACACCCGCGACGAGGAGTAGATGGTCGCGTTGAGCGCGCTCATCGTCGCCGCGAGCCCGGCGAACAGGAGGAGCGGGACGCCGTACGGGACGAACTGTCCGGCGGCCTCGATGATGCCGAGTTCACCGAGGTTCCCGAGGACCTGCCACGTCGGCGCGGCGGTCGTGAGCCCCGCGCGCCCCGCGAGCTCGGCGGTCACGTCGATGCCGCCGATGGCCGCGAAGGCGACGAGGACGTAGATGGGGACCACGATTGCCATCGAGTAGAACACCGCCTTCGGGACGTTGGTGCCGGGGTCGACGACCTCCTCGCCCGACTGGACGATTATCTCGTAGCCCTCGAAGGCGATGTACGTGAAGCCCATCGCGCCGATGACGCCGACGAGGCCGTTGGGCGCGAACGACGGACTATCGAGGAACGTCGCCGTCCAGTTCGGCTCGCGCACCGTCGCGAGGATACCGAAGGCCACGAAGACGCCGAGGATGAGAATCTTGATGGTCGTGACGACGACGCCCGCCTTCCCCGTCTCCTCGGCCCCGCGGTAGTTGATGTAGGCGAACGCGAGCACCATCACGACCGCGAGCAGTTTCTCGACGAGCAGGCGGTCGACGAGTCCGAACAGGACGAACCCGTCCGGCAGGCCGGCGAACACCACGAAGAACTCGGTGAGGAAGACGCCGAACGTCACGGCGTAGAGCGCGCACGCGACGGCGTGGGCGAACCAGCTCATCCACCCGGCGTAGAAGCCGTTGGGGTCGGCCAGCGCCTCTTTCACCCAGAGGTAGCCGCCGCCCGCCTCGGGGAACGCCGCCCCGAGTTCGGCGTAGGAGACGGCGGTGAACATCGCCACCAGCCCGTTGAGTACGAACGCCACCGTGAGCGCCGGGCCGGCCAGCCCAGCCGCGAACCCGGTCAGCGCGAAGACGCCCGCGCCGATCATCGCGCCGACGCCGATGAACGTGATGTCGGCGAGACTCATGTCGCGCGAGAGCTCCGTTTCCACCGACTCCTCAGGGGGAGCGTCGCCGCTCCCCGCGGTCGATTGCGTGTCGGCCATCAGGTGAACCCTCGAAGGCCGGATAGAAAAAGCCCGATGGGCGACGGGCCGCGTTCGAGCCGCCGTCGCCGGGCTCTCACCCGCAGCATGCGGGTGTTTTTCGAGCGGGTGCGTTCCGGCGCGCTACCCGCCGAACATCGTCCGCATCATCGGGTGCATCTCCATGAGCTGTTCCTCCGCGATTTCCTCGTACAGCTTGTACGTGATGGAGACCGTGAGGAGGAGCGAGGTCCCCGAGACGCCGCCGATGGTGCCGAGCATGTTCGCCATGACGGCGAGCAGGCCGACGAGGACGCCGCCGACGACCGTCACCTGCGGGATGTACCGCTCCATGACCCGCTCTATCACCTGCGGGTTGCGGCGGAAGCCGGGAATCTGCATCCCGGAGTTCTGAATCTGCCGCGCGGTCGCCTCCGGGCCCATGTCGGCGGTCTCGACCCAGAAGATGGAGAAGATAGCCCCGCCGACGAGCATCAGCGTCAGGTCGATGGCGACGCGGACGAGAATCTGCCACGGCTCCTGGGACGCCGACCCGAGCCACCACATCCACTGGCTGGGCGCGTGAATCGGGTTCAGGTAGTAGAACAGGCCGCCGGTGACCTGCCCGCTCGTGTACTGACCGAGCCACGCGGGCATGCCGGCCCACTGGCTGTTGAGGATGCGCCCGACGAACTGGACGTTCGCTTGCAGAGCGCGGACGAAAATCATCGGCAGGACGCTCGCGTAGATGAGCTTCACCGGGAAGCGACCGCGAGCGCCCTTGACGCGGGCGTGCGAGAGCGGAATTTCGACGCGGACGCTCTCGGCGTAGACGACGATACCGAAGATGAGCAGCGTCGTGACGAGCGGGACGACGCCCCCCACGCCGAACAGGAGCGCCTGTACCCCGCTCGCCGTCGCGAGCGACGGGACCGTCTCGGTTCCGGCGAGGACGTGGGCCCACTCGGAGACGATGCCGGTCGTCGACGCGCCGATGGCGGGGTCGGCAAAGAGGCCGCCGACGAGACGCTGGCTGACGCCGGCGATGATGAACAGGCCGACGCCGGAGCCGACGCCCCACTTGCTGACGACCTCGTCCATGAACAACACGAGCGCGCCGCCGGCGAATATCTGCGCGAAGATGAGCCACTTCACGCCGACCGCGCCGACGCCGAGAGCGCTCGCGACCGCGGGGTCGGCCGGGAGGTAGCCCCCGGCGAAGACGATGGGGAGGCCTTGGAGGGCAATCATCCCGAAGACGAGCAGTTTCTGGAGGCCCTGATAGAGGATTTGGTCGCCCGGGTCGTCCGTGTCGAGGCCGAGCAAGTCCCCGCCTTGCAGCAGTTGGAGGACGATGCTCGCGGTGACGATGGGACCGATACCCAACTGGAGGACGGTTCCCTGTCCCCCGCCGAGGATGGAGCGGAACTGTCCGAAGACGTCCTGGCTCCCGGTCCCGACGCCGAACAGCGTGACGTTCGTCAGGAAGAAGTACAGGACGAGAATCCCGGCGGTCCAGCCGAGCTTTCGGCGGAACGGGACGTGACCCTCCGGGCGGGCCACGGCGGGCATCCGACTCAGCACTGGCGCTGCGGTGTCTTTCCAACTCATGGTCGATTGCGAGTGGCTGTTGGCGATTGCATGGTCTGTCGCGCCGACCGGCGTCGTCACTACGCGAGCGGCGTCAGAACGGGGGGCTGCACGGGGGCCGCACCGGACGCCGTCGCTGTGCTCGCGAATCGGCGGTTCAGTCAGTCGTGGCCAGCCGTCGTGTATAACTGTATCGATGCGGTGACTATCCGTCCGCCGCCGAGGAGGTCGGCGGAGACGCCGCGGGACCGGCCGCCGAAATCGCCTCGTCGAACGACTCGCACGGTTCGGCGTCGACGACGCGGAGCGGACGCCGCCGCCCCGCACGGTCGAACGCGGCCACGCAGTCGTCGTCCCACGGCGGGACCGCGACGAGGACGACCTCGCGGAGCGTGTCGCGCTTCGTCGCCGCCAGCGGTCCCCACGGGTGCGAGACGAACTGCCCCGGCGTCCGCCCCGGCGCGGTCGAGAGGTCGACGCCGAAGACGCCCCGGACCGCCGCGCCGGCGCTCGGGTGGACGAAATGGCTGAACACCGGTCGGGTCGCGTCGAGCGACTCCGCCCCGTCTAACTCGCCCGCGGCGGTCGTGCCGAGCGACAGCGATTCGCGGCTCGGTTCGGCCCGCGCGGCCCGGTCCAACAGCGCGTCGAGCAGTCCGCGAGTGACGTAGACCGCCTGCCGCGTCGGGTCGCGTTCCCGGCCGACACGTCGTTGGGTGCGCCGCGGCCCGACGAGGCGGGTGGCGACGGCGACCCACCAGAGGCCGACGCCCAACACCTCGGCGTCGCTCGCGGCTCGGAGCCCCCACTGGAGGTGCGGAACTCCGAGTCGAAGCGTCGTGACCTGCACGGCGAGTCCGGCGAGGACGAAGGCGGCCCCGACTGCGGTGACGAGACGAGTGAAACGGGCGACGGAAGCGCGGTTCATCGGTGTGGTGTGGTCGGGCAGCCGCGGTGTCGTTTTCGGTTTGGCAATCACTAAGTGGTTGTCGGCTGTTTCGAAACATTAGTCCTTGAAAAAGACTATAAGCATCCACGCCAAACCACCGATTGCCGTGTTTCACGGCCACGAAGCGGCCAACTGCTATCCGTCGTCTTCGATCTGACAGCCCCTTCGGTGGTTTAGCCTGCCCGGTGTCGCCACCGTTGACCGCTTCGACACGCGACACCCCATCCGGCGCACTCCCCCTTGTTTCGGCATCGCGTCGGCGGGTGCGCGGTCGACAGCCATGACGAGTCCGCAGCCGCGATTGCCGGTCGAACGCTCGCTCGCGCGAACGACGCTCGGCGCCGACCTCGCGTCGGCGGCGGCGCTCGCCGTCGCGGCCGTCGTGTTCCGCGGCCCCGGCGGACGACGCCGACGCCGTCGTCAGCGTCCTCCTGTTGGGCGTCGCCTGTCCCGGCCCGTTACGCTCGCGGCGCGTGGCGGCCCCTCCGACGCCACGAAGTCCGCGGGTACCCTCGTCGGACCGTGGCTCGTCGGCGTGTCGTTCGACCCCGGCGCGGGTCACCTCCTGATGTGGGTCGGCGTCGTCGCGGGCGGCTGCGTCGTCACGACGCACGTCGCGCTCGCGCGTGGCCACCCCCTGACCCGCTTCGCGGCCGCTCGTCGCCCGGCTGTTCGACGCGACACAGACACGCCTTCCCGCGCAAGAGTGACTCGAATGCTCCACAACGCGAGCGATGCGTCTCCCCTGCGAGCGCTGGTGCACTGGTGCGCGGGTGCAGTCCGACTCGCGGGTGGCGCTCAACCGCGGCGGGCGACAGCTGAGCCGACCCCGGAGCCGGCGACGGAAACTCAGTTCGCGCCGACCTCGGGGCCGATGAGAATCCAATGGAGCCGGTCCTCTCCGCCGGGGTGGCGCTCCCACCGGACGTGGTAGACGGCCGGCCCGTGCGGGCACGACGGACAGCCCTCGGCGCACGGCGCGCGCTTGTGGATTTCGAGGTAGCCCGCGTGCGGCACGACTCGCGTGAGCACCTCGTCCGGCCCGCGGAAGCGCTCTATCGCCGCCTCACGGTCGAGCGCGTCGCCGTTTCGGTCGCCGGGGTCGTCGCCTTCGCCTTCGCCCCCGTCTCCGCCTCCACCGTCCCCGTCGCCGTCGCGGTTCTCGCCCCTGTTGCGGCGTCCGCTCGGCGCTCCGCGTGCCCGACCGTTTTCGACGTACTCGACGAGCGCCTCGATTTCGCTTTCGACGAGTTCGGGCGTCGTCGCGGGCGAGCCGCTCGACTCTCGCCGCTCGGATTCCTCGCGGTCCATGTCGAACTCTCGTCGCGGCGTCGGTTTATACGAACCGATTTGAAAATCACTTAGGGGTTGTCACAACCTCCTCGATGCGAGTTTCGAGGGGCAGTTCGCGTCGCTCAGGACGAGGTCGTGGACTCCGAGTCCGAGCGAGCGGTCCCGGAGGGGTCGATACCGAGGAACTTCTGACAGAGCTGTCTGGCGGCGAACGAACAGAGGAAGTACCAGACAATCCACGCGGGCATGGGGCCGAAGACGGCGTCCTGCCAGCCCACCCGGCCGACGAGCGGGAGAATCACGTGCGCGGAGCCGGCGGCGACGTGGCCGCCGCGGACCTTCCAGCGCATCCAGAGAAACGCCGGGATGGTGACGAGCATTATCCAGACCATCGGCTTGAACTGCGCTTTCATGACGCTCCACTGGTCGCCCATCGCCTCCATCTGCTCCGCCTCGATGCGTTCGAGCGCGTCGTCGTCGCCGCGCTCTTTCGCCGCCTCCCGGCGCGACTTCAGGTCGTCCATCCGGGCTTGGTGGCGTTCGAGGAGTTCCGTGTCCTTCAGTCGGTCCTGCATCACGGTCGAGTAGAGGCCGGTCGCCGCGGCGAGGACGATGACCACGGCGTAGAACGGTATCGAGTGCGCCAGCGCCCCGAGTACGACGTTGTCGATGCCGGCGACCGCGTTTCGAACGCCGGCGTTCCAGTAGCCGGCGAACAGGACGACGACGCCGAGCGCGCCGAGTCTGTCCCACCGAGACCACGACGAATCGGCGTCGTCGCTCCCGCCCTCGACGCCGGGGTCGCGCGATTGCAGTTTCGAGGCGATTCGGTCCGGGTCGGACAGGACGAAGCCGCCGGCGGCAGCGTCGGTCAGGACGCCGCGCTCGATGAGGCGGCCCCACTGACCGCTCGACAGCGCGTCGTTCACGTCGCACCAGCGGAGTTCTTCGGTCCCCCGTTTCGACCGTTCGACGACGACCGAGACCGCCTCCCGCATCGCCGGATTGTCCAGTAACGTCTCTAAAGAGTCTGCGGGCATTCACTCGCCCCTATTCGAGCGGTCGTTATCAACGCTTCCCTCCGCCGGAACCGACCGTGCCGGCGCTGGCCCGCTGGGGGAGTCTCGCGAGCCGTCACGGCCGCCTCGACTCTGCCCTCTCAAATTTGAGACGCGAACATGATAGAGCTATCGGTAACAACGCGACACAGATAGTATCGTCTCTGCTGCGGCACACACCTTCGAACGGGTCGTTCGCGGTCACCGGTCGACAGTTCGTCGCCTCCCGTTATCTCCGACGACAACTGGAGCTTCGATTTACTCCGGACACGGTGGTGTTCGCCCGCCGACCCGATTTGCGGCCGTGGTCGCCCGGTTCTCGGTGGTCGATACCCGGCGGGTCCGCGACAGCGACCCGCCTTTCAGTCCATCCCGCTCGATAGCTCCACGTCGTCGTTCTCCAACTCGCCGCCGGCCGGCGTCCCGCGGACGTCGCCCTCGCGCCAGGTCCCCCGGCGGAACCAGAGCCACGCGATGGCCGCGCCCACGACGTTCGAGACGAAAAAGGCGATCCAGATGCCCCGAACGTCGGTGCTCCCGAGGAACCAGACGTCGGTCGGCAGGAGCCCCTGCGACGCGACGAAGGCGACCGGAAGCCGGATGCCGGCGAGCGTGACGACCGATATCACCGCGGCGATGAGGGTCTTGCCCGCACCCCGGAAGCCGCCGGTGAACGCCCGCATGATGCCGATGAAGCCGAACGACAGCGAGACGTATCGCAGGAACTCCGCGCCCACGTCGAGCACCTCGGCGTTGGTGGTGAACACCGAAACGATGGGTTCGGGAACGAAGAAGATGGCGACGCCGAGCAGGCCGAGGACGAAAAACAGCCCCTTGGCGGCGACGTAGTTCGCCTGCTCCGCGCGGTCGTACTTCCCCGCGCCGATGTTCTGGCCGGACATCGTCTCGACGCCGCGGGCGACGGCGATAGCGGGGAGGAAGATGACCGAGAACACGCGGGTCCCGATACCGAACGCCGCGACGACGGAGGTCGAAAACAGCCCGACGACGATGAGAAGCGCGTTGATAGAGAGCGCGCGACCCGTCCCCTCGACACTGGCGGGGATGCCGATGCGGAGAATCTTCCGCAGATATCGGAAGTCCGGGCGCATGTCAGTGAGGTGGATTTGGATGCCTCTGGACCCCGACACCATGATGGCGATGCCGACGACCATCGCGAGGACTCGCGAGATGACGGTGGCGATGGCCGCGCCCTGAATCCCGAGTCGGGGGAACTGTACCGGCCCGAGTGCCCATCCGTTGATGAAAAACGGGTCGAGGACGACGTTGAGGACGACGGTCCCGAACATCACGAGCATCGGCGTGATGGTGTCGCCCGCCCCGCGCATCAGCGAGATGAACACGAAGAAGCCGAACATGAACGGCAGGCCGAGCGCGATGACCTGCATGTAGGCCGTCGCGCCCGGCAACACGTCCGGCGAGGCCCCGAGGAAATCGAGGAACGGTCGGACGAGCGGGTAGCCGAACGCGCCGAGCATCGCGGAGCCGAGGAACGCGAACGTGACGGTCTGTGAGGCCGCGTACTCGGCTTTGTCCGTCTCCTCGGCCCCGGTGTGCTGGGCGACGAGGACGCTTCCGGCGACGGACAGCCCCATCCCGAGCGAGATGAGGAGAAACACCATCGGGAAGGCGAACGAGATGGCGGCCAGCGCCTCCGTTGAGTACTGGCCGAGCCAGAACGTGTCCGCGAGGTTGTACGCCGTCTGGAGGAGGTTCGTGACGACGATGGGTAGCGACAGGTAGAGAAGCGGCTTGACGATGCCGCCCTCGGTGAGGTTGAGCTCGTCTTGCCCCTTGAACAGACTCATTCGTCCGCCCTCGCGTCCGGCCGCCAGCCGAGGTGGAGTTCCAGCGCGTCCTCGACGATTCGTCGGGTCTCTGCGGGGTGTTCGTCGAGCGCGACGACGCGGGCGTGCGCGCCGTTGCTCATGGTCGTGATGAGCCGCGCAATCTTCTCGGGGTCGGTCTCGTCGAACTCTCCGCCGTCGACGCCGTCGCGGACGATGTCTGCGACGACCTCCCGCATCACGCCGTCGAAGTCGAGGAAGCGCTCGCGGAACAGTTCGTGGTAGGGCGCTTGGGCCTTCAGTTCCATGACCGCCACGGGAAAGCCGTCCGCTCCGGGGTTCTTCGGGCTGAACACCGCGTCGAGAACCGTATTCAGTCGCGTCCGCGGGTCGGCCGACTCACACGACAGCTCCGACTCGAACCGCCCGATTAAGTCGTCGAGAAACGCGTTCAAAAGCTCCTCTTTCGTGTCGAAATGGTAGTGAATCGCGGCGCTCGTCACCGACGCCTCGTCCGCGATTCGCTGTACCGTGAGGCCGGCGTACCCGTGTTCGCAGAGCGCCCGATTGGTCGCTTCGAGTATCTCGGCTCTGGTCTCTGCGTCCATCTTCTGTCGGGCTTACTAACCGGTCAGTTAAGAGGCTTTGGACCGCGAATCTCCCCGTCAGAGAATCCCACAGCCGTCCGACTGCCGGTGTCTCTAAGTAGCCGAGTCGGCTACCGACGTAGTAGTGACCTTCTCGTTGTCACCGTACGTGGGTGCGCTCTTCCTCGCGGCCGTGATATCCGCCGGCGTCGCGAGCTACGGGTGGCGATACCGAGACGAACCGAGCGGTCGGTGGTTCATCGCCCTCACGGTCAGCGCCGGCTGTTGGTCGCTTTTCGAGGCGTTTCTCCTCCTCGCTGACTCGCCGTTCACCCGGCTTCTGTGGTTCGCGCTGGAGCCGATTCCCGCGGAGTCGTCGGTGTTTTTCACCCTGCTTTTCGCCCTCGAAATCGCGGGCTACGAGCGGTGGGTCTCGCGGCGGACCGCCGCGCTGCTCGCCGTGTGGCCCGCGTTTGCCATCGCGGGTGTGGCGACGAACGCCCTCGGCGTCCACGCGCTTCTGTGGGAGTCGCTGTCGTTTGCGACCGTCGGCGGAATCACCGCGACCGAGGTCGTTCCCGGGCCGCTGTTCTGGGTCGACGTGGTTTACAGCTACGTCGCCATCGGAGCCGCGCTCGTCGTCCTCGGCGTCCACTGTCTCCGGAGCCGACAGATATACCGGAAGCAGGCGCTGGTCCTGTTCGTCGCAACCCTCATCCCTGCCGTCGTCGGCGCGGTCTATCTCCTGATACCGTTTTCGCCCGCGAACCCCATCGCTATCTCGTTCGCCGCCACGTCGTCGCTGCTCGCCGTCGGGCTCTCGCGGTACCGCATCCTCGACATCAGCCCCATCGCGCGCGACCTCGTCATCGAGCGGATGGCCGACCCCGTCCTCGTCGTCGACCGGAAGGGCAGACTGGCCGACAGCAACCCGGCGGCGAGGGCGCTGTTCGACGTTTCACACCCGCCGCTCGGCTCGCCCGTCGCCGACGCGTTCGACCCGGAGACCGTCGAGGCGCTCGAATCCGGCGGGGAACTGCGGGTCGTCGACGACAACGGCGAGGCGCGGCACTTCGAGGTCGACCGGTCGGCCGTGACCGACGGTCGAGACGCGGTTCGCGGCCACCTGCACATCCTCCACGACATCACCGAGCGCCGCGTCCGCGAGCGGTGGTTCCGCGCGCTCACGGAGAACGCCTCCGACCTCATCTTCGTCCTCGACGCCGACGGCTCGGTCACCTATCTGAGCGACTCGGCCGCCCAGACGCTCGGGACCGACGAGGACCCGAGCGAGGTGCGGTCGCTGCGGCGGTTCCTCCACCCCGACGACGAGGACGCCGCCATCGAGACGTTTCGGGAGGCGTTGGAGCGCCCCGACGAGGACGCCACCGCCGAACTCCGGTTCCGCAGTTCGACTCGCGGGTGGCGCGTCTTCGGCGTCCGGTGTCGGAACCTCCTCGACGACCCCGTCGTCGGCGGCGTCGTCGTCAACGCCCAGGACGTGACCGACCGACGGAAGCACGAACAACAGCTCGAAACGTTCGCCAACATCGTCTCCCACGACCTGCGGAACCCGCTGAACGTGGCGGAGGGCTACCTCGAACTGGTGAAGGAGGCCGACCGCCCCGACCCGGACCACGTCGAGCGAATCGAGGCGGCTCACGAGCGCATGGGCGAAATCATCGCCGACGTGCTCGCGCTCGCCCGCGGCGGGACGGTCGACGAACACGAGACGGTCTCGCTCGACGCCGTCGCGGCCGAAGCGTGGACGAACGTCGAAACCGGGGCCGCGACGCTCGATATCGAAGCGAGCGCGTCGTTCGCCGCCGACCGGACCCGGCTCCTCCAGCTGTTCGAGAACCTGTTTCGAAACGCCGTCGAGCACGGCTCGACGGGCAGTCGGGATTCTCCCGACGACGCCGTGGAACATGGTTCCACGGGCAACCAGACTGCGTCTGGTGACGCGGTCGAACACGTCGGCGACGGCGTGACCGTCACGGTCGGCGCGACCCGCGACGGCTTTTTCGTCGAGGACGACGGTCCCGGCGTGCCGCCGGCGGACCGCCCGAAGCTCTTCGAATCCGGCTTCACGACGGCCGACGACGGCACCGGCTTCGGCCTCGCCATCGTCCGCACCATCGCGGACGCTCACGGCTGGTCGGTCGGCTACGAGGACGTTGCGGACGCCGGCGCGCGGTTCGTGATTCGCGGCGTCGAGCGCGCCGGGGACTCGGCGCAGGAGTCGGGGCCGGCGTCGTCGGACGACGCCTGACGGCGGGCCACTGGCCGACTAGGCCGCTACTGGACCGCCGCCGAGCTACCAAAAGCGGTTCTCGTCGAGCCGCCGCAGCGCCTCCTCGATGGTCGCCTCGTTTCGGGAGAACGTAAACCGGACCCAGTCGGCGGAGCCCTCGGTGTAGAAACTGCTCCCGGGGACGACCGCGACGCCGGCCTCGCGGACGAGTCTGTGGGCGAACTCGGTGTCGTCGGCGTCGCCCGGATAGCGCGTCAGCATGTAGTACGCGCCGTCCGGTTTCACGGGGTCGAGGCCGACCTCCCGGAGGCCGTCGTACAGCAGTTCGCCGCGGCGCTCGTAGGCGTCCGAGAGGTCGTCGTAGTAGTCCGCCGGGAGCGACAGCGCCTCGACGCCCGCCCGCTGGAACGGCGTCGGCGCGCAGATGCTCGTGTAGTCGTGGACCTTCCGCAACTCGGCCGAAAGCGGTTCGGGCGCGAGCGCGAACCCGACGCGCCAACCCGTCACGGAGTACGTCTTCGACAGCCCCGTGCAGACGACGGTCCGCCCGGCGAGGCCGTCGACTTCGACGGGGCTGACGTAGTCGTCGGCGTAGACGATGTGCTCGTATATCTCGTCGGTGACGACGATAAGGTCTTCCTCGGCGGCGACCTCCGCGACGAGTTCGAGTTCGGCGGGCGAAAAGACGTTTCCCGTCGGGTTGTGCGGGTGGTTGAGAATCAGCATGGACGCGTCCTCGGCGGCGTCCCACAGCGCGTCGGCGTCGAGTTCGAGACCGTCGGTGATGTCGAGCGGCATCGGCTCGCCGCCGGCGAACTGGACGGCGGGGATGTAGCTCTCGTAGGTCGGCTCGAAGTAGATGACGCCGTCGCCGGGGTCGCAGAGCGCGAGGAGCGTCGAGACGACGGCCTCGCTCGTGCCCGTGGTGACGGTGACCTCCGTTTCGGGGTCGTAGCGGACGCCCTTCCAGTCGGCGTAGCGTTCCGAGACCGCCTCGCGGAGTTCCGGCAGCCCCCACGTGATGGTGTACTGGCTCGACGTGTCGATTGCGGCTTTGGCGGCTTCCTTCACGCTCGCGGGGGTCTCGTCCTCGTCGGGAATCCCCTGCGAGAGGTTGATGGCGTCGTGTTCGTGCGCCTCGCGGGTCATCTCCCGGATGACGGACTCGCGGGTTCCCGCGACGCGCTCGCTCCCGATGCGTCGAGAAAAGGGGGACGGTGTCGGCATACGTGGGCTGGGACTGGCTGACACAAGAAGCTTGGCGGACGCGCTCGACGCGCCGGGTCGCCCACCCCGACGAACGTTTTAATGCGATGAGGCCGACGTACCACCTGTATGTCGAACCGTCGTGGGCCGGACTTCGAAACGAGGATGGCCGAAGACGAGGAGATTCCGCCGTCGCCGCAGTTCGTCGAACAGGCCACCGTCACCGACGATTCGGTCTCCGACGAGTTCGAGGAGAACTGGCCCGACTGCTGGGCCCGAGCGGCGGCGACGCTCGACTGGTTCGACCCCTACGAGTCGGTCCTTCCGGACGACGAACCCCCGTTCGAGTGGTTCGCCGGCGGGACGCTGAACGCCTGTTACAACTGCGTGGACCGCCACGTCGAAGCCGGGGCGAAAAACCGCGTCGCCATCAAGTGGGAGAGCCACCTCGGCGAGACGCGGACGTACACGTATCAGGACCTCTACCGGGAGGTCAACGAGTTCGCGGCCGCGCTCCGCGCGCAGGGCGTCGAGGCCGACGACGTGGTCACGCTCTACATGCCGATGATTCCGGAACTCCCCATCGCCATGCTCGCGTGCGCCCGCATCGGCGCGCCCCACAACGTCGTCTTCGCGGGGCTGTCGGCGGACGCACTCGCGACGCGACTGGAGAGCGCGGATTCGGCGTACCTCGTCACTTGCGACGGCTACTACCGGAGAGGGAGCGCCATCTTCCTGAAGAGCAAGGCCGACGACGCCCGTCTCAAGGCCGCCCACGACCTCGAAGAGATGGTGGTCGTCGAGCACCTCGGAGAGACCGAACACCTCGGCGCGGGACAGCACACCTACGACGAACTGGTCGACGCCCACGCCGGCGCGGAGGTCGCCCCGGTCGAGCGGGCGGCCGACGACGTGCTGTTTCTCATCCACACGTCGGGAACCACGGGCGAACCGAAGCGGGTCGAACACGTCACCGGCGGCTACCTCGCCCACGTCGCGTGGACGTCGCAGACGGTGTTGGACCTCGACCCCGAGGACACGTATCTGTGTACGGCGAACATCGGCTGGATTAGCGGCCACTCGTACGTCGTCTACGGGCCGCTGGCGCTCGGGGCGACGGCGGTCATGTACGAGGGGACGCCGAACTACCCGGAGCGCGACCGCATCTGGGACCTCATCGAGGAGAACGCCGTCGACGTGTTCTACACGGCCCCGACGGCGATTCGCTCGTTCATGAAGTGGGACACGTCGCTCCCGGCGTCGCGGGACCTGTCGAGCCTCCGCCTGCTCGGAACCGTCGGCGAACCAATCGACCCGCGCGCGTGGCACTGGTACTACGAACACATCGGCAACGGGAACTGTCCCATCGTCGATACCTGGTGGCAGACCGAGACCGGCGGGATGATGATTACGACTCTGCCGGGCGTCGAGAAGATGAAACCCGGCTCAGCCGGACCGCCGCTCCCGGGCGTCGGCGCGCGGGTCGTCGACGGCCGCGGCGAGGAGGTTCCCGTGAACGAGGCCGGCTATCTCGTTCTCACGCGCCCGTGGCCCGGGATGCCGCTCGCCCTGCGACACGGCCACCGCTGGGGCGAGGAGGCGGCGAAACTCGACGTGGACGGCTGGCACTACTTCACCGGCGACGGCGCGAAAGTGGACGACGACGGCTACATCACCGTGCTCGGCCGCGTCGACGACGTCATCAACGTCTCGGGCCACCGCCTCGGGACGATGGAAATCGAGTCGGCCATCGTCGGCGTCGCGGGCGTCGTCGAAGCCGCCGTCGTCAGCGTCGACGACGCCGAGGCGGGCGGCATCCACGCCTACGTCACGCTGGAGACGGGCGTCTCCGGGGACGACGACCTCCGCGAGCGCATCGCCGCACACGTCCGCGAGCGCATCGGGCCGATTGCCACGCCGGACGCCGTCGTCTTCACGCCCGACCTCCCGAAGACGCGCTCCGGGAAGATTATGCGCCGGTTCCTCGAAAACATCACCAACGGCGAGGAGTTCGGCGACACGTCCGCGCTCCAGAACCCGGAAATCGTCGGTGAACTCGAATCCATCGTCCGTGACGGCTGACGACGTTTCGGACAGTTCTCTCTAAGCGAAACGCAGTTACTATCGTTCGGGAGCGACTTCCACGCCGATTGTCGCTTTCACCATGTCGGTTCTGTGCTCTCATCGGAAGCTTTAGTTCGCTTATCGACAGTGTTGCGAAACGGATGCGGGACGAAAACTCCGAACCGACGCCGCTGTCGGCGGGCGGGTACGAGCGACTGCGCCGGGCGACCGAGACGTACCGCGAGGACCTCGTGCTCCGCCTCGGCGCGGAAGTCGGCCTCACGCCGGCCGAGATGAGCCGGTTCGAACCCGCACACGTGACTCAGCGGCGACACGGGGGAACGGAGCTCTACTTCGTCGCCGTCCCGACCGACGGACGAGAGGCGTATCTGCCGAGCGAGGTCGAACACGACGTTCGGAAGTACGTCACGGCGACCGGCATCGACGAGACGGAGCGAGTGCTTCCGGTCACGCCGCGGCGTCTCCAGATGCTCGTGGCGTCGGTCGGCACGCGCGCCGCCGAGGAGACCGGCCGCGAGGAACTGGCGGAGGTTTCGACTCGCGACCTGCGACGGCACTTCGCCCGAACGATGCTCGCCGACGGCATCCCGCCGAGCGTCGTCATGCGAATCGGCGGCTGGGACCGCATCGAGAGCCTCGCGCCGCTCCTCGGTGAACCGAGCGAAGACGAGGTGCTCGATGCGCTTTCGCCGGCCCCTGCCGACAGCGACGGGCGCGCCGTCAGCGGCGACCCCGACCGAACGCGTCAGGTCATCGAAGCCGCGCGAAGCGTCGGGTCGGCGCTCTCGGCGGTGAACACCCGAAGCGAGGTCGAACAGGCCGTCTGTGACCGGCTCACCGATTCAGACCGCTACCGTTTCGCTTGGATTGAATCGGGCGAAACCGACGCGCGAACGTCGCGCACCGCCGCCGGTCTCGACGAGACGTCGCTCGAAGCGGTCCGGGGGTCGCTCGCCGGTCGCGGCACCGACTTCACTCGACGCGCGTGCGACACCCGCGACGTACAGACGGTGCGTCCCGACTCGCTCCCGAACTCGGAACCCGTGCCGATTGCGGTCGTTCCGCTGGCGCACGGCGACACCGCCTATGGAGCGCTCTACGTCGCGCTCGACGGCCAAGCGGTTCCCGACGTCGAGGCGGACGTACTGGTGACGCTGGGTCGCCACGTCGGACAGGCAATCGCCGCCGCCGAGCGTCGGAAGCTACTGCTGGCAGACACGGTCGTCCAACTGGAGTTCGAATCCTCGGACGAGCAGGACGTGCTCGTTCGACTCTCCGCGGCCCTCGGCTGTTCGATTCGGCTCCGCGGCGTCGTCCCCATCGAAGAGCGGTCGTTGCTGTGTTTCCTCACCGTCCGGGAGGCGACGACGGACGCGGTGTTCGACGAGTTGCAAACGACGGACGCCGTCGAGCACATCCGCCTCATTCGCGACCGAGGGACGGAGTCCCTCCTCGAAGTCGCGCTCTCGGCGGGGTCGACGATTACGACGCTCACCTCCTACGACGGCACCGTCTCGCGGTTCGTCGCGGAGGACGGCGTCGCCCGTTTCGTCGGCGAGTTCTCGAACGAAACGCCGCTCCGAGACGTGCTGTCCGACCTGACCGACGCCTATCCCGCCACCGAACTCGTCGCGAAACAGGAGGTCGAACGGCCCACGCGAAACACCGCCGACTTCCGGGAATCGCTCGTGGCGCGACTCACCGACAAGCAAGAGTCCGTCCTGCGGGCGGCCTACCTCGCCGGCTATTTCGAGTGGCCCCGCGGCAGTACCGCCGAAGACCTCGCTGATTCGATAGATATCTCGTCACCGACGCTCCACCAGCACCTCCGAACCGCACAGCAGAAACTCATGACCGCGTTCTTCGACGACGACACCGACGAACGCGCTTCGACCCTAGACCCTTAGGCGTGCGACGAATTAGCACACGAACGTCCGTTATTGATTGATAGATTACCAAAATTTATGGACAATAGTATGAACCGTTCATCTGTGGCTCTGAAGCCTATACACGTGCTCACAGACTATTATGTATATTCGTGGTGTTAACTTTCGATAATTAGTTATCCTACTTATGCCCTTTGTCGAGACTCGTTAGCACGTACTATGGCACAGGGTGACGCTGAACTGGAGGCACGGCTGGCAGAACAAGACGAGTTCGAACCCACCGAGGAGTTCGTCGCGCAGGCGAACGTCTCGGACCCCGACATCTACGACGAGTTCGAGGAGAACTGGCCCGACTGCTGGGAGCGCGCGGCCGACCTGCTCGACTGGGACGCCGACTACGACGAGGTACTGGACGATTCGAATCCGCCGTTCTACGAGTGGTTCACCGGCGGCGAACTGAACGCCTGTTACAACTGCGTGGACCGCCACGTCGAAAACGGGGACAAGAACCGCGTCGCCATCAAGTGGGAGGGCGAACACGGCGAGACGCGGACGTACACGTATCAGGACCTCTACCGCGAGGTGAACGAGTTCGCGGCGGCCCTGCGCGACCTCGGCGTCGAGGAGGACGACGTAGTCACGCTCTACATGCCGATGGTTCCCGAACTCCCCATCGCCATGCTCGCGTGCGCCCGCATCGGCGCGCCCCACAACGTCGTCTTCGCCGGCTTTTCCGCCGAGGCGCTGGCGACGCGGATGAACGCCGCGGACTCCCGCTTCCTCGTCACCTGCGACGGCTACTACCGCCGCGGCGACCCGCTCGACCACCTCGACAAAACCAACGAGGGACTCGACAGCGTCGACCACGGCGTCGATGCCACGGTCGTCGTCGACCGACTGGGTGACGACGGCTTCGACCACGACCTGAAGGGCAACCAGCACGACTGGGATACTCTTCTCGACGAACAGGGCGGCGAGCGCGTCGCGCCGGTCGAACGCGACGCCGAGGATATGCTGTTCCTGATGTACACGTCGGGCACGACGGGGCAACCGAAGGGCGTCAAACACACCACCGGCGGCTATCTCTCCTACGCGACGTGGACCTCTCACGCCGTCCTCGACATCGAGACGGAAGACACCTACTGGTGTTCGGCCGACATCGGCTGGATTACGGGCCACTCGTACATCGTCTACGGGCCGCTCGCGCTCGGTTCGACGACGGTGATGTACGAGGGCACGCCCGACTTCCCGAACCGCGACCGGATGTGGGAACTCGTCGAGAAGTACGCCGTCGATATCTTCTACACGGCTCCGACGGCGATTCGCGCGTTTATGAAGTGGGGCAGCAAATACCCCGAATCGCGCGACCTGTCGAGTCTCCGCCTGCTCGGGACCGTCGGGGAACCCATCAACCCGCGCGCGTGGAAGTGGTACTACGAGCACATCGGCAACGAGGACTGCCCGGTGGTAGACACGTGGTGGCAGACCGAGACCGGCGGGATGATGATTACGACCTTACCGGGCGTCAAGAACATGAAACCCGGGTCCGCCGGGCCGCCGCTGCCGGGCATCGACGCCCAAATCGTCGACACCGACGGCGACGAAGTCGAACCCGGCCGGGCGGGCTACCTCACGGTGAACAAGCCGTGGCCGGGGATGCTCCGGACGCTCTACGACAACGACGAGCGCTACATCTCCGAATACTGGGCGGAGTACTC
Source organism: Haloferax sp. Atlit-109R (assembly GCF_003665865.1). Classification (NCBI taxonomy): domain Archaea; kingdom Methanobacteriati; phylum Methanobacteriota; class Halobacteria; order Halobacteriales; family Haloferacaceae; genus Haloferax; species Haloferax sp. Atlit-109R. Next base: position 167,475 of record NZ_QPLO01000003.1, read on the forward strand.
CGACACCGACAGCGACGACCCCGACGACTGGGTCTACTTCCCCGAAGACGGTGCGAAAGTCGACGACGACGGCTACATCACCGTGCTCGGCCGCGTCGACGACGTCATCAACGTCTCGGGCCACCGCCTCGGGACGATGGAAATCGAGTCGGCCATCGTCGGCGTCGAGGGCGTCGCGGAGGCGGCGGTCGTCGGCGGCAACCACGAGGTGAAAGGCGAGGCCGTCTACGCCTACGTCATCACCGAAGACGGGTACGAGGAGGGCGAGGACCTCCGCGCGCGCATCGTCGAGGGCGTCGAGGACGCCATCGGCCCCATCGCCCGCCCCGAACAGGTCGTGTTCACGCCCGAACTGCCGAAGACGCGCTCGGGCAAAATCATGCGTCGCCTGCTCGAAGACGTGGCGAACGGCGCGGAACTGGGGAACACCTCGACGCTGCGGAACCCCGACATCGTCGAGGAAATCGCGGCGAAGGTCCGCGCGCGGGGCGACTGAATCCCCACTCGGCGGGCGTATCGTGCGTAACTACGAGACGACCAACCAATCTATGTCACGCGAATCAACCGAGTCAGAGATTGACTCACACGACGCGAGCACCGACCGGAGTACGGCTCCGAGACACGACGAGATAGACTACCTGTCGCGGGAGGTGAACCTGCTGAAGCCGAGCACCCCGTTCATGCGAGACCACCTGAAAGTAATCTGGACCGGCTTTATCGCGTGGGCGCTGCTCACGTTCGGACCGCCGGTGCTCACCTACTTCGCACCGGCGACGATGACCGCACAGCTCCCGGTCATCGGCTTCCCGCTGCACTACTTCCTCGTCGCCGTGTTGTCACCGACGAGTTCGCTCGTGCTCGCGTTCATCTACTCGCGCAAGCGCGACCAGCTCGACGAGCGGTACGGCATCGACCACACGGCCTCGCAGACGCGCTCGAAGAGTGAGAGCGAGGCCGCCGTCGCCGACGGGGGGCGCGTCGAATGACCGCGAGCGTGTTCCTCCAGTCGGGAGACCTGCTCCCCGAGGCGCTCAACATCTCGTTCAAACTCGTGCCGGCCATCATGGTCGTCGGGATGTTGGCTCTGTTTCTCGCCATCGGCTACGTGTTCAAAGTCGCCGACACGGAGGGGATGTGGGTCGCCGGCCGGTCGATTGGCAACATCGAAAACGGGATGGCCATCGGTGCGAACTGGATGTCTGCGGCCTCGTACCTCGGGTTAGCGGGGCTCGTCGCCCTCTCGGGCTTCTACGGGCTCGCGTTCATCATCGGCTGGACGGCCGGCTACTTCGTCCTGCTCATCTTCCTGGCCGCGCAGATGCGCCGGTTCGGGAAGTACACCGCACCCGACTTCGTCGGCGACCGATTCAACTCCGACACGGCGCGGGCAATCGGCGCGCTGACGACCATCCTCATCGGGTTCGTCTACTCGGTCGGGCAGGCCCGCGGGATGGGTCTCGTCGGGTTGTACGTCTTCGGGACCGACTACGTCACGATGGTCATCGTGATGATGGCGATTACGGTGGGCTATCTGACCATCTCCGGCATGATGGGCGCGACGAAGAACATGGCCGTCCAGTACGTCATCCTCATCATCGCGTTCCTGACGGCCGTCTACGTCGTCGGCTTCACCGGCGGCTACTCGACGGTCCTCCCGCACATCGAATACGGCCAACTCATCGGCGAACTCTCCACCGAGTTCTCCGAGCCGTTCGCCAACGCCGGGTTCTACCTCTGGATTGCCACGGCGTTCTCGCTCATCTTCGGCACCTGCGGGCTCCCGCACGTGTTGGTGCGGTTCTACACCGTCGAAAACGAGAAGACGGCGCGGCAGTCGACCGTCTGGGGGCTGTTTTTCATCCTGCTCCTGTACTGGAGCGCCCCGGCGCTGGCGGCGTTCGGCGTCGACCTCTACGACGCCTCCCAGTACGGCCCGACGTTCGCGGCCAACGGCGGCATGAGCGGCGGTGAGGGCGACCTCATCGTGGTGCTCGCGGCGCAGCTTTCGAACCTGCCGACGTGGTTCGTCGGCCTCGTCGCCGCCGGCGGCATCGCCGCCGCCATCGCCACGACGGCGGGGCTGTTCATCACCGCCTCGTCCGCCGTCTCTCACGACATCTACACGAACATCATCAACCCCGACGCGACCCAGCGTCAGCAGGTGTTCGTCGGTCGCGCGACCATCGTCGCGCTCGGCATCATCGTGACGGTAACCGCGTTCGACCCGCCGGCGCTCGTCGGCGAACTGGTCGCGCTCGCGTTCTCCCTTGCGGCCATCGTGCTGTTCCCGATGTTCTTCCTCGGTCTCTGGTGGGAGAACACCAACCGTCAGGGCGCGCTCGCGGGCATGAGCGTCGGCCTCACGCTCTGGGTCGCCGCCGTGGTCAACGACCTCATCTTCCACTTCAGCGACCTCTTCGCCGAGTTCGTGCCGGCCATCGGCGCGGCGCTGGTCGGCACGCCGCTCGTGTTCGTCGTCACCATCGCCGTCTCGATGGCGACTGACGAACCGCCCGAGCGAATCAAGAAGATGGTCCGGCAGTGTCACAGCCCCGAACCGATGGGCCAGCAACAGTCCGCAGAAGACGTCGTCATGAGCGCCGACGGGGGCCAGTCCCCCGCGGACGATTAACCAATGTACGAACACATCCTCGTTCCGACTGACGGAAGCGACGCGGCGGAGTACGCCGTCGAACAGGCGGTCGACCTCGCCTCGAAGTACGGCGCGACGGTCCACGCGCTGTACGTCGTCGACGTCGACGCCACAAGCTACTCGCTGGGAACGGAGCAGGTCGACCGCATCCGGCAGGGCCACCTCGACGACATGCCCGAAGTGAAGGACGCGGCCGACGCGGCCACGGGCTACGTCGCCGACGCCGCCGCCGAACACGGACTGGCCGTCCGGGAACACGTCGTCCCGGGCGAACCGGCGCGAGCCATCAGGAAGTTCGTCGAGGACAACGACATCGACCTCGTCGTGATGGGCTCGCACGGCCGCTCCGGTCTCTCCCGGGTCGTCCTCGGGAGCGTGACCGAACGCGTCCTCCGGCGGACGCGGCTCCCGGTGCTCGTCGTCGACGTCCACGAAAAGGACGCGGAAACGGAAGCAGAAGCGGACGCGTAACCGATGTACGACGCGACCCACGCGAGAACGGACACGACCCACGCGAGAACGGCCACCACCCGCGCGACGACGACCACGTCGCCCGCGACTCCCGACGGAGGGGACCGCCGATGAGCCTCGCGGAGACGATTCGCACCCACGTGCGCGAACACCGCTCGGGGATGCTAACCGACCTGCTGTTCGCCCTGGCGTGGGTGACGGTCGTTTCGGTCCTGTTCGACGTTCTCGACGGGCCGCAGTGGGCGTTCTACCTCTGTATGGGTGCGGGCGTCGTCGCGTACTTCGGCTTCTTCGCGTCGGTCGAAGCCGCGCGCGAGAAGCGCTGACGCCGGATTCTCTCTCGGACTATCTTCTCGTCCTGACTCGGAACGGTTTCGGGTTCGCGCTCGCCGACGCGCTCACTCGTTCGTCGCCGTCGGTGACGGCGGGTCAGATATCGTCAGCGCCGCGCCGACCGGTACCCACGCGACGAGCGACATCACCGTTACCAACGCCAACACGACTGTACTCACCCGCTGTCGCGTTATCCCGACCCCCCTCGTCATCGAGTGTTCGCCTCTCTGTCCGTCCTGCTGTGGCCCCTGATTCCCTCAAATATCATACTACTACCAAATACGGATTCACGTCCGATAATTAGGCGATACAGGCTGTCTGGAATATCATATAATACTATCGAATAAACACAACTCTTCAAATATAACTATTTCAAAAGTGTCTCTGAATCAATATGGTTATGTTCGAATGTAACACGACTATATCTGGTAAACATTTCACAAATTCTAAAATTTATGATTTAGAAGGTTATATACGGTATTTAAGGTGGTATCTCTCAGAAATTCAGAGTTCAATATTTCTAAATATATACTATATTACTTAGAGTAATATTATCAGAACGGATATCTCGAATGGCGGTCTCTCCCGCCAGTCTGCTCATTCGACGCACTGTTGGTCACGACGACGACAGCGATGAGAGCGACGGCAGCGAGCGACGCCGTACTCACGGCTCACGGGTCGCCGCTGGTCCCTTCGTCCGGTAGCAGCGTCGAAACGAGGAGCACGAGCAACGCGAACAGGGCGAGGAGGAACAGCGTCGCCCGCTGTGCCTGCACTATCGCGGCGTCGAACACCTCGGCCAGTAGCTCCCGTTGCGCCGGCGTGAGGCCGGCGAGAAACGCCCGTTGGGTCCCTTCGGTCGCCGTCTCGGCGGCGGTTTCCAGCGCGGCGACGAGCGCCCCTCGCTCGCTCGCTGACACGCTCGCGCCCGCGGCGGCCAACACGCCGTCGACGACGCCGTCGTAGAACCGCCTGAGCAGGTACGTGCCCACGATAGCGGTCCCGAACGAGTAGCCGAGCATCATCGTCGCGTTCAACAGCCCGGACGCCGCCGCCGAGTCCCGCTGGTCGACCGCCGAGAGCGTCATATCGATGAGCTGTGCCATCACGAGGCCGAGCCCGAGGCCGACGAGCGCCATCGGCACGGCGAGCTGTGCGACTGTCGCGTCCAGCGCCGTCTGCGACGCGAGCGCGAGCACGCCGATTCCCATGAGGACGACGCCGGCCTGAACCAGCAGTTTCGGCGCGACGAACCGCCGCCAGCCGGTCGTGAAGACGGACGCGACGAACGTCGCAACCGAGAACGGGAGCATCGCGACGCCGGTCTCGAACGCGGTGTACCCGGCCCCGGTCTGGAGGAAGACCGGGACGACGAAGATGAACCCCGCGAGGACCAGCGACCGAACGGCGTTCGTGGCGATGCCGGCGGTGAACGCCCCGTTCGACAGGAGGCGGACCGGGACGAGCGGCGACCCGCCCTCGCGCTCGACGCGGCGCTCGTACTGGACGAAGGCCGAGAAGACGCCGACGCCGATGCCGACGAGCCAGACGGTCGGAGACGCGCCGAACGAGTCCAGTTGCACGCCGCCGACGGCGAACGGTCGGCGGGCCGCTAGCCAGCCGTACCGCCCGGCCAAGAGGACGCCGGCGACGAGGGCGGTCGTCCCCGCCACCGAGAGGAGCGTGCCGCCGATGTCCAGTTTCGTCGGCGTCTCGTTCAGGGACGCCTCCGGAAGATACCTGACGAACGCGAGCGCGACGAGGACGATTAGCACCTCGATGCCGAACCCCCAGCGCCAACTCGCAAACGTCGTGACCGCGCCGCCCAAAAGCGGCCCGAAGGCGGCACCCGCCGCGTTCACGCCGGCGAGGATGCCGAGAGCTTTCGCCCGGTCCGCGCCCTCGTAGCTGACGAGGAGGACGGTGAACGTCAGCGGGAGCAACACGGCGGCGGCGGCCCCCTCGATGACCGACCAGCCCACGTAGAGCACGACGACGTTCCAACTCAGCGCCGCCAGCGTCGTCCCGACGCCGTACACGAGGAGCGTCGCGGTCATCAGCCGTCGAACCCCGTACATCGACGACAGCTTGCCGCCGGGGAGAATCAGCGCCGCCATGACCATCGCGTAGAACGAAATCGCGCCCTGGACGACCGTGACGGTCGTGTCGAGGTCGGTGACGATAGACGGAATCGCGACGTTCATCAGTGTCGAGTCGATGACCCCGATGAACATCGCGAGACTCACCGCCACGGCCGGCCCCCAGTACGCCAGCCCGCTCGCCGAATCGGTCCTCGCCACCCCCTCGTCGAGAACGTGCGCGTTCGCGTCAGAGTCCATCGTCCTCGATACCACGTCCCGTTCGATAAACCTCTCTGCGCACCGGACGCCTCGGAGCCTCGGTCGTCGCGTCACCGCCACTCGGGTTAGTTGCGGCCGCGCCGCTTGATTCGGTGGTCGGTCGGACGACCGTCCGGGACGGAATATCGTCTCCCCGCCCCGGCGCTGGTGTGACGAGCCGTTGGAACCACGTCTCCTCGTTCGGTGCGTCCTTCGCCACGCGTTCGTAGTCGTGATTCCCGGGGATGAGCGTGATGGGGACTCGCTCGCCGGTCGCTTCGAACTGGTCGAACAGCTCCGGATAGCGGTCGACGAGCGCGTCGAACTTGTCGAGGCCGTCGACGTCGGTGAACTCCCACAGCCCGAACGCGTCGCCGTTGATGAGTAGCTCGGCGTCCTCGTCGGAGACCTGCGCTTCCACGAAGCCGACTCTGACGACCACGTCCCGGCCCAACTCCGCGGTCAGTTGGTCGTCGAACCGCTGTGCGAGGTCGGGCGGAGCTTGCAGGTCCCGCGGAATCCCGACCAGCACGTCGACTCGCGGCTGGTTCCCGAGGAGGTAATCGATGGGCCGGTAGTCGACCGTGACGCTGACGAGTTCGACGCCCTCGATGTCCGCCTCGTCGAACTGCCGCTGGAGTTCGGCCTGCGTCTGTTGCTCGAACGACGCGGTCTGGAACGACGCGTACGTCACCCCGGCGAGGACGAGCGAGAGCACGGCGATACCCACACCGATGACGGCGATTCGGGTGGCGACCGACGTTCTGACGCCCTCCCGCTCGTCGGCGTCGAGCGGTTTGAACCCCGACAGGTAGAACAGAATCAGCGCCGAGAGATTGATGGCGAGGAGGTTGACGACGACGAGCACCGCGCCCGCGACGGCGACCGCGGGGAGTCCGAACGCGATACCCAGCCCAGATGTCGCCGCCGGCGGGACGAGCGCGACGGCGATGGCGACGCCGACGAGCGTCGACCCGGACCCGCGCATGATGCTTATCGCTCCCGCGATGCCCGACCCCAACGCGAGAAACAGCGACAGGACGTTCGGACTGGTTCGCTCTGCGACCTGCGGTATCGCCTGAATATCGACGCCCGGCGGAATGAGAATCGTCTGCTGGAGCACCACTCCGAGCACCGCGGCCGTCGCGATGGCCGCCGCGAGGCCCGTCACCTGGAGGACGACGCCGCGAGTCGCCATCCGTTGGTCGGCCAGTATCGCCCCGACGGACGCCGAAACCGCCGGTCCCATCAGCGGGGCCACGACCATCGCGCCGATAATCGTCGCCGCGGAGTCGAGAAGCAGTCCCGTCGCGGCGATGACCGTGCTGAGTATCAGGAAACTGAAAAACGTCGAGTTCGCCGGCGCGAGGTCCTCCGCCCTAGCGTGGAGTTCCTCGCGGGAGATTCTGAGCCCGGGAAAGCGCTCTTTCAGAGCCGAGAGACGCTGCGAGACGACCGTCTCCGTGGGGAGCACGATGGTGTAGCTGTCGTCTCGGACGCCCGCGTTCGTCAGCTTTTCCATCACCGTCTCGACGCCGCTGGGCGGGACCGGGAACTGCACCATCGCCTCGAAGTCGCCCCGGCCGACCTCCTCGAAGACGGCGTAGTCGACTCCCTGTCCGTCGAGCGACTCCAGCACGCTCTCTCGGCTCCCCCGGGGTATCAGCACCTGAACGAGTCGCATACGGGATACAACGTCACGAAGCACTAAATAATATGAGTGCTTTGATAGGATAGCTCACCCGCTTGTCTCGCTCGGCGTATCGGCAACGGCGAGCGTCTCCCCGATGGCGTCGATGAACGCCCGCTCGGCCGGGCTGACCCGCCGGCCGCCCAGTCGGAGTATCCCGCCTTCGACCCCGGCGTCCGCGACCCGTTCGGCGCACCAGCGAACGAACCGTCCGTACTCGTCTCGCTCCGCCGGGATCGCCCGCGCTCGGACGATTGCCGTCGCTTCCCGGCAGTGGTCGCCCGCGCGAGCGATTGCCACCGGGCGAGTGAAATCTCGCGTCTCCGCGTCGCGTCGCACCCGGTCGGCGTTCACCCGGACGAACCCGGCGACGTGGGTGACGAGCTCCGACTCCGGGCCGAACTCGTCGGTGTGTCGGAGAGTCCGACGAATCGTCTTCAGCTCTCCCGCAGGCCGCCGTTCGAGGCGACGACGACGCCGAACATCACCTCGACCGGCGTCTGTGCGAGCGCCCGCCACTCCGCGGGCGTGAACGAGTTCCGACTAGTCATACCGGAGCGTTGGCGGGCGACGAGTATAGAGCCGTAGGTCGTGACGGGTCGGGTGGCCATCCCTCGAACTTCGCGGGAAACACTCGTTCGAGGGACGGCTGACTGTTTCGAACGCGACGAATTACCGGCTTCGAGACAGTCAGCGACGCGGTAAACGCAGTTTATTATGGTTTCCCGCTTACGTGTGAGTGAGTTGATGAGATGAGTTCACTAGTCGTACTCGCGTTCGATACGATGGACGGCGCGGAGAACATGCGGGAGAAACTGTACCACCTCCAGAAGCGCGAACTGATTACGATAGAGGACGCCGCCATCGCCGTTCGAAAAGGGAACGGGCAGGTGAAGGTCAAACAGGCACAGAGCCTCGTCGGCGTGGGCGCGCTCGGGGGGTCGTTCTGGGGGCTTCTCATCGGCGTCATCTTCTGGATGCCGTGGCTCGGGATGGCGGTCGGAGCGGTGACGGGCGCGCTCAGCGGGAAGTTCACCGATATCGGCGTCGACGACTCGTTCATCAAAGAGGTCGCGAACACGGTCGAACCCGGAACCTCCGCGCTGTTCCTGTTGTCCCGCGGCGCGCAGATGGACCGAATCAAGGCGGAACTGTCGGACGACGAGTTCCAGATAATCGAGACGAACCTCTCGCCCGAGGACGAAGACCGACTCCGTGAGGTGTTCGCCGCCGAGGAGATTGCGGGATAGATTCCGAACGGCCACAGGTGACCGTCTGCGCGGTGCCGAGAGCGTCGCCCACGCCTGACGACGTGTGCGCCGGACACTCTTCGACGCTCGCAAGTGTCTTACTCCCCGGAACGAGAGTCACTATACTTTACAAAGTTAGTCGTGTAACAAAAACGTCGGTGAGCCATCATTATCGGGGGTGGACGAGTGTCCGACGGGTGCGTAGTCTGCCAGCGATTCGATGGGAAGAACGTCTCTCTGGACTGAGCAGAGCGTTTCCGTCGAACCGCCGGTCCGTTCCGAACGCTGGCGGCTTTTCAGTACAGAAATGCGGTCGCGTCGCTGTCGGTCTGCATACCACTCCCACCACGAGATAGTTGTATATCGCGACATATGATTTACCCGGCCGCCGACCCACCTCGTGTCTTGCGCAGCGACCGACGCGACAGTCACGGCATCTGCGTCTCGACGGTCGCAGACTCGCCGGCGGACTCGAACACGTCGGCCAGCGTCTCGCGCATCGCCTGCCGGCGGAACGACCGGCGGCGCTCCTCGGAGAGGTAGTTCGACATGACGACGCCGGCGCTTTTCGACCCTTGGTCGGCGGCGACGCCCTCCAACTGGGCGAGCATCTCGTCGACCGCTTCCTGATATGCCGTGTACCAGAAGCGCCGACAGAGTTTCGCGGTCGGAACCTCGCCGTCGACGGTCACGCCGGCCTCGTCGGCGAGGCGCTTGAACCGGCGGTTGACCGTCTCGCGGGCGATGTGTCCCGAGGCGGCCCGCGAGGAGGGAAACAGCGCGCCGTTCCAGTCGTCGTCCGCGGCGAGCGCGTCGATGCGCGCGGCGACGGCGTCGACGCCGTAGAGGAGCGCGACGGTTCCCGGCCCGTTTTTGCGCTCGTCGAACGCGATGTGGGGGTCGTCGCCGGAGAGGACGAGCTGGGAGGCGCGGAGCGACGCGAGTTCGTTCGGTCGCAGCCCCCACCCGGCGAGTCCGAGGACGAGAAGCCGGTCTTCGAGGTCGTCGGCGACGGCGTACACGTCGCTCACTTGGTCGGCCGTCATCGTGCGGTTGTCGGGTTGGCCCTGCTCCCAGCGGAACTGCTTTGCGGCGTTCTCGACGGGGTTGTACCGCGCGCGCCGGAAGTCGACGAGGTACTCGTAGAACGACCGGACCGTCTGGAGGTATTTGAGCTTCGTTCCGTCGGTGGCGAGCTCGGCGTCGAACTCGTCGAGGACCGCGAGACAGCGGTCTATCTCGTCGGGCTCGGCGTCGCGGTCGTCGAGCCGGGAAAGCAGGTCCGCCGACCCGTACCGGTCGCGGTAGATTCGGGCGAACCGCGCGAGGTGGGTGCGGCGGGTCGGCAGCGTCGAGTCCGCGAGGCCGCGCCGCGATTCGAGCATGCCGAGGTAGGACTCGAACGCCTCGACGGTGCGGTCGTCGTCGACGCCCCAGTCGTAGCCCTCGTCGGCCTCATCGTCGCCGAGACCGACGACCTCGACGAAGAACTCCCGCGGGGTGAGGTCGTGTTTCTCGCGGAGCGCGTAGGCGATGCCCGACCAGCCGCGTTCGGTCAGCCACGCGTAGGTCGGCACGTCCCGCGTCGGGTCCATCCCGTCGCGGTCCATCGCCGGCGCTATCGTCTCCCAGTAGAACGCTTCGAGCTCGTCGAGCGACTTCCGCGACCAGTTCACCGCGGCTCACCCCGCCCGACCCGTCCGCCGCGTTGCGTTCCGTGCGCCATCGTTCTGTATGCAGGGCGTGCCGCGGACGGATTAACCCTTTCTCTCGTCGGGGGCGACGACGCACCGCCGGCGGTGTCGCACCCACCGGCCGACCGACTGCCCTCAATATGATGGGTAGTAGATATATTGGGGAGCCGTGATAACAGGACGTTACAATGTCCGATGGAAACGACGGCGGTTCGGTGCTCGAGGCGGACCCGCCCGACGGCGGGGAACCGGTCGGTGACGCGGACCCGGCGGTCGATGTCGGGGCCGCGGCCGACGAGGTGACGGTCCTCGAAAGCGGGACCGAGTTGGAGCGAACAATCGGCCTCCGCGGCGGGTTGGCAATCGGTATCGGGACCATGGTCGGCGCGGGTATCTTCGTCTTCCCCGGTCTCGCCGCCGGGCAGGCGGGCCCCGCGGCCGCGCTCTCGTTCGCGCTCGGGGCGGTCATCGCGCTGTTGGTCGCGCTTCCGACCTCCGAGTTGGCGACGGCGATGCCGAAAAGCGGCGGCGCGTACTACTTCATCTCCCGCGGGATGGGGTCGGCGTTCGGCGCGGTCGTCGGCATCGGTCTCTGGTTGGGGCTGGTGTTCGCCTCGGCGTTCTACCTCGTCGGCTTCGCGCAGTACGCCATCGCCGTCTTGGCGGAGTTGGGCGCGGCGTCGATGGTCTCGGACCTGCCGCTCGTGGCGACGCTCGGCGTCGGCTTCGGCATCGTCCTGACGGCGCTCAGCATGTTCGGGACCGAGAACGCGACGAAGCTCCAGAACGGCATCGTGAGCCTGCTTCTCGGCATCCTCCTCGTGTTCCTCGTCTACGGCTCGCTCGACACGCTCGGGCTGTTCGGCCGGCAGACCGTCCCCGAGGAGTTCATGCCCTACGGGACGCTCAGCATCTTCACCACGGCGGCGCTCGTGTTCACTTCCTACCTCGGGTTCGCGCAGGTGGCGACGGTCGCGGGCGAGATAACGAAACCCGGCCGGAACCTCCCGCTGGCGATGGTCGGGTCCGTGGTCGTCGTCGGGGTGCTGTACGTCGTGACGATTCTCGTCTCGACCGGCGCGTTCGGGAGCGCTCGACTCGCCACCTTCGGCGAGACGGCCATCGTCGAGGTCGCCCGCTCGTACCTCGGCTTCCCCGGCGCGGTCGCCATCCTCATCGCCGGGCTCTTCGCGACGGTGTCGAGCGCGAACGCCTCGATTCTCAGTTCGTCGCGCGCGCTCTACGCGCTCAGCCGCGACGCGCTGGTCCCGCCGCAACTCGCGCGAATCAACCTCCGGTACGGGACGCCCCACGTCGCGCTCGCGCTCGTCGGCGGGCCGACGGTCGTCCTCGTCGCCGTCGGCCGGACGGAGGTGCTCGCAGAGGTCGCGTCGTTCCTGCACCTCGTCACCTACGGGCTCATCTGCGTGGCGCTCATCGCGCTCCGTCGGTCGAACCCCGCGTGGTACGACCCGTCGTTTCGCGTCCCCGGCTACCCGGTCGTTCCGGTGCTCGGGGCGCTCGCGAGCTTCAGCCTCGTCGCGTTCATGCAACCGCTCTCGCAGGCGGTCGGCGTCGTCGTCGCGCTCGCGGCGCTGGCGTGGTACTTCGTCTACGCCAGAGACGTGCGCCTCAAGGGGGTGAGCTCAGATGCGTAATTCCGACGACGTTCGCGTGCTCGTCCCCGTCGCGGTGCTCGAAGGACAGGTGATTCCTGACCAACTGACCCGCCTGCTCTCGGGGACGACGGTCGTCATCCTCGCGTATCACGAGATTCCCGAGCAGACGGCCCCCGAACAGGCCAGAGAACAGTTCGAACCGAAGGCGCGCGAGGAGCTCGGCGAGCTCGTCTCGGTGTTCGAAGCCGCCGGTGCGACCGTCGAGACGCGGCTCGTGTTCACTCACGACGCCGACCAGACGATGGAGCGCATCGCCACGGAGGCGGACTGCGACGCGGTGTTGCTCTCGAACCCCGCCCCGATTATCGACCGCGTTATCGTCCCGATAAAAGAGGACATCAACCTCGAAACGATTACCAAGGTCGCCGCGGCCGTCGGGAGACACGAGGATATCGAGCTCACGCTGTTCCACGCCGCCGAAGAGGACGCCGCGGTCTCGGACGGCGAAGACCTGCTCAGCGAGGTCGCGGGCGAACTGGCCGCCCTCGGGGTCTGCCGCGAACACATCTCGCGCGTCGTCGTCGTCGCCCAGAACCCGCTTCAGGCGCTCATCGAAGCCGCTGACGACCACGACGTGGTCGTGATGGGTGAGGAGAAACCCACGCTCCGCGGCCGGCTGTTCGGTGAAACGTCCGACCGCGTCGCCGAACAGACGGTCGGTCCGGTGCTCGTGGTCCGGCGACCGCTCGACACCGAATCCGACGAGCCCGACGAGCCCGACGAGTTTGACGCCCCCGGCGACCCCGTCGACAACGCCGACCCGGCGTGAGGGGACACCTCGTCTCTCTCTGACGCTCTCGTTATAGTATTGCGACAACAAAACATATCCACTGGAGAGGGTTGATTGATGAGAACAAATTGGAAATTTCGAACATTTCAAAAATTTTACAATTTATAGAAATCCTATTTAGTATATTTAGTATATGTCACTGGGCCGGTCCGCTCGTATCGCCGTTACCGTTCGAGACAGTTGGACATTCAGGCGACGGATAAACCCTATCTGGCACCGCACTGTTGTTTATAGTATTCAATATCATCGCGACCAGAAGACCGTGTTCGACTGCTCTTCCGCGTCTCGACTCGTCCGGTCGGTACGAAGTGTTCGTCTATCGACGACGAACTCGGTCGGCCCGGTCGTGCGCGGACGACATTCGAACTTCGGCGTTCGGAACTGTGTCGCTTGACCGCACTTGCATTACACACATAGCCTCGTAATAGAATTCGGCTCGTCCGTCGGGGTGATAGTCGTCGTCCGCCCTTCGGTGAGGCGTCTCGGTTGCGGTGACGATTTCGGAGACTAGCTGGAATCTCGTGCCTCGTCGAATATTCGTCGACTGATTATCTATTCGCGTTCTTATATAGTCAATACTGCGGGCTATCAGTTGTTGTCTCTGGACTCCTCGATGTTCCGCTCTCGCAACTTTTGGGGGCGTGTTGACCGTCCGATGGTCGAAAACGTCACTCTCGGCTGGCGGACGGCGTCGACGGTCCGAGTGCTGCTTCGACACCGCGGCGCCGAGATTTGAGAGCGGGGGGAGTCCTCGGCCCACCGCTCGTCCCGTTTCGGGGTCCCCGACTCGACCGCGACGCGGTCGAGACCGCCGGTTCTCCGTTTGTGAACCGGACGGGAGATGTCGACGTGAAGACGACTCCGGCGTGATGTCCGGCGAGGACGCGACCGACTAACTGAACGTCGGGAAGTCGTCGTCGGACTCCTCCATGTTGACGTTGACCTCGATGACGTTGGCGGTGTTGACGACGCTCTCGATGAGTTGTTCGTGGTACTCGGGCTGTTTCATCCGGCGGACGGGCCCGGAGACGCTGATGGAGCCGAGGACGCGTCCGTGGCGGTTCGTTACCGGCGCGCCGATGGCTTGCAGGCCCTTGATTTCCTCCTCGTCGTTGAGCGAGTAGCCCCGGTCGCGAATCGTCTCCAACTCCTCGAAGAGTTCCTCGCGGGTCGTGATGGTCGCCTCGGTCTTCCCCGGCAGGCCGTACTGGTCGATAATCCACTCGACGCGCTCTTTGGGAAGGTGGGCGAGAATCGCCTTTCCGGTCGCCGAGAAGTGGAGGTAGTCGGCGCGCTGGAGCTTGTTCACCTGGTAGTCGCTCCCGACGGCCTTCTCGCCGCTCACCTTGTAGAGGTTGACGCCCAGCCCGTGCTGTTCGGTCGCTAAGTGGGCGTACTCGCCGGTCTTCTCCGCGAGCTCCTCGATTTCGGGCTTGCCGATTCGGTAGAGGATGTTCTGGTAGCGGACGTACTCGCCCACGAGGAGGAACTGCAGCGACAGCCGGTAGGTGTCTTCCTCCTTCACGACGAACTTCTCGGCCCGCAGCGTGCTCAAGTAGTTGTAGACGACGCTCTTCGAGAGGTCCAGATGGTTTGCCAACTCGGTCACTCGCGCGCCGTCTAGCTCTTCGAGCGCACGAACGACATCGAACGCACGAGACACCGTCTTCAGGGTCCGCGGCGAACCGGTCGTGTGTTCGTCTGCCATAGTCCAGTTCGAAGCTCCCGAGCCATAGATGTTTGTATTTGACGAACGTTCACTTTCGAGAGAACCGATAAATCGCACGGATTACCGCAACGTAGCGCTATTCCGAGGCCAATGAAACTGAATTCGGTCTTCTCACGGGCAGAAACAGCGAATTCGGCCGCTAATCAGTTTTGTTCTCATTCCACAAACGATGCGATGTGTTACGTGACTCGATTCGCCTCGAACTGTGTGAATAGCGGGTCTTCAGCGGCTCTACTCGATGATTTGTGTTTCGCCCGAGCGAGCGGTTTCGACGACGCGGCCGTCGCGGAGATGCGGGAGTCAGCCGACTCGGACTCACCAGTCGCGGTGGTTCATCGGAGCACGGAAACGAACACGATAGTCGTCGAGCGGGCGGTCTCGTCACTCGGTCGCGAGGTCGGCGAGCGCGCCGGCGAGTACGCGGGTCGCGTCGGCGCAGTCCTCCCAGTCGGTCCACTCGCGGGGGTTGTGCGAGATGCCGTCGCGGGAGGGGGCAAAGAGCAGCGCGGCGTCGGTGACGGCCGCGACGTGCATGGTGTCGTGGCCCGCCCCGGAGTGGAGGTCGAGGGTGTCGAGGTCGGCGTCGGCCCCGGCGTCGTGGAGCGCGGCGCGGCAGCGCTCGCTCATCTCGACGGGCTTGCGGTCCCACGGGTGCGAGAGCGCGGTTTCGACCGGGCGCTCGGCCTCGATGCGGTCGAGGCTCGCTTCCGCCTCGTCGATGACGTACTCGATGGAGTCGTACGCCACGTCGCGGATGTCGACGGTTAGGTCGACCTGCCCGGCGATGACGTTGGGCGCGTTCGGCGAGACTTCGAGTTTGCCGACGGTTCCGACCGCGGTCTCCGAGACCTCGCCGCGCTCGTTCGTCGCGCGCTCCACGTCGAGGACGAACTCGCTGGCGGCGGCGAGCGCGTCCGAGCGGTCGCCCATGAGCGTCGACCCCGCGTGGTCGGCCTCACCCGTGATTTCGACGGCACAGCGCGAGAGGCCGACGATGCTCGTGACGACGCCGGCCGGGACCGCCGCGTCTTCGAGGCGCTCTGACTGCTCGATGTGGAGCTCTATCCACGCGTCCCAGTCGGCGGCGTCGACGCGCCCGTCGCCCCGGTAGCCGATGTCCGCGAGGGCGTCACCGAGCGGAATCCCGTCGTCGTCCTCGATATCGAGCGCCTCCGCGACGCCCAGTTCCCCGACGGCGACCGCCGACCCGATGAGGCCGCCGCCGAACCGCTGGCCCTCCTCCTCGGTGAAGTTGACGACCTCGACGGGGCGGACCGGCTCGACGCCGGCGTCCTGCATCGCGCGGACGCTCTCCAGCCCCGCGTAGACGCCGAGCGGGCCGTCGAAGATGCCGCCCTCGGGGACCGAATCGAGGTGGCTCCCCGTGGCGACGGGGGCCGCGTCGGGGTCCGCGCTCTCGGGTTCCCATCGGCCGACGATGTTGCCGACCTCGTCGATGGTGATGGAGAGACCGGCGTCCCGGAGGCGCTCGCAGAAGAACTCTCTCGCCCGCCGGTCCGCCTCGCTGCCGGTCAGGACCGTCCGCCCCCGACCCTCGTCCGTCGGGACGGCCCCGAACTCCGCGTTCGACTCGATGTCGCTGCGGAGTCGCTGCTGATTGACTCGCATGGTTCCCGGATTCGGGACTCACCCTATTTTATTGTTTGGAATTCGGTCACATGCATGACAGTACCGGCCAGTCGCGCACTCTCCGAAATCAGCAGGCACGGTACGCTGGATGTGGGTTCTCGGACTCTGCCCCTACCATGTCTCTCGAAGACGTCCGTCGGCACGGCTCGGTCGCTCGCGACCGACCTGCGGGCCGTCGTCGGGTCGTCGATTTGGACCGTCGCCTGTGGGGTGGTGGGTTGACGTTCTGGGAGTAATCCCGGACGTGACCGGGTGGAATTGGTCATTCCACAGTTCCCTCTCGTCCGGCGCTCGAAATGGTATCTGGTGTTACACCTCTCTCGTCTCGATATGATGATTGTACTCACACAACCACAATTTTTATCACACAGTAGCGGATTTGAGGGTCTGTATGCAAGAGAATGGCAAGGGGAGCGACTCCTCCGACAGCACCGGCGACGGCACGCGTCGCAGTCGGTTCGACCGCCGCACTTTCCTCGGGGCGGCGGCGACGACCGGCGCGGCGGCGCTCGCCGGGTGTACGGGCGGCGGTTCAGACGACAGCACGACCGCAGATTCGGGCACTTCGGGCGGAAGCGACGACACCGAAAGCACCGAGACGACCGCCGCGAGCGGCGGGAAGCAGGGCGGCACGCTCCAGTGGGGCGGCGCGGTGCCGGTGCAGGGTCTCGACCCGCACATCGACACCTCCGCGGCCTCGAAGCGCGTTCTTGAGAACATCTACGAGGAAGTCGTCGCGCTGCAGGACGACTACTCCATCGAACCGCACCTCGCGGAGTCGATGGAGCAGTCCGACGACAACACGCTCCTGACGTTCAACCTCCGGCAGGGCGTCACCTTCCACAACGGCAAGGAGATGACCTCCGAGGACGTGCTGGCGAGCTACGAGCGCGTCCAGAACGGCGACTACCTCGCCACCGGCTTTTTCGACTACGTCGAGGAGCTTCGCGCCCCCGACGACTACACCTTCGAAGTCCAACTCACCGAACCCTTCGCGCCGTTCCTCGCCAAGATGGCGACGGCGGAGCTGTCGGTCATGCCCGCCGAGAACGCCGAGAAGGACATGGTCGAAGAACCCATCGGGACCGGTCCGTACGTGTTCGAGAGCCGCGAAATCGAGACCTCGTTCACGATGTCGCGCAACGAGGACTACTGGGGCGCGTCCGACGAGGACGGCCCGTTCATCGACACCATCGTCAAAAGCGAGGTGCCGGACCCGAGCGTCCGCCTCCAGTCGTTCCTCGCCGGCGAGTACGACTTCGTCAACGGCATCGCGCCGAAGGACGTCTCCCGCGTCGAACAGGCCCCCGACGTTCGATTCGAGAAGCAGTTCCCGAAATCGCTCGTCTACCTCGGCCTGAACTGTGACGTGGCCCCGTTCGACAACAAGGACGCCCGCCTCGCGCTCGATTACACCATCGACAAGGAGAAGGTCGCTGAAGCGGCGCTCTACGGCACCGGCCAGACCACCGCGTCCCCGGCGACGCCCGGCAGTCCGTGGGTCAACCCGGACATCGAGCCGCGCCCGCGTGACCTCGACAAGGCCCAAGAGCACCTCGACGCCGCCGGTATGTCCGACGGCTTCACGGCGACGTTCAAGATTCCGCAGTCCTACCCGACGCAGGTGCAGGCCGCGGAGGTCATCGCCGCCGACGCCGCCGAGATCGGCATCAACCTCGAAATCCAGCAGATTACGTGGAGCACGTGGCTCTCGGACGTCTACTCCAACCGCGACTTCCAGGCGACGACGAGCTCCTACCTCGCGCTCTGGTACCCCGACGTGTCGTTCTACAAGTTCCTGCACCCCAACGGGGCGTTCTTCTTCACCAACTGGGTGAACGAGGACTACAACGCGCTCGTCGAGGAGGCGCGCACCATCTACGACGAACAGGAGCGCGCCGACCTCTACCACCAGGCGACGGAGATTCTCCACGAGGAGCGCGCCGGCCACCTCTTCCTGTGGTGGCAGCCGAGTCTCTACGGGGCCGCCTCGCAGTACAAAGGCGATATCGGCGCGCCCGACGGGTCGACGCTCCAGTTCGGAGACAACTGGCTCGACCGCTAACAGAGATTCCACACAATGTCGATGTACAACTACGTCGTTCGGCGCGTCGGGTTCATGGCGGTGACGCTGTTTTTCGTCACGCTCATCGCCTTCGCCGTCACCAACATCCTGCCCGGTGACGTGGCCCTGCTCATCTTGGGCCCCAACGCGACCGAACAATCGCTCGAAGCGCTCCAAACCCAACTGGGACTCAACCGCCCGCTGTACGTGCAGTACATCGACTGGGTCGTCGGGCTCCTCCAGGGGAATATGGGCGAATCGCTCCGGTTCGGTGAGCCCGTGGCACAGCTCATCGCCGAGCGCCTGCCGCGGTCGATGATGCTCGCGGTCGCCGCGACGCTCGTCGCCGTCGTGCTGTCGGTGCCGCTCGGCGTCTACGCCGCCGTCAACCAGAACGAAGCGCCCGACGTGAGCGCTTCGATGTTCGCCTTTGTCGGCATCTCGATGCCCATCTTCCTGTGGGGGCTGGTGTTCATCCTGGTGTTCGCCGTCTGGCTGAACCTCTTTCCGACCGGGGGGTACGTCTCCCCGAGCGAGGACCTCGTCGGGTCGCTCACGCGACTCGTCCTCCCCGCGGGGGCGATGGGCTTCGCGCTCACCGCCTACATCATGCGGATGACCCGGTCGTCGATGCTGGAGGTGCTGAGCGAGGAGTACATCAATCTCGCGCGTGCGAAGGGGATGAGCCAACGGGTCATCGTCCTCCGCCACGCGCTCAAGAACGCAATCATCCCCGTCATCACGGTCATCGCGTTCCAGTTCAGCTACGCGTTCGGCGGGGTCGTCGTGTTAGAAGAGGTGTTCTTCTGGCCCGGCATCGGTCGGCTGACGCTGACCGCGATTCAGAGCCGCGACATCCCCCTGATTCAGGGGTGCATCCTCGTGGTCGCACTCATCTACATGTTCTCGAACTTCGCCGCAGACCTGCTGTACGCGTACTTCGACCCCCGTATCCGCTACGGAGGTGACGACTGATGGCGACCGAACAGGAGACCGACCGCGGTCGCTTCACCATCACGCAGTCACAGCGCGACCGCATCGCCCGGTTCGTCCGGAAGTTCCGCAGTAACACGAAGGCGATGCTCGGCTTCTCCATCGTGGTGCTGCTCGTACTCGTCGCCATCTTCGCGCCGGTTATCGCGCCGTACCCCATCGACGCGACGAACATCGAAGACCGCTCGCAGGCCCCGTCGGTCGAACACCCGTTCGGCACCGACGACCTCGGCCGCGACATCTTCAGCCGCGTCGTCATGGGCAGCCGCATCTCGCTGTACGTCGGCTTCGGCGCTATCTCCGGCGCGCTCGCGGTCGGCGCGGTCGTCGGCGTCGTCGCCGGCTACGCCGGCGGGCTAACCGACGAGATACTGATGCGCGTCATGGACGCCGCGATGGCGTTCCCGCCGGTGTTGCTCGCGCTCACGCTCTTGGTCGTTCTCGGCCCGGAGTTGAGTAACGTCATCATCGCGCTCGCGTTCGTCTACACGCCGTACATCGCCCGCGTCTCGCGGAGCGCGGCGCTGGCCGAACGCAACGAGGCGTACGTCGAGGCCGCAATCGCCCGCGGCGAGAGCGACTCGCGCATCGTCTTCAGCGAGGTGTTCCCGAACTGCATGGCTCCCATGCTGGTGCAGGGGTCGCTGAACGTCTCGTTCGCCATCCTCGCGGAGGCGAGCCTGTCGTTCCTCGGCCTCGGCGCGCAACCCCCGCGGCCGTCGTGGGGGCTGATGATCAACACCGGTCGCGGCTTCATGGAGACCGCGCCGTGGATGTTGTTGTTCCCCGCGCTGGCTATCGGCATCGCCGTCGTCGGGTTCAACATGCTCGGCGACGGACTGCGTGACGTGCTCGACCCCAAAGTGGAGGCGATAGAATGAGCGCACCCAGTACCGCGACCGACGCCGAGGCCGACGACGGCCCGCTGCTCGACGTGCGCGGACTCAGAACCGAGTTCCGCACCGAGGGCGGACCCATCGTCGCCTCCAACGAGGTGTCGTTCTCGCTCGACCGCGGCGAGACCATGGGTCTCGTTGGTGAATCGGGCGCGGGCAAGTCCGTGACGGCGCGGTCGCTCATGCGCCTCATCGACTCGCCCGGCGAAATCACCGGCGGACAGGTCGTCTTCGACGGCGAAGACCTCCTCCAGAAGACGGAAGCCGAGATGCGCGACATCCGCGGCAACCGCATCGCGATGATTCCGCAGGACCCGATGTCGTCGCTCAACCCGGTGATGACCGTCGGCGAGCAGATTACGGAGACGATTCGCCGCCATCAGGACGTCTCCAAGTCGGAGGCACGCCAGCTCGCCATCGAGTCGATGGACGATGTCGGCATTCCCGACGCCGAAGAGCGCATCGACGACTACCCCCACGAGTTCTCCGGGGGGATGCGCCAGCGCGTCCTCGTCGCCATCGGCTTCTCCTGCGAGCCGGACCTCATCATCGCCGACGAGCCGACCACCGCGCTCGACGTGACGACGCAGGCGAAGATTCTCGACCTGCTCAACGAGATGCAGGAGCGCGAGGGGACGGCCGTGCTGATGATTACCCACAACCTCGGCGTCGTCGCCCAGACGTGCGACCACGTCGGCGTCATGTACGCCGGGAACCTCGTGGAGACGGCCGAACTCGGCGACCTGTTCGACCGCCCGCGACACCCCTACACCCGCTCGCTCATCGACTCCATCCCGGAGGTCGACACCGACTACGACGAACTGCCGACGCTCGACGGCGCGATGCCCGACCTCGGGGACCTCCCGAGCGGCTGTAACTTCGCGCCGCGGTGTCCGCACGCCACCGAGGCGTGTCGGACCGGCGGCGACCCGTCGCTCGACCCCGTCGGCGACGGCTCGTCGCGCGCGGCGTGTCTCCACGCCGACGACCTTGACCTCTCGGAGAGCACGGTCCCCGAAGCCGGGGCCGGTCGCCGCGACATCGACCGCACCGGCGAGCCGCTGTTCGAGGTGCGGAACCTGAAGAAATACTTCGACGCCGGCGAAGGAATCCTCGGCAACGTCCACCTCTCGTGGGAGGGCGGCGGCCTGCCGACCGTCGAACGGCGGCACGTCAAGGCCGTCGACGACGTGAGTTTCGACGTCTACCCCGGCGAGACCGTCGGGCTCGTCGGCGAGTCCGGCTGCGGGAAGTCCACGGTCGCTCGCACCGCGCTCCGGCTCCTCGAACCGACCGACGGCGAGGTGTACTTCGAGGGCCAGCCGCTCCACGAACTCGGCTCCTCGGAGATTCGGAGTCTGCGCCGCGAGATGCAGATGATATTCCAGGACCCCCAGAGCTCGCTCAACCCGCGGAAGACCGTCGGCCAAATCGTCGGGCGCGCGATGGAGAAACACGGCATCGCCACCGGCGAGGAAAAGCGCGAGCGCGTGGGCGACCTGCTCGAACGCGTCGGCCTCTCGCGGGCCGCCGCGAGCAAGTACCCCCACGAGTTCTCCGGCGGCCAACAACAGCGCGTCGCCATCGCGCACGCGCTCGCGGTCGAACCGAAGCTCATCGTCTGCGACGAGCCCGTGTCGGCGCTCGACGTGAGCGTGCAGGCGCAGATTCTCAACCTCCTGAACGAGATTCAGGAAGACGAGAACATCTCGTTCCTGTTCATCTCGCACAACATCGGCGTCATCCGGCACATCTGCGACCGCGTGGCCGTGATGTACCTCGGGAAAATCGCGGAGTTCGGGAGCATCGAGCAGGTGTTCTCGCCGCCGTTCCACCCCTACACGGAGAGCCTCCTGTCCGCGGTCCCCCACGCGAACCCGGACCGCGAGACGGACCGCATCCTGCTGGAGGGGAGCGTCCCGAGTCCCATCAACCCGCCGTCGGGCTGCCCGTTCCAGACGCGCTGTCCGAAGAAAATCGGCGACGTCTGCGAGCAGGACCTCCCGGAACTCGAAGCCGTCGACGGCGGCGACCACTACATCTCCTGTCACCTCTCCGACGAGGAGATGAGCCAACGCGACTCGTTTATCACGCCGTCGAAGCGCGCGGAGACCAGCCCGGCCGACTCGGACTGACGCCGCCCGCGCGGTCACTTTTTTTAGCGCCGCGGTCGACTCAGTACTTGACGCCGAACTCCAGAATCTCGTCCGGGTAGTCACCGAACTGCGCGTCCGTCTCCCGTCGAATCTGGGCTTTCGCGCGCCGCGCCTCCGAGAGCAGGCCGCGCAGGTCGGCCACCGGGTCGTCGGAGAGGTCGACACGGAGGTTGTGGTAGAACTCCGGCGTCGGCGCGTGGACGAGCAGCGCGGCGCTCAGCTCGCCGCGGTCGTCGCCGCCCGCCGATTCGCCGGCTTCGAGCGCCGAGACGAGTCGCTCGGCCATGTCGCCGTCGGCGGCCTCGTAGGCTTCGGCGGTCGCCTTGACGACACCCTCCCCGGCGAGCATATTGCCCGCAACGGTGTAGTCGTCGCCGACGCGGTGGCCGGCCCACGAGACGCACTCGCCGCCGGTGAAGGCGAACTCGCCGCCCGCGCCGACGCCGTGGACTTGTCGGTAGGCGGCGTGGTCGTCGTCGTCGAGGAGCGATTCGAAGGCGTCGTCGATGCGCTCGCCGGCTTCCGCGCGGGCGACCGCGTCGCGGCCGTGTTCGGGCTTCGTGTACGACTGCGTGACCGCCGCGCCGCCGGCGCTCACGTAGGGGCAGGTCGCGCCGACGGCGACGGTTCCGGTCGTCACCGCCGCGCCGTAGACGTTCGCCTCGGGGTCGCGCGCCGCTATCGAGAAGGTTCCTGGGACGTGTCGCATGGGTTCGATACTGGTTTCCGGTCACGCTCGCGCGGTAAATAGTCTCCTCTCGCAGCGTGTGGTAACGGTGGTGGCCTCCCGATTTCGTCGGCTTCGAGTCTCTTCTCGCTTCTCACAGACTACGCAGTATTTCGAATAAACATCAATTCTTAACAAAATCATTTCTTAGACTCGAACTATTTTAACTCGAATATTCTTATATTCTCTTTGAATATTTGTATTGTTCCTGAATATTAATTTTTCTGCCACAATACAACTCTCTTGTCGTCAATCGCCACGTAGTATTCGTTAAATCAGCAATGCCACTGTCTCTCACGAGACGACAGTCGCCTCCAACGCTTATGTTGTCGCGGTGGCAAAATCGACGTATGAGACTCGGCATCGGTCGAACCGGCGTGGTGATTCTCGTCGCGCTGTTCGTCATCCTCGGCGCGGAGGACGTGTACGTTTGGGCTATCGCCGGGACCGTTCCCGGCGTCGAGTTCTTCTTGGCGCTCGTGTTCGTCCTCGCGGTCGCCTTCGTGGCGATTCGGGAGGCGCGGGCGCACCCGCCGAGCCGATAGTCGCTCGCGGGGCGGGCGACTCCCGCCTGCTACTCCCGCCGTTTTCGACAGTGTAGCGGCGCTTCGCAACACGCGGAGCGATAGGCCGACGACTCGCGGACCAGTTTACACTCGCGGTAGCGGTAGGCAACGTCAGCGCCGCAGGCCTCGCAAGAGAGGGTGTACTTCGGCTCCGCGAACCGGCGGACGCGAACCGGGGCGTCGACCGCCTCGGCGCGGCGTTTGAACGCCGGTCCGTGGTCGGTCGCGCCGAACGCCTGAAACTGCTCGACGTGGACGAGTTCGTGTCGGAGCGTCGCGGACCACTCCTCGCGGTCGAACGACTCGAACGCCCGCCACGACAGCGACATCGTGCATTCGGGCGGCGTCGACTCCCCGAACCCGTTCGCCCGTGCACTCCAGTCGATAGCCCTCCCGACGCTGGCGTTCTCGATGGTCGGGGTCTTCACCGCGGCCGCGCGACGTTTCGCCCGCGTGGACACTTCCCAGCAGATGGGGCCGAGCATCACGTCGAAACCGTGCGCTGCGACCGCGCGCGTGCAGTACGCCCGAGACCACCGAATCAACTCCTCGTGACTCTCGACTGCGTCGTACGCTTCGGCCGCCCGCTTCGTTCCGTGGGTCACGCTCAGGTTCGCCGTTCGAAACCGACGGTCATGGCTGTTTCGCCTCCGCTGAGCGTTCTGTTGACGCTGGCTTGGCCTCGCAGTGACCACGGCCTTCGCTGAGTCTCGCGGGGGCGGTTGCCAGCCTTCTCCTTGTCGAGGTTGTGTTCGCGAAATGTGGGTTTCGGGGTTAATACGTCGACTTACACATTTCGACGCATACCTACCTTCGGAAGTAAGATATCTTAGATATTTTCTAAGCTGATATTTCGATTCTACCTCCGAAACCCGTGGTTCTGAGAACGAACCACTAACGAGCGACGCTTGCTTTCTTGGTATCGAAGACTTGCTCGACCGGTCGGTGGGTTCGAGTTGTGACTTTCCCTTGTAGACTGTCAGTTATTACTATCTATCTGACTGTGAGTATTTTTCGGCTAGTCGAGCATTAGCCTTCATGACCGAATACCTGAACGATATTCGTGATTGAGGTTTCACTGTCGATGTCGACCGCCAGTACCGGATAGGCTGACACGTCTTCACGGTGTATTATTGTCTAAAATTACCAATAATGTCTGGCGTGAACCGCTGCTTGACGATGCAGCGTTTGGACTGTATGGAACCGTAGACTGCTCCGGTTCTCTGCTGACTCCCGGAGAAACACGACCTCCCAACCGATGTATTTCTCGGGGGAATTACGGAATTAGTTGACTGCTACCCTTCGATTTTGCTTGGTCGGTATGTTTGGCTACGTTGAGCGAAAGCTCATTCAAACGCATCCCACGCTCACCACATGCGAGTCACTCAGTTCCACAGCCGTAAGCCAGTCGCCGCGCGCGCGGTGCCGATACGTGTGTATATTAATCGAAATACTACTCCTTCGAACGACCTGTCAAACTCACTTGCCCGGTTCACGAGTTCGACCTCGAATCCTCGACTTCTAATTACATGTCTATGTGTGTAATCTCATTCGCCTTTTTCCACCGACCACCCCACAGAGCCACATATACAGATAGTTCATCGTTGTTCACCATTAGAAAACACTCTCCGACCCACGACCGGTCTATCTATCCACTATGTTGCCCCTGATGAACTTCATAGGCATCTATTCGGGTCTCCGTACCCGTATCTCTATCTCTCGCCCCCGAGTTGTTAACTAATAGAAAATTTATCAGTCGATAGAGAGTTTATTCTCCACGTCCTTCGCTCCGCTGACGACCAATCCGACGGTGTCCTCTTCGAGACGCTTTCCGCTCATTCGCGGAGGAGGGCCGAGGACTTCGATTGCGCCCAACGGGCGACCGTCGTCGTCGAGGACCGGTGCGGCGACGCCGCGATAGTCGTCCGATTGCTCCTGTCTGTCGTATGCGACTCCTTGGTCGCGAATCGCTTGGAGCTTGGACTGCAACTCGTTGCGTTCGGTAATCGTATTCGCAGTCTCCGAGGAGAGCGAGTCGTGGTCGAGGAACTCCGCAACCTCGTCTTTGTCCATATTGGCGAGGAGTACCTTCCCGGCCGCCGTCGCGTGCAATGGTCGTATCTCCCCCTCCTGGTCCGGAGTGTCTACATCCGCTGGCACGGCCGTGAACATGTAGAGGCAGTTCCACTCACTACCCTGTCCCGGAACGACCAGACAGACCTGCTCTCGCATGGTGTTGGCCAGTTCGACCACCCGTGACCGGGCGACCTCGTATATCCGCTGGCGTCGCCTCGCGTAGACGCCGAAACTCACGAGTTCGAGTCCGATCTCGTACCCCCCGTCACGTCGCATGACGTAGCCGATAGCTTCGAGCGTCGCGAGGTGCTTGTGGACCGCCGGTTTCGAGAGGTCGAGCGCCCGCGCAATCTCCGTCAACGTCGGCCGGTCGCGACTCCGTACCGTCTCGAGGATTCGATGGCTCGTCATCGTCGCCTTGATTCCGTAGTCGTCTGCGCTGGGCATACCCTCCGACACTCGACCGACGTACAAATAAGTTGTTAACAGTTAGTGAACGACAGCGGCGGCCGGTCACCACTCGGCGACGCTGCCGTCTTCGTGACGCCACACGGGGTTGTGCCAGTTGACCGGGCGTTCGGCCTGCTTTCGGATGTACTGTTCGTCCATCTGTATTCCAAGCCCGAGTTCGTCAGGAACCGCAACGTAGCCGTCTTCGTACTCGAACGCACTCTTGTCTTCGAGATAGTCCAGCACGTCGTTCCGTTGGTTGTAGTGGATGTTGAGGCTCTGTTCTTGGATGAGCGCGTTGGGAGAACAGGTGTCCACCTGGAGGCACGAGGCGAGCGCAATCGGCCCGAGCGGACAGTGTGGTGCGAGTGCGACGTCGTACGCCTCGGCCATCGCTGCGATTTTTTTGACTTCGGTAATACCACCCGCGTGGCTGAGGTCTGGCTGAACCAGATCGACCGCGCCGTTCTCGAACACCTGCTTGAAATCCCAGCGCGAGTACATTCGCTCGCCCGTCGCAATCGGAATCGTCGTGTGGTGTGCGATTTCCGGGAGCACGTCGTTGTGTTCGGGGAGAACGGGCTCTTCGATGAACATCGGCTCGTACGGTTCGAGCGCCTTCGCCAGCCGCTTCGCCATGGGCTTCGAGACGCGCCCGTGGAAGTCGACGCCGATGTCGATTTCGGGGCCAACGGCTTCCCTGACCTCTTCGAGTCGATTGACCGCTGCTTGGACCGACGCGGGCGTGTCAATCCGTTCGAGTTCCGCCGTGGCGTTCATCTTCACGGCGGTCAGCCCCGCCTCGACTTTCAGTTCGGCCTGTTCTGCGACCTCTGAGGGGCGGTCCCCGCCAATCCACTGATAGACACGCATTCGGTCTCGCGTCGCCCCCCCGAGCAGTTCGTAGACCGGTGCTCCGAAGCGCTTCCCTTTGATATCCCACAGCGCCTGGTCGATACCCGCAATCGCGCTCATCAACACCGGACCGCCGCGATAGAACCCGCCCCGGTACATCGCTTGCCAGTGGTCTTCTATTGCCGCAGGGTCCGTTCCAAGGACGTAGTTGTCCATCAACTCCTCGACGGCGGCCCTGACGCTGTGGGCGCGCCCCTCCACGACTGGTTCGCCCCAGCCGACGACGCCGTCGGTCGTCTCCAACTTGAGAAACAGCCATCGCGGTGGCACCTCGAACAATTCATACTCTGTAATCTTACTCATGGGGATCGATACGTATTCGTTGGGGTGTCCCTCGAAAAAATCTTTCTCTCGGACTGTGACGCCGGTGCCCGCCTTCGAACCCTCGATATTATAACGACTCATCCATGATGTGCAACTCGTATGTCGTTAGAAGCGTTCCTCGATGATTTCGAGCGCCGTAACTGGCAGCGTGTTTCCGACGGGACGGTCCGCATCGCAGTCATCGGGCTCGGGTGGTGGACCGTCGACCAAGCGATTCCAGCTATCGGCGCGTCCGAGTTGTGCGAGACGACCGTCACCGTCAGCAGTACCTCGGAGAAAGCGAAACGGGTTGCGGCCGGCGTCGAAACGGCGACACACGGTCTCTCGTACGACGAGTTCCACGCCGGCGAAGCCGCCGACGCCTACGACGCGGTGTACATCTGCTCGCCCAATGCGCTTCATCTCCCGTATGCGCGAACGGCCGCCGAGTTGGGAAAGGCCGTCCTCTGCGAGAAACCGATCGAAGCCAGTAGTGAACGCGGGCAGCAGATGGTCGATACGTGTGACGAGGCGGGCGTTCCGCTTATCGTCGGCTACCGCATGCACACCGAACCCGCGATTCGACGCGCGCGAAAGTTGATTCGCGACGGCGTCATCGGCGACCCGGTCCACGCGATCGGGACGAACTCGCAAGCGATGCTCGAACTGATTTCCGACCCGAATCAATGGCGGCTCGACCCCGAACTGGCGGGGCCGGGGGCGACCGTCACGGACATCGGCATCTATCCGCTCAACACCTGCCGGTTCCTGCTCGATTCCGATCCGGTTGCCGCGCAGGCGTTCATGCAGTCTTCTCACGACGCGTTCGACCAGGTACCCGACGAGCACAGCTCGTTCATGGTGGAGTTCGACGACGGAACGTACTTGGCCGCGACCGCCAGTCAAAACGCCCAAGCGACGACGAGCCTCCGAATCGTCGGGACCAACGGCGAGATTCTCGTCGAGCCTGCCTTCCACATGGAAACCGAAATCCGAGTGACGCGCGACGACGTTTCGGTCACGCTCGACACGCCGCAGGTCAATCAGATGACCGAGTTGTTCGACTACGCCGCAGACCGCATCTTGACCGACGCACCGATCGGTCCCGACGGCGAACACGGCGTCCTCGATATGCGACTCATCGAGGCCGTCTACGACGCAGGCGAGTCCGGCCGTGTGGTCACGCTCGACTGAGCCGTCGGCTCGACGGGTCGAGATGGTATCGAGGGACGGGGCGACCACCGCGTTTAAACCGTTCGTCCGAGAGGAGCTAGTATGAGCCACCACCCAGCACGCCGCATTCGGGAGACCGGCCTCATCGCCATCATCCGTGGAACCGACGCCGACACGGCGATCGAAACCGTCGAAGCGCTCACGCGCGGCGGCGTCTCGACCGTCGAGATAACCGCGAACACGGACGGCGTCCTCGGCATGCTCCGCGACGTGTCCGCGTCGTTCACGGCGGACGAGGTCACCATCGGCGCGGGAACCGTCCTCGACGGCGAGACAGCTCGCGCGGCGCTGCTCGCGGGTGCGGAGTACTTGGTCACGCCGACGTTCGACGAGGGGGTCATCCGGACCGGTAACAGGTACGGTGCCCCTTCGATGGTCGGCATCGCGTCACCGACGGAGGCGGTCAACGCCTACGAGGCCGGTGCCGAGATGGTGAAGGTGTTCCCGGCCGGAACGCTCGGCCCCGAGTTCGTCTCCGCACTGGGCGGGCCGCTCGGACACATCCCGACGGTTCCGACGGGTGGCGTGGCCCTCGATACCGTCGACGAGTTCTTCGACGCCGGAGCGACTGCCGTCGGTGTCGGCAGCGCAATCGTAGACAACGACGCCGTCTCGCGCGGCGATTTCGCGACCATCGAGACCAACGCGCGTTCCTTCGTCGAAGCGGTCGAACGCGCACGCCGCGACTGACGCACACCCACCGCTCGGAAGTTCGGCGCTCCCGTCTCAGCGCGGTCCGCGCGGCGAACCGAAACGTTCAGCGAAAGTGGTCGTTATCGGTCGATTCCGGCGTCGCCTCCGCGGAGGACGCGTTCGACTTCGTCAGGCGTCACGACCGCGAGGTCGCCGTGAACTGTCCGTTTGAGCGCGGCGGTCGCCGCGCCGTAGGCGAGCGCTGTTTCGACTGGTTCGTCCGCGATGAGCCGCGACAGGAACGCGCCGACAAAGGCGTCGCCGGTCCCGATGGCATCGACCGTGTCCGTCTCGAAGACCGGTTGCTCGTACACCGTTCCGCCGTGTCGGGCGAGTGCACCGTCTTCCCCGCGAGTGACCACGACCGTCTCGAAATCGAAATCGCCGGCCAACTCCGATGCGAGTGTCGGCGCGTCGCCGTCGAGTTCCAGAACAGCGCGGATGTCTCGTTCTGCGGCGACGAGGACGTCGACCTTTGGAAAGAGCGATTCGCACGCGTCGCGTGCGTCGGACGGCGACCAGAGCTTCGACCGGTAGTTGAGGTCGAACGCGGTCGTCGTCCCCGCTTCGGTCGCCGTTTGCAGAAGCTCGCCGGTCGTCTCCCGAAGCGTCTCGGAGAGCGCCGGCGTGATGCCGCTGGTGTAGAACGCCGCCGCGTCTTCCACGATGTCGACAGCGAGTTCGTCCGGTCGCGCGGTCGTGACTGCCGCATCGGCGCGGTCGTATATCACGTTCGTCGGACGCGGCGCGCGCCCCTGTTCGATGTAGTACGCGCCTTGGCGAGCGTCGTCGTCCCAGCGGACGTACGGCTCGACGCCGTGTGTTCGGAGTTCCGTGGTAACGCGTCGACCGAGCGGCGAGTCTGGAAGCTTCGAGAGCCACGCGGCGGAGCAGCCGAGACGGGAGGCGGCGACCGCGACGTTGCTTTCCGCACCGGCGGTCCGGAATTCGAGGGACCGGGCGGTCTCGATTCGCTCGCCCGCCGGCGGGCTCAGCCGAATCATCGTCTCGCCGAACGTGACGAGTTCAGCCGTCATCGACGCCCCTCGGCGGCTTGCGACCGGGTCTCGCGTTCGATAGCGGAGGCGTTCACGCCGACAGTTAAGCCGTTCATGTGTTCGCACGACTGTCTCTCACGGTGGTACATAACTGCGGGCGGTGGGGCCGAAATTTGTGACGGCACCCCCGTACGGGAGGACCCGAGTAGTGGATATCAATCGGTGCTCAGACACCGGAAAGAACTATATCTCACCACGTTGATCATTGTGTATGACAGTTGGTGTCTGCTATTTCCCGGAGCACTGGTCGCGAGAGCGCTGGGAGACCGATATCAGTCAGATGGCCGAGGCTGGAATCGAATACGTTCGAATGGGGGAGTTCGCGTGGCGACGAATCGAACCGGAGCGAGGGACGTTCGATTTCGCGTGGTTAGACGAGACCGTCGAACTCATCGGGAAGTCCGGTATGAAAGCGGTTCTGTGCACGCCGACAGCGACGCCGCCGAAATGGCTCGTCGACGAACATCCCGACGTTCGACAGCGAGAGCAAGACGGTACGCCGCGTGAGTGGGGGAGCCGTCGGTTCCCCTGTTTCAACTCACCCACCTACCGTTCCGAGACCGAACGCATCGTTAGCGTGCTGACCGACCGATACGCCGACAACCCCCACGTCGCCGGGTGGCAGACTGACAACGAATTCGGCTGTCACGAGACGGTTACCTGCTACTGCGAGGACTGTGGCGAGGCATTTAGCGAATGGCTCGCCGACCGCTATGAGAGCGTTGCCGACCTCAACGACGCGTGGGGAACGACGTTTTGGAGCCAGCAGTACGACGATTTCGAGAGTATCGACCCCCCAAAACCGACACCGGCCGCCAACCACCCTTCGCGGGTACTCGCCTACGAACGGTTTAGTAACGACAGCGTGGCCGGGTACAACCGCCTGCACGCAGCCCTCATCCGCGAAGCAAACGACGAGTGGTTCGTCACGCACAACTTCATGGGTGGTTTTTCACTCGACGCCTTTCGCCTCGCCGACGACCTCGATTTCCTCTCGTGGGACTCCTATCCGACGGGGTTCGTGCAGGACCGACAGCCGGACACGCCGACGGTCGACGAATTACGAGCGGGGAACCCCGACCAAGTGAGCATGAACCACGACCTCCAGCGCGGCGCGAAAGGAAAGCCGTTCTGGGTGATGGAGCAACAGCCGGGAGACATCAACTGGCCGCCGCAGTCGCCGCAACCGGCCGACGGGGCGATGCGCCTGTGGGCTCACCACGCCGTCGCCCACGGCGCGGACGCCGTCGTCTACTTCCGCTGGCGTCGCTGTCGTCAAGGGCAAGAACAGTACCACGCCGGGCTTCGGCGGCAGGACGGCTCTCCGGACCGCGGGTACCGCGAAGCATCGACCGCCGCCGACGAACTGTTCGACTTGGATTCGGTCGATGCGTCAGTCGCGCTCGTCCACGACTACGAGAGCCTGTGGGCGACGCGTTCGCAACCTCTCTCGCCCGACTGGGACTACTGGAACCACTTACGGACGTACTACGATGCGCTTCGCGCCCGCGGCGTGCAGGTCGACATCGTCTCGCCGGAAGCGACTCTCGAACGGTACGACGCGGTCGTCGCACCGACTTTGTATCTCGTCGCCGACGAACTGTCGACCGCGCTGACCGACTACGTCGATTCGGGTGGCTGTCTCCTCCTCGGTGCTCGAACGGGGGAGAAAGACCCGTACAACCGGCTTCACGAGTCGCTCGCGCCGGGACCACTCACCGCTCTCACCGGCGCGCAGGTGGCGCGTCACGAAACGCTTCCCGACCACGTCGAGACGCGACTCTCCTACGACGGTGCGACGTACGAGTTCCGAACGTGGGCTTCGTGGCTGGCCCCCGAAGTCGGAGTTCCACGAGGCGAGTACCGGACGGGTGAAGCAGCCGGAAACACCGCAATCGTGCGGAACGCCGCCGGAGACGGGAGCGTGACGTACTGTGGCTGCTGGCCGGGGGACGACCTTGCCGACGCACTCGTGACAGAGTTACTGGACGCCGCCGGCGTCGAGTACACTGAGCGATTCCCGGACGGCGTGCGCGTGATGGAGCGCGACGGCTATACGTGGGCGCTTAACTTCACGAGCGACCCGGTGACGTTGACCGTCCCCGATTCCACCGGGTTCCTGCTCGGTGAGTCCACCGTCGACGCGTTCGATACCGCGGTACTCGACGGATCCATCCGAGGTGTCGGACTCGCGTCCGAGTGAGTCGGCACGGGACCACTCGCCAACGCGGCTCTCGCCCGGCGTGTTCTCGAACGCCGAAGAGAATAACGGCCGGACCGTGCCCCGATGAGGCACCGACCGGACGCTGGTTCGCCGTCACGGCGCGTTGAACGTCCACTTCTGGTTGTCGCCGCCGACTTCGGTGTACTGGGGTGTTGATTCCTCGCGTGTACACACGCGGAAGCGCGTCACAACTGCGTCTGTGGGGCGTTGAGGGTGTCCGTCTTCGTCTTGAGGGCCGTCCCGGACTGCGCGTCGAAGAGGTAGGCCGCCTCGTCTCGGAAGCTAATTCCGACGCGGTCGCCGGTCTCGGGGCGAATCGACGCGTCGGTTCGGGCGACAATCTCTTCTTGCTAAACCACGGTGATTTGCTGTTCGACGACAACGACGCGCTCCACGTGTACACCGTCGTCGACGGGCAACTCTACGCCGGGGTTGGCGACAGCATCCTCGGGGTGGACCGACTGGACGCTCTACTGTCTCCACGAGGGCCCGTTCTGTGGAGTGGACGGTCGAAAACACGATAGATATCGGTGGGAACACGAGAGGGTCCTGTCGATACCACTCGAACGGCCCCGCGAGAACGGCACGGCGTTCGCACTCCAGGAGTACTCGATTGTGGGACCGAACGACCCGTCTGCACCCTCACTGTCGGTGTCTGACGAGTCGTCGTCGAGTGTCGAACTGTCGTGGACCGAGGCGCGAGGCGCGGAGAGTTACACGCTCCATCGGCGGCCACCCGACGGTGATTTCGAGGTCGTCGCGGACGAAATCGCGGAAAATTCGTTTTACACCCAGTACACCGACGCCGGCGTGAGTTCGGGCAGTGACTACGAGTACAGACTCACGGCCGTCAATAGCGTCGGCAAGACCGACTCGACCATCGTTCGGGTCACGACCGGTGGTTCGTCGAACGCGACGATGGACTAGTCATGTAGATTGTTCACTGTGGGCTAACACTTCGGTGTCGATACCGCCAGCGGGTTTCAAACGGCTCGGTCGTGTGACCGCGATCGGATCGTTGGACCCGCGGATAGACTGATTCGGCCCATCACGGGGCGAGATAGCGGACTGGCCGGACGGAAGCCCAGCGTCGCTGTAAGATGCTACGCAGCCGGGGTCACAATCTCATCCGCAGTGCGTGAGCTACCTCCGCATTCGGATAGTATGCAAAGCGCATCTGGGCTACTCTGTCGTGCTTCCGTGGCACAGTGTGTTACAAAGTTTGCCTTGTAATATCTGGTTCGTTTGTCAGTCTATCACTCCTCGCGGTTCGACAGGAGGCCGACCCGCCGAACGGTGAATGAGTTTGCGCTCATCGAGAACGATTCTCTTCGAAACCTCCCGTCATTCTAGTTCTTCCCTTCCGGTGATTGCTATAATTCTACAATATACTCTGCGAGGCCCAATGAGGTCACACGACGTTGGGATGATATCCAGAAGGAGGGCGCACGTACTATAACAACACATTTTGAGATATTTCGGCTACTCTATGTTCTATATCCAACATATATGTAGTGCAATCTGATTAACTAAACTTGATGACGGTCAGACGATATCAATACAAGCTACTCGCGATGTACTAGTTTGAACGAATCATCTGTCTGCTCACTGCTGAACCACTCTGAGCCGTCTAGTGTTGTTTTATTTATAAAATATGGGTTGATAGTGATGTGGTCTCGGAAGCTGGAGTATTGTATTATCTGTACAAACACCACGAATATTCACGTGACTTCCCTTTCGAGGAACCCGACGAAGCCGAACTGCGCTATGACTCCCTCTCAGCTAGAACGGAAACCGTCTCTTCTCGTCGATACTGAGACGGAGCCGGTAATCGAGTGCGTTCCAGTCGTCACCCGTCGCGTATCGTGACGCTTTGCGCTCGAACCGATCGACGACGTATTGCGTCCCCGAACCCGAGAGGTCGTCGCCGCGGAGTTCGTATCGCCTGCTGACGCTCTCACCGGCATCGAGCGGCCGGGTTATCGGCGTCCCGTCAAGCGATAGTGACGACCCGCCGCGACCGACTTCGACGCGGGTGCTAGCCTCGTACGACGGGGAGAACAGCGTCGTCTTCCACGTGTCTTCGCTGGGCGTCAGCGAGGGTGCGAGTGCGAGCACACCGAACGGCCAGACGCCGTAGCTCCGGATTCGAATCGGGTCGTCGGCCGTGTTCTCCAGCGAGAGCGTGAGCGCCGCAGGATGTTCGATCGTCGCGTCAGCGACCGCGAGGTCCACTGACAGCGAGAGCCCTTCCAGAGGCGTCTCCACAGCCGTGTCGGCGATTCGATACTCGGTGTCACCCAGACACCCGGAGAGACCGGCGACCGACAGTGTGCTCGCAGTCACGAACGTCCGACGCTTCATCGCCGGTCACCTCCGTCGTCGGCACGGGCGTCGGTGAGTTCGACGAACACGTCTTCCATCGTCGCGTCGTTGGGTGATGCAGTCCGTGCTCGGAGGTCGTCGAGCGTTCCCTCGGCGACCAACTGTCCCCCGTGGAGGACGCCGATCCGGTCACAGACGAGTTCGACCTGCCCGAGAACGTGACTGGAGAAGAAGACGGTCGCACCACGCTCGTTCTCCTCGCGGACGATTTCCCGGACGCGTCGGACGCCGTGGGGGTCGACCCCGCTGAACGGCTCGTCCAAGATGAGCAGGTCCGGGTCGCCGACGAGCGCCATCGCGAGCGCCAACCGTTGTTCCATTCCACTGGAGAAGTCACCCACCTCGTCGTCGACGGCATCACCGAGTCCGACGCGTTCGAGGCGGTTCTCCGGGTCGTCGCCGGCCCGCTTCGTCTCTGCGACGAGGGCGACGTGCTGACGTGCGGAACGGTCCTCGTAGAGGCCGAATCGGTCCGGAAGCACCCCTACGCGGTCGTGAACCGCCACGACATCGCGTCGTGGGTCGTGGCCGAGGACGCGAACCGTTCCCGAAGTCGGTCGGAGATAATCGAGCAACAGACCGATCGTCGTCGATTTCCCAGCGCCGTTCGGGCCGAGAAATCCGTACGTTTCGCCGCGCTCGACCACGAGGTCGAGGCTGTCGACGGCGCGAACGTCGCCGTACTTCTTGGTCACCGTTTCGAGTTCGATTGCGGGCTCTGTCGAGTTCATAGCGCGTCACCCCGGGTGAACGCACGTCGGGCGAGGGCCACTGGCACTACCGCCCAGACGAGTAGGACGACCAGACTCAATGCGGGATGGAGGTACCACGGGCCACCGCCGTCGAACGCCGCTTCGACGACGAAGGCGTTCACCGAAACCCCCGGTTCGAGTTTGGTGTAGACGATGTGGAATAGCTCCGTCGAGTTGCCGACGCCGAGAAACCAGTTCGTCAGGACGTTGTACGCGCCGTCGGGGGTCAGTCTGAGCGCGAGAAATAGCGGTCCGCTCGCCGGCGCGTCGTATGGGTCGACCGGGACGCCGGTGACGGCAGTATAGAGCGACGTGACGATCCGACTCCAGAACACCGTCGCGAGGAAGTACGCGAACACTCCCGTCGCAGCGGTCACGGTCCGCCGGGCGACCGTCGAGACGAAGACGCCGATTGCGACCATCACTCCGGCGAATAACAGCGTCGCGACGAGCGTCCCGAGGAAGGGAAGCAGCGCGAACGTGCCGTGTTCGATGAGGCCGATAGCGGCGAGAACGAGCGTCGCCGCGACGGCCGCCGTCCCGACGCCCACGAACCGGCCACCCGTCTTCCCGAGGAGAATCTGCGTCCGCGTCAGCGGCAATCCGAGGAGGAACTTGATACTGCCCGTGGTTCGTTCATCGATGAGCGACTGATACGACAGGAGGAGGGCACCGATAGGGAGGAACAGATCGACGCCGATCTGGACGTACCCGATAGTGATGTTTCGCCCGACCGCGTCCCACCCGGCGTATGTCGGTCGGAACCCCCAGAGGACGACAAGGAGCGCGAGTATCCACGCCCCCTTGGAGGTGAGCACTGTCCGGTATTCGCTGCGTGCAAGCGGGGACCACCGCATGACTGGAGAGACGCGAAGCCGTCACAAAAATCCTGTTCGTTCGACGTATCGGACCCCGGCTCCGAAGCGGAATAAGATTTTTACTTCTTTGAACACGTTTTGCCGCCGTGTCCCCCCGCAACGACGACCCTCCAAGAAACCCATCTGAACGAACAGCACGCAGCCACATGGTCGCTGCGTTCAAACATCTCGTCGCCGCGCTTTCGGTGCTGTACGCCGTGTTCAGCGCAGTCGTAACCACCTATCCATCGGTTGAACGGATTTGGGCGGGAACCGTCGGACGACACCGAACGACTTCGCTTATCGCAGTTCTATCGGCACCGATAACCGCGAGTGTTGTCGGTCTCCTGATTTGGAGTACGTATGGGTATCGCCACGTCGAGCACGCCGTCATCGGTGACACCCACAGTCTCAGTCAGTGGGTTGCAGGTCTCTGGAGCACCACTGGACCCACCGCTGTCGCCCTCCTCGGGTTGAGTACGCTCGTGGCGCTCGCGACAATCTTCTCGACGAAAAACTCGGGGTTGGTGCCGACGATAGCTCTCGTGATGGGCCCCATCTTCGGGATTGGTCTCTCCAGATACGGACTGCCGATTGCGCACTTCTCACCGAGTAACCTTCATCGGCTTTTCGGCACGACGGCGATGCACTTCGAGACAGTCGGTGCCGTCGAGACGCTCGGAACTGCGCTGTTCCTCGCACTACTCTGGGGTATCCCCATCGGAATCCTTGGATTCGCCCTCGGCACTCTAGCCCGACGAATCGGCCGCCTCTTCCGCCCCAACGATGGACAGTCTGGGGTCCCGGGGGCGTGAAACGAGCTGAACGATTCACGGCCAGTGTATCTCTTACTCAGTAGGCGATAGCGAATGCTCACGGACGCCGATGCGGGGTCGGGAACGTCCCCGAGAGTGACCTCTCCAATGAGCCGTCTCATTGACGGAATTCACGTCGAGACCGTTCACCTTCCTCGTCGGTGGCGTTCTCCGGCTCTCGAAACAACGGCACTCTGACTTATTTTCCGAGTCAGAAAACCAGCGTCGGCGGTTATACCATCGGGCCTCGTTTTCTCATCCATGGGAGTCCTCCAAGCCCTCCGACGGACACCGGGTGCGCTCAAGCGTGCTCCGGGTCTGTTGGTCCCACAACTGATCGTGTTCGCGCTGCTAGTCCCCCAGCTGCTGTTGCAGTCGTCGTATCCGCTCGTCTCGACGTTCTACTCGCTGGGTATCTCCGCGGTTTTCCTCCTCGTGACGCCCTTCATCCAGGGCGGCATGTTCGGGATGGCCGACGAGGCCCTGACCACCCGTAGCTCGCTGTCCCGTTTCGTCGCCGACGGGAAGGCCAACTATCTCTCGTTGCTGATCGCCTACGTCCTCTTGCTCGTCGTCAACGGCGTCATCGGTGCGGTCGGTGTCGCGGCCGGCTTCGGGGCGTTCCTGACGCACGGCTCTATCGGGACGGCGTTTATCGGTTTGGCGGCCATTGCGGGACTCCTGTATCTCGTCGTGGCGTTCTTCGTCCAGTTCTACGGCCAGGCCATCGTCATCGACGGTGCGTCCGCAATCGACTCGTTCAAGCGGAGTTATCGCGTGGTCCGAGGGAACCTTCTGGCGACGGTCGGGTACATGCTTCTCGCACTGGTCATCGGCGCGCTTTCCGGTGGTGTCTACGCCGGCGTCTCGCTCGTGGCTAGCGCCGACGCCGCCTCGGCGGCCGGTCTGCCGACGCTCTCGACGCCCCTTCTCGTCGTCGTGGGTCTCCTCGCGGCGGTCATCGGTAGTGTCGTGTCGGCGTTCCTGCTCACGTTCTCCGTCGCCGTCTACGACGAACTGACCGGGTGAACTACGGCGCAGTACGCAGTCGTTCGTTTGCCCGCAAACACTCTGCCCCGTCCGGTGGGTCAGATTACTAATCTTCCCAGCGGAATCGGTTTCGACGGGGTTCTTCTCTCGAACGCGCGAACTGCCCACTGTCTATTGCGACGAACGCACTTCGTCCGTGTCCTACGACGCCATCAGTTCATGGACGGTGTTCGCTCCCTTCGTTTCCTTTCTACCGGCGGCTACCGTTGCGATTGTGTTCGTTCCGTTGACCGTGGTCGTCTGGCTCTCTTATCGAGGGCGGCGTGACGCGACTGCGGAGCAGTACGAGCGTTCAAGCGACGACCCGACGGCAAGGTGAGTCCTCTCCCGTCCTTCTGATTCCAGCGGATTGTCGCTTCGAACGAGCGGTCGACGTGAACGACGAACCCCCGTTACTGACTGATGTCTCCTCATCGGAGAACTGAGACAACTCCCTCAAGAGAGACGTTTCCGGTCTGTCGGACGACCTCCGGGCGCTATCACCTGTCGATGGATACAACGACGCCACAGTTCCGGGATGACGGCACTATCGAGCGGAACTCGAAGCGATAGCAGTGGTTCAGGGTCGGCTATAAAGCGAATAGAGGATACAGACCAGTCCGACGACTTCGATGAGTCTGTTCAGTATGGGGACGTAGTACGTGTACACAACCGGGCCGAACCCGAGCGCGGTTCCGGCCGATGCGACCGTCAACGATATCACGAACGGCACGGCCGTGAGGAGGACCAGTCCAACCGCGAGCCACAGCATCGGCTGGCTTCGATTGCGTCGGTATCCGCGGTAGGCTTGAAAAACGATGGCAAGGCTGAGAACCAACGCCAGTAGCGTCACCGCCAGCAACACGAGGTAGTTCACGTACAGGTCCATGCTGGGTTGAACCATCTCAGATTCCCTCCCAGAGGTCGGTGAAGCGGTCGGCCGGGTCTTCGGCCCGGCCCGTGTCGAGACTCACTGAGATGTCTCCCTCGTCCACTTCGACGGTAAGACTGTCGAGTCTCGCCTCGAAGACGCTGTAATGGTGGCCGCTTTCACCGATTTCGGTCTGTTCTGCGAGTAAGTCACAGTCGATGAGCCGCTCCGTGCGCCGGTATATCGTGGGTAGGGAGGCATCACATCGATCGCTCAAGGTTTTGGCGGACATCGGTTCGATGCTCGTCTGAGCGAGGATCGCACGCGCGTACTCGTCATCGAGGAGCGCGAAGATTTCCTCGGCGGAGGGCTCCTCACTCACGTCGAACACTTCAGGGCGGAGCAATTAATACCCTCTACTCTTTTTCCAGGCCAGAAAGTCGACGGCCCCACTTTAGCGTCTCGCTGCCATCGTCCCACGTGCCGGTCTCCGTCTCGGTCCTCCTGTCGTTCGTCAGGCCCCCCGGAATGGGCCTCCTTCCCCCGCACGCGATATTTTCCGACCCAGAAAAGCACCCGTGGGTTTGAACTCACGGCACGGAGAAGCGCGGTGTATGGTCCTCCACGTTCGACAGACTGTGTCCGAGGGACTCGGACGCGTTCTCACGCGAAATGGCGTCCTCCTCATGGCGACCTTTTTCGTTGCAGCTGTTCTCCAAAGCGCGTTTGTCTGGGTGTTGGCGACCACGTACGTCCCGCTCGGGATGGCCGGAGCGGCGTCACCACCAGGGACGCCGACACCCGGGGCGGCCCTCCCGTCGCTGGTCTCAGCGAGCGCCGCGCTCCTCGGCGGGCTCACTGGCGGCGTACTGACGGTACCGATACAGATCGTTGCGGTTCGTTCGCTCGTCGACGACGGGCGCGATCACCTCCCGGAACAGTTGGTGTTCCGAACTCTTGGCTGGGCGACGCTGCGACTGTTCATCGCCACGTTACTCAGGGTACTGGCCATGTTCGTTCTGATCTTCCTCGTCGTGATCGTCGTCACTCTCGGGACGGTCGGGGTCTTCGCCGTGCTTCCCGAATCACTGCGGACGACGCTCGTCGGTGCGTGGTACACACCTCTCCTCGCTGTTCCAGCGATACTGGTGGGTCTGCTGCCAGTCGGGTTCGTCCTGTTGACGTTTGCGTTTGTCGAGCAAGAAATCGCCGTTCGCGATGCGACGGTCACGACAGCGTTCGTCCAAAGTTGGCGCACCGTCGCTGGGAACCGCCTCCGACTGGGTGCTGCCCTCATCGTTCCCTACGGAATCAATATGGCGTTCAGTCTGCTTCTCGGACAGGTCATGCCGGATGCGACGTTCGGTTCACCGACCTTCTTACTCACTCAGACGGCACTCTCGGTGGAGTCGTCGATCATCTCGATCGTCGTTCTCGGGATTACTTCGCAGGCGTGGATTCAACTCACCGGTGTTGACGGTCCGCTAGCCGACTACTGGACTGGTGGGACAACGGATTCACAGCCTTCCGACGAGGGAGCGACGAGGAACGCTGTCGAATAACTGATAGCGAACGTCTCGACGAGCGGTTGTTCGAGCCGTCGAGTGTGCGATATGTCGTTTGATTCGAGGCGGCTCCAAGTTCGAGTGACGAACGACTGCCAAAAGCCATGGCGACCGGCGCTCCGGCGGGGAAGAGCAGTTCGCAGATTGCGGGCCAGACCGACCGTTTCAGCGAGCGCGGTGGTCGCCTGTTGTCCGACTCGTTCTCGGGAGTCGTTCCAACCAGAACGATTGGAATATGTCGTTCTACACCAAGCGTGCCGAACCAGAGCCAACCCGACCGCAGTATAGCGAGTCACCAGATTCGTATCGGATAGTTTGTCGGGATTTCGAACTCCGCGAGAGTCGTCGCTGTGGCCGCCATCGTTATCGAGTGGGTGACGTGTCCGCTTGACATTATGGAAAGCGGCCTTTACATTTATGTTGTTGGAAATACACGTTTTTCGTATGGTAAACAGTCCGATGCGCGCTTACGGTGCGCTGCTCGTCGTCGTCGCGGCGGCGGTCAGCGGCGCTGTCATCCTCTCGGGATTCGTCGCAATCGACTTCGTGCTCGACACCGTTACGGTGTGGGGCTATATGGCCGCTGTCGGCGTGATGATCGTCTGTGCGGTCGTTAGTTGGCTGACCGACCTCCCCGGAATCCTGTCGAGCGAGTTCGGAAGTGGGGGGCGATGAGATGTCGCGGTGGCTCCCACCGACGTACAGTTTCCTGCTGTTCGTCGTTCCGGCGCTCCTGTCGGCGGTTGTCTCTCCCTTTCTCGGTGCGGAACCCTCTCCCTCAGTCGGTGAGTTAGTGGTCGTTCCTGCGGTCATCGCCGTCTTCGCGAACGTCGGATACGCGGTTCGAAGCGGGTCGTCCTCCGACAGCGTGGTCGACGAACGCGACGTGCGCAACATCGACCGCGCGCTCAGTACGACCGGCGGAGTCATGCTCGCGTCGTTAGTCGGCGTGTTCGCGTCGTACGCCCTCAGTACCCGGCCGGTCCCGAGCGCAGTCACCTTCCTCGCGGTCGCAGGTCTCGGGACGATGTTCTGCGTCCTCGGCGCGACCGAGTTCCGACAGCGCGTCTGACACCGATGGAGAACGACATCCGAGTGAAGCGGGCCGAAGAACACATCACTCAAGAGGAACTGGCGACTGCGGTCGGCGTCAGCCGACAGACCATCTACGCCATCGAACACTCGCGGTACGACCCGTCGCTCGAACTCGCGTTCAAGCTCGCGCGCTATTTCGATTGTTCCGTCGAAGAGCTGTTTACACCGGAGTTCGACGGATGAGCGCACGGTTACTGCGTCGCTTTCGGCTGGTCGACCGGGGTCGAATCGGCCTTGAGCTCGCGGTACGTCTGCGTCGCCCAACCAATCGCCGAGGCCGTATCGTTGAACAGCACGCCCGTCGCACCGGCCTTCGAGTACGACACGAGCGCGCACGTCCGGTCCGCCCCCTCACCGAACAGGAGCAGTCCGAACGGCAGCGAGGCCGACGTTTCGTGGAGGCGGACGCACGAGGCCCGACGCGCGCGTCGGTACTCGTCGGGATACGTCGTCCGCAGGCACTGATGGACTTGCGGGGGCACGACGAGTTCGACATCGGCCTCTCGGCGCGTGGCGTGCTCGTGGCACACCTCGACGTACTGTTGTAACACGACCGGGGTGTAGCCGCGTAGCGACTCCGCCTCGCGCATCGTGTCGAGGAGATGTTGCAGTGGCTTGTCCGGAACGTGCGGCTCCGAGGACACGAGCCTCGCCCCGTCGTACATCGGTAGCTCGCCGTTCGCGCCCGATGGAACTGCCGACCCGTGGGAGTGCGCTTCGGTCACGGCATCGAGACACCGTCGAGTCCGTTTGCACAGCCGATACACCGGCCGACCGAGCTCCGTCAGCCGGTAGCCGCTCGACGGGTCGCGGACGACCATCGACGCCGCTTCGAGTTCACCGATTGCCCGGTCCACCGTCGAACGAGAGACCCCGAGCGTCGCCTCTAATTCCGGCTTGGATAATGCGCGATCCGAAAGCGACTCTAAGACGTCCCACCGGCGGGTGACGAGGTCGATTATCTCTTCGGTGGTTGGAGACGGCATCACCGACAACTTTTGACCTTCATTACTTGACATTTCTGTTGACTGAAATCCGGATTGCAGTCACCACTTCCGAACTGCACCGTCTCCGCAGAGCGTGACGGATTCGTGCAGTTGCTGTGTCGTTACGTCACCTCCTGCGCGGCGACCGCAGTCGGTGCGGCTCTCTAACGGTCCATGACGCAATGTGTGTCCCCGCCATGGTGTCGATTGGGTAACACGATGACCCGAGCTAACGACAACGAACACGACAGTAACGAACAGGAGACGAGCGGACTCAACCGACGCAGTTTCGTTCGTCGCGCCGGCGCGGTCGGGACGGGGCTCGCGTTGTCCCCTGTCGCCGCCGGGAACGCCGTCGCTGCCGAGAACATCAGCATTCTCGACGGCGAAGCTGAGGCGAAAGTGGCGACTCGGTTGGCGAAGAGCGACGAGTTCGACCGTCTCGAAGCGAAGGCGAACTCCCGTGACGGGACGGTGTCTCGCGGCGAGTCGGTCACCGTCGGCGAAGTCGAGGTCGCCGCCGACGACGCGCCGGACGGCGAGAAGATTCACCGGTACGTCGTCGAGTACCCGGTCAAGCACCCGAACGACGACGCCGAAGCCGCCGTCGTGCTCGCCGAAGACGCCACGTCGGATTCGCTCATTCTGAGCGTTCTCGATTACACGCACAAGACGAAAGACGGATTCACCACCCGTATCGAGCGATTCGACGCCGGGGCCGGTGAACAGACGGTGTCCGCCGCAAACAGCTCCGATGGCTTGGCGTCTACCGAACTCGACCTCGATGCCGATGCGACTCGGCGGGCCGTCAACAACGTCGACACGAACGCCGTCATCGACGAGATTTACGACGGGTTCACCACGGGGAGTGACCTGACGAACCTCGCGTGGGACCTCCTCGACGACGACGTCGATGTCGACGGCTGTTACGCCTGTGGGTTCGCCGTCGGCCTCACTTGTAGCGTCGGCTGCGCGGCGACCGGCGCGTTCATCTGCGGGCTCACCGGGATTGCGGTCCCCATCGCCGGCCTGACCTGTGTCGGCTTCGTCGGTATCATCTGCGACGTGGCCGACGCCCTCTCCGGATGCGGCGAAGCCGTCGCTGAAGAGGTCTGTGCTGACCGGACGAACTGGTGCTAAGTAGGGGGCAGTGACATACGTGCCTCTATCCCGCGTTACGAACGACCTCGGTGGCCGACTGCGTCGAGACGAGTACACTGGCCCGAATCGGTGTTGGGCCTGTACGGCGGTGAACGTTGCTCTCTCGGCACTCGTCGCGGTCGTCTTGATTCCGCTGTCCGGTGTCGCGGCCGTTGTGGCGTTGACCGGGGCGCTCGCGACGGTGTACTTTCGAGGCTACCTCGTTCCGGGCACGCCGGAACTGACGAAGCGCTACCTGCCGTCACGGCTCCTCGCGTGGTTCGGCAAGCAGCCGCTGACGGTGTCACGCGAGGAGAGCACCGACGCATGGCTTCTCTCGCAGGGGCTTTTACGCGAGTCCTCGGATGGAGACTTCGCTCTCGACCCGGAGTTCAAAGCGTCGCTGGCCGCGGTTGACCCGCCGCAGTCGCCATCGGCTTCGCTCGCACGCGACATCCTCGAACTCCCTCCG
Organism: Haloferax sp. Atlit-109R; assembly: GCF_003665865.1. Taxonomy (NCBI): domain Archaea; kingdom Methanobacteriati; phylum Methanobacteriota; class Halobacteria; order Halobacteriales; family Haloferacaceae; genus Haloferax; species Haloferax sp. Atlit-109R. The sequence goes on from NZ_QPLO01000003.1 coordinate 212,075, forward strand.
ACCGACGGCTCGTTCACCAGCCAGCAGGGTCGCTACACGCTTTCGGACGACGGCGACCCTATCGCAGCGTGGCCGTCCTCGCTTGCGCTTGACGCGGACCTTCGGGCGAAAGCGGTCCTCTCGGAGCGATATACTGGGTGGAACGAACGTCCGCCGGACGAAATCGCCGCCCTCCTCCGAAGCGTCCGCGCAACGGTTGACCGCTGTCTCCGGTGTGACGAACCGACCGAATACGAGCAGGTGACTCACGAGACGTGTTGTGCGTCCGTGACCGTCGAGCGACTCACTTGCCCGCAGTGTGACGAGCCACTGGTGGAACTACGTCGCTAACTCTCGCGGACAGCGCGAGTCACCTCGTCGGCCAGGACGCGACGCGACAGCCGTTCCCCAAACTCGACCGTTTATTTCCTCCCGTGGACCGAACGTGTGACCCAAACACCACATCCGCCGAAACCGGTCGTCCCCAATCCAAGGTCTATCGTCTTCTCTGGGATGCACTCAACAAGCTCTCGGGACCGTGATTATCGTTCTCGACGAGATTGACCACGCACACGTTCCCCCGCCGGATTGTCCGCGTCGACAACAACGGCTACATCGACAGCCAACTGGGCCTCATCGGGAACAGTACCGACTTGACGTGCCAGTCGCTGAAATCGACTATCCGATTCCAGAAAAGTCGCTCACAGACTGTCAGGTAGCGAAAACCGACAGCCTACAAGGGTAAGTCACAGCTCGAACCCCCCGACTGGTCGAGCACCTCGTCGCACGGAAACAAGCGTCGCCCGTTAGTGGCTCGTTCTAAGAACCAAGGTTTTCGGAGTTAGCATAAATATGACTTCGAACTACCATTTTCGATTACCTCATTGTCGCACACAGACAACGAGGATTAGTAAAATGCCGGCAGGTCTGCGAGTTTGAGTGATAAATTATATATCGCTATATCAAATGTCGGGGTGCGTCGCACCACTGTCTCGGCGTATGAAACCTGGCCTGTGTATGTTACCTCGCCTATTACTCCGGCCCACGTTGGTCCAACACCCTTCGGGTGGTATCTGACTGGACGGGTTACCGTCGTCGGACTGGCTCTTGTCGTGGGTAGAGCGGAGTACGGAGTTCGCCACGTCAGAAGGGTAACAACAGGTCGGGCTCCGTACAAACCCACGACTGAGGGGCACAAAACGAGTAAACGGGTCCCGGACGGTGTATCCGGCAGGCAACGATGGACGAACGCGAACGGGGTGGGGTGTGGAGACTCCGTTTCAGTACTGCCTCGTCTGGCGGCGTCGGCGGCGTGGCTCTCCATTACGCCGTCCACAGCGAAGAGGGCGGGGGAGTCTCGCCCGTCACCGGACGAGCGCCCTCGTGTACGCCGAGAGGCTCTCGGTCGCGACGACCACGCCGAGGATGACGAGCAGCACTGTCGCGACCGATTGCCACGCGAACGCGTTGACCGCTCGGAACAGTTGGACGCCGATTCCGCCCGCGCCGACGAACCCGAGTACGGTCGAGTCGCGGATGTTGATATCCCACCGATAAATCGAGAGTCCGACCAACGCGGGCTTCACCTGCGGAAGGATGCCGTAGAGCAACACCTGCACCGAAGACGCGCCGGCCGCACGGACCGCTTCCACTTGGCCGAAGTCGATTTCCTCGATTTCCTCGCCCAGCAGTTTCCCGAGGAACCCGACCGAGCGGAACGCGATGGCGACCGCGCCCGCCAGCGGCCCCGACCCGAACATGACGACGAAGAACAGCGCCCAGATGATGGTGTTGACCGACCGGCTCACGGTCACGATGAGTTTTCCGAGCCAGAAGGTCACGGCGTTCGGAGTCGTGTTCTCGGCGGCGAGCAACGCCACCGGGACTGAGAGTACCAGCGCGCCGATGGTCCCAAGCGCGGCGATTTGAATCGTCTCGACCAGCGGTTCGACGATGCGAGTGGTGTACGCCACGTCCGGCGGGTACATCCGGGTGAGGAGGTCGCCGACCTCCCGAGGAATCGTCTCCGGTCTGACGATGCCGATGTCCATGAACTGCCACGACCCGACCACGGCGACGGCGGCAACCAACGTGAGGACGAAGCGGCTGATTCGCCGCCGCCGGTCGAACCGTTCCCATCGGCGCTCGTCGGTCGCCATCAGTTGTACCTCCGTCGGACGACCGCGCTCACGCCTTCAGCCACCAGCACGACCGCGATGATGGCCAGCAGAATAGCCGTGACGTACTGGTAGTCGTAACGGTTGAACGCGGTCAGGAGGACCGACCCGATTCCACCTGCGCCGACGATACCGATGATGGTCGACGTGCGGATGTTGATGTCCCACCGATACACCGACAGCCCGGCGAACCGCGGGATAATCTGCGGGACGACCCCGTACAGTAGCGTCTGAACCGGCGACGCCCCGGCGGCCCGCACCGCGTCGACGGACCCCATGTCGATGTCTTCGAGGTCCTCGGCGAGTAGTTTCGAGAAGAAGCCGACCGTCTTGAACGTAATCGTGAGGATGCCCGCCAGCGGCCCGAACCCGATGGCCTTGACCGCGATGATGGCGATGATGATGGCGTTGAACGCCCTGGAAATCGAGATGAACCCCCGATTAATCGCGTACAACGGCTTTGGCGAGAGGTTCTCCGCGGCCATGAACGCAATCGGGACACTGAGAACGATGCCGGTGAGCGTCGAGACCATTGCCATCGCGACGCTTTCGAGCATCTTCCCGACGATTCGGTCGGCCTGTCGTGGGCTTGCCGACGGGGGGAAGAAATCACCGACGAGGGAGACGGCGCTTCCGAGTCCCCGTGCGATCCGTCCTGGGTCGGCACCGACTCCGAACCCCGACCACACGAAGAAGCCGAGAACGCCGGCGTAGACCGCCCACTTCAGCTCTCGACGCCGAAAGACGGTCGGGCGTTCCCAGGTTCGTTCGCCGGCCGCCACGTTAGGTCTCCCCCCGCAGCGACCGGTCAACATTAGCGAGGACAGCCTCTTTTTCGCCCGTTTCGGCGGGTGCGTCCGCGTTCCCACCGGCGTTGTCGGGGACCTCCGCACCGCGGTACACCTGGTCTAACCCGCGGTCGTCGAGCGCTTCCGGGGGTCCCTCGAAGACGAGTTCGCCGTCGTGGAGGCCGACGATGCGGTCAGCGTGCTCCATCGCGAGGTCGACCTCGTGGATGTTGATGAGCACCGGCACTTCGCGCTCGGCGGCGATATCCGTCAACAGCCGCATCACCGTCTCGGACGTCTCCGGGTCGAGACTCGACGTCGGCTCGTCGACCAGCAGAATCTTGGGCTGTTGAATCACGGCCCGCGCGATGCCGACGCGCTGGCGCTGGCCGCCGGACAGTTCGTCGACGCGTTTGTTCTCCATGCCGTCGAGGCCGACTCGTTCGAGAATCTCGTAGGCTCGTTCGATGTCTTCCGCCGGGAACGACCGACGGAACGCCTTCCAGGCCGACACGTATCCCAGCCGGCCCGTGAGGACGTTCTCCATCACGGTCAGCCGCTCGACGAGGTTGTACTCCTGGAATATCATCCCGATGTCCCGGCGGGCCGACCGAAGCGCATCGTCGCCCAGTTCGGTCAGTTCCGTGTCGTCGAGGTGGACCTCGCCGTCGTTGGGCTCGGTCAGCCGGTTGATACACCGGATGAACGTGCTCTTGCCGGCCCCGCTGGGGCCGATCATGGCGACGGTCTCGCTTCCCTCGACGGACAGCGTGACGCCTTTCAGCGCCTCGTCGCCCGTCGGGTAGGTCTTCCGGAGGTCGGTTACCCGGAGCATCTACGACCCGAGCGCGCTCTCGGTGTACTCGACACCGTTGTATCCCTGGATAATCATGATGTCTTTGAACACCGTCCGGTAGTCGATGGGGACGAACTGGTCGTAGCCGGTTCGGCTTTCGAAAGCCGTCCCCGCGAAGTCCGATTCGAGGTACGCCCGCCGAATTCCCTCCTGTATCTCGGGTTTGAGGTTGTATCGGTACGCGACCGGGCCGTTCGGGAACGGCGCGGACGCCCACACGACTTTGAAGTCGTCGAAGCTGAGGTCGCTCTGGGCCTCGACGGTGTCCACCATACAGGTCGAACAGATGGGGCCGGCGTCGTAGTCGCCGGCGGCGATGCCGCGGGTCGTGTTGCCGTGCCCGCCCGAGAAGTTGACCTCGTAGTCCTCCTCGGCGGTCACGTCGAAGTATTGGTCGAACAGCGCCGACGGTGCCTGGTGTCCGGAGTTCGACGCGGGCTCGGAGTGGCCGACCCTCACGTCGTCGCGGGCGAAGTCCTCGACGCTCTGAATGTCGTCGGCGTCGGCGCGCGTGGTCGCGAACAGCCGGTATCCGAACAGTTCGTCGGGCGTGAGTCCGGCCGCGAACGGGACCGCCCCCGCCAGGTTGACGGCGAAGGCCGTCGTCCCGGTCGAGAAGTTCGCGATGTGAGCCCGTTCGGAGCGCATCGCTTCGACGGACGCCGCGTAGCTGTTGACCTTGCTGAACTCGACGGGTTTGCCGGTCTCCTCTTCGATGCGGTCGAAGACGGCCTGGAAGTCGTCTTCGAACCGGCCTTGAACGTCCTCGCTCGGGCTCTCGGTGAACACGAGGGTGTCGGGGTCGAGCCACTCGTCTTCGTTGTCGGGCGTCTCCTGGACGGGTTGGCCGTGAGGAATCTCCTCGACCTCGCGGTTACGCATGTTCTCGAGGTCGACCGTCGACCCGCGCTGGTAGTCCTCGTCGACCAGCGCCGTCGACAAGTAGTTGTTTTCCTCCCAGGCCGGGTTCGCCGGGTCGAAACTGCTCGCGTCCGCGAGCATCGGGTCGCCGCCGGAACCGCTGGACTCCGAACCGCTGGAACCGCCGGAGCCACCGGAACCACCGGAGTCGCTATTTCCGCCGCCGGACGCGGAACAACCCGCAAAGCCAGCGGCGAGCGCGGCCGCCGATGTCTTCAGAAACGTCCGCCGTCGCCTGCCGTTATCGTCTGTCATCGAGTGGACAGCAGGATTGACTACTGATATAAGTTATGTAATTTTGATATGTTTGGGTAAATATATTTTGTGATAGTCCGGTCGGTACGGTCGGACGTGTACCACTCATTCGAGTCCGTGTGGCTCAGTAGTGTAAGGAGCAGCAACAACAGTTATGTTCGGTCTCATAGATTATGTAGCGTTTCGTTCCCTATATATCAGCGTCCCGATACTGGTTTATGCACGCTTTCCCAGGCGGAGTGTATGCCCGTGCGCACGCTCGTCGACCGCCTTCGTGAGCCCGCGTACACCGAGTCGAACCGATGTCTCCCGTGTACCGCGGTCAACCTCGTACTGCTCGGACTCGCGGTCGGTCCACTCTGGGTTCTCAGCCCCGTTGCCGCGGTACCCGTCGGTGTCGCCGGCGTCACGACCATCTGGCTCCGCGGCTATCTCGTGCCCGGAACGCCCGCACTGACCCGCCGCTACCTCCCAGCGTCGGTCCTCGCCGCGTTCGGGACGTTATCGACCCCCGTCTCGACGGCGGTGCCGCCGGACGCTGACCCCGTCGAGAAACTCGTCGGGTTCGGCGTCCTCTCGGCAGACCCCGGAGACGACCCCGCGCTCACTCCCTCGTTCCGGGCCGCGTGGCACGAGGCCGCGGAAACCCTCGCGGGCGACCCCGAAGCACTCGACAGGGCGGCCGCGACCGTGACTGCGGGCGACCGCCCGCGGATCACAGTGGCTGAGTCGGACGCCGACGGCGTCGTCATGAGGGCCGACGGGTCGTGGGTCGGGCAGTGGCCCTCGCGGACGGCACTCGTCGCCGACCTCGCAACCGAACGGACGCTCGCCGGACCCGCCTGGGACGCGCTCGGTCGCGCGGAGCGGGTCGATCTCGCCGCTCGAATACGCGGACTGGTCGAACAGTGCCCGACCTGCCGCGGGCCGACCCGAGTCTCCGACGAGACGGTCGAGTCGTGCTGTCACACGACCGCTGTTATCGCGGTCTCGTGTACGGACTGCGGCGACCGCCTCGCCGAGTTCGACCCGTCGCCGTCGCCGTTCGCGCCCGGGTGGTGAACAGGTCGGCTCGAAACGAACCGTCGAGAGGGGCGAAAAGGGATATCGGAGGACGCGGACAGCACCCGACCGAATCGGCACAATCGGTCTGCTCTCCGCGGAGTTCGCGGTGTCGTCGCCCCCGTCAAGGCCCCAACGCCGCGATATCGGCACCGACCGTCGCCAGCGCGTCGGCGGGGTTCGGGTCGCTATCGGCCAGGTGCGTGTACCGGTGGTTCGGAACCTCCGAGAGCGCCGCAGCGATGGACTCGCTGTATGTCTCGACGCCGGCCTCGGTGGGGTCGTTACCGCCCCAGACATCGCGGATGACGGTCATCGAGTCGATTCGAACGTCCACGCTGTGTGGCTCGTAGCGGGACAGCAGTTCGGACAGGCCGAGTTGGAGGGCGACGTACTCGGCGGTGTTGTTCCCGGTCCGAGAGCCGACGGGGCGACCGAGTCGGGCGAGTTGCGCCTCCTCCGAGTCCATGATGACCGCGCCCGCGCCCGCGGGGCCGGGGTTACCGCGTGAACTGCCGTCAACGTACAGGACGAACGAATCGTCGGTCGGCTCAGCGACGGGCGGTTTGGCGAGTTCTGCTGCCGACAGTTCACCGAGCGCGCGTCGCAGCTCTCCCCGTGTCGTCTCGGGGTCGAACAGGCCGCCGTAGCCGGATACTACGTCGTCGATGGCATCGGTGGCTGCGGCCATCTCGTAACCGACGCCCGCGAGCACCTCGTCGACGAGCGCGGCGAGCGGCGAGAGATGCTCGGCGGGAAGCGGCTCCTCGGTCACGGTTCCGGGGCCTCCGTCTGGTCGCCGGTCCGCGCCCTCACACCTCCGGTCTCGGTTGCGTTCGTCGGCCCGTCGAACAGTTGCATATCCGTTCTCGGTCGTCGAGCGGTATATCCCTTCAGGTGGTTCGCCCACTCGCTCGATGTCGTCTGTGACCGCCACCGGCGGACGTTCGCGGGTATCGAAGCCTGTGCGGCCGACGACGATGCGACAGACGGGGTTCGGATGTCGGCGCGCGGCGGGTGAGGCGCTCGGAGCCACACCCAAAACTATCCGTCTCGTCGTGGAACGAATCAGTCATGAAACCGTATCCGTCGACGCCTCTCCTCGCAGACGCCCCCGAGGGGTTGCTGTCGAGTGGTCACCTATGGCTCCGCGAGCACGTCGCCGGCCCCCGACTACGATTTCAGATGAAGTCGTCGGGCCGCCTGCTGTTCGGGGACCGGGATTGCGTCTTCGACGACGCGCCGCCGCCGCACGAGTGCGCCGTTCGACACGTTCGAGAGCGATTCAACCGCGACGCGTTTCGCGACGCAGTCGATGAGCCGAGGTCGTACGTCTTCTTCGGCGTCGCACCGTGTCACGTCGGTATTGACTACGACTGGGAGCGAATGCCGCCGTTTCTCGGTCGGGCCATCCGGAACGAGACCGACGAACGACTCGTCCCCATCGACGAGTCCGAGCGAGTGTTCAAACGGCTGGGTCTGACGCCGGTAAACACCTTCCAGAAGGAACTGAACGTCCGTGACTTTCACCCCGACCGGCTCGATATCCCCGAGTCAGCGTGGTACGACGGACCCGCCGCGGGGGTTATCGTCGAGAATAGGCGCGGTGGACGCGCACTCGTCCAGGGGCCCGTCCTCGACGAGGTGGACGACTACGAGCCGATACGAGGAGAGCCGAACGCAATCGCCGCCGACCTCGTAACCGACACGCGGGTCCGCCGAGCCATCGAAGCCGCCGAAGCGGCTCGGAAGTCGCCCACGACCGACGAAGTTCACGCACGCGTGTTCGAGACCGTTGTTCGAGAGGAGTACGGCCGACTCGACCGGGGCCGCGTCGATTGGAAGGCGTTGCGGTCCGCAATCGGGTCGGCCGTCGCCGAGAAACGCAGTACGCTAACCGAGAGATGAGCTATCAGTCGAGAGTTCTGTCTTGACCGAGGAGTCCGATCTCGACCGGGAACGAACCGAATGTGGGGAGCTAAGCGACGACGGTTCTCAGGCGTCTCCACCGTCAGCGTCTTCGGCGTCGGCCAAGAGCCTGTACTCGATATAGCTATCCAGCTCCGACCGAATGGAACGGGAGGCCCCTGTCGTCACCCGTTCGAAGGTGAGTCCGCTAACCAGCGTCACCAGAAAGTCCGTGACTAGTTCTGGGTCCACGTCTCTGAAATCCCCTGATTCGATGCCGTCTCGTAGTATCTCCCGTATCGTTTCGCGGAAAACGTCTTGGGACTGATTGAAACACGCTCGGAACGCTTCGTCTTGTGCCGCCTGCATCCGCAGTTCCGTCAGTACCGTTTCGTAATCCCGAATCGCTTGCTCGTCGGGTCCGGGGATGACCTGGTCGAGGAGGGTTCGAAGTCGGGTTTCTGGGTCTCCGTCGTCAGCGACGGGCATCCCAACCTGTACGACTCGGTTAAGAAGGTAGTCGAGAAGGTCCAAGAGAACGTCGTCTTTTCCATCGTAATGGTAGAAGACCAGCCCTTCTGACTTGGAAAAGTGCTGGCTGATCCGGTCGATCGTCAGGTTGGCATAGCCGTGTTCGGCAAGCGCATCAAACGTCGCTTTCAAAATCTCGGTCTTGGTATCTTCAGGCTCATCGGCAAAAAGAGGGCCCCGTTTGTCCATACTGTCCGATTCCCCCTGCACCCAATTAGCGGTTACTCTCTCTGGACGACTCGGCTCTGTGATTGAATCACCTGCCAACTCTGTCGGGAGTTGTCTAGCCATAGGCCGGTCGTACCTGTGTTTCGGAGTCGTCTCCCCCGTCCGCATTGAGGGTGCTACTGGCCGATACCGACACATTAATCCGTCCGCTCGGGATTTGACTAAGTACTCAGTAAGGATGACACAGAATATACTTCGGAGCTCACGGTTGTTGACCGTCGCGCTTACGACCGTCCTCGTCATGGGACTGGTTGCCGGCGCGATTCCCGCCGTTGCGACCGCTCAGACATCGCAGTCTGGAAGTGTCGTTGGGAACCCAGATATCACGTTTGCAACTTCGTCCGGAACGCTCTCTGCGGGCACGACTGACGAGCTCGCAATCTCGGTCGTCAATCGCGGTCTGATTGTCGAACACGGTCCATCGCAGTACGAAGAGGAAGTGATGACTGCGAGGGGATTAACGTTCGAAATCGACGACGAAAACGCTCCAATCGACGTCCAAACCGGGCAGGTCTCTCTCGGGAACTTCCCGACTGGAAGCACCGAAAAGACAGTCTCGGTCACTATCCCGGAAGACGCTGAACCGGGAACCTATCAACTCCCGGTCACCTACGAGTATTCGCACACTCGCCAGCTTCGGTATAGCTCCAGCGGAACCACTGAGGGAACCGATTCCACGCGAACGGAGACCGGCACGATAACGATTCGAATCAACGACGACGCTCGGTTCGAAATCATCGAAACAAACGCGACGACCCAAGTCGGTGATGACAACGATATCTCGTTCACGCTCAGGAACACCGGCTCGGAAGTTGCGAAAGCCGCGAGTGTGAACGCAGAGTCGAAGAGTAGCTCCTTGACGTTCGAGTCCGGCGACACGTCCTCGACGGCGTCCGTTGGCGACTGGGAGCCGGGCGAAAACCGGACGATTACGTACCGTGCAGCGCTCCAATCCGGCTCCGCCGCGCGCGCATATGCGCTGGACCTCGTGGTCAATTACGACGACAGTGACGGTATCAGCCGTACGTCTAATCCGATTACGACCACTGTCGAGTCGCTCCCCGAGCAGTCGTTCGCCTTCTCGGACGTCTCCTCGTCGCTCCGAGTGGGCGAAGATGGAGAAGTCGTCGGCACAGTCGAGAACACCGGCCCTCACACGGTTCGAAGCGTGACTATTCGACCGGTTGACAGTTCGGAAACAGTCATTCCGGGTGAGGACTCCACCGCCGTCGGGTCGCTCGCACCGGGCGAATCCAAGTCCTTCCGCCTCCCGATGGAGGTTACGAGTGAGGCGGAGGTCGGCGACAAATTACTCAATGTCGAGGTTCGGTATCGTGACGGCGACGGAGACCAGCGGACCTACGACAAACTCGACCTCCTGACGACTATCGGCCCGGACCGAGACGAGTTCGGACTCGCGGTTTCCGACCGGACGATTACCGTCGGTAAATCGCGGGTCGTCACCGTCGAAGTGACGAACAACCTCAACGAGACGGTCACCGATATCGAAGCGCGTCTATTCGCTGACGACCCCCTCAGCGCCGCTGGTTCGGACACGAGCTACATCGAGTCCTTAGAGCCCGGTGAGTCCGCGACGCTGGCGTTCGAAGTGACGGCGTCGTCGGCGGCGACGGCGGGAAGCACGTACCCCATCTCGTTCGACTTCCGCTACACGGATAGTGACGGCAGCACGCACCTCACGGACACGTTCAGGAAACCGCTGGATGCCGTTCAGCCCCAGAACAGCGGCGTGTCGCCGATGACGCTCATCTTAGGGTTGGGGGTGGTTGTCGCAGGCGGTGTCGCAGTCGTCTACTGGAGGCGGAAGTAATGTCACTGGCTGAGAGGATTGAAACGGCGACCGAACGCCTCAACACGACAATCGTGGACCGCCCACGCGTAGTCGTCGTCGCCTTTTTGCTGCTCACGGGTGTGTTCATCGGCGGGTTAGGGTCTGTGCAGATGAGCGCTGGCGGACTCGACGCGTTCACGGATGACTTACCCGAACAGAAAACCCTCGATGAGGTCGAACAGAACTTCGAGCAGCCGTTCCAGACGGATGCTCAGACGACGACGCAACTCATTCGGACGAAGAGCAACGTTCTGACTCGGGAGGCGCTCGTCCGCGACGCTCGCCTGCTCGAACGCGTTGCCGAACACGATGAGTACCGGATGGAATCGGCTCGTGGCCCGGCTCCGATCATTGCGCAGCATCTCAATCCGTCGGCGACGACACCGGCAGACTACCGGCGAACGCTCGAACGGGCGACTCCGTCAGAAATCAGACAGGCCGTTCGCGAACTCGACGACTCGTCCCGACTGTCCGGAGTGGTCTCGAACGATTTCAATCCGACCAGCGTCTCCGCGTCTGCCTCGATTACGACGATTTCGCATGACTTCCCGGGGAGCTTCGGTGACGACGACCTGACCGCTGTCCAGACGGACCTCCAAGCGATTGCTGACGACACGCCGGGCGACGTTCGTGCGTTCGGGTCGGGGACGACCGAAACGGAGATTTCGCAGTCCGTACAGGACTCGCTTCTGATCGTGATGCCCGTCGTAATCCTGTTGTTACTCTTCTTCTTGGTGGTCGCGTATCGCGACCCCATCGACGTGCTGTTGGGACTTGTCGCACTCGTGATGACGATTATCTGGACGTTCGGATTCCTCGGCTATTCGGGGATTCCGTTTAGCCAGCAGATGATTTCGGTCCCGGTGTTACTGCTTGCGGTCGGTGTCGACTTCGGCATCCACATTATCAACCGCTACCGAGAAGAGACCGAACGCGGGTTCGAAGCGGTCGAAGCGATGCGAGAAGCGAACGCCCAGCTCCTCATCGCGTTCGTCATCGTCACCGTGACAGCGGTGTTCGGATTCGGCGCAAACGTCATCTCCGACCTGACGCCGATTCGGAATCTGGGTATCGCCTCGGCGGTCGGGATTATCTTCACGTTCCTCATCTTCGGGCTGTTTTTACCCGCGACCAAGTTGGTGTGCGACAATGTGCGCACGCGGCTCGGAGTCCCGGAGTTCAACACCTCGCCAATCGCGTCAGAAGAGTCGGCCCTCGGACGAGTGTTAGCGTTCCCTGCGCGGGTGAGCCAACACGCCCCGGCAGTGATCGTCTTGGTGTTGCTGCTATCGAGTAGTTTGATGGGCGCGTACGGGGCTGGCGTCGGCACCTCGTTCGAAAACGAGGACTTCCTGCCGCCCGAGGAGCTTCCGGCCTACGTCACAGGGCTACCTGAGCCGTTCAGCCCGGGCGAGTACACGATTACGTCAACCATCAACTTGCTCGATGATAAATTTGGGAGCAGTCAGGGGAGCACGGTGAAAATATACGCCCGAGGGAACTTCAAGGAAGACCACGCGCTCGAAGCCCTCGCAGCTCCGAACGACAATCCCCCGGAGTCGTTTGCAGTTGGACCCGGTGGGCGGGCAGAGGCACAGAGCATCGTGACGGTCATTCAATCCCACGCGGAGCAAGACGAAGAGTTCGCTGCCTTAGTCGCCCGGAACGACCAGAACGATAACGGGATTCCCGACCGGAACCTCGAACGAATTTACGACGAACTGTTCGCTTCCTCAGCGAGTGGGCGGGCCGAACAGTATCTCACTGAAGATTACCGGTCCGCACTGGTCGAATATCAGACTGACTCCGATGCGTCACAGACGGAAGTGACAACTGGTGGGGAAGAGATGGCAGATGAGTTCCAGTTTAAAGCAACGTCTACGGGAGATGTCGTCGTCCGCGCAGCGGTGATGGACCGTATCTTCCAGTCTGCGATTCAGGGACTCGCTCTCGCGGTCGTCCTGACCGCCGTGTTCCTCGTGGCGATATACGGTGTCCTGGAGCGGAAACCGCTGCTCGGCGTGGTCAACGTCTTCCCGATACTGATTGCAATCGCGTTCTTGCTCGGGACGATGCGGTATCTGGATATCACGCTGAACGCGCTGACCGCGACGATTCTCTCCATCTCGGTCGGGGTCGGCATCGCCTATTCGGTGCACACGACCCACCGCTTCATCGACGAGTTCGACGCGACGACGGGCGCGCACGAAGCGATGATGATTACGCTGACCGGAACGGGAGGCGCGTTGTTCGGCAGTATGCTGACGACCGCGTTGGGTACCGGTGCGCTCGCGCTCGCAATCACGCCGATTCTCGGAAACTTCGGCGTCCTCATCGGTCTGAGCGTCACGTATTCGTTCTTGGCGGCGGTAATCGCACTCCCGCCCGCAGTGTTGCTCTGGGAACGCATACGGCAATGGGACCTCGACCCGTTGGCGCGACTCCGCCCGGCGACACGATAGGGAGTGGTTCGCTGATTCCGGACGGCGACGGAATCGGCCGAGCGGGTGTGGGTTCGGTGCCCTTCCTGCTCGCCGTGTTCGGACACGCCGCCTTCGTACTGCGACAAGGGTTGTGACGCCGTGAGTCACGCGGGGGCGCTCGGCGGGGACGGACTCAGGGAAGAAGCGAGAGCAAATCGATGAGCGTCTGTTTCACCCGCTCGTTCGAGACCGCGTAGCCGACCGCGAACATCAGACTGACCACGCACCCGACCGCGACCGATGCGAGGACACCCGAGTCGGACGGGCCGAACACGTAGGCTACCCCCGCCGCGACGATGCCACTCAGCGCGACGAACAGCCAACTTCGCCGTGGCGTCAGCCGACTTGCCTCCATGTCGACTACCCTATCGGTTGTCACGAAGAAAACTGTTGTCACCTGCGCGGTCGACGCGGAGCCGGACCCTCGCCGTCTCGCGAGTCCCGCCGACTCGCGGCCGGCCAGTCGTCAACGTTCTCGATTTCCGAGTCCAGTGACACCGATGTCACCTGCTTTCGGTCACGTCGCCGAGAAGGTATATAGATTCGACGCGTAGGTGCGCACGTAATGAAAGTCGGCTCCGAGACGAAGCTCTACAAGGCGGAGCGAACCGACGTCTCCCAGAATCAGGGGAAGTTCCGGACCTACTTCAACTTCCCCGGTCGCGCCCTCCCGGACCACGCGGACCACGGCTACGGCCCGCTCGCGACCATCGTCGAGTCGTTCATGGACCCCGACACCCACATCGCGATGCATCCCCACCGCGACGAGGAAATCATCTCGTGGGTGCCCGCCGGCGTGATGCGCCACGGCGACCAAGACGGCAACGACCTCGTCACCGACGCCGACCACCTGATGGTGATGAACGCGGGCGAGACGTTCTGGCACGAGGAGTTCACCCGCGCGGACGACCCGCCGCTCCGGATGCTCCAGATGTTCGTCCGACCCCACAGCCTCGGGCTGGAGCCGAACATCCAACACGAACCCATCGACGCCCCCGTCGAGGGCGAGTGGCGACACCTGTTCGGCCCCGAGGGCTCCGACGCGCCGCTTTTCGTCCGCAACCAAGTGGACCTGTTCGACCTCCGACTCGACGCCGGGTCGAGCGCCGACCTCCCCGAAATCGAGGGCCGCGACGCGTACTTCTACGTGTTCGATGGCGCGGTCGAGGCCGCCGGCACGCGCTTCGGGAAGACCGAAAGCGGCCTGCTCGTCGACGACGCCGGCCTGACGCTCACCGCCGACGAGGACGCCACCGTCGTCGCCTTCCTGGTCGACCCCGACGCGCCCGTCACCCGACAGGGAACCATCGGTCGCTGACCGCGGCCCGACGCGCCGACCCGTCCCCGCCGCGAAGCGCCGCCACCCAACGCACTCTCCAACACTCCGCCCAACTCGATGCTCACAGACACCGCCGGAATCCACCACGTCACGGGAATCGTCCGCGACGCGCAGGCGAACGTCGACTTCTACGCGACGACGCTCGGTCTGCGCCTCGTCAAGCAGACGGTGAACTTCAACGAGAAGTTCACGCGTCACCTGTTTTACGGCGACGAGACCGGCTCGCCCGGGACGGCCCTGACGTTCTTCCCGTACCCCGCCGAGGAGCCGGGTCGCCCCGGCACGCCGCAGATTCGGACCGCGTCGCTCGTGATACCCCCCGACGCCGTCGACTACTGGGCCGACCGCCTCACCGACCGCGGCGTCGAAGTCGACGGCCCGTTCGAGCGGTTCGACGAGACCGTTCTTCGGATTTCGGACCCCGACGGCACCGACCTCGAACTCGTCACCGGCGAGTCGTCGGTCGAACCCTGGGATGACGGTCCGGTCCCCGCCGAGCGCGCGATTCGCGGTATCCACGGCGTCACGCTCCACTCGACGAACCCCTTCGTGACCGCAAGCGTGCTCGACACGCTCGGGTTCGACCTCGTCGCGCAGGAGGGCGACCGCGTCCGCTACCGAGCGCCGGGCGACCGGGCGACCGTCGTGGACCTCCTCGACCGGGACGGGGAGTTCGGCCGCGAGGGCGCGGGGAGCATCCACCACGTCGCGGTCCGCGTCGAGGACGAGGCCCAGTTGTACGAGTGGCACGACCTGTTCCGCGAGCGCGGCTACGACGTGTCGCGGGTGAAAGACAGACACGTGTTCCAGTCGCTGTACGTCCGCGAACCGGGCGGTATCCTGTTCGAACTCGCGACCGACGGTCCCGGTCTGACGTTCGATGTCGACCCGGAGACGCTCGGGGAGTCGCTGTACCTCCCGCCGTGGCTGGAGGAGGACCGAGAGATGATACAGAACCAACTGCGCCCGCTGGACCTGCCGGCTGGCGTTGGACCCAGTAGCGACGGCGGGTCGAACTGATGGCTCCCCGTCCGACCACGCCCCGGTCCGCAACCGACCCCCACGAGGGACAGGAGATTGCGACGGCCGGCGCGCCGCCGCAGGTCGCCGACGCGGCCGTTATCATGCTCCACGGCCGCGGGTCGAAAGCGCGGCACGTCCTCACGCTCGTCGACGAGTTCCTCCACCGGGGCGTGATGTACCTCGCGCCGCAGGCCGCCGGGAGTTCGTGGTATCCCGCCCCGGCCGCCAGTCCCATCGAGCGAAACGAGCCGTGGCTCACCTCCGCGCTCAGCCGGGTGTCGGCCGCGCTCGATATCGCCACCGACGCCGGGGTTCCCCCCGAGCGCGTCGTCTTTTTCGGGTTCTCGCAGGGCGCGTGCCTCGCCGCCGAGTTCGCGCTTCGGAACCCCCGTCGGTACGGCGGCCTCGTCGCGCTCTCGGGAAGCCTCCTCGGCCCCGACCTCGGGAGCCGGCCCGCCGGCGACGACGGCAATGGCGACCACGACGGTCACGGCAGCGACGCCGACTTCGAGGGCACGCCGGTTTTCTTCGGAAGCGGCCGCGACGACCCCCGCGTCGAGGCCGACCGCGTCGAGGCGTCGGCCCGAATCTTCGCGGAACTCGGCGCCGACGCGGCGAGTCGGCTGTACGAGGGACTGGGCCACGCCATCAACGACGACGAAATCCGGATCATCGACTCGTTCATCGAGCGACTCGACTGACGCGCGATGCGGTCGTTTTCAGAGTTACGGGGCGATAGCCGCGCGGCTACGCGGTGGTCGTGCCGTCGAAGAAAAACGGGGCGGGGGGAGCGAGAAAACGTGGTCGGCCGGACCGACCGGGGCCGCCGATTAGACCTCGTCGATGAGGGAGCCGAAGACGGACTCGGCGTCGGCGGGCACGTCGAAGTCGTGGTAGTGTTCGCCCTTCTCCTTCGAGAGGATGTTGAGGGCGGCGGCCGCGCCGTCGCCGGCGGAGATGACGGCCTGCCACTCCTCGGCGCGGACCATCGCGCCCGTGGCGTAGGCGTCCTCGACGCTCGTCTCCATCGTCACGTCCACGTCGACGAGGTCGTCGTCGAACGCGCAGCCGAGGGACTCCGCGAGGTCACGGTTCGCACCCGTGGCGAGCACGACGTAGTCGGCCTCGTACTCGTCGTCGTCGGTCGCGACGACGAACCCGTCGTCGCTCTCGCTCACGTCGGTGACTTCCTCGCCTTGGTGGCGCTCCGCGTCGAAGTGGTCGACCTGCGTGCGGAGCGTCTCCATGTAGTTCGAGCCGTCGATGGAGCCGATTCCGGGATAGTTGAACAGGTGCGCCTTGTGCATCCACGTCTGGTCGGTGTCGAAGACCGTCGTGGAGAGTCCGTTCTTCGCGGCGAAGAGGGCGGTTGTCAGACCAGCGGGACCGCCGCCGATGACGATTACGTCTGCCATGTTCCATGCACTAGCGTACTCGATAAAGAAACCCGGTAAAGCGGATATTTTGTATTCCTCTCGATTACCAGCGACCGTGTGGCACGACGCTCGGCGCGCCCTGAGACACCCCCGACGCAGTCGGTTCCGGATTCCCCTCACTCTTAATGTCCCGGTTCGTGTGCCTCGGCTATGGACCGCGACCGACTCCTCGCCGCCGCCCCGCTTCTCGCGGCGAGCATCTGGGGCGGGATGTACGTCGTCAGCAAGTGGGGGTTCCGGTCGATACCGCCGCTGACGCTCGCGTTCCTCAGAATCGCACTCGGTGCGGGCGTCCTCTACATCGCCGTGCGGGCGACCACTCCCGCACGGTCGTTCGACCGAAGCGAGTGGCGACGGTTCGCGGCGCTCGCCGTCTGGCTGACCGCGGCGCTTTCGACCCAGTTCGTGGGAACCGATTTGACGAACGCGAGTCAGGGCTCGTTGCTGACCGTGTTGACTCCGGTGTTCATGCTCGTACTGGGGGCAACAGCGCTCGACGAGCATCTCACGCGCCGGAAATCGCTCGGGACGGCGCTCGCAACGGTCGGGACGCTCGTCGTCCTCTCGGGGCAGTACGACGCGGCCGCGCTCGCCGGCGGGAGCGTCTCGGGCGTCGCGTTACTCCTGTTTTCGTCGCTCTGTTTCGCCGCGTTTTCCGTGTTCGCAAAGCCGCTCATCCGGCGGTACTCGGCGCTCGAAACCGCGACGTACGCGACGGTGCTGTCGGTGCCGCTGTTCGGCGCGTTGGTCCCGGTGGAGTTCTATCTCGACCCGGCGGCGTTCGACTCGATTTCGCCCTCGCTTCCGGTCTTGGGCGCGGTGCTCTACCTCGGCCTCTTGAGCACCGCAGCCGCGTGGTACTGCTGGTACAAAGGAATGGAGTACGCGGACGCGAGCGCCGTCGGCGTCTTCTTCTTCGCTCAGCCGGTCGTCGGTATCCTGCTCGGGGCCGTCTTCCTGCGCGAACCGGTCGGCCTCGAACTCCTCGGCGGGGGCGCTGTTCTCGCTGTCGGAGTCCTTCTCGTGAACACGGACTGACGGGGCGTCGTCGCGTCGGCCGAGCCCGGAGCCGGCCGATGTGACGGCGTTCGCCGGCTACTCTTCCAGTTGCGACTCGGCGAACGAGACGGCGAACTGGTCGCGCATCTCGCGGCGAAGCATCTCGCTCATCACCTCGTAGACGACCGGTTGCGGGTACTTCTCCAGCAGCGCGGCGAGTTCGACGGCGCAGTCGGACTTCAGGGCGGCGAATTCGGCGGTCCACGGTGGGTTGCTCATTACCCGCACATCCTCTCCCGCGTAGTTATGAATTTTGATTGAAACAAACGGAGACAATCGACGGCCTCTGTCGCGTCACTCACCGAAAAATGTGCCGTGCATTCGGCGGGAGGGTGCCGGTTTGGCGGGGCGAACTCGCCTCGCCGGATGCCCTCGGTCGGGCACCCTCTCACGGTAACCTGTGGTCGCGCGGGAAGCGCGTGGTTCGGCTGCGCTACGCTGCGTTACTCGAAGAGTTCGACGGCCTGCTCGTAGCGGGCCGACGGCTCGTCCCAGTCGACGACCTCGAAGAACGCGGAGACGAAGTCGCCGCGGGCCGGGCCGTAGTCGTGGTAGTACGAGTGCTCCCAGACGTCCAGCGCGAGGATGGGATGGCTACCCCAGAGCGCGCCCTGGTCGTGCTTGTCGACGACGACGTTCCGAAGCTGGTTCGAGAACGAGTCGTACACTAAGAGCGCCCAGCCGCCGGCCGCGCCGGCCGCCGCTTCGAATTCACCCTTCCACGCCTCGTAGGAACCGAAGTCCTCCGCGATGCGCTCTGCGAGCGCACCTTCGGGTTCGTCGCCGCCTTCCGGCGACATGTTCTGCCAGAACAGGTCGTGCAGAATGTGTCCCGAGCCGTTGTGGGTGACGTTGCGGAGCGCGCCGGCGGACGAGCCGAACTCGCCTGCTTCGCGGTTCTCGGCGAGGGTTTCTTCGGCCGCGTTCCAGCCGTTGACGTAGCCCTGGTGGTGGGTGTCGTGATGCCACGTCAGCACCTGCTCGGAGATGTGGGGCTCAAGCGCGTCGTACTCGTACGGGAGGGGGTCAAGTTCGTAGTCTGACATTGGTGTTCGCAGTTAGACCGAGGGACCGAACACACATGTACTTTCGCTGAACGCGATTTACGTAGTGGGTTTGATATGTATGGGTGCAAACACTCTCGGGCGCTCGCTCACGCCTCGGAACCAACTCTGGCGTCGTCGAGTTCGGCCTGTACTTCCCCCCACGACACCGGCGGTTCGAACGCGGCCAGCGTCTCTTCGAACGACTCGATTCGCGCCCCGTACTCGTCGGTCCACGACGGTCGGGCGAGTCCGCCGAGGCGCTCGCGGAGGCGCTGTACGCGGGCGCCGTGTTCGTCGAGGTCGGCGGCGGCCTCGTCGAGACCGTCAGTCGCCGCGTCCGACTCGGGAGCCAACTCCCGCAAGTCGTCGAGTTCGGCCCGTACGTCCTCGACCAACAGGGCGGAGACGCGGGCGCGGAGCGCGGCGTTGCACCACTCGGTCGCGCGGTCGTCGTCAGCGCCCTCGGCGGCGTCGGCGCTGTCTTCGGAACTCTCCGCGTTGGCGACGGCCTCAACCCGGCCGGCGAGTCCGTCGAGCGACTGTTCGAGGGCCGCCAAATCGCCGTCGAGTCCGCGCACGCGAACGTCGTGGTTCGAGAGCCATCGCTCGAACTCCTCGACGTCGAGTTGTATGTCGTCCGCGTGCGCGGTGAGCGCCTGCGCTTCGGACGCGACCTCGCGGAGTCCGAGCACGATGTCGTAGACGGACCGAGGGTCGTCGCGCCAGTCGGTGAGTCCCTGTAACTCCTCGCCGAGCGATTCGACCCGTTCGGTCGCGTTCGTAACCTTCGCTTCGAACACGTCGAGACGGGACCGGACGGCACCGACGGCCGCGTCGTCGCCGGCGGCCTCGCGGGCGTCGTCGAGGTCGATAGACGCGAGTTCGACGCGCGTCTCCGCGGTCGACAGAATCATCGACGTGTCCGTGACCGCCGAATCGACGCCGTCGGCCGTCACCGCGCCGTCTTCGGCCACGTGACTGAGTACCGCCCGAACGGTGTCGGGGTCCCGGGACTCGTCCGCGTCCACGACGCGGTCGGCCGCGTCAGATTTAGACAGACCGATGATACGTTCGGAGCCTGTGGTTCCGTCTTGCTGAGCCATCGTCCGTACGTATCTCGGCGCCCGTTATATTTTCTGTCGTCTCGATTACGTTCGGGTATATAGTTCTCCGTACTGATGTGTGCGCTAATATCGAACTATTTCGCCTCTTAGTGTTACGATGAACTCTGATAGAACTAAACCGGTATTATAAACGCATTTTATTTAAAACCGGGTCAGTCCACGTGATGGCGCAAGATTCCAAGAAGTTGGCAGGCAGCGTATCACGTCGGCAGTTCCTCGTCGCGTCGAGTGCGGCGGGCGTTGCGGGGCTCGCCGGTTGTTCGGGGCAGTCGAGTTCCGAGACCGACGCGCCGGCGACCGAAGAAGCGGAGACGGACGCTCCCGAGACCACGACCTCGACCCCCGAGGAGACGAGCGAATCGAGCGAATCGAGCGCACCGCAGATGCTCACCGCCGAGGGTTCGTCGACGGTGTACCCCATCGCGAACAAGGGGAGTTCCTACTGGAACTCCAACGCGCCGCCGAGCGACGGCGAGTACTGGGGTTCGAACGACGAATCTACCGTCCCCGGCTGGGACGAACTCGGCGCACCGGACATGCGTCTGGCCGACTACTTCGCGTCCCTCTACGGCTTCGAGCCGACCGAGACGCAGGCGAACCCGGCGTTCGCAACGTCTATCGGCCTGAGCCACTCCGGGACGGGCTGTAAGTCCGTCCGCGACGGTCTCGTCGACATCGGTAACTCGTCGGGGCCGATCACGGCAGAACTCGGCATCAGCGAGTCCGAGGCCGAGGAGAACTACGTGGACCACGTCCTCGGCCGCGACGGTCAGCCCGTCGTCGTCTCGAAGGACGTCTACGACGCGGGCGTGACGGAACTCACCGGCGAAGAAGTCCGCCAAATCTACCAGGACGAAATCACCAACTGGAGCGAAGTCGGCGGCCACGACCAGGAAATCTACGTGGTCGGCCGCGCGGAAGGCTCCGGGACGGACACCTCCTTCCGCCTCAACATGCTCGGCAGCGCCGACGCCTCGATGGAGGGCGTCGACACCCGTAAGGGCCAGAACCAGCAGGTCGCGACCGTCGTCCAGCAGAACGACGGCGCCATCGCGTACATGGCCCTCGCGTTCACCGGCCCGGAGGTCCAGCCTATCGGCATCGAATTCGAGGGCACGCTCTACGCGCCGGACAAGAGCGCGGAGCACACCATCTTCGACAGCGACTACCCGCTGAACCGCGACCTCCACCAGTACACGACCGTCACGGAGGACACCCCGAGCGGGACGGACATGCGCGAAGCCGCGTTCATGAACATGTTCCTGACCACGTTCGGTCAGAAGCTGTTCGTCGAGGACAACAACTACATCCCACTGCCTGACAAGGACCTTCAGGCCGAGAAGGACAAGCTTCCGAGCCAAGCGTAACGCGGCTCGGACGCGGTAGCGGTTCCTGAACCTCGTTCTTTCCATTCATCGACGCTCCAATCATGAACGTACTTCCAAACTCCGACGGTGCCGGCCTCCGAGCGGCGGCTCGGCGAGGGCTCCGGCGCGGTCGCGACTTCGTCGACGAGACGCCGCCGGACGCGCTCGTCACGGTCACGGTCGCGGCGGTGTCGCTCCTCGCGGCGTTCGCGGGCTTTCTGGCCGTCTCGTCGCTGACGGCCGTCCCGTTCGCGGTGTTCCTCGTCGCGACGGGGTACGGCTGGCTCAGACACCAAGAATTGACAGCGCGCGTGCTCACGCTGACGACGACGGTCTCGACCATCCTCGTCCTCGGGCTCATCCTCGTCTTCATCTTCGCGGAGGCGTGGCCGACCGTGCAGTACGCGACCGTGAACGTCTTCGGTATTCCGATTCCGGGCCTGCGGCTCTTCATCGAGACGCGCTGGAGTCCGGTGACGCCGCCGATTCAGTACTCGCTCGTCCCGATGATTCACGGGACGGTGCTCGTCACCATCATCGCGACGGCCGTCGCCGCGCCGCTGGGCGTGGCCGCGGCGCTCTTCCTCAGCGAAATCGCGCCGCGGACCGTCCGCGAGGTCGTCAAACCGGGCGTCGAGATTCTGGCGGGTATCCCCTCCATCGTCTACGGCTTCATCGGCTTTACCATCCTCAGCCCGTGGGCGGCCGACCAGTTCGACATCGTCGGACAGGGAACCTACCTCTTCGTCGGTATCGTCGTCGGGCTGATGGCGCTGCCGACGGTCGTCTCGGTCGCGGAGGACGCGCTCAACAGCGTCCCCGAGTCGATGAAAAGCGGGTCGCTCGCCCTCGGCACGACCGACTGGCAGACGATGACCTCTATCACGCTGCCGGCGGCCTTCTCGGGCGTCTCGGCCGCGGTCCTCCTCGGCGTGGGTCGCGCCATCGGCGAGACGATGGCCGCGACCGTGATGCTCCGCGGCAGTCCGGGGCTCACGAATCCGCTGTACAACGTCTTTTACGGTAACGACACGCTCACGTCGCTCATCGCGGCGAACTACGGCGACGCCGACGGCCTCCAGCTCTCCGCGCTGTTCGTCGCGGGCGTCATCCTGTTCGTCACGGTGCTGTTCCTCAGCATCGGGTCGCAGTACATCGAGGCGCGCATGCGCCGGAAGCTCGGGGGTGCCGAATAATGGCGGGCGCGACCGAATCCACGCTCGTCAGCGAAGACACCTCCGAGACCGAGGCGGTCGCCGCCGGCGCGGTGGGGCTGGCGGCGGTGCTGTTCGCCCTCTCGCTCGCGGCGATGTTCGAACTCGTGACCATCACCGACCCCGTCGCGGGCGTGCCGATGGTCGCGCTCCTCGGCGGGCTGTTGGTCCTCCTCGGCCTCGCCGTCGTCGGCTTCGGCGTCGGCTCTCGACTCGGCTACGTCGCGACCAACCCCAGACCGACCGCCGGACTGGTCGCTTCGGCGGCGTTCGCGCTCGTCTGGTTCGTCGTCGGTGGACTCGTCGCCTCGCAGACGCTCGGGCTCGGAACGGCCGGGTGGGTCGTCGCGTCGCTCGTCACCGGCGGGGTCGGGTTCGCGGTGAGCGCGCTCCCCCGCGAGGACATCGGCTCGACGCTCCCCGCCGGCGCGCTCGCCGTGTTCGCCGGTCTCGTCTTCCTCACCGGCGTCATCGGCCCGTCGTGGGTGTGGGACCTCGGGTGGGAACAGCAGGCGTCGTTCAACGCCGAGTTCACGATTCCGGTCCTGACGGCGTTCTGTTCCCTGCTCGTCGGCTGGGCCGCCGCGAAGGCCTACGGCGGGTTCGGCGCGCGCGGCCGCCACATCGGCGCGTACGTCCTCGTCTACCTGAACGCCCTCACCATCATCGCGGTGCTGTTCCTCCTCGTCGCGTTCACGGTCCTAAAGGGCCTGCCGGGGCTGTTCAACGGTCTCGCGTTCGGCGCGGGTGCGGGTCCCGAAGTGACGCTCGTCGGCGTGACGTTCTCGCTGCCCCTCTCGTGGCCGTTCGTCATGAACGGCGTCGCGCTCCTCAACGACGTGAACGGCGTTCTCCCGGCCATCGCGGGCACGATTTGGCTCGTCGTCGGGGCGGTGCTGTTCGCCGTCCCGCTGGGCGTCGGCGCGGCCGTCTTCATCACCGAGTACGCGGACCGCGGGCGCTTCACGCAGGTCGTCGAAATCGCGACCAACGGCCTGTGGAGCACGCCCAGCATCGTCTTCGGGCTGTTCGGGCTGGCGTTCCTCGTCCCCCGACTCGGCAACCAGAAGTCGCTGCTCGCGGGGATGCTCACGCTCGGCTTCATGCTCCTCCCGCTCGTCGTCATCACGAGTCGGGAGTCGATGCTGGCGGTCCCCGACGAGTACCGCGACGCGAGCGCGGCGCTCGGCGTCACGAAGTGGCAGACGGTTCGGAGCATCGTCCTCCCGGCGGCGCTCCCGGGCATCGTCACGGGCATCATCCTCGGCGTCGGCCGCATCGCCGGCGAGACCGCGCCGATTCTCCTGACGATGTCGGGGAGCGTCGCCCCGCCGGGGAGTCAGACGGTCGACGTGGTCGGCGGCTTCCAGTTCTCGCTTTCGCCGCCGTTCGTGACCAACCCCGAACTGATGCAGGCGACGTCGGCGCTGCCGTATCAGCTCTACTCGCTTATCACCGCGGGCGTCGGGCAGTCGTCGAACATCGGCGCTATCGACGAGTTCCGGTGGGCGACGGCGCTCATCCTGCTCGTGGTCGTCTTGGGCTTCTACGCGGTCGGCATCGCGACGCGGTACTACTTCCGGAGTAAACTTCAGCACGAGTAACCATGAGTGAAACCAGACAGACGGCGGACGACGGACAGACGACGACCGACGCACAGACGACGGACAGCGAACCCGCCGGCGGCGCGAGCGCGAGCCCCGGCACCGACCAGCCGCTCGAAGTCACGAGCGGTGAGACGCGCGAGCGGACCCGCGAGGAGTGGGTCGAACACGAGTTCGAGGGCGACGCGAAGCTCTCGGTCTCCGACCTCGACGTCTACTACGGCGACGACCACGCGCTGAAGGGCGTCTCCATGGAGATTCCCGAGAACAGCGTCACGGCGCTCATCGGCCCTTCGGGCTGCGGAAAATCGACGTTTCTGCGGTGTCTCAACCGGATGAACGACCGCATCAAGGCCGCGCGCATCGACGGCTCGGTCCGGCTCGAAGGCGAGGAGATCTACCAGGAGGGCGTCAACCTCGTGGAACTGCGCAAGCGCGTCGGCATGGTGTTCCAGTCACCGAACCCGTTCCCGAAGAGCATCGCGGACAACATCTCATACGGGCCGCGGAAACACGGCGACCTCGACACCGGCCTGCTCGCCAACTTGCTCGGCCGGAGCGACGACGACGCGGTCGACGAACTCGTCGAACGCTCCCTGCGGCAGGCGGCGCTGTGGGACGAGGTGCAGGACCGCCTCGACGACAACGCGCTCGGGCTCTCCGGCGGCCAGCAACAGCGGCTCTGCATCGCCCGCGCGCTGGCGACTGACCCCGAGGTGCTCCTCATGGACGAGCCCGCGTCGGCGCTCGACCCCATCGCGACCTCGAAAATCGAGGACCTCGTCCACGACCTCGCGGAGGAGTACACGGTCGTCATCGTCACCCATAACATGCAGCAGGCGGCGCGCATCTCGGACCAGACGGCGGTGTTCCTCACCGGCGGCGAACTCGTCGAGTACGGCGACACCGACCAGGTGTTCGAGGACCCCCAGAGCCAGCGCGTCGAGGACTACATCAGCGGCAAGTTCGGGTAACGTCCGGTCCCGTCCCGGGGTCCGACTCGGACTGAGCGCCGGTCCCCGCCGAGCGTCCCCGCGTCCGGCGACGCTCGCTTTTCGTCAGTCGAATCACCCGCCGAGGCGGGGGCGGCGTCACCGCGGAACTGGCACGCAGACAACACGATTTCAGACACGCCAACACAATGGAGACACGCAAGATACAGCAGGTCAGCAACGGGACGTTCACCGTCTCGCTCCCCAGAGAGTGGGCGGACGGCGAGGGTATCACCGCCGGCACCGTCGTCGACCTCCACACGCACCTCGACGGGATGCTCGTCATACAGGCACCCGAGTGCGAGGATGACGCGTCGATGCAGTTCACGGTGACCGTCGACGGCGGTGACGGGGGCGGCGGGGACGGCGGAGACGATTCCGCCGGTGACGGTCTCGAACAGACGCTCCGGGCGGCCTACGCCGCCGGGTCGAAACAGGTCGTCGTCGAGGCCGACGGGACGTTCGACGCCGCACAGCGACAGGCCGTCAGACGGGTCGCCCGCAACCTCGTCGGCGTGACCATCACGGAGGAGTCGGACGCGTCCGTCACGGTTCGGAACGTCCTCGACGCGAACGAGGTCTCCATCCGCCAGTCGGTCCGACAGCTCCAGTTCGTCGCCGTCTCGATGTACCGCGACGCGACCGCCGCGCTCACCGGTGCCGCCCCGCTCGACGGGTTCGCGGAGCGCGACGACCGCGCCGACCGCCTCTTTGCGATGGTCGACCGGCACTTCACCCGCGGGCTCGACCGCCTCGACGAGGTGGACGCCCTCGGCGAGACGCGCCCGGAGCTGTTCCGCCTCCACACCGCGGCCCGCGAGTTAGAGCGCGTGGCCGACCAGGCCGAGCGAATCGCCGCCGTCGCGTCGGCGGTCCCCGACCCGCTGCCCCCCGCGGTCGCCGACGAGGTGTCCGAACTCGCCGAGGTCGTCCCCGAGGCGCTCGACGACGCGGTGCAGGTCGCGCTCGACGGCGAGGACCCCGACGCGGCGCGGGAGGCGCTTTCGGCGCGGGACCGGGTCCGCGAGGGCGTCGGGAAGGTCGAGCGACGGCTGTTCGAGGAGGCGGACCCGGACGTCGACGTTGACCACCGATTCGCCCACGCGCTCCACGCGCTCGAACGGACGGCCGAACACGTCGGCAACGTCGCTGAGGTCGGTCTCCGGACCGCGGTCCGTACGCACAACATGGACGAGCGACCGACCCGCGAGAACAGGAGCGAAAGCGAGTCCGCGGAACACTCCCAGCGCGCTTGACGGTTCAGTGTCCAATCCACGGGACGATTCGGGGCGGCCGCGGGAAAGAGCGCGCCTAGTCCTCCCGCGGCGAGACGAGATTCGTCAGGACGCGGTCACCGAACAGGACGACGAGCGCCGCGCCGACGAGGTTAAACAGGAGGTCGAGCGCGGTATCGGTTCGGCCGTAGGAGACGAGCACGGGGTCGATGCCGAGCGCGTCGGCTCCGCGGTGGATGGCGTACTCCGCGAGTTCCCAGAGCACGCCGGCGCAGACGACAACCGCGAGCACGCGGGTCGCGGGGTCGCGGCCGCGGCGACGCGACAGCACGTGGACGACCCCGCCGAGAATCGTCGCGGAGTGGGTGTGAGTGAGATGGTCCCACCACCACACGTCGTCGTAAGGACCGAGCATCCCGGCCGAGTGGGTCAGCATGGCCGACTCGACGTAGACGCGCTGCCACGGGCGGAACTCGACGCCGACCAGTCGCTCGACGGCGTCGGGGAGGTACGTGCCCGCGAGCGCGAACGCGGCGTTCACCATCGCCGCGGGGTTGCGGCGGCGGAGCCCGGTCAGAAACACGACGACGATTGCGTATCTGATTCCGTCGTCCGGTCGCCGCCGTCCCGTCGAATCGCTCGTTTCGGTCACGGTCGTTCTCATCGGGACTGTCGTCGGCATCGGGGAAAAACGTTGACAGCCGGACGGCGGTCGGGCGCAGACAGGTCGCCGGTCGCGGACGGGTCGCCGGTTTCAGACGACGGACGAGAGCGCGTCCATCACGCGGTCGACCTTCTCCACGTCGGCGTTGTAGCCCATGTGACCGAC
This sequence comes from Haloferax sp. Atlit-109R, assembly GCF_003665865.1. Taxonomy (NCBI): domain Archaea; kingdom Methanobacteriati; phylum Methanobacteriota; class Halobacteria; order Halobacteriales; family Haloferacaceae; genus Haloferax; species Haloferax sp. Atlit-109R. Next base: position 239,383 of record NZ_QPLO01000003.1, read on the forward strand.
CCGGAGGATATCGTCTGCGAGGCCGGCGAGCCCGGTCGCGAGGACGATGTCGTGTTCCGATTCGAGTTCGGCTTGGACGCGTTTCGCCTCGCCGGGGAGGTGGAACGCCGTCACCGTCGGAGAACTGCGCTCGGCGTCGGGATAGATATCGAGGCCGAGGTCGGCTCCGCGCTCGCGGCAGTGCGCGGCGGCCTCCTCGTGGCGTTCGTAGACGGCGTCGAGCCCTTCTTCGAGGAGCATCGACAGCGACTCGTCGAGGGCGGCGACGTTCGCGCCGAGGTGGGTGTACGGGAAGCCCTCGCTGGTGTCGCGCCACGGGAGGAGGTTCGTGTAGAGCGAGTCGGGGTCGCGCTCCTCGACGGCCTCCCACGCGCGGTCGCTGACGGCGGCCGTCGTCAGCCCCGGCGGCGAGCTAAACGCCTTCTGGGACGCGCCGAGGTTGATGTCGATGTGCTCGCTCGGGACGGGCGCGCCGCCGAGCGAGGAGACGGCGTCGACGATGGTCAGCACGCCGTGGTCGGAGAGCAGTTCGAGCACCGGCGCGATGTCGTTGAGCGTGCCCGTCGGCGTCTCGCAGTGGACCATCGTGGCGACAGCGAACTCGCCGTCGTCGAGCGCGGCTTCGACGCCAGCGAGGTCGAGCGGGTCGGTGTAGTCGGAACCGACGACCGTCGGCTCGCCGCCGTAGCTCTCGACGAAGTCGGCGAAGCCGTCGCCGTAGAGGCCGTTCGAGACGCAGAGCACGTCGTCGCCGGGGGCGACCGTGGAGGCGATGGCGGCTTCGAGGCCGAGGATGCCCTCGCCGCCCATGACGACCACGTCGTCGTCGGTGTCGTAGACGCGCCCGAGTTTCTCGCAGACCTCGTCGTAGGTGTCGAAGAAGGACTGCTCGATGTCGGGGTTCGGCATCGGCTCGCTCATCCGGTCGCGGACCCGCGGCGGGACGGCCGTGGGACCGGGTGTCATCAGCATGAATCCCCGTTACGGACAGAGCGTCTTAGCAGTACGGCATCCGTGGCGAGCGTCCGACCGCGTCGGCAGCGATAACCGACCGGCAGCCGGCGAACGTGACCGCCCGCGCCGGCGGCGGACGGGAAGGCACAAAAGCGCCCTCGCCGTCAGCCACGTGTATGGGCAAACTCTCACCTGCGGACCTCGACCGCTACGTCTTCTCGCGGACGGGGGCACCCAACGACGACCTGCTCGTCGGGGCCGGCTACGGCGAGGACGCCGCCGCCGTCGCCACCGGCGAGGGGACGATGGTCGTCAGCACCGACCCCATCTCGCTCGCCGCCGAGCGCATCGGCACCCTCGGCGTCGCCATCGCCAGCAACGACGTGGCCGCCTGCGGGGGCGTCCCCGAGTGGCTCGTGAGCACCGTCCTCCTCCCCGAACCGGACGTGGACCTCCTCGACGACATCACCGCCCAGCTCGACGCGGAGGCCGAACGACTCGGCATCAGCATCGTCGGCGGCCACACCGAGACGGTCGCCGGGCTCTCCCGGCCGCTCCTCTCGCTCACCTGCATGGGGCCGACCGACCGATACGTCCCGACGAGCGGCGCGGAACCCGGCGATTCGGTGGTTCTCACCAAGGGAGCCGGCGTCGAAGGGACGGCCGTCCTCGCCACCGACTTCCGCGCCGACCTCGACGCGGCGAGCGTCGAACCCGCGGCCATCGACCGCGCCGCGGGCTTCTTCGACGACATCAGCGTCCTCCCCGAGTCGGCGGTGCTCGCGCCCGCCGCGACCGCGATGCACGACCCGACCGAGGGCGGCGTCCTCAACGGACTGGTCGAACTCGCCTGCGCCTCGGGCGTCCGAATCGAGGTCGACGGCGACGACGTGCCCGTCCGCCCCGAGACGCGGGCGCTCTGCGAGGCGATGGGCGTCGACCCGATGCGGATTCTCGGCTCCGGCGCGCTCCTCGCGGCGGTCCCCGAAGACGAGGCCGACGACGCGCTCGCCGCGCTCGAACGCGAGGGTATCGAGGCGACGGTGGTCGGAACCGTCGAATCGGCGGGCGACGGCGCGGGTTCGAACGCGGACGCGGACTCGACCGCGCCGGCCCCGGGCGTCGTCTACGACGGGACGCACTACGCCGACGGCGTCGAAGACGACATGTACGACCTCTGGAACTGAGGCGAACGCGAGCCGGCGACCCGCGCCGTCGGCGGCGACCCGCGCCGGCTCGACCCAACACGACTTTGACTACTGAAATCTCACTTGGAGATATGACTGCTGAACGTCCGTCTCGACTCGCGAGCGACCCGCCGGGAGCGCCGAAATCGACCCGGACCGCGGTGGTCGAATGAGAGGCGTCGTCGTCGCCGGCACGGCCTCCGGCGTCGGGAAGACCGTCACGACGCTCGCGGTGTGCCGCGCGCTCGAACGCGAGGGCTACGAGGTCCAACCAGCCAAGGCCGGCCCCGACTTCATCGACCCATCGCACCACGCGGCAATCGTCGGGAAACCGTCGCGGACGCTCGACCCGTGGCTCGAAGGGGACGACGGCATGCGCCGGACCTACGCCCGCGGCGAGGGCGACATCTGCGTCGTCGAGGGCATGATGGGCCTCTACGACGGCGACACGTCGACGGCTCGGGTCGCCGCCCTCCTCGACCTCCCCGTGGTCCTCGTCGCGGACGCGAGAGCCGGGATGCAGAGCGTCGCGGCGACGGCCTACGGCTTCCGGACCTACGCGGACCAGATGGGAATCGACGCCGACGTGGCCGGCGTCATCGCCTCCCGCGCTCACGGCGGCCGCCACGCCGAGGGCATCCGCGACGCGCTCCCCGAGGAACTGCCGTACCTCGGTCGAATCCCGCCGAGCGACGACCTCGAAATTCCCGAGCGCCACCTCGGCCTCCTCCTCGGTGACGAGGCCCCGCTGTCCGACGAGGCGCTCGACGCCGCGGCCGACGGGATTCGCGCCGACGCGCTCGCTGAAGTGGCGCGGGAACCCGACTGGGACGCCGAAGAGGTCGAATCGGGCACGCGAGCCGAGCCAGTCCAAGCTACGGATTCGGACCGCCCGACGGTCGCCGTCGCCCGCGACGAGGCGTTCTGTTTCGTCTACCCCTCGACGCTGGAGCGATTGGAATCGCTCGGCACCGTCTCGTACTTCTCGCCGGTCGCCGGCGACGACCTCCCGGACTGCGACGGCGTCTACCTCCCCGGCGGCTACCCCGAGCGGTTCGCCGCGGACCTCGCGTCGTCACCGACGCTTTCGGCGCTTGCCGACCGCGCCGCCGACGGCCTGCCGGTGTTCGGCGAGTGCGGCGGTCTGATGGCGCTCACCGAATCGCTGACGACGACCGACGGCGACACCCACGAGATGGCCGGCATCCTCCCCGCCGACGTGACGATGCAGGAGCGCTATCAGGCGCTCGACCACGTGGAACTCCGCGCGACCGACGGGACGCTGACCGCCGACGCGGGCGAGACGCTCCGCGGCCACGAGTTCCACTACTCGTCGGCGGACCCGGCGACGGACGCCCGGTTCGCCTTCGACGTGGAGCGCGGTTCCGGCATCGACGGCCGCGAGGGACTCACCGAGTACCGAACCCTCGGCACCTACGCGCACGTCCACCCCGAAAGCGGGGCGTTCGACCGCTTCGTCTCGCGACTGACGGACTGACCGCGGCGAGAGCGTGAGAGCGCAAGGGCACAAGAGCGCGAGAGCGGCGAACCCCTATATACGAAGCCGCGACAAGCACCGACTGACGATTGACCGACGACCGACCCCGACTTCGAACCCACAACGATGACCGACGCACCCGACGGAACCACCGAGACAGACGACGAGACCAGCCCCGACTCGGTTCGGGCGAACACCCCCGGCCGCGGCGTCCGCCCGGAAGCGGCCGCCATCGAACCCGCCGCGCCCGACGACTTCGGCCTCGTGCAGGTGTGGTGGGGCGACGGCAAGGGCAAGACCACGGCCGCGATGGGCATGGGCTTTCGCGCCGCCGGCCACGGCTACCGCGTCCACATGCTCCAGTTCCTGAAGGGCGGCGCGGACTCCGTCGAGGCCGTCCGCGGGGAGTACAACGCCATCGCGGCGATGCCCGGGTTCTCCTTCGAGAACCTCGGCCACTACGGCTGGGCCGGGATGGCCGACGGCAGCGACGACGAAGACCACGAGGCGCAGGTCGCCGCCGGCCTCGACCGGGCGCGCGAACTCGTCGACGCCGCGGCCGACGCCGACCTCTCGAAGCCGCTCGCCCTCGACGGCCCGCCCGAGGACGGCGTCCACTTCCTCATCATCGACGAACTCCTCTACGCCGTGGCGATGGGACTGCTCGACGAGGCCGACGTGCTCGACCTCGTGGAGCGCAAGCCCGAGAGCCTCGAACTCGTGTTGACCGGGAGCCACGAGGAGCCAACCTACCTCTCCGACGCCGCGGACCTCGTGACCAACGTCCGAAAGGAGAAACACCCCATCGACGCCGGCCAGCGCGCGAGAAAAGGAACCGAGTACTGAGAGCGTCGGCCAGCCCGGCCTCGGGCCGACGGCTCAGAGCCCCCGGGCGATGTCCAGCGCCTCGTCGGTCGGCACCGGTTCGTCCAGCGACCGCAGCGTCTCGACGAGCGCCGCGACCCGCGATTCGTCGGGGTCGTCGTCGCCGGCGCGCTCCAAGAGCCGCCGGGCCGCGCCGGTCCCGCTCTGCGGGCCGAAGTAGAGCGTCCGCGACCCGCCGAAGACGGCCGGGTCGAACGGCTCGAACGTCGCCGGGTCGTCGAGCATCGCCGCCGTGTGGAGGCCGGACTCGTGGGAGAACACGTCCGCGCCGAGCACCGATTTCTCCGCCGGCACCGACTCGTCGAGCGCCGTCAACACGTCGTTCGCCCGGGGGATGAGCGTCGAGGGGTCGAGCGCGGGGCGGTTCACGGCGCGGCTCGTCTCGGCCGCGACGACGAACTCCTCGACGGGGACGTTTCCGGCGCGCTCGCCGATGCCGGCGACCGACACGTCCACCTTCTGCACGTCGTGGGCGACCGCGGTGAGCGCGTTGGCCGTGGCGACCCCGAGGTCGTCGTGGAAGTGGACGCCGAGGCGGGTCGGGTCGGTGTCGAGGTCGTGGAGGAACGACGACACCTCGAACGGCGTCTTCGAGCCCACGGTGTCCGCGATAGTGAGGTACGTCGCGTCTATCGAGTCGAACAGGTTATCGAGGAACGCGGGGTCGGTCCGGAAGCCGTCCATCGCGGTGAAGTGGACTTCCAGCCCGGTCTCGGTCGCGGAATCGACCGTCTCACCGACGAGCGAGCGCAACTCGTCCGCGTCCTTCCCGAGCAGTTCGGTCCGCTGTCGCTCGCTGGTCGGCGCGAACACGTCGATGACGTCGACGCCGGCGTCGACCGCGGCCTCGACGTCCTTCGGGACGGCCCGGGCGATGCCCGTCAGTTTCGTCTCCACGTCGACCGCGTCGCAGACCTCGCCGGTCTGTGCGCCCGCGATGGGGAAGCCGACCTGCACGTAGTCGACGCCGAGGTCGTCGAGGGCGCGGACGGCCGCGGCTTTCTGTCCCGTCGTGTAGGACGCCCCGGGGCGCTGCTCGCCCTCGCGGCAGGTCACGTCGAGGAGGACCGGCACCGTGGCGGCCACTCAGACCCCTCCCGCGCGCCGAAGCGCGTCGATGTCGGCGTCGTCGTAGCCGAGCGACGAGAGGATGGCCTCGGTGTGCTCGCCGAGCTTCGGCGGGTCGGTCGAGTCGGGGCGGTCGAAGCCGCTGGCGACGACGGGGAACCGCGGGACGCTGACCGACCGCGACGTTCCCTCGGCGGTCTCGACCTCGGTGAAGAAGTCGGTCGCCCGCAGGTGGGGGTCCTCCGCGACCTCGTCCATCGAGTTCACCTTGGCGACGGGGACGCCGACCTCGCGCAGCCCGGCGACGAGGTCGGCGGCGGGGAGCGTCTCGCACTCGGCGCGGAGCAGGTCCATGAGTTCGTCGAGGTTCTCCCGGCGGTCCGGGAGCGTGGCGAACCGGTCGTCCTCGTGGAGGTCGAGGCCGAGCGCCTCGCAGAGCGCGGTCCACTGGCGCTCGCCGGAGGGGCCGATGAACACCCACTCGTCGTCGGCCGTCTCGAACACGTCGTAGGGTGCCCAGTTGGGGTGTGACGCGCCCATCGGCCCCGGCACGTCGTCGTAGGCCTCGGTGTACGCGAGCCAGTAGCCCATCATCGAGACGGTGGACTCGAACAGCGGCGCGGTCACCTTCGACCCCTCGCCGGTCCGGTCGCGGCGGTAGAGCGCCCCGAGGACCGCTATCGCGCCGTAGAACGACGCGGCCATGTCTGCGATGCTCGTGCCCGACCGGACCGGGGGCATCCCCTCGTGACCGGTGACGCTCATCAGCCCGGACAGCGCCTCGGCGATGGGGTCGAGCGCGGGGTACGACTCGTAGGGGCCGGGGTTGAACCCCTTGATGGAGCAGTAGACGAGGCCCGGATGCGTCTCTCGCAACTGCTCGTAGCCGATGCCGAGTCGCTCGGCGGTCCCCGGCGCGTAGTTCTCGACGACCACGTCGGTCTCGTCGAGCAGGTCGAAGAACGCGTCGAGCGCCGCGTCGGACTTGAGGTCGAGCGTGAGGCTCCGCTTGTCCCGGTTGACGTAGTTGAACGAGCTGTTTCCGACCGGCGACGACCCGCGGATGAGGTCGCCGCCCTCCGGGTGTTCGACCTTGATGACGTCCGCGCCGAGGTCGGCGAGGAGCATCGAGCAGAACGGCCCGGCGATGATGTGGCCGAGTTCGAGGACGCGCACGCCGTCGAGTGGGAGGCCGGACGACGCCGAGGCGGTCACAGAGCCGGTCGCGTCCGCGGCAGTCTCGGTGCTCTCGGTGCTCTCGGCGCGCTCGGCGCTATCGCCGCTCATGGAGTGACGCCTCCCGCGCCCGCCGGCGACGACGAGCGCTCACTGGCGCGTTCGGAGCCGAAGAGTATGGTCTCGCCGTCCTCACCGAAGACGAACGCGTCTTCGAGGTCGAACGACACGTCGAGTCGGTCGCCCGCCACCGCGTCGTCGACGGCGTCGCTCACCACGTCGAAGGGGGTGCCGTCTTCGAGGCGGCCGTGGACCACGGACTCGGTCCCGAGCGTCTCGACGACCTCCACGTCGACCGAGAACCGACACGCCCCGGCAGAGCCCACGTCGAGATACTGCGGCCTGATGCCGAGCCTGACGCGGCCGGCGGTCGGGGCGTCGACGCCGACCGGAAGCGAAAGCTCGAACCCGGGGCCGACGAGCACGGTTCCGCCGTCTCCCGACTCGACCGCGCAGTCGACGACGTTGGTCGAGGGCATGCCGATGAACTGCGCGACGTACTCCGAGTTCGGGTAGTCGAACAGCTGTTTCGGCGGGTCGACCTGCGCGAGTTCGCCGTCGCGCAGGAGGACCACCTGGTCGCTCATCGTCATCGCCTCGGTCTGGTCGTGAGTGACGTAGACGACGGTCGTGTCGAGTTCCTGGTGGAGTCGCTGAATCTCGACGCGGAGGTCGGATTTGAGCTTCGCGTCGAGGTCGGACATCGGCTCGTCCAGAAGCAGCACGTCGGGGTCCTGCACGAACGCGCCGCCGAGGGCGACGCGCTGTTGTTGGCCGCCGGAGAGTTCGGCGGGCATCTTCTCCAACTGCGCCTCGATTTGGAGGACTTCGGCGGCCTCGTCGATGCGCTCGTCGCGTTCGGCCTTCGGAACGCCGTGAATCTTCAGGCCGTAGCCGATGTTCTCGCGGACGGACATGTGCGGGTAGAGCGCGATGGACTGGAACACCATCGAGACGTTGCGCTCCTGTGGCGGGAGGTCGGTCACGTCCTCGTCGCCGAACGAGACGGTGCCCGAGGTGGGCGTCTCCAACCCGGCCAACATGCGCAGGGTCGTCGTCTTCCCGCAGCCCGAGGGGCCGACGAAGGTCGTAAACGAGCCTTCGGGGATGTCGAGGCTGAGGTCGTCGACGGCGACGTGCGTGTTTCCGAGGGTGCGAAACTCCTTTCTGACGGTGTCGAGGTGGATGCTGGTTGCCATTATTCGAGGCCTCCAACGCTGAAGCCCTGGAGGAGGTATCGTTGCAGGAACAGTGCGATGAGGAACGGCGGAATCGAGATGAGAAGCGAGACGGCCATCGTCTCGCCCCAGCCAATGCTGACGCGGTCCAAGAACAGCGACGCGCCGACGGTGATGGTGTACATTTCGTCGCGGCTCATCACGACGCGCGCCATGGTGAAGTCGTTCCACGCGACGGCGAACGCGAAGATGGCCGCGGAGATGTAGCCGGGCCGGGCGACCGGCAGGACCACGTCTCTGACGGTGCGCCAGCGACTCGCGCCGCGGACCCACGCGGACTCTTCGAGCGCGATGGGGACGGTCTGGAAGTACTGCCACATCAGCCAGATGCAGAACGGCGCGGAGATGGCCGTCAGCGCGAGGGTGAGCGCGAAGTGGCTGTTGAGCAGGCCGAGCGTCGAGAAGACGACGTACAGCGGGATGGCGAGGACGATGGGGCTGAACATGTACGAGAACAGCACCGCCCGCGCCGCCAGCGACTTCCCGGTGAAGTCGAAGCGCGTCAGGCCGTAGCCCGCAGCGACCGCGATGGTCGTCGAGAGGACGGTCGACCCGAGGGTGACGACGAGGCTGTTGACGAAGTACCGAACCGTGTCGGTCGACCCGAGAAGCACGAGGAAGTTCCGGAGCGACGGCTCGGTGGGCAGCAGGTTCACCCGCCCGCCGGCGAACGTCGTCGCCGGCGACTGGATGGCGATGACCACCATCACGTACACCGGGATGATGGTGAACACCGAGATGAGAAGCGCCGTCAGGTAGACGGTGATTCGCTGGAGGCGTTTCTGGGTGTCGTGGGAGACGAGGCCGCGACCGGAGGACGTCGCCATCTCACGCCACCTCCTTTTCGGGGGCGAACGCCCGGAAGTAGACCACTGCGACGCCGGCGAGGAGGAAGAACATGACGCCGGCGAGCGCCGTCGCCATGCCGAAGTTCACCTCGCTGAACGCGAGTTGGTAGACGCGAATCGGGAGCGTCGTCGTCTGCTGGAGCGGGCCGCCGCGGGTCGAGAGGTAGATGATGTCGAACTTGTTGAACATCCAGATGCCCCTGACGAGGAGGATGATGAGAATCGCGCCGCGGAGGTGCGGGAAGGTGATGTCGCGGAACGCCTGCCACGTCGTCGCGCCCTCGACCCGCGCCCGCTCGTAGAGGTCGGGGTCGATGGCCTGCAAGCGCGCGAGCAGGATGAAGAAGGCGAAGCTGGCGAACTTCCAGACGCTCGTGACGACGACCGCCGGCATGGCGAACTCCAGGGTCGAGAAGAACGCGATGGGTTTGTCGATGAGCCCGGCGTCGACGAGGAACTGGTTCAGAATCCCGATGTTGGGGTCGAGGATGAACTTCCACATGAAGATGACAACGAGCGTCGGCAGGAGGTACGGGAAAATCATCAGCGTCCGCAGGGCGTCGCCGCCGCGGATGCGCTGATTGATGACGAGCGCGAGCCCCAGCCCGATGACGAGGCTCAGCCCCGTCGTCGCCACCGCGTAGACGACGCTGTTCCAGAGGAAGCCCCAGAACGCGCCGTTACCGAGGAGTTCGGCGTAGTTGCCGAGGCCGACGAACTCGGGGCTCCGCACCGGCGACGCGAACAGGCTCATCCCGAGCGCGTAGACGATGGGGATGACCCATACCACGACGAAGAACGCGAGCATCGGGACGAAACACGCCGCCAACAGGAGCGTCGTGCCGTCCACGTCGCGCTCTCGGAGGGCCGACCCGGCGGCTTCCAACCGCGATTTGAGGGCCGTACTCATTGCAACCCGCGGAGTTGCTCGGCCAGCCAGTCGACCGTCTCGTCGGGTGTGAGCCCGCCGACGAGAAACTGGTCCGCAGCCTGTCCGAAGAGCTGTTCGCTGTACGCGTCGGCCGCGACGATGTTCGGCGCGCCGTCGTCGCCCGTTGCGAGGACGCTCGTGAAGGCGTCCCAGTTGTCGCGGACGAGATTCATCACGTCGGGGTGCTGTTGGATGACCTCGTTTTCGGTCACCTCGGGCGCGTCGAGTTGCTCCCGCGTCGGCGGGAACTGGAACAGCGGCGCGGAGAGCACGAAGTCGAAGAAGCGCGACGAACTCGTGAAGAAGTCAACGAACGCCTGCGCGCCCTCGGTGTTCTGGCCGTCGTTGCGGACGAGGTGGCCCTCCATGTACGCCCACCACTTGTCCTGCGCCGCCCCGCTCGGCACGGGGAACGGCATCGGACTGAGGTTCTCGACGAGGTCGGGCCGGTTGGCCTGAATCGTGAGGATGGGGAGGCCGCCGACGCTGGCGATGGCCGCGGCGTTCTCCTGTTGGAGCGCGCCGATGGCGTCGCCCCACGCCCACCCCGAGCCGTTCGGCGAGTGCTCGGCCATCGACTGGACCCACTCGAACGTCTCGACGGCCGCCTGTCGGTTGTCGTCGTCGTCGAGTCTGACCTCGATGCCGTCGGAGGGGCCGCCGTAAATCTCAACGTCGTTCTGCCAGAGGTACTGCGTCATCTGGGTGTCGGCGTTGTTCGTCTGCCCCGACTGGACGACGTAACCCTCCATCGACTCGTTGGCCGACACCTCGCCGGCGGCCTCGACCCACTCGCTCCACGACGCGGGCAGCTCCGAGTACACGTCGTTTCGGTACCAGCCCATGAGCGGTTCGACCATCGCGGCCGCGAAGTACGACTCGCCGCCGACGGTGACCGGGTCAGGGAGGTCGTTATCTTGGACGGCCCCCGTGACCGGCGCGAGGACGCCGTCGCGCTGAAGTCGATACGCGTCCGTCGAGGTGTCGAAAAGCAGGTCCGGCGGGTTGCCCGCGGCGACCATCTTCTGCATCTCGGCGTCCGAGGAGGTTCCCTTCGCCGTGTAAATCATCTCGACCGTGTGGTCGGTCTCCTCCTCGAACTCGGCGATGATTTCGTCCATCACGTCCTTCGAGTCGCCACGGTCCGAGAGGTATCGAATCGGCTCGTTGGAGCCGCCGCCACCGCTGCCGCCGAGACAGCCAGCCGTCGTCACCGCCGCCGCGCTCCCGACCGCCGCGAGGAACGTCCGGCGCGACGACCCGCGCGTTTTCCGCCCGTCTCCACCACGAGAGTAATTCCCATCTATCATGGTAATTGCAAACAATACGTACACCGGTAGAGGCCACGGGAGTAGTGCCTACCCCTGTTGGCTCTTTATATCGGTTTCCGGATATCTGGTGACGTGTTTCAGGTGTACTAGGCGCTTAAAATTCGGAGCGCAGCGTGCGCCGGGGGCCGAGCCGGTCCGGTCGCGGTCAGGTGCTGTCGGGGTTCGCGGGCGTCGTCGCGTCGGCGAGCGCGTCGCTGAGGAGTTTCTTTTCGGCCCGTCGGAGGTGTTCCAACACGGTCGGTCTGCTCACCTCGAACGCCGCCGCGATTTCCTCGACCGTGACGCCCCGCGGCCAGTCGTAGTAGCCGCGTTCGAGCGCGTAGCCGACGACCTCGGCCTGCCGCTTCGAGAGCCGCGTCGAGGGGCCGACGAAGGGTTTCAGCCGCCGGAGTTCGACGGTCCCGAGCGACCGGAGGCCCGAGATGATAGCCTTGAGGTCCGCCCGCCGGAACACGACCACGTCGAAGACGCGCGAGCGACCGTAGAACTGGCTCATCCGCTGGAGCATCCCGTGGTTCTCTCGGATGACGGGGAGCGCGCCGGACGACCGCTTGGTGATGAGCAGTTGGTCGTCGCCGACGAGTTCGAGGTCGCTGACGACCTCGCTGGCGGCGAGCCGGTCGGCCATCTCGTCGCGGTGCTCCCCGGCGTCGACGACGAAGCGGATGTCCGTCTCGCCGAGCACCTCGCAGTTCGTCACGACGACCGGCCCGTCGACGAGGTCGCTCACGTGCGACAGCACGTAATCCTCGTTCAGTTCGAGGAGGATGGTCGCGCGAAGCATCGCTATCGAGACCTCCGGCTGTCGGGGCTGGACGGGCGTCCGAGACGGTCCTGTTCGACCACGGCTACCACGCCGATACGTCGCCCGCGGATAATAGCTGTATCCCGAATCCCGAGGCGGACGCCCCGGCGTCCGCGACCCGCGCGGGTCACTCCTCGTCGGGCGACACCGTGATGACGGGAACCGGGGCGCTCCGAACCGTCCGCTCGGCGACGCTCCCGAGGAGAATTCTGTCGACGCCGCTCCGCCCGGTCGTCCCCATGACGACGGCGTGGATGTCGTTACCTTCGACGTACTCCCGAATCGCCTCGCTCGGCGAGCCGTGTTCGATGGTTTCCGCGAGCTTCGTGACGCCGTGTTCGTTCGCCTCCTCGACGACCTTCGAAATCGCCTCGTTCGCGCCGCGCTCGCTCTCCTCGCCGGAGAGCATCGACCGCACGTCGAACCCGAGCGCGGAGTCGTCGACGACCGAGAGGACGTGGACCGTCGCGTCGAGTTCGGCGGCGAGCGCGAGCCCGTGGCTCGTCGCCCGCTTCGTCGAGCGACTCCCGTCGGTCGGGATGAGGATGCGGTCGTAGGGGAACGTCAGCTCCTCGTCGGGCTTCATGCGGGCGGTGAGCACCGGCCGGTCCGACAGGCGGACGACCTTCTCCGTGACGCTCCCGCGAAGCTGTCGCGAGATACCCTCCCGACCGTGGGTCGGCATCACGACGAGGTCGTAGTCGTACTCCTCGGCGTACTCGACGATGGTCGGTGCGGGGTTGCCTTGTACCACGTCGGTCGAGTAATCGACGCCGAGGTTCTGGAGCGTCTCCGCCGCCTCCTCGACGACGCTCTCGCCCTCGCGTTCGAGCGCGTCGACCACGTCGTTCTCGACGACGGTGACGCTGTCGCGGGTCGTGTCGGCGACGAAGAGTAGCCGTATCTCCGCGTCGTCCCAGTGGGCGAGTTCGCTGGCGTGGTGGAGAACCGCGCTCGACGACGTGCTCTCGTCGACGGGCAGGAGGATGCGCTCGTACATGGCTTGTCATACACCCGGTCGCGGGTAAGTCCTTTCGCCGGGCGGCGTTCGCGGACCGCCCGCCGCCGGCGTCACGACCATCGGCGCGCCACACAGTTATCAGACGGCAGTGACAACCGAACGGTGATGGCACCGACGGATGAGTCACCTCGGGGCGGCGAAACGCGGCCGCGACGCAACCGGCGGCACCGACGCCAGCAGCGCGACGACGACGAGACCGGGGTCGACGCGTGGCTCGACGCGACGGTCTACTTCGGGCTCGGACAGCACCTGCTTCTGGCGCTGCCGATGCTCTGGGTCGCCTTCATGACCGTCTCGACCCCGGTGGCGGTCACGACCGCGGCCGTCGTCTCGCTGGCGGTCGCCTGTCTCGCCATCGGCGCGCTCCGGTTGGACGCCGTCTCGGTCGGCGCGCCGTGGCACCGAATCGAAGACAACGAAATCGGTCTCGGCCCCGACGCGGGCTACGGTTTTCTCGTCCGCCGGGCGGCCTATCTGAACGCGACGCTCGGCCTCGGGACGTTCCTCGGCGCGCGCGCCGACCTCGCCGGAGCGGGCTTCCTCGGCTCTGTCGTCGTCGCCGGCGGCGTCGCGCTCTGTGCGATGCTCGCGCTCCCCCGACTGCGCGCCGCGCCGGCCCGCACGTCGGCCGCGGCCGCCGGCGTCTACTACGCCGTCTCGCTCCTCGCGGTCGCGACGTTCCCCGGCGTGGCCGGCCTGTTCTCCCTGTCGCCGTCGGTCGCGCTCTGCGTGCTCGCAGTCGCGGTCGCCGCCGCGTTCGACGTGGCGACCGACCGGAAGCGTCGTTGACGGTCTGTCGGCTCCGCGGCCGTCGCACCGCCGTCCTCGGTCATCAACTTTTCAACCTCGCGCACCGACTCGTCGGGCATGACACTGATTCCGCGACCGGGATGCCCGCCCGAGGTGGCGCAGCGTGACTGACGCCGCGCTCGCCGCCGACGACGTGGCGGCGCTCCGAACGGCGGCCGACACCCTCCGCGGCCGACGCGAGGCGGTCGACGACATCGGCCGCGAGGAGCTTCGGACGCTCGCGTCCGCCGTCCGCGACGTGACGGGGATTCTCGACCGCTACGAGGAGCGGGCGACCGACGACCTCGAAGGCTACGTCGAGTTCCGCGAGGCGCTGTCGGACCGGCTGGAGGAGGTCCCCGCCGACGTGCGCCACAGCGACGCCTTCATCGACGCCAACGAGTCGCTCACGACCGGCATCACCTCGTCGCTGTCGGCGTCCGACTTCGAGCAGGCCAGACGCGAACTGGACCCAGCCCGCGAGGAGGCGGCGCTCCTCGACGAACTGGACGAGGCGAGAGACGACTATCGGAGCGCCCGCCGGCGACTGCGGGAGCGCGCGGACGAACTCGACGCGCGAATCGACCGCCTCGAACGCGTGCGGGAACTCGGTGAGGCCGACATCGACGCGCCGGTGGACGAACTCCGCGACCCCATCGAGCGGTACGACGACGCCGTGACCGAGGCGTTCGACCGGTTCCGCGCCAAGTCATCGGCCCGCGAGGTGCTCGCGTGGCTGGCGGCCGCCGAGTCGTACCCGCTGGTCGGGACGCCCAGTCCCCCCGAGCGACTGCGCGAGTACCTCGAAACAGCCGCCATCGGGGACGAGACGATACCCACGCTCGTCGAGTACGCCGGCTACTCGCGGTCGAAACTCGACCACTACGTGGACGACCCGAAGCGATTCGCCGCGGCCGTCGGGACGAACAAACGGTTTCTGGAGACGCTCGACGCCGACCCGCTGACCGTCTCGTGGCCGCCGGACCCCGCCGCTGAACTCCGCTGGCGGACGAAAGAACTCGTCGCCGTCGTGAGTCGGTTCGCCGCCGACGAGACGGTCGCCCGCGCCCGGGAGGTCCACGAACTGACGTACGAGGAGTCGTACGACCGCCTCCGCGACGCCGCGGTCGCCCGCGCGGAACTCACCGAAGACCAGCGTGAGCGACTCCAGCGGGGCGTCGTCGAAGAGGAGTTAGCCGACGCCCGCGAGGAGCGCGAGCGGGTCGCTGACTGCCTCGACGCGAATCCGCCGCTGGACGACTGAGCGTCGCCCGGGGCCGCGGCGGCGAGACCGGACGCCCGACGGCGACAAAAAGCACTTACCCGACTCGGCGGAACTCCCGGTAATGCGTCTCCGGAAACTCGCTCTCCTTCTCGCGGTCGTCGGTCTCGTCTGCCTCCCCGCGCCGGTGTACCTACCCGCGCTCGCGGACGCGACATCGCCGCCGCCGAAAGTCTCGAACTCGTACCGGGCCGAGACGGTCTCGCTTGCGAACCAGTCGGACATCGAGACCATCGTCAACCGGCACGGCCGTTCGGTCTCGATTTCGGTACATCAGGTGAGCCAGCGGTACTCGGCCGGCGAGTACCGCGCGCCGAACGAGACCCGCGGGACGCTGGAGGCGGCGATGCGGAACGGGACCGCCCGGACGACGGCGGCCGGCGCGCAAGTCGACCTCCGCGCCATCGCGCGGAACAACACGTACGTCCACGACGCCTACGGCGAGCGCGAGCAGTACTACCGGCTTCGCGTGCGAGAGAACGGCTCGGTCGTCACGGCGCGAAACGCCACGCTCCAGCGTGTTGCGAACACCACCGTCGAGCGGAGCGCGTACAGCTACGCGAACCTCTCGCCGGCGGCCAGGGGGACGGTCGACAGCATCCTCCGGAACTCCTCGGACGGGGACCTCGGCTACCGGCCGCGGATGAACGACGCCTTCGTGGACCGCCTCCCGGCGCTCGTCGAAAAAGAGGGCACGCGTTACAGCATCACCGCCTACACGCACGTCGACGACTTCGGCTTCGGGGCCGCGTTCGTCGTCGGCCTCGGCGTCGCGGGCGTCGGCGCGGTCCTGATTCTCGTCGGGGGCGCGGTGTACGCTATCGCGTGGTGGCGCGAGTAGCGAGAGAAAAGCGGGGTCGAACCGCGAGACTGCGGCGCGGTTCAGGTCAGTTCAGTTCGCGTCGAGGATTTCGACGTCGAAGACGAGCGTCTCGCCCGCGAGTTCGTGGTTGAAGTCGATGCGGACCACGTCGTCGTCGGCGTGGACGATTTCGCCGAGGCCGCCCTGCTGGGTCTGGACGTACAGGCCCTCCTCGGGCTCGTCACCGAGCACTTCGCGGAGCTGTTCGGTCTCGTGCTCGCGGACGAGGTCCTCGTCGTACTCGCCGTAGGCCTTCTCCGGCGGGATTTCGATGCTCTCCTCGTCGCCGACGGACATGCCGACGAGCGCCTCGTCGAGTCCCTCGATGACGGTTCCCGCGCCGACCTCGACCGCGAGCGGCTCGTAGTCGCGGTCGGGCTGGGCCTCCGCGAGACCCTCTGCCTCGGCCACGTCCTGACGCGACGTGTCGAAAACCGTGCCGTCAGGGAGCGTTCCGACGTATTCGAGCGAAACGGAGTCGCCGGTTTCAATCGTCATACCCCGTACTCGCTGCCGGAGACGGATAAGTGACCGCACTGCCGACGAGTATGTAATCTGGTTGTCAGAACGAGGCGCGCTCGTACTCTCGGCGCGCCACCGGAGCGCCTCAGAACAGTCGCCAGACGAGCGACCGGAGTTTGTAGCCCAGCGACCCGCGCTGGTAGCCGTTCCACCCGCTCATCCCGCCCGCGAGCGTCACCGCGTCGTACCCCTCCTCGCGGAGGAGACTCGTCGCCCGCTTGGCGACGATGCCCATCTTGCAGACGACGACCACGTCGCAGTCCCGCGGAATCTCGTCTAGCCGACCTCGAAGCGAGGCGTCGTCGCCCGACCGGAGGTCGTCGTAGACGGGGACGTTTCGGCTCCCGGCGGGTCCGTTCGCGTCGCTCACGTGACTCCCGTCGATTGCGCCGCGCCGGTAGTTCGACGCCGGTCGGATATCGAGGATGAACAGGTCGTCCCCGTCGTCGAGGCGGGCGTCAAGCTCGTCGGGACGAATCGTGGGCACAGGTCTCTCCACGTCGCTGGCGCGGAAAGCGCTGGCGCTTCCGCGTCCCACCCGCCGAGACCGACGCCGTAGCTTGAACACGGCGGTCCGCGTAGCGCCCGTATGGAGTGGGACGAACGCTACCGGACCGGAACGTATCCGACCGACCCGGAGCCGTCGCCGGTGCTGCGGGCGTACCTCGACGAACTGCCAGACGGCCGCGCGCTCGACGTGGCGGCCGGCAGCGGCCGTAACGCGCTGTTTCTCGCCGCAAACGGCTACCGAGTCGACGCGCTCGACCAGTCGAGCGAGGGGTTGAGCATCATCGACGAGCGCGCCCGGGCCCGCGGATTCACCGACCGCGTGGAGACGATTCGGGCCGACGCGACAACCTACGAGTTCCCCGAGTCGACGTACGACCTCGTCACCATCAGCTACTTCCGGACGCTGGACCGCCTCGCCGACATCAAGGCGGCGCTGAAGCCCGGCGGCGTCCTGTTCTACCAGCACCACCTGCGGGCCGACCCGCCCGCGACGGTGGGGCCGAGCACCGACAGATACCGCTTCGACTCGAACGAACTGCTCCGCGCCTGCCTCGACCTCACGGTGCTGTACTACGACGAATCGACCGAACCGCGCGACGACCGGCAGTCCGCGACGGCGACGATTATCGCGCGGAACACGCGGGGAGGGGCGCAGTCGTACCCGCGGAGCAGAGTTTATATATAATAATTCTGATAAAATATGTGCAGCGTGATCTGGGGAGAATCCGCTGTTGTACCGAGATGACAAGAAAAACTATATGTTGTTTCTAAATCCATCAGACAGAGATCCCCCACATAAATCCGGGTGAGAGACGTATCTAATGTGTCTTAAAAGACAACCCAGAGTAGAGTTACAACGTTTGGAAGTTTGAAAATTTATTGATATGAGTTGTCAAAACGAATCCGGGCTTCGACTCCAACTCTTTGTCCGCAATATGATAGAAATCGTATGTTAAATTACTCTCCCCTCGCCAGCCGTATCGGCACCGCAGTGAACCAGTATCACAGCCGGGTTCCTACGACGAAAGCTTCTTCGAGTCGGGGCGGGACTGAGCAGCGACCCTAACCGGATTGGCCGGTGACTGATTGGGTTGCGCGTCGAATCGCCTCCCGTGGCGGTACGCCAACGCCGCCGCGCCATCATTCGGTCGGCTCCGTCCGTTCAATTTTTATCGCTCGGAGACGGTCATACACGAATGACCGTGTTGGATTGGCTCGACGAGCCGCGCATCATCGACACGCACGCCCATCAGCCGACCGCGGAGTTCCTCGAAGACGCCGGCGGGGAGATGATGCAGGACGCGGCGAACAGGTTCGGCGCGGAGATGGAGACGTGGAGCTACGAGGAGATGATAGCCGAGTACCGCGAGCACAACATCGGGCGGGCGGTGCTCCTCGGGTGGGACGCCGAGACGAACACCGGAAACCCGCCGGTTCCGAACGACTACGTGGCCGAGGTCAGAGACGCGCACCCGGAGTTCTTCGTCGGCTTCGGGAGCGTGGACCCGCTGAAAGACGACTGCGTCGAGGAGGCGGTCCGATGCGTCGAGGACCTCGGTCTCTCGGGGTTCAAGTTCCAGCAAATCGCACAGGGGTTCGACCCGAGCGACGACGAACACAGGGCGCTGTTCGACGCCATCGAGGACCTCGGCGTGCCGGTCGTCTTCCACGGCGGGAACTCCACGCTCGGGGCGTGCTCGCCCGGCGGCCGCGGCCTGAAAATCAAGTACGGCGACCCGATGCTCATCGACGACGTGGCCGCCGAGCACCCGGACCTCCAGATTCTCATCGCCCACCCGGCGTACCCGTGGGAAAAAGAGCAACTCGCCATCTGCCAGCAGAAGGGCAACGTCTACATGGACCTCTCGGGGTGGCTCCCGAAGTACATCGACGAGCAGGTGCTCCACTACGCCAAGACCGTCTTGCAGGACAAGGTGATGTTCGGCACCGATTACCCGATGATTCGGCCGGGGCGGTGGTTCGAGTCCTTCGAGGAGCACTTCGACGCCTCCGAGGAGGTGAAGCGAAAACTCCTCTGGGAGAACGCGGAACGGTTCCTCGGCCTCGACTGAGAGGAGGACGACGAGGCGAGGCAGAACTGGCGGGTGAACGAGACGAAACGAGGCGAAACAAGACGGGACCGGCGTCCTCACTCAAACTCCGGCCGCCGTTTCTCTAAGAACGCGGAAACGCCCTCTTCGTGGGCGTCGGTGTCGTAGGCGAGCGTCTGGGCGTGGGCCTCGCGTTCGAGGCCGTCCGTCCACGACCGGCCGAGGTTCGCGTGTATCGCTTCTTTCGCCAGCGCGAGCGTCTCCGTCGGCTGGGCGGCGAGCGTCTCCACCGTCTCGCCCACGACGGCATCGAGGTCGGCGGGCTCGACCGCCTCGTTCACGAGGTCGAGTTCCGCGGCGCGCTCGGCCGAGACGAGTTTCCCGGTGAAGGCGAGTTCCTTCGCGGCGCGGAGGCCGACCAACCGAGGGAGCGTCACCGTCGCGCCCGCGTCGGGGACGAGTCCGACGTTGACGAACGACGCGCCGAAGCGGGCGTCGCGGGCGGCGTAGGCGAAGTCGCAGGCGGCGACGACGGAGGTCCCCGCGCCCACGGCGTCGCCGTTGACGCGGGCGACGACCGGCACCGGGGCGGTGAGAATCGCCTCGGCGACGCGGCCGAGGGTGCCGCGGACGCGCTCGTAGGCCTCCCGGGCGGTCTCGTCGCGCTCGGCCATCGCCCGGATGTCGCCGCCGGCGCTGAAGGCGTCGCTGTCGCCCGTTATCACCGCGGCGTCGAACGCCTCGGGAGAGAGCGCTTCGAGCGCCGCCGAGAGCTCTCGGGCCACGTCGGCGGTGAACGCGTTTTTCGCCTCGGGTCTATCGAACGTCACGGTCCGGACGCCGTCGGCGTCGTCGACTCGCATACCCGCGCTACGGGGACGCGGGGTAAATAGCCTCGCCGGCGAACCGGCGGGCGAGTCGAGCGAGTCGCCGCGGTTCCGGTTCACGCGAGCAGCGCCCCGAACACCGACTGTTGCGCCCGGCGGAGCCGTTCGAGGAACGCCGACTTGCTGATTCCGAGTTCGTCCGCCACGTCCCGAGCCGTGATACTCCGGGGGAGGTCGAAGTACCCCATCTCGACGGCCGCCCGGAGGGCGGCTTCCTGCGCGGGCGTGAGGTCCCACGCTCGACCGATGGGCGATTCCTCGTCCGCCCGAAGCGGGTAGATGCGCTGGAGTTGGATACCGACGGTGCCGCCGGCCGTCTCCATCACGCCGCGGAGTACGTCGTAGCCGACGACCGCCCCGCGCATCGTCGCGCCGCCGTCGTCGTACCGCATCGACTCGACGAGGAAGCCGGCGTCGACGAGCTCGTGGACGACGCAGGGGTGTTTCGAGAGACAACGGAAGGTGTACGTGTCGTCGCCGCGGGTGACGTGGAGGTAGCGGATGGCGTCGTCGTCGTCGAGGGCCTCGGGGAGCCGGTCGTCCGCGGGAGCCGAAAAATGAAGCAGGACGTTGCCGTCGGCGCGGAGTTGCGGCGCGTTCGCATCGACCGCGACGGGGACCGCGTCGGTCGCCCGTGCCAGCGGGCAGTCGTCGCCGTCGATGCGAAACTCGGCCACCAAGCACTCCGCTATCATCTGCGTGTGGGTACGCGACAGTGATATAAAAAGGCAGGCCATGGACGGGTCAATTCGTAAGTAGTTATAGATTATAGTTCCTGATAGACCAATGGACCTCGAAACCGTCAAAGAACGGGCGGGCCCGCGGCAGTTCGCTCCGAAAGACGACATGCCGGAGGAGTACCGCAAGGCCGCGACGCGGATGATTCAGTTCCACGCGAACAGCGAGGTGATGGGCGGGTACCTCGAAAAGCCGTTCATCCGGCAAGCGCCGAGCATCGACCGAAAGCTGGCGTTCTCGGCGAAGGTGCAGGACGAAATCGGCCACGCGCAACTGCTCTACCGCGCGGCCGAGTCCCTCGGCATCAAGACGCGCGACGAGATGCTGGACGAACTCGCCCGCGGCGACGGCAAGTTCCTCAACTGCTTCCACTACCCGATGGAGTCGTGGCACGAGGTGCCGATGATAGCGTTCTTCGTCGACGGCGCGGCCATGCACCGGCAGGCGACGCTCAAGAACACGTCGTGGACGCCGTACGCCCACGCGATGGACAAAGTGTGCTTCGAGGAGGGCTTCCACGTCAAACACGGCGAATCCATCCTCTCCGAGTTGATGAACGGGTCGAAGGCGACCCAAGAGAAGACGCAGGCTGCCTTCGAGACGTGGTGGCCGCGCATCATCCAGTTCTTCGGCCCGACCAACGACAAGTCCGTCCACAACGACTTCGCGCAGGAGGTCGGCCTGAAGACGAAGTCCAACGACGAACTTCGCGACACCTTCCTCGACACCTACGTCCCGAAAGCGGAGAAGTACGGCCTCGTCGTCCCCGAGTACCCGCGCATCGAGTACGACGAGGAACTCGACACCTACCACGTCAACGAGGACGACCTGAACTGGGACGAGTTCTGGACCATCGCCAAGAACGCCTCGGACGGGAGCCACGAGCAGATTAACTCCCGCGCAAAGGCGCAGGCGGCGGTCGAGTGGGTGCGCGAATCGATGCACAGTTGGGAGGGCGCGTCGGGGGCCGAAACCCCGCAGGCGGCGGACTGAGAACCATGATTTGGGAAGTGTTCAGACAGGACAAACCGGGAGCGTACCACAAACACTGCGGCAACGTCCACGCGCCGGACCGCGAGTTGGCGCTCCAGTTCGCGGCCGTCCAGCACGGCCGACGGATGAAGACCCACAGCCTGTGGGTCGTTCCGCACGACGAAATCGGTGAAATCGACGCCGACGAGACGAGCTTCGGCGGGACGACCGACAAGACCTACCGCTGGGCCACCTCGTACACGGACATCAAACCCGCCGCGCCGGAAGTCGCCGAAAGCGAGGCCGAGCAGGCCGACGTGGAGAAATCGCTCGAGGCGGACAGCTAACCATGCCCGACGCCCTCAATCCCGAAGACCTCGACGCCGAACAGCGCGCCGCGCTCGAAGAGCTGCTGTTCCGCCTCGCGGACGACGAGTACGTCCACGGCGAGCGCCTCATCGAGTGGCAGATTTACGCGCCGACGCTGGAGTCCGACCTCGCGTTGGCGAACGTCGCACAGGACGAATTCGGCCACGCCCGCCTGTGGTACGACCTGCTCGAAGAACTCGGCCACACCGAGGCGGAACTCATCTGGGAGCGCCCCGCCGACGAGTTCAGACACGCCACGCTGGTCGAACTCCCGTTCGCGGAGGGCGACTGGGCCGACGTGGTCCTTCGGAGCTACCTCTACGACGCCGCCGAGCGCCTGCGCCTCGACGCGCTCGTCGACACCAGCTACGCGCCGCTCTCCGACCGCGTCGGGAAGGTGCTGAGCGAGGAGCGCTACCACCTCGAAAACGCCCAGAGCTGGCTCGACCGCCTCGCCGAGGGCGACAGCCGCGACCGCGTGCAGGACGCGCTCGACCGGCTGTTCCCCCACGCACTCTCGCTTTTCGTCGAGCCCGAATACGAGGACGCAATCGTCGACAACGGCTTCCGGACGATGTCCACCGCCGACCTCCGCATCGAGTGGCTGGAGACGGTCATTCCGTACCTCGAATCGCTCGGGCTCGACGTGCCCGAACCCGACGAGGTCGAGCGCCCGAGCGCCCGCGGTCGCGACGGCACCCACACCGACCACTGGGACGAACTGGCCGCGGAGTTCCGACGGACGTACGAGGAGCTCGAAGCGCCCGAACCAGCGCGAATCGGCAGGGAGCGTGTCTGACGTGAGCGCCGACGACGGGGCCGACGCGACCGCCTGCGGCTACACGGAGTACGTCGACGGCGAGGTCCCCGAGGGCTTCCCGAAGACGGGCGTCGGAGCCACGGGCGTCGAAGCCGACATCTGGGACGCCCTCTACGAAATCGAGGACCCCGAGATGCCGGTGAGCATCGTCGACCTCGGCCTCATCTACGACGTTCGGGTCGTCGAGCGAGAGGGCGAAGACGGCGAGACGAAGACGCTCGGTATCGTCGAGATGACGCTGACGTACACCGGCTGTCCGGCGCGCGACTACCTCGAAAACGACGTGCAGTGCGCGATTCTGGCGGCCGGCGTCGACGAGGCGTCCGTACGGCTCCGGTTCACGCCGGAGTGGACCGTCGACATGGTGACCGAGGCGGGCCGCGAAGCCCTCCGCGAGTTCGGGCTGGGGGTGTGAGCGATGCGCCGCTTCGACCCAAGCACCGAGACGACGGGCGAAACGTCGGGCGCGGAGTGCCCGTACTGCGGCGGCACGAACACCGTCCGCGAGCACCCGAAAGGGCCGGGACTGTGCCGGTCGATGCACTTCTGTAACGACTGTCAAGAGCCGTTCCAGCGGTTCGAATAACGTCGGCGGAGCGACCGGAGAAGAGCGGTTTTTTTTTCGAACGGCGTCCGCGGAGCGCCGAGGCGGTCACTCCGGGGACGGCGGGTCGAGGGCAGGAGCGTGCAGCGGAGTGCGGGGAGAGGGCCGAGCCGTTCAGCGAATTGCGAGCCGAATTCGCGGGCGAATCAGCCGAGGTTGAGGTTCACGTTCTTCGCCTGTGTGAACTCGCGGACGGCCTCGGCTCCCTGCTCGCGGCCGTGACCGCTCTGTTTCGTGCCGCCGAAGGGCGTCTGCGGGAACGTGACCGGGTACTCGTTGACGCTGACCATCCCGTAGTCGAGCGCGTCGGCGACGCCGTGGGCGCGAGAGAGCCCCTCGGTCCAGACGCCGGCGAGAAGCCCGTACGGCGAGTCGTTGGCGAGTTCGATCGCCTCCGTTCGGTCCGAGAACTCGGTGACGACGAGGACCGGGCCGAATATCTCCTCGCGGGCCACGGTCATGTCGTTCGTCACGTCGGTGAGAACCGTCGGCTCCACGAAGTAGCCGGTGTCCTTGTCCTCGGGAACGCCCCCGCCGCAGGCGACGGTCGCGCCCTCCTCGACGCCGAGGGAGATGTACTCCAACACGTCCTCGCGGTGGGACTCGCTGACGACCGGCCCCATCCGGCCGTCGTCGATGCCGGAGCCGAGCGGGGTCGACTCGGCGCGCGCGACGACGCGCTCGACGAGGTTGTCGGCCACCTCCTCGTGGACGAGCAGGCGCGACCCGGCCCAGCACATCTGGCCGGCGTTCATGAAGATGCCGTAGTGGACACCCTTGGCGGCGGCGTCGAGGTCGGCGTCGGGGAAGACGACGTTGGGGCCCTTCCCGCCGAGTTCGAGCGTGACCCCGGTCACGTTGGCCGCGGCGTCGGCCATGACGCCCGTGCCGACGTCGGTGCTGCCGGTGAAGGTGACGTGCGCCACGTCGGGGTGCGACGCGAGCGCCGACCCCGCCTCGGACCCGCGACCGGGAACCACGTTCACCACGCCGTCGGGGAGGCCTGCTTCCTCGGCCGCGAGGCCGTAGTAGAGCGCCGAAAGCGGCGTCTGACTGGAGGGCTTTACCACCGCCGTGTTGCCGCAGGCGAGCGCCGGCGCGAGACTGCGCCCCGCGAGTTGGAACGGGTAGTTCCACGGGACGATGTGTCCGGTGACGCCGAGCGGTTCGCGGGTCGTGTAGTTGACGCGCCGGCCGGGGACGGGGTTGTACTCGCCGGTCACCTTGTCGGTCCACCCGGCGTAGTAGCGGAAGGTGTCGACGACCATCTGGACCTCCATACCGGCCTCGAACGGCGTCTTGCCGTTATCGTGGGACTCGACGAGCGCTATCTCGTCTTTCCGCGCCTCGATGAAGTCGGCCATCGCGCGCAGTTTCTCGCCGCGCTCGGCCGCGCTCGTGGTCTCCCACTCGCCGCCGCGAGCGCCCGCCGAGTTCGCCGCCCGCACCGCGGCGTCGACGTCCGCCTCGCCCGCGCGGGCGACCTCGGCGTACGGCGCTTCGGTCGCCGGGTCGCGCGTCTCGATGGTCTCGTCCGATGCCGCGGCTACCCAGTTCCCGTCGATGTAGAGACCGGTCGGGCCACTGTATTCCATTACGAAATACCCTTTTCGCGCATAATATTAACTATTGTTGATTACTAACTCTGCGGCGGGCGGAGAACTCAACCGGTTTTGTAGACTCCCCTCGCGGTCGCCACGTGATTCCCGTCCGTCGCGTACACGTCCACGTCCACGGTTCCCACGTCGCCGCCGAGTCGAACCACGTCGGCCTCGGCGCGGAGGTCACCGGTCCCCGCGTTGAGATAGTCGATTCGCATATCGATAGTCGGGACGGGCTGGTCGACCTCGCTGACGAGCGCCGCGCCGCCGACCGTGTCCGCGAGGGTGAACGTCACGCCGCCGTGGGCCATCACCCGGTCGGCGTTCCACGACAGTTCCTCGCGCATCTCGACGCGACCCTCCGCGTGCCCGTCTGCGACCTCGGTGACTTCGACGCCCAACAGCCGCGCGAACGGCATGCTCTCGAAGAACTCCTCGATGTCCATGCCGCTAGTTCGCACAGGTCCGTTAAGTTCGTTTCGTCGGTCGGCCCCGGCCGGGCGGCCGACGAGACGCCGAGGGCCGTCAGTCGGCCATCGAGACGCCGAGGTACCGGTCGAGCACCTCGTCGGCGGCCGCGACCTCGTCGGCGGGGCCCTCGTGGACGACCCGGCCCTTGTCGAGGATGTAGACGTAGTCCGCGGCGTCGAGGGCGACCTGTACGTTCTGTTCGACCAGGAGGATGGTCGCGCCGTCGTCGTTCAGTTCCTCGATTTTTCGCTGGACCTGCTTGACGACGGCGGGCGCGAGCCCTTCGGTCGGTTCGTCGAGCAACAGGAGGTCCGGCGCGGAGACGAGCGCTCGGGCGATGGCGAGCATCTGCTGTTCGCCGCCCGAGAGGTTCGCACCCCGGCTGTTCCGGTGGCGCGCGAGGTTCTCGAACTCGTCGACGATGGCGTCGACGGTCGGTTTTTCGGCGTCTCGACGACCGCCGATGCGGCCGATTTCGACGTTCTCGGAGACGGTCAGGCCGGGGAAGACGCGGCGCTCCTCGGGGACGAGTGCGATGCCCTCGCGGGCGGTCTTCTCCGGCGACAGCGTCGTGATGTCCGCCCCGTCGAAGGTGATAGTCCCCTCAGACGGCGGGACGTTCCCGAGGATGCTCCGGAGCGTCGTCGTCTTGCCGACGCCGTTGCGCCCGATGAGCGTGACGACCGACCCGCGAGGCACGTCGAGGTCGATGCCTTGCAGGACGCGGGTCGACCCGTAGCCCGAGACGAGTCCGCGGACGGACAAGAGCGGGTCGTCGCTCACGTCTCGACACCCCCGAAGTAGGCCTCGCGGACCTCCGGGTCCTCCGAGACGGCCGCGGGCGTCCCCTCGGCCAGTACCTCGCCGCGGTGGAGGACCGTGATGCGGTCGGACACCCGCATCACGAGGTCGATGTCGTGTTCGATGAGCAGGAGCGTCCGGTCCGACAGCACCTCGTCGATGAGGTCCATCGTGGCCCGCGTCTCCTCGGCGCTCATGCCGGCGGTCGGCTCGTCCAGAAGCACCATGTCGGGGTCGGTGGCGAGCACGATGGCGATTTCGAGCCGGCGCTTGTCGCCGTAAGCGAGCACGTCCGCGGGTTCGTCGCCGCGGCCCAAGAGACCGGAGCGGTCGAGCACGCGGTCGGTGTGCTCGTTCACGTCGTCGAAGGCGTCGCTTCGCCGGAGGTACGCTTCGACCGGCGTGAAGCCGCCTTCGCGGGCCGCCTGCGCGGCGAGGCGGACGTTCTCGCGGACCGTGAGCCCCGAGAAGACGTTCGTGATTTGGAACGACCGGCCGAGGCCGCGGCGCACGCGCTCGTGCGGCGGGAGCGCGGTCACGTTCTCGCCGTTGAACGTCACGGTGCCGCGGGTCGGCCGGAGCGCGCCGGTCAGGAGGTTGAACGTGGTCGTCTTGCCGGCCCCGTTCGGGCCGATGAGGCTCCGGAACTCGCCGCGTTCCACGTCGAGGGTCACGTCGTCGACGGCGACGAGCTTTCCGAACTCCTTCGTCAGGTTCTCGGTCCGCAGTATCGGGTCACTCACGGCGGTCTACCTCCGGGTCGGTGACGCCGGCCTGTTCGCCGACGCGGTCGCGGAACCGGCCGCCGACGGCCGATTCGAAAAGCGGGTGGTCCGCCACCGTCCGCGGGAGCGACACGAGCCCCCGCGGCACGAAGATGACGAACAGGACGAACAGCACGCCGATGACGAGCTGCCACTGGTCGATGTACGACGAGAGCACGTCCTCCGCGGCGACGAAGACGCCCGCGCCGAGCATCGGCCCGTAGAGCGTTCCCATGCCGCCGAGGACGGTCATCACGATGACCTCGCCCGAGTTTATCCAGTGGAGGAACGACGGCGCGACGTAGCCGTTGTTGGCGGCGAACAGCCCGCCGGCGAGCCCCGCGAGGCCGCCGGAGACGACGAAGGCGCGGCGCTTGTAGGCGGTTACGTCGTAGCCGATGAACGAGGCGCGCTCTTCGCTCTCGCGGATGGACTGCAACACCGAGCCGAACGGCGCGCGGATGAGGCGGCGGGCCAGCAGGTACGACCCGACCACGACGGCGAGGAGGAAGTAGTACTGGACGACGCCGCCGTCGAGGACGAACGGACCCAGGGGGACCGCGAACTCGCCGGGGTCGACGCCGAGGCCGGCGAGACCGTAGAACGCGTCGACGCCGAACAGGCCGTCGGAGCCGCCGGTGAAGTCGAACTTGAACACGGCGTTGTAGAACAGCTCCGCGAACCCGAGAGTTATCATGGCGAAGAACACCCCGGACACGCGTATCGAGAGGTAGCCGACGCCCCACGCGATGGCCGCGCAGACGGCGACGGCGACGGCGAGCGCGACGAACACCGACGGCGAGAGGTGCATGAGCGTGAGAACCGAGGCGTACGCGCCGACCCCGTAAAACAGCGTGTGACCGAGCGAGACGAGGCCCGCGTAGCCGAGCACGAGGTCGAGGCTGAGCGCGAACAGCGCCCAGATGAGGATGTCTTCGAGGAGCGTCACGGAGTAGGTGACGCCGGTCACCTCCGCGAGAAGCGGGACGACGAGGAGCGCGCCGACGCCGGCGTAGCCGAGTTTCGCGCGGGTCGCCGCGGACAGCACGCCGCCGCCGGAGCCGTGGAGGAGCGCGCCGTCGTGGTGGTCGCCCGCGCCGACGCTCGTGCCGAACAGCCCCGTCGGCTTGACGACGAGCACGGCAATCATGAGCAGGAAGACGATGAGTCCCTCCAGGAACGGCGCGTACGTCCGGGCGAACGTCTGGACGAGACCGACGAACAGACCGCCGACCACGGCCCCGCGGAACGACCCGAGGCCGCCGAGAACGACGATGACGAACGCCGGGATGATGACCGAACTTCCCATCGTCGGGCTGACGTTCTGGTACGCGCCGAGGACGATGCCGGCGACGCCGGCGAGCGCCGCGCCGAACCCGAACGTCAGGGTGTAGTAGCGGTCGATGTCGATGCCGAGGGTGCGGACCATCTCGCGGTCCTCGGAGCCGGCGCGGATTATCATCCCGAAGCGGGTGCGGTTCAACAGGAGCCACGTGCCGAGCGCCAGCGCCGACCCGAAGACGATGATGCCGTAGTTGTACAGCGAGTAGTTGAACCCGAACAGCGCGACCGGCTGGTCGAGAATCGAGGGGATCGGAAACGGCTGGGCGGACTTGCCCCACACCGACGTGATGAGGTCGTTGACGATGAGGACGAGTCCGAACGTCAGGAGGATGTGGTACAGCGGGTCGCGGCCGTACAGCCGCTTGACGGTGAGCCGCTCGATACCCATCCCGACGACGCCGACGAGGAGGGGCGCGACGACGAGCGCGACCCAGAAGCCCGCGCCGCCGAGGGGGCCGGCGATGGCGAACGCGAAGTACGCGCCGAGGGCGAACAGCTCGCCGTGGGCGAAGTTGATGACGTCCATGACGCCGAAGATGATGGAGAGCCCGGCAGCGAGCAGGACGTACACCATCCCGACGACGAGCCCGTTGAGGACCTGCTCGGCGACGGCACTAGCGACCGACATGCTAGAGCGAGCAGCCGAGTTCGCCGCAGTCGGGGAGCGCGTCCGCCCCGGCTATCATCCCGCCGAGTTCGACGGTCGCGGGACCGCTCCCGCCGTCCGGCGCGACGAGTTCGCCCGGCCACACCGGGTTCGTCGCCTGGTGGTCGCAGTCGCGGAACTGGTTCGCCCCGAGAATCGTGTCCATTTCGAGGCCCGGGAGCACCTCTTTGACCTCCGCGGGGGCGGTCGACCCGGCCTCCGCGATGCCCCGCGCGGTCATCCGAACGGACATGTACGCGGCCCGCGCGAAGTTGTCCGGCAGGGAGTCGTACTCGCTCCGGTAGGCCTCGACGAACGACTGGTTGTCGCCCGTTTCGAGCGTCGGCAGGTAGCGGACCCCGCCGTAGGTGCCGTAGGCGGCCTCGCCGAGCGCGCCGCGGACGACCGAGAACGTCATCGTCGGCGACATGAGGTTCACGCTCTCTTTGAGCCCCTGACTCGCCGCCTGCTTGACGAAGTTGATGAGGTCGCCGCCGGTCATGCCGAGAACGGCCACCTCGGCGTCGGAGTTGGCGATTTGGCTGACGTAGGAGTTGTAGTTGGTCGAGCCGAGCTGCGAGCGGCTCCGGCCGACGACTTCGATGTCGTGGCCGTCGCGCATGCGACGCTCGACGCGCTGCATCACCGACTCGCCGTAGGCGTAGTCTGCGATGTGGAACCACACCTTGGTGCCGAGGTTCTCGGCGGTGTAGTCGGAGACGGCTTCGGCCATCTGCGCCGTGTTCGTCTCGGCGCGGAACACCCACTCGTTGCAGTTCGACCCCGTGATGGGAACCGCGGCCCCGCCGGGGTTGTAGATAATCTCCTCTTCGGCCGCGAACTCGTTGAGCGCGAGCGCGACGCTGGACGATATCGCGCCCATGAGATACGACGCCCCGTCCTGTTCGACGACGGACTGCGCCTTCCGCCGGCCGGTCGAGGGGTCCGCCTCGGTGTCCTCGTAGACGCCCGTTATCTCCACGTCGATGTCCGCGTTCTCGTTGACGTGCCGTATCGCCAACTCGGCCCCGTTCCGCTGGCCGACCGCGAGACCGCCGTACGGGCCGGTCATCGGGCTAATCACCCCGTAGGTGATGGCGTTCGACCCGCCGCCCCCGCCGCCGCCGAGACAGCCGGCGACGCCCGTCAGCCCGGTCACGCCCGCCAACCCAGCCGCCTGTACGAACCGTCGCCGCGACGGACGCGGCCGTGCGCCGCTGTCCGCTGAACAATCGTCTCTCATGGTGTGTATGTTCACATGTAACATGAAAAACTTCACGTTTAAATGTTTGCGTTATGCCGACGACGAGAACGTCGCGTTCGGCCCTGAGCCCCCGGTTCGGTCCCTCAGGCGAGTCGCGGTCGGACCTCGTCGCCGAGTCGGCGGACGGACTCGACCATCCGGTCGGTGCCGATGCCGGGGTGGTAGGTGCGGAAGATGAAGTGGATGTCGTCGCCGAGCGCGCCGCGGTAGCGGTCGAGCTCCGCGACCACGTCGTCGGGCGTGCCGAAGATGGCCTGTGCTTTGAGCTCCGCCCGGCGCTCGTCGGACAGTTCGGGAACCTCGTCGCCGGAGAATATCTCGGCGTACCGGCGCTGGAGGTAGAGGTAGCCGTCTCTCATCGCGTCCCACGCCTCGGCCTTCGAGTCGCCGACGAAACCGTGTTGGAGGACGTATATCGTGAACTCACCGTCGAGTCCCTCGGCCTCCCGGACGCTCCGGATGTCCTCGACGCGCTTGCGCACGCCGTCGAGGGAGAGCGACGACGGCGCGCACCACGCGTCCGCCGTCCGGGCCGCCCGGCGAACCGCGGGCTTGGCCGCGCCGCCGAGCATGAGGGGCACGTCGTGTGCCGGTTTGGGCGTCACGTCGACACCGGTCGCACCCTCGTGAAACGGCGACTCGTGCGCTATCGGGCCGTCTGACCACGCGTCGCGGAGGAGGGAGACGGCGTCGGCGAGGCGGTCGACGCGCTCGTCTCGCGGAACGCCGAAGGCGTCGAACTCGCGGGGGTTCGAGCCGATTGCGAGGCCGAGCGTCGTTCGCCCGCCCGAGATGAGGTCGACCGTCGCCGCGTCCTCCGCGAGCCGAATCGGGTCGTACAGCGGCGCGAGCGCGATACACGTCCCGAGTTCGACCGACTCGGTCGCCGCCCCGAGCGCCCCGAGCGCGGGCATCGTCCCCGAGAGGTAGCCGTCCGGCATGAAGTGGTGTTCGGACACCCACGCGCTGTCGAGGCCCGCGTCGTCTATCTCCCGCCCGAGCGTCAGCATCTCGTCGTACAGGTCGGCCATCGCCCGGTCGTCGTCCGGCCGCCGCTGGCAGGTGAACAGTCCCGTCCCGAGTTTCATGACTCTGAGTTCGTACCTTAGCTATTAATAGTTAGGAACACCGAGTTCGTCGGAGATGAGTCCCGACGACTCGGCACCCTCGGATTCGACGACTGCGACCGCGACCGCGACGGAGCCAGCGCCGCCGGCCGCGCGCGTCGACCACGTGGGAATCGCCGTCGAGGACGTCGAGGCCGCCGAGCCGACGCTGTGCGCGCTCGGCTGCGAGCGCGTCCACCGCGAGACGGTCGCGGACGGCTCGTTCGAGTGGGCGACCTACGTCCTCGGCGACGCCTCCAGAATCGAACTCGTCGCGCCCGTCGACGGGGAGTCGTTTCTGACGACCTTCCTCGACGAGCACGGCCCCGGCCTCCACCACGTCACGCTGGAGGTGTCGGACGTCGACGCGATGGTCGCCGCCCTCGACGCCGCGGGCGAGCGTGTCGTGGGGTACGCGGTGGAAGACGGCTGGACCGAGGCGTTCGTCTCGCCGCGAAACCCGACCGGCGCGCTCTTTCAGTTGATGGAGTACCACGACGACTACGGCGAGAAGGGGGCCGACGACGCGTTGTTCGTCCGCGGCGAGCGGTTAGATTCGTGAGTCTCCGGGTCGGGGAGCCGCCTTACTCCGCGGCCGACTTCGTCTTGATGAGAAACTTCATGTCGCCTTCGAGGACGACCGTGCCGTCCTGCTTCGTCATCTCGATTTCGAGGACGACCAAGCCGGCGTCGTCGCGGCTCCCGAGGTCCTTCCGCTCCGAGACGACCATCGTCTGCGAGAGCGTGTCACCGATGAACACCGGGTTCGGCAGGTCCATGTAGTTCATCCCGAGGAAGGCGATGGCGGTGCGCTCGACGATGCCCGACCGGTACACGAAGCCGGTCGACTGGACGAACGTCATCGGCCCGTGGGCGATTCGCTGGCCGAACTGGGTGTCTTCCGCGTACTCGCTGTTCGTGTGGAGTTCGGTCCAGTCGCCCGACAGCGCGGAGTACATCATGAAGTCCGCCTCGGTGACGGTGCGACCGACGCTCTGGAACTCCTTGCCCTCCTCGAAGTCCTCGAAGTAGTGCGGTTCGTAGCTGTATGCCATACCTCACCGTCACCGCCATCAGATAAAGTAGTTTACATACCTATCTTTCCTGACAGTCGGTGGCTACTTGGGGAGCGCAGGACGACGTGTGGTCGCATGTCGGAGCAAGACGACTACGCGGAGATACGGGAGCGCGCCTCGAACGACCCCTACTGCGGGCGCGTCGGCATCGACCTCGCCGAGGTCGATGACGGGTACGCGGAGACGACGCTGACCGTGGCCGAAGACCACCTGAACTTCCACGGGACGCCCCACGGGGGCGCGGTGTACAGCCTCGCGGACGCGGCCTTCGCGGCCGCCTCGAACAGCCACGGCGACGCCGCGTTCGCGCTGGAGACGAACATCTCGTACCTCGCGGCCGCCGAGGTGGGCGAGACGCTCCGCGCGGTCGCCCGGGAGACGCACCTCGGGGGACGGACCGCGGAGTACGAGGTCATCGTCTCCGGCGGGGACGGCGAGCGAATCGCGACCTTTCGGGGGCGCGTCTACAAGCCCGGCGGTCGCTGACGACGCGCGTTACTGGCCGCGGTGGTCGTAGACGCGCTGGACCTTTCCGACCTCGGTGCGCGCGATGTCGCCGTACTCGACGAGGTGCAGTTCGTCGGGCGTAAACGAGAGCACGTTCGAGAGCCGCTTTTGAATCCGCCCTTCGAGGTCCGACAGCGACCCGTCGAACTCCTCGACCAGTTCGACCGTGATTTCGACCCGGTCGAGGCTCCCCTCGCGGCGGAGGTCGATGCGGTAGTGCGGCGCGATTTCGTCGAACTCGAGGACGACCGACTCGACCTCGCTCGGGTAGAAGTTCACGCCGCGAACGATTATCAGGTCGTCCGACCGGCCCGTGATGTTGTCCATGCGGACGCAGGTTCGGCCGCACTCGCAGGTGTCGTAGTCCAGCGTGGTCAGGTCGCCCGTCCGATACCGGAGGACAGGCAGCGCGTCCTTCGCGAGGGTCGTCAACACGAGTTCTCCCTCCTCGCCCTCCTCGACGGGGTCGCCCGTGTTCGGGTCGACCACCTCGGGGTAGAAGTAGTCCTCCCAGATGTGCAGGCCGTCCTGCGCTTCGCACTCGACGGAGACGCCGGGGCCGACGATTTCCGAGAGGCCGTAGATGTCGATGCCGGTCACGCCGAGTCGCTCTTCGATTTCGTTTCGCATCGGTTCGGTGCAGGGCTCCGCGCCGAAGATGACCGTCCGAAGCGGCAGGTCGCGGATGTCGATTCCCATGTCGTCTGCGACCTCGGCGAGATAGAGCGCGTACGACGGGGTACACGCGATGACGTCGCTTCCGAGGTCGGAGAGCAGTTCCACCTGTCTTTGGGTGTTGCCGCCGCCGATGGGGATGACCGTCGCGCCGAGTTCCTCGACGCCCTGGTGGAGGCCGAGACCGCCGGTGAACAGGCCGTAGCCGTAGGCGTTCTGGACCACGTCGTCCGAACCGACGCCGGCCGCGACGAGACACCGCGCGACGGCCTTGCTCCACACGTCGAGGTCCTCGCGGGTGTAGCCGACGATTTTGGGCTTGCCGGTCGTGCCCGACGACGCGTGGACGCGAATCACGTCGTCCATGTCGGCCGCGAACATCCCCGTGGGGTAGTGGTCGCGGAAGTCCTCCTTCGTCGTGAACGGTAGTTTCGACAGGTCTTCGACGCTCTCGATGTCAGCGGGCGAGAGTCCGGCCGCGTCGAACGTCTCGCGGTAGAACTCGACGTTCTCGTACGCGTTCCGAACCGTCTCCCGCAGGCGACCGTCCTGCACCTCGCGGAGTTCCTCCCGCGAGGCGGTCTCCGTGCTATCGAATACCATATATGTTTGAACCCGATGATAGAATATGATAAAAATGATGCGGTCGCCCGACCGCACTGCGGGGCGAACCTATTTCGCGAGGGATACGTAATCGACTATCATGCGAGACGCATACATCGTCGGAGCGGGCCAATCGAAGTACGGCGCGTTTCCGGACGAGAGCTATCGGTCGCTGTTCGCGACCGCGTTCGAGGAGGCGCTGGGGAGCGCCGGCGGCGTCGATGCGGCCGATATCGACGAGGCCGTCGTCGGGTCGCTGGGCGTCGGCGGTCGGCAACTCGGCTTATCGGGACCGGCCGTGACGGAGCACGTCGGCCTCCACGGCGTCCCCTGTTCCCGAATCGAAAACGCCTGCGCCGCGAGCGGCTACGCGGTCAGACAGGCGGTGCAGGCGGTCAAAAGCGGGATGGCGGACGTGGCCCTCGCGGGGGGCTACGAGGTCATGACCGACACGAGCGGCGACGTGGCGAAGTACTGGCTCGGCGTCAGCGGCGAGACGGAGTGGGAGCGGCTCACCGGGACGACGTTCGCGGGCGTCTACGCCCAGATGGCCTCGGCGTACCTCGACGCCTACGACGCCTCGCCGGACCACTTCTCGAAGGTCGCGGTGAAGAACCACGCGAACGGCGCGAAGAACCCGAAGGCGCACCTCGGCTTCGAGTGCTCGCTGGACGACGCGCGGAGCGCGCCCGTCGTGGCCGACCCGCTGAATCTCTATCACTGCTGTCCGACCTCCGACGGCGCGGCCGCGGTTCTCGTCGCCAGCGAGGGCGTTGCCAACGCGTGCGACGACGCGGTCCGCGTCGCGGGCGTGGGTGCCGCCTCCGAGCGCGTCGGCCTCTTCCAGCGCGACAGCTACACCGCCGTCGAATCGTCCGAGCGGGCCGCCGCGGCCGCCTACGAGATGGCCGGTCTCGGCCCCGACGACGTGGACTTCGCGGAGGTCCACGACTGCTTCGCCATCGCCGAACTGCTGGCGTACGAGGACCTCGGCTTCTGCGAGCGCGGACACGCGCCCGAACTGGTCGACTCGGGGGCGACCGAACTCGGCGGCGACCTGCCCGTCAACCCCTCCGGCGGCCTGAAATCGAAGGGCCACCCCATCGGCGCGACGGGCGCGGGGCAGGTCGTCGAGGCGTT
This sequence comes from Haloferax sp. Atlit-109R, assembly GCF_003665865.1. Taxonomy (NCBI): domain Archaea; kingdom Methanobacteriati; phylum Methanobacteriota; class Halobacteria; order Halobacteriales; family Haloferacaceae; genus Haloferax; species Haloferax sp. Atlit-109R. Next base: position 274,789 of record NZ_QPLO01000003.1, read on the forward strand.
CAAACAACTCACCGGGCGGGCCGGTGACCGGCAAGTCGCGGGCGCGAGCGTCGGCCTCACCCACAACGTCGGCGGGTCGGGCGGTGCCGCCGTCGTCCACGTCCTCGAAGGAGGCGCGCTATGAGCGCCGACGACCCGACTCGGACGACCCTCGGAATCGCCGGGGTCGGCGCGTACGTCCCCCGACTGTACCTCCCCGCGTCGGCCTACCGCGAGGCGTGGGACAACGGCGGCGCACCGGGCGTCGACCGGGTCGCCGTCGCCGACGCCGACGAAGACACACTGACGATGGCGACCGAGGCGGGCCGGCGCGCACTCCGCGCGGCCGGGGTTGACGCCGGCGACATCGACCACCTCGCCCTTGCGACCACGACGCCGCCGAACGACGAGGAGGAAATCGCGGTCCGGCTGGCCTCGCTCCTCGGCGTCGACCCGTCGGTTCCGACCCGGCAGTTCGGCGGGAGTACCCGCGCCGGCGCGGTGGCGCTGGCGGCGACGGTCGAGGCGACACAGAACGTGGGTGACGGCGCGAGCAGTCCGAGGCTCGTCGTCGTCACCGACAGCCCGCGAGGAGCGCCCGAAAGCGACGAGGCGGCCGGTGCCGGGGCGGGGGCGACCGCGCTCGTCCTCGCCGAAGACGGACCGCTCGTCGTCGACGCCGTGGGCGAGTTCGGTGACCCCGCACCCGGTACGCGGTTCCGAGGGTTCGGGAGCGCCGAGACGGAGTCCATCGGCGTCACGCAGTACGAGCGCGACGCCTACACGCGAGCGGTCGCCGGAGCGGTCGAGGCCCTCGGCATCGACACCACGGAACTGAACCCAGACGCCGTGGCCCTCACCGCGCCGGACGGGAAACTCCCGTACCGCGCGGCCAACGCGCTCGACGTCGAACCGGCGCGAATCGCGGCCGGGACCGTCGTCTCGCGAACCGGTGACGCCGGGGCCGCCGGGCCGATTCTCGGACTCGCGTCGGCGCTCGACTCCGCGGGCGACGCGGGAGCCGACGAGTCGGGCGGCCGGTCCCCCGCGACCTCGGTACTCCTCGTCGGCTACGGCGGCGGCGCGGGGGCGACCGCGCTCGCGCTCAGCACAGAGGCGACAGACACCAACGCCGCCGCCAGTTCCGTCGTCCCGGTCGAGGCGGTCCTCGACGGCGACGTGGAACTCTCGTACGCGGAGGCGCTCCGGCGGCGCGGGACCATCACCGGCGGGGAGCCGGCTGGCGGCGGTGCGTACGTCAGCGTGCCGACGTGGAAGCGGACGATTCCGCAGCGACACCGCCTCGTCGCCGGCGAGTGCGCCGAGTGCGGCGCGCTCTCGTTCCCACCGGAGGGCGCGTGTCCCGACTGCGGGTCGCTCGCGGGCTACGACGACGTGACGCTGCCCGGAACGGGAACCGTCGAGGCCGCGACCGCCATCGGACAGGGGGGCGCGCCGCCGGAGTTCGTCGAGCAACAGCAGCGGGCCGGGTCGTTCCCGGTCGCCGTCGTCGCCTTCGACGGGCCGGGCGGCGAGGGCGGCGAGACCGACGAGCGAACCGTGAGCGCGCCCGCACAGGTCGTCCACTCGCCCGCCGGAACGCCCGCAATCGGCGACCGCGTCGAGGCCGTCCCGCGCCGCATCTACGAGCAGGAGGGCGTCGTCAGGTACGGCTTCAAGGTCGTCCCGGCCGAGGCGCGGCGGGAGTAATCGGTCGGGGGCGCGGGAGCAGAACCGGGTCATCGACACCGAAACGAGGGCAAACGATTATGATGGTTCCCGAACCCCTTTCGGTGATGCAAGTGAGTGTACTCGGCGCGGGAACCATGGGTCACGGCATCGCGCAGGTGGCCGCGATGGCCGGTCACGAGGTGACGATGCGTGACATCGAAGCGGCGTACGTCGACGACGGACTGGACGCCATCGAGTCGAACCTCCGGGGCGGCGTCGACCGCGACAAGGTGACGCCCGACGAGATGGCGGCGACGCTCGACCGGCTCTCGGGGACGACCTCGCTGGAGGCGGCCGTCACCGACGCCGACCTCGTCGTCGAGGCGGTTCCCGAGGACATGGAACTCAAGCGCGAGACGGTCGCGGAGGTCGAATCCCTCGTCGACGACGACGCCGTCATCGCGTCGAACACGTCGTCGCTCTCCGTGACCGAGATACTGAGCGCCCTCGAACGTCCGGAGCGCGGCCTCGGACTCCACTTCTTCAACCCGGTCCACATCATGGGGCTCGTCGAGGTCGTCGTCGCGGAACAGACGAGCGAATCGACGCTGGCGTTCGCCACCGAGTTCGTCGAAGGCATCGACAAGACCGCCGTCGAGGTCGGTGACTCGCCCGGCTTCGCCTCCTCGCGGCTCGGCGTCGCCCTCGGCGTCGAAGCCATGCGCATGGTGCAGGAGGGCGTCGCGTCGCCCGCGGACGTCGACACCGCGATGGAGCTCGGGTACAACCACCCGATGGGGCCGCTCGAACTCGGAGACGCGGTCGGCCTCGACGTTCGCCTCGACATCCTCGAATACCTACGCGAGGAACTGGGCGAGCGCTTCCGCCCGCCGCAGATTCTCAAGCGAAAGGTCCGCGCCGGCAAGCTCGGCAAGAAGACCGGTGAGGGCTTCTACGTCTGGGAGGACGGCGAAATCGTCGGCGCGTCCGAGGACGTGATGGACCGATGAGCAGTGACGAGCCGAGCGCCGATGACTCGCAGACAGACGACCTCCGCACCGACGGAGGGGAATCGACCGTCGAGTCGGTCGCCGCCGAGTGCGAGACGGTCGACGCCGTCGTCGACGACCGCGTCGAAGGCGTCGTCACCGTGACGCTGAACCGCCCCGACGCGCGGAACGCGCTCAACGCGACGCTCCGGGCTGAACTCAAGCGCGTCCTCGACGCCATCGAAGCGAGCAGCGCCCGCGTCGTCGTCCTCACCGGCTCCGACGAGGCGAAGGCGTTCGTCGCCGGCGCGGACGTAACGGAGCTCCGCGAGCGCGATATGCTCGAACAGCGCGAGGCGAGCAAGCGACCGCGAGTGTACGAACGCGTCGACGACCTCCGACAGCCGGTCATCGCCCGCGTGAACGGCCACGCCCTCGGCGGCGGCTGCGAACTGATGCAGGCCTGCGACGTTCGCATCGCCCACGAGCGGTCGAAACTCGGCCAACCCGAAATCAATCTCGGCATCATGCCCGGCGGGGGCGGCACCCAGCGACTCGCGCGTCTCGTCGGCGAGGGACACGCCATGCGACTCGTCCTGACGGGCGAGCTCATCTCCGCCGAGGAGGCCGCGGACATCGGCCTCGTGGAGGAGGTCCACGGCGACGAGACCTTCGACGAGCGGGTGTACGAACTCGCAGAGCTGATGGCGACGAAGAGCCCCGTGGCCCTGGAGTTCGCCAAGAAAGCGGTCAAGGCCGCCTCGCGGACAGACCTCGAACAGGGCATCGAGTACGAGGCGGAGCTGTTCGCCCAACTGTTCGGGTCGCCAGACAAGGACGAGGGTATCGACGCGTTCTTCGAGGACCGCGAACCCGAATGGCACGAGCGCGAGCGATAGACTTCTCAACCACGCCGTTCGAACTACTCGAACGGCTTCGAAACCGCCACGACCGTCCGGCGAGAACTCGCAGCGCAGGCGCGAGCGCTAGTTTCACGCCGTGAACACGACACCGGGAGCGGCCCGCCCGCGAGCGAGTCCGAAATCGGGGGCGCAGCAGCGGAGGAGCGGCCGTTCCGCCCTTTCGAACGCGAGGCCATAATCGAGCGACGCCGCCGCGTCGGCAGTCGCTATCGAGACCGGCTCGCGCCCGAACCGAACACCGAATCTCGAATTACGGATAAACGACGGTTTCGGGGCGAACGAAGCCCAGCGACGACGTGTCCGGTCCACAGGGCAGCAGACGGACGGTTCGTCTCCCACGCCACAATCCGTGACAGGTGTAATTCTGTAATTGCTCGCGCCCCGCCGCGTTAATCTACAACAGTATAATAAGAATATAACCACATTATGTTCGAACAGTTCGAACAGTAATCGTCGCAACCGAATCGCCGTCTCAGCTCCTCGAAAGCGTGAATCTCCGGCTTCGGACGGGAGAGTACTCCCTGAATGAGTTCGAACAGTTCGAACAACCGTTCCGCATCTTCGGTTCGCCGGCGGGACGAGACACCGGGTCAGGAGAAGTTGAGGTTGATTTCGACCTCGTTGGCCGCGCCGAGGAGGAGGTCCGCGAGGTCGCCGGTCAGTCGGTCGCCCCGAAGCCGGTTCGAGGGCCCCGAGATGCTTATCGCTCCGACGGGACGGCCCTCGTTGTCGGTGACGGCGACGCCGACGGCGTGGAGTTTCGGGACGATTTCCTCGCGGTTGAGCGCGAACCCGCGCTCGCGAATCGTCGCCAGCTCCTCGAAGAGCGCGTCGGGGTCGGTTATCGTCTGCGGCGTCTTCGCCGGGAGGCCGTGTCGGTCGACGATGTCGCGGACGCGCTCGTCCGGGAACGCCGACAGGATGGCCTTGCCGGCGGCGAGTTGGTGGAGGTACGAGCGCGTCCCCTCCCGCGCTGGCGTCCGCACCGAGTGCGCGCCGGCCGCGCCGTAGAGGTGGAACCCGCGACCCTGCTCTTCCGTGACGCACCACACTTTCTCGCCGGTCTGCTCGGCGAGTTCGTCCAGTTTCGGCTTGGCCACCTCGTACAGTTGGTGCTGGTCGCGCGCGTAGATGCCGAAGTCGAGGAGCCGAAGGCCGACCCGGTAGCCGTCGTCGTCGGGGACGACGAACCCCTCGCGTTCGAGCGTCTTCAGATGCCGGTGGACCGTGCTCTTGGCCAATCCGAGCTCCGAGGCGAGCCCCGTCGGCCCCATCGGTCCCCCCGATTTGAGCTGTTCGAGGATACCGAGCGACGTGGCGGCCGTCGTCACCGGTCGGCGCTGTTCGTCGTCTGTCATCACCTATCTTCGGTGTTCGTTCGTGATAAATCTTGTTCGAACAGTTCGAACAGCAGTTCCACTCCCTCGAACGACTCTGACGGCCGCTCGAACCGCGAGTCAGCGATAGAGCAAAGTAACGTCCGATTGGATAGCAGACGTGCATGATTAAATTGGTGAATATGCTCGTCCGGGACGACGACTACACGCACGAGGAGTTCGTCGAGCGGTGGCGGGGGAGCCACGCGGACCTCGCGAGGGAGCTTCCGGGGCTCGTGAAGTACGCGACGAGCGTCCCGACCGACCCCGAACGGTCCGAGTACGACGGTATCGTCGAACTCTACTTCGAGGACATGGCCGCTCTGAAGGCGGCGTTCGACTCCGAGGTCGGTCAGCGCGTGAACGCCGACGCGGCGGCGTTCACCGACATGGAACGGGGACCGACGCTCTACGTCGAGGAGACGGTTCACCTCGACAGGTCCTGAATCCATGAACACGAGCGAACGACTCGTCGAGAGCCTCGAACGGCTCGGCGTCGAGCGAATCTTCGGCTACCCCGGCGGCCGCGTCATCGAACTGTTCGACCTGCTGCCCGAGTCGGACATCGACCTCGTGCGCCCCCGCGACGAGCGCGAGGCGAGCGTCATGGCCGAGATGCACGGTCGGCTGACGGGCGAACCGGGCGTCCTCGCCGGGCAGGGGCCGTGGATAGGGAGCCTCGGTCTCATCGGACAGATGGAAGCGCGCCTCGCCTCGTCGCCGATGGTCACCATCACCGAGGCCTCCGAGCGCGGGAACTACTCGACGCTCGCGCCCTACCAGCAGTCCCGCGGCGACTACGGCGGCCTCGAACTCCCGAAGATTCTCGACGCCGTGACGAAGGAACACTGGTTCCCGCGGACCCCGACCGAGACGGTTCGGAGCCTCCAACTCGCGTTCAAACACGCCGTCGCGGGTCGCCCCGGCCCGACGGCGGTCATCCTCGACGGCGACGCCGTCACCGAACCGTTCCCGGACGAGTCCGTACCGGCGGTCTGGGACGACGAAACGCAGACCAGAACGTGGACCGCCGCGCCGACGGCGCGCGACATCGTCGCCGCCGCCGAGGCGCTCGACGCGGCCGAGCGACCCGTCATCGTCTCGGGCAACGGCGTCCACGCGTCGGGCGCGTACGACGAACTCGCGGCGGTCGCCGAGACCTACGAAGCCGCGGTCGTCACCTCCTATCTCGGGAAATCGACGTTCCCCGAGACGCACCGCCTCGCCGGCGGCGTCATCGGCTCGTTCGGTCACGAGGGCGCGAACCGACTCGTCAGCGAGGCCGACGCGCTCCTCGTCGTCGGCTGTCGCATGAACCCGATGGACACCAACTGGCAGGCCCCCGACTTCATCCGCCCCGGCGAGCAGACGATTATCCACGCCGACATCGACCCGCGGAACGCCGGATGGGTCTACCCCGCCGACGTGGGGCTCATCGGTGACGCGTCCGAATCGCTGCGCGAACTCGCGGCCGCCGGCGGCACCGACAACGACTGGGCAGAAGACCGAGCGCGGGAGGCCCGCGAGTCGTTCCACGCGCCCGAGTGCGGGTCGGACGCCGCGCCAATCCTCCCCCAGCGGGCCGTCAAGGAAATCGAGCGCGTCGTCGACGAGGACACCGTCGTCACCGCCGACTCGGGGAACAACCGCTTTTGGCTGCTCAACTACCTCCAGGTGCCCGCCGTGCAGACGTACTACGGTTCGGGCGGCGTCGGCGGCATGGGGTGGGCGACGCCCGCCGCGGTGTCGGCCGCGCTGGCGACCGACAAACACGTCGTCGGCGTCGCGGGCGACGGCGGCTTCGCCATGACGATGACGAGCGTCGAGACGGCGGTCGAACACGGCGTCGCGCCGACGTTCGTCGTCCTCAACGACACCAGCCTCGGGATGGTCAGACAGATGCAGCACGCGCCCGACGACATCGCGGGCGTCGAGTTCCACGACACGGACTTCGCGCGGGTCGCGGAGGCGTTCGGCGCGACGGGCGTCCGCGTCGAGACGACGGACGACCTCGGTGACGCACTGGCCGACGCGAAGGCGCACAGCCTCCCGACGGTCATCGACGCCCGCATCGACCGCGGTCAGGACATGGCCGCGACGCTCCAGTCGTCGTTCTACGCGTCGGTCGGGGGGCTCCACGAATAGCGCGCGGTGACGAGTCGGCCGTCTCGGCCGCGCTCGGTGGCCGCGCTCGGGAAACACTTTTCTCGCGCGCAGGGAGAACTACGATAGCATGTCATCATCGACCGTGATGGTTACGGGCGGGACCGGTTTCATCGGCTCGTACGTCGCGTCGGACCTCGTCGCGGCCGGCCACGACGTGGTCGCCTACGACCGCTCGACCGACCCGCGCATCCTCGACAGACTCGGCGTCGCCGACGACGTGACGATACGCCGCGGCGACGTGACCGACCCGACCGACGTGTTCCGGGCGGTGCGAGAGACCGGCGCGACGCACATCGTCCACCTCGCGGCGCTCCTGACGACGACGGCGCGGGAGAACCCGCGGACCGCGCTCGACGTGAACGTCCAAGGGACGAACAACGTCTTCGAGGCCGCGCGCGCCCTCCCCGAGCAGGTCGAGCGCGTCGCGTGGGCGTCGTCGGCGGCGGTGTACGCCCCGCCCGCGAACTACGGCGGCGACTTCGTGACCGAGTCCGACCTCGTCTACCCCGATACGCTCTACGGGGCGACAAAGGAGTACAACGAACATCAGGCCCGAGTCTACTACGAGGACTTCGGCGTCTCGCACGTCGCGCTCCGACCGACGGTCGCCTACGGCCCGTACCGCGAGACCGGCGGGTCCGCGTTCCTCGCGAACATCGTCGAGAAACCGGCGCTCGGCGAGCCGTTCAGCGTCGACTACGGCGACCAGGTCATCGACTGGCAACACGTCCGCGACATCGCGCAGGCGTTCCGCAAGGCGACGTTCGCGCCCGAAGACGACCTCACCCAACGCGTCTACAACGTCCGCGGGGAGTTGGCGACGATTCGCGAGGCCGCGGAGACGGTCCGGCGACTCCTCCCCGACGCCGACCTCACGGTCTCCGACGAGGGCGAACTCCCGTGGACCCAAGAACTCGACATGACGAAGGCGCAAGCCGACCTCGGCTACGACCCGGAGTACGACCTCGAAGCCGGGTTCCGCGACTACGTCAACGTGCTTCGGAAGGAAAACGGGTTGGAGCCGGTCTGAGCCGAGACCCGACGGGCCAAATCCGACCGCCGAAACGCCGCCGCGGAGCCGGTCACGGCCGCCGAGCGTCGTCGGCACCCTCGGTCACGGGACCGTCCAGCAGGTCGCGGATATCGTCGGGCGACAGCAGGTCGACGAGGCTCTCGCCCGAGTCGTAGCGCTCGCGCTCGTCGGGCGTGAGATACTCCGCGAGGTCGCGTTCTGTGAGCAGTTCCTCGAGTCTGTCGTCGAGGTCGTCCGGGTCGTAACCGGGGATGACCATACCACCGAACTGTCGCGAACTCCCTTATAACACGGCACGCGTCGCGTTTCCGACGAGTGCGGAGGGCGAGCCGCTCGCTCACTCCACGACGACGCCGTCGTCCTTCGCGTTCGGCGCGCCGACGACGAACACCTCGCCCGCCTCGACGCAGCGCAGTTGCCGAACCTCGTCGGGCGAGACGACCACGAAGTCGCCCGGTTCGAGGTCGAGGGCGTCGGTCTCCTCGCCGTCGTCGCCGGCGAAGGCGAGTTCGAACGCGCCGGAGAGGACGTGATACAGCTCTTCCTGTTCGCGCTGGTAGTGCATCGGTCCCGACCCGCCCGCGTCGAACGACCAGACCGACGGGCGCATCTTCCGCGGGCGAAGCTCGTAGCCGACGGCCTTGACTCGGGCGTCGGCGCTCTCCACGTCGTGCGGGTCGAGGTCAGCGAGGTTGACGTGTTCGTACATCGGCGCGAGCTACGAAGGGCGGGATTATAGCTGTGGTGACGATTGACGTGGGAACTGCTGTCGCGCTACTGCGTCTGGGAGTACTCTTCGACCCACTCCTGTAAGCTGATTCCCATCGCGGCCTGCGTGATGGCGTTCGATGACGCCGAGTTCGCGCTCTTGACGAGTTCGGCTTCGAGCGTCCGGGTCGGAATCTCACCGATAAAGTGGGGAATGGCGCGCTGGACCGCGAGCGGGCAGCCGACCTCGTGGGCGAGGGCGTAGCCCGAAAGCGAGTGCGGAATCTCCCCGCTGGCGAACTCCGGGTCGGGGTCGTCGAGTCTGTCGTCGTCCACGAAGTCGACGTACTCGTAGCACTTGCCCACGTCGTGGAGGAGGCAGGCCGCGCGGACCACGTCGAAATCAGGGTCCGCGCCGTGGAAGTCCCGCTGTTCCTCGGCGGCGCGGACGGCGATGCGGGTCACGCCGCGGACGTGCTCGACGTTCGTCACCTCGTGGATGTTCCACGCGTAGGGGATGTCTTCGATGTCGCGCCAACCGCCGCGGGCGAGACCGAGACACCAGGCTTCTCTGACCCTGTCACGGAGGCCGTCGTCCTCGATGTCGTCGAGTTCGGGGAAGGCGGCCTCGACCTGCGCGCGGTAGTCGTACGACATCGCTCAGCCCCCGCTCGCGTCTTTCTGAACCGTCTCGCGGCCGACGAACCGCGGACGGTCACCGATGGAGAGAAAGTTGTCGACATCTTCGCGGGGCGCGTTCGCCTTCGGGTGGTCGGGGTCGTAGTCGCGCGAGGACTCGTGGCCGAGGCCCGCCCGGAGCGCGTCGAGGCTCTCGAAGTAGAGTTCTGCGACGCCGTCGAACTCGGCGCGTTCGGGGTCGGTCGGGACGACGCGGGCGTACCGGACCACGCCGGGAATCTCGCGGGCGAGGGGGACGTGGGTGTTCGCCCAGTGGTCGAGGAACTCGTCGTGGCTCATGCCGTCTTTGCGAACGAGAAACGCCGAGTGCTTGTAGAGGCCCGTCGTGTCGCCGCCGGTCTCGTCTTTCTCGACGACCTCCTCGCCGATGATTCGAGGGCGTCGCTCGACGTCGAGGAAGTTGTCCACGTCGGCTCTCGCTTCTCTCGCCGTCCCCTTCGCCGGGTCGTAGTCGCGCGAGCCCTCGCTGCCGAGCGCGTCGTGGAGCGCGCCGAGGTCGTCGAAGTAGAGTTCCGCGAGACCGTCGAACTCGGAGGCCTCGGCGTCGACGGGGAGGACCGTCTGGTAGCGGACGACGCCCTCGATGTCGCGGGCGATGGGCGTGTGGTTGTCCTGCCAGTACGTGACGAACTCGTCGTGACTCATCCCCGCCTTGCGGACAAGCAGGGCTACGTGCTTGTACATGCGTACACCTGCCGATTCACGTATAAGACAATAAATCATGAGGTATGTTCGCAACGGCAGTCTACAACAAATTAATGTGATAGTCACGAGTGGTGAACGTATGCCTTTCCACGAGCGGGGGTTCATGAGCGGGACCCGCGGGACGATGGCCGTCGACTGGGAACAGCGCATCGACGTAAAGCGGATGCGCGAGGAGCGGAAGGACCGCGCCCTCTCGCGGATGCGCGATGCGGGTCTCGGGAGTATGCTCCTCATCGACGACCCGAACATCCGGTACGTGACCGGGTTGGCGATGACCGGCGGATCGGGCGCGGACCACTACTCGCTGCTTCTGGAAGACGGCACGGTCGTCCACTGGGACACCGCCGACCACGCGAGCAACCAGCGGTACAACTGCCCGTGGCTGACCGACGTTCGCTACGCCTGTCCCGGACTGGGGAACGTCCCGCGGGCGTCCGGCCGCGACTCGGCCCGGTCGTTTCTCCTCGACAAGATGGCTCAGACCGTCGTCGACGCCCTCGACGAGTACGGCCTCGCGAACGAGGCGATGGGCATCGACACCGGCCACGCGGGGCTGCTCGACGCCTTCGAATCGAAGGGCATCGACGCCCGGCCGGCCGAGTGCGCGGCGGTGATGGAGGACGCCCGAAAGACCAAGACCGAAGACGAAATCGAGTGTCTGCGACAGGTCGCGGCCATCTGCGAGGCGGGCTTTCAGGCCATCGCGGAGAACGCGAAACCGGGCGCGCGGGAGTCAGAGGTGTGGGGCGACGCCGTCCGCGAACTCTGGCGGCACGGCGCGATGGCGCAGGGCGGCTACCTCACGTCGGGGCCGAACACGTGGCCGAAGCACCAAGCGAACACGACGGACCGGCTGATTCGCCCCGGCGATCTCGTTTACGCCGACTTCTACAACGTCGGCTACCTCGGCTACCGGTCGTGTTACTACCGGACCTTCTCGATGGGCGAGCCGACCGACGAACAGCGCGACGCCTACGAGACGGCCCGCGACAACCTCTACGCCGTCCTCGACGAAATCGAGCCGGGGAAGACCACCGACGAAATCGCGGCGGCGTTCCCGGACATGGCGGGCGAACACGCCGACTGGTACGGCGCGGGCGACCACTGGCAGCTGACGACCAACCACTGGGCCCACGGCCTCGGCCTCCAACTGTACGAAGTGCCGCTCATCTGGCGCGGCCTCTCGGCGGACCATCCCATCGAAATCGAGGCGGGGATGACGATGGCCGTCGAGACCCAGGAACCGGCGGGGAGACAGGGCGTCCGCGTCGAGGAGATGGTCGTCGTCCGCGACGACGGCGTCGAACTGCTCAGCCAGTGGCCCGTCGAGGAGATAACGACTATCGAGTACTGATTTCTGATAGGACAGAGGAACAGCTCACAAATTTTGAAAATTGTGAAATTTGTTTCTTACATTCGTCTGAGCACAGTTTCAACAGACATCAACTCGTCAGGAGAGATTACGGTTCGGAATATCGAACGAATAGTCAGTAGTGTGGAATGTCTATAACGGCTGGATACGGCGGGCGAGGATTCCCCGTGTCCCCGAGCCAGCGCCCAGCAAACCGGCCGACGCTACTCCGCCTTGCCGTCCTCGCGGTCCCGGCGGCGTGCGTCGGCGTCGCGCTCGGCGGGGTCGCCGTAGCCGCCGCCGCCCGGCGTCCGAACCGTGACAGTCGTCCCCGCGGGCACGTCGCGGGTCGTCTTCGACGGGACCGCCTCGCCGTCGACGAGGTTCTGTCCCGTCGCCCCGTCCTCGCCGCCGGCGATGCCGCGGGGCGCGACCCGCCGGCGCTCGGTGAGAAGCGAGACGGTCGCGTCGGCCTCGACCGTGACCGACCGGACGATGCCGAGGCCGCCGCGGAACTCGCCGCGGCCGCCGCTTCCCTCGCGGAGGCCGTACGCCTCGACGAAAAGCGGGTACTCGGATTCCAGCGCCTCGACCGGCGTGTTGAGCGTGTTGGTCATCCCGACCTGCACGCCGTCCATGCCGTCGCCGCCGGCGCGGCCGCCGAAGCCGCCGCCGATGGTCTCGTAGTAGGTGAAGCCGTCCGACCCGCCGGCGCGACTGCCGATGGTCAGGTTGTTCATCGTCCCCTGTCCCTGCGCGGGGACGCGCTCGGGGGCCGCGTCGGCGAGCGCCGCGAACACCACGTCGGTCACGCGCTGGCTGGTCTCGACGTTGCCGCCGACGACCGCCGCGGGGGCGTCGGGGTTGAGGAGCGACCCCTCGGGGACCTCGACCGAGATGGGGTCGTAACAGCCCTGGTTCGGCGGTATCTCGGGGTCGGTGACGCAGCGAACGACGAAGTACACCGCGCTCTTGGCGACCGCGAGCGGCGCGTTGACGTTGCCGGCGACCTGGTCGGCCGTGCCGTCGAAGTCGAACGCGACGGTGTCGCCGCTGACCGTCGCGGTCACCTCGATTGGGATGTCGTCGTCGGTCACGCCGTCGCCTTCGAGCACGTCGCGGGCGCGGTACTCGCCGTCGGGCAGGTCGCGCAGTTCCGCGGTGACGCGGTTCCGGGAGTAGTCCATCACGGCGTCGAACGCCGCGAGAACGCGGGACCGACCGTGTTCCCCGACGAGGTCGGCCAGTCGCTCCTCGGCGCGCTCGTTCGCCGCGAGTTGCGCGCGGATGTCGGCGCGGCGCTCGCCGGGGTTGCGAACGTTGGCGAGGAGGAGCAACAGCACGTCGTCGTTGGTCTCGCCGCCGGCGACGAGTCTGACCGGCGGGAGTCTGAGCCCCTCCTGATAGATTTCGCGCGCGCCGGCGGGCATGCTGCCGGGCGTCATCCCGCCCACGTCGGCGTGGTGCGCCCGCGAGACGGCGTAGCCGAGCACCTCGCCGTCGACCGAAAGCGGCGAGACCATCGTCACGTCGGGCAGGTGCGTCCCGCCCTCGAAGGGGTCGTTGAGGACGAACACGTCGCCCGGTTCCGGGTCGTAGTCGAGGACCGTGTCCACGGCCTCGGGCATCGCGCCGAGGTGGACCGGGATGTGTTCGGCCTGCGCGACGAGGCGGCCGTCGGCGTCGAACAGCGCCGTCGAGCAGTCGCGGCGCTCCTTGATGTTCGGCGAGTACGACGAGGTGATGAGCACCTGCCCCATCTCCTCGGCGACGCTCTCGAACTGGTTGCGCATGATTTCGAGCGTCACGGGGTCGACCTCGGGGTCGCTCATTCGCCGTCACCCCCGCTGGTCAGAACGAGCGTCCCGTCGGCCCCGACCGTCCCGCCCCACGCCGGCGGCACGACGACGGTGCTCTCGTGCTGTTCGAGGATGGCCGGCCCCTCGACGGTCGTCCCCGCGCCGAGACCGTCGCGGTCGTAGACGGGCGTCTCGCGGAACGCGCCGTCGAAGAACGCCTCGCGGGTGTCCTTTCGGGCGTCGCCGCCGCCGCGGTAGGTCACGTCGAGGGCGTCGCGTTCGACCACGGCGGTCGCCCGGACGTTGACGAGTTCGACCGGGTCGTCGAGGCGGTAGCCGTAGGCGCTCTCGTGAGCCTCGTGGAACCGCGCTTCGACCGCCTCGGCGTCGAACGTCTCGCCGACGGGCACGGTCAGTTCGAAGCTCTGGCCGACGTACCGGAGGTCGGCGGCGCGCCGGACCGCCGCGTCGGCGGGGTCGGTCACGTCGTCGAGCGTGTCGGCTTCGAGGTCGGCGTAGGCGGATTCGACCGCTTCTGCGTCGAGGCCGGAAAGCGGTCGGCGGAGCGTCCGCACCGAGTCGTGTTTCTGGTCGGCCGCGAGCAGGCCGTACGCCGAGAGGACGCCGCAGGCCCGCGGAACCACCACGGTCTCGATGTCGAGGCTCTCCGCGAGCGCGGCGGCGTGCATCGGCCCGGCACCGCCGAAGGCGACGAGGCCGAACTGCCGCGGGTCGTGGCCGCGCTCGACGGTCACGGCGCGAATCGCCCGCGTCATGTTGGCGTTGGCGACGCGGTAGACGCCGCGAGCGGCCGCGAGCGCGTCGTCCAGTCCGGCGTCGGCGGCGAGGCCGGAGAGCGCGTCGCGGGCGGCGTCCACGTCGAGCGAGAGTTCGCCGCCGAGGGCGGAACTGCCGCCGATGTAGCCGAGGACGACGTTCGCGTCCGTCACGGTCGGCTCGGTCCCGCCGCGGCCGTAGCAGGCCGGACCGGGGTTCGCGCCCGACGAGCGCGGCCCGACCCGGAGCGCGTTGCCCGAATCGACCCACGCGATGGACCCGCCCCCCGCGCCGACGGTGTTCACGTCCACCATCGGCGTCTTGATGGGCCGGCCGTTGATTTCGGCGTCGGTGGTCCGCTCGACCTCGCCGTCGCGGACGAGGCTCACGTCGCTGGAGGTGCCGCCCATGTCGAAGGTGACGAGGCCGGCGAGGTCGCCGCCGGAGTCGGTCGCGGTCTCCGCCGCGCCGACGACGCCCGCGGCCGGCCCGGACATCGTGGTCGTCACGGCGTGCTCGCGCACGGTCGAAGCCGGGGCGATGCCGCCGTTGGCCTGCATTATCTGGGGGACAGGGACGCCGAGGTCCGCGGCCCGCGATTCGAGGCGGCCGAGGTAGCTGTCGATGGCCGGCGTCACGTAGGCGTCGACCGCGGTGGTCGAGGTGCGCTCGAACTCGCGGAACTCGGCGAGCACCTCGTGGGACGCGGAGACCGGCGCGTCGAGTTCCTCGCGGAGCACGTCGGCGACGACGCGCTCGTTTTCGGGGTGCCGGTAGGCGTGCAGCAGCGAGACGGCGACGCTCTCCGCGCCGGCGTCGCGGATGTCGTCTGCGAGCGCCCGGACCTCCGACTCGTCGACTTCGGTCTGGATGCCCTCGACGGTCGCCCGCTCCGTCACCTCGAACCGGCGGCGGCGCGGGACGAGCGGGGCGGGCTTGTCCGCGGTCACGTCGTAGAGGTCGGGGCGGGCCTGTCGGCCGATTTCGAGCACGTCGCGGAAGCCCTCGGTGGTGACGAGCGCGGTCGTCGCGCCGTCGTCTTCGAGGAGGGCGTTGACCGAGACGGTCATCGCGTGGGTGAACGCGTCGACCTCGGCCGGGTCGATGCCGGCGTCGTCGCAGGCCTTCTCGATGCCGCGGACGACGCCGACGCTCTGGTCGTCCGTGCTCGGGACCTTCGCGGTGACGAGGCGGCCCTCGGGAGTCAGAAGCGCCACGTCGGTGAAGGTGCCGCCGACGTCGACGCCGATGCGGGTTTCTGCGTCCATCAGAACACCCCCATATCGGTCGCGACCGTATAGAGCGTTCGGAGGCCGAGCCAGACGACGACGAGCGTCACCAGCCCGCCGACGACGTTCTGGAGCGTGGAGTTGGCGTACGACCCGAGGATGTCGCGGTCGTTCATCACGTAGATGAGGAAGACGGCGACGATGGGAAGCAGGACGCCGTTGGCGACCTGCGCGAAGACGATGGCCTGCACGGGGCTGTATCCGACCGCGGAGAAGACGATGCCGACGAGTAGAATCGAGCCCCAGACGGCGCGGAACTTCGTGGACTGGAGGTCGGTGTCCCAGCCGAGCGCCCCCGCCGTCGCGTACGCGCCGGCCAGCGGGGCGGTCGTCGCGCTGGTGAAGCCCGCGGCGAACAGCCCGATGCCGAAGAACACCTTCGCCTGCGTGCCGACGAGCGGTTCGAGCTGTTCGGCCATCGTGCTCACGTTCTGGATGTTCGTCCCGACGGGGAACGCCGCCGCGGCGGTGACGAGAATCGAGATGGTGATGAAGCCGCCGAGGACGATAGACAGAACCGTGTCGGCCCGCGACTCGTTCAACTCCTCGGGGCCGGCCCACCGCTCTTGGACGCTCCCGGCGTGGAGAAAGAGGTTGTAGCCGACGACGGTCGTCCCGATGAGGCCGGTGATGAGGAACGCCGACCCCTCCGGGACGCTCGGGACGAACCCGCGGGCGAGCGCGCCGAGGTCGGGGCCGATGAGGATGGCGTCGATGAGGAAGGAGACGGCCATGATGGAGACGAGGCCGACCAGCGCTTTCTCGATGAGTTTGTACTTGCCGGACCACAGGAGGACGCCGGCGACGAGACCCATCGCGGGCCCCCAGAGGTTGGCGCTGATGCCGGTCAGCCCCTCCAGTCCGGCCGCGCCGCCGAGGATGTTTCCGGTCTCGTAGGCGGCCGTGCCGACGCCGATGGCGCTCACGACGAGGGCGATACTCAGTCCCGACAGCGCGGGGCTGTCGAACTGCCCCCGGAGGGCCTCCCCGAGACCCTCGCGGGAGACGAGGCCGAGTCGGGCGCTCATCTCTTGCAGCACGATAGTGGCGACTATCGAGAAGGCAATCGTCCAGACGAGCGCGTAGCCGAATCGCGCGCCCGTCACGCTCGCGGTCGTGACCGTTCCGGGACCGATGAACGCGGCGGCGACCATCGCGCCCGGACCGATAGATTTCAGACGTTCGATGAAGTTCATGGTTCTACCTGTGAGGTGGATTGACGTATCAAACTCTGGTTGATAAATCCCGGTTGAGAACGCCGAGTACGGCGCGAAGAGCGCGTATGAAGGAGTATGAACGAGTATGAAGCTAGCGGCGGGCGTGGACCGACAACCGAGTCCGGAAACCAGCGTCCGAGTCCGGTCGGGTCCGCGCCGGACGCGGCCCTCACCGGACCTCGGTGAGAAGCACCTTCGAGACGCCCTCTTCGACCTCGATATCGAACGGGGACTGCTCGGTGCTGAGCGCGATGAACCGCGACATAAACCACTTGACGGACTCGGTGGGAAAGACGACGTGGAAGGTGTCGCCCTCGGAGGCGCGGACCGTGAGAAAGCCGCAGAACGACAGCCAGTCGAGGAGTTCAGCCAGCGACTCGAATCGGTCGCGATACTCGTGGGCGTGGAACGCCGCGACCCGGTCGATGGCGTCGAAAAACTCGGGAGCCGGCTCGCCGTCGTCGCCCTCCACGTAGTCGAGAAACGTGTGCAGGAAGTCCACGTCGAGAAGGACGTGCTCGCCGCTCGACAGCATCTGGTGGTAGGCTTCGAGGTTCGGCCCGGCGTCGGTCGTCGCCGCCTCGAAGTTGGCCGCGTAGAAGACGAGCGCCTCGCGGACGAGTTCGCTTTGGGCCTTGTCGGTCCGACCGGCGAGCCCGTCGAGCGCCGACTGAGCGTCCTCGTCGAGCGACACCGTGACGCGATTCGTGACCATGCGTGTCTAACTCTCGGTGGGGTTCTTAAGGGTGTGTAGATGACCGCCGCGAGTCGCGAACGCGTGACGAACGGCAGCCGGCTACTCAAGATGTGTGAAAATTTTAGAAATTGAGACGACGGCGACGGGTCAGTCCGCCGTCGCGGTGCTCGCTCACGCCGGCTTCGAAGCACTCCTCTGGCGAGCGGTCGTCGGGGAGGCCGTCGCCGTCGTCCTCGACGTAAAAGCCGTCGTGGGTCCGACCGACGGTCACCGTTACCTCGGAGCCGCCGTGGTCGACGAACGCGTCGTTGACGTACTCGAAGCGGCCGCGCTCGTCGACGACGTACACCGGGTAGCCGAGCGCTTCGAGAACGGTTTCGTAGCGCTCCGCCCGGCGGGTCGCCCGGTGTTCGGAGACGCTGTTTTCGATGCGGTTGACGAGCAGTTCGTACTGCTCGGAGGAGGGCTGTTTCTGGAGGTAGTCGGTGACGCCCGCGGAGATGGCGTCGCTCGCGACTTCCTCGCTCCCCTTGCCGGTAAAGAGGATGAGGGGAAGCGAACCGTGGTCCTCGCGAACCGTTTCGAGGAGTTCGACCCCGGTCATCGCCGGCATGTCGTAGTCGCTGACCACGCAGTCGATATCGGAATCACGAACGATATCGAACGCGACCCTCGGGACCGAGCACGTCGTCACCTCGAACGAAGAGAGCTTTCGAAGATACGTCTCGCCGAGGTCCAAGAGCGCCGCGTCGTCGTCGGCGTAGACGACGCGAGGGGATTCCGAGGTCGTCATCAGTAGGAACCGAATAGCAACTCTCGCGGCGGCACATAGGTTCGACCTCTATAAATAGGGACCGGGGAAACACGGGTCGGTTTCGAATCTAATAACGAGAACCACGGCGCGACGGAGGCGACCGAGTTGGACGCGACCGAGTCCGACCGGGTCTCGCTCGGCCGCCCGTCAGAACTCGCCGGCGACGATGTCGGTGACGCGCTCGCGGTCGAACAGCCGTTCAGCCTCGGGAATCTCGGGGTACGACTCGCCGTCGCCGTAGCCGGGCCACGCGCCGAACCGCTCGGGGAAGAGCTGTTTGGCGGTCATCTCCAACTGGAACAGGTTCATAATCGGGCCCTGCATCCCGTTGCCGGACGGGTAGTACCGGCCGTCGCGGAACGCGGGCACCTCGTCCGCGAGGGGGTTCGAAAGCACCTCGTCGCGGTTCGAGCGGAAGGAGTCTCCGAGCGCGGTCCCCCAGTACCGGAGGACCACGTCGGGCGCGGTCTCGACCATCGCCTCGTAATCGTACGAACCGTCCGACCCGGTCTGGGCGTCTGTCGCCGCAAACGCGTTCTGCATCCCGAACGGGCGGAGGTGCGCCCAGAGGTAGCCGTCCCCCGTAAAGTCGTACGGCCAGAACGTCCCGCCGGTGTCGGCGACGACCGCGAGCGACGGGCGCTCGGACGCCGGTGGGAGGTCGGCCCGTATCCGGGCGACGAGGTCGTCCCGGAGGGACCTGAACGCCCGGTAGCGCTCTTCCTCTCGGAACACCGCCGCGATGTGGCCGAGGTACTCCCAGAGCGTATAGTGCTCGTAGCGGTCGCGGCAAGGTTCGGGCGGGTCGGCGTTCGTCCGGCTGTAATAGTTGCCGAACCACGGACCCACGTCGGCCGCGATTGACGCCACCTCGTCTTCGGTCCAGTCGAACGAGGGACTCCGGAGCAGACACGGGTCGAGGAAGTGCACGTCGCTGTCCAGTTCGTAAAACAGCTCTCTGTCGAGGGCGTTCGGGTTCGACGCCGGCGTAACGCGGCCGAGTTCCTCCCACTCGAACTCCACTCCGTCGAGCGCGTCGTAGTAGTAGTCGACCGTGTTGCCGAACAGCTCCTTGTCGTAACCGATGCCGGTGATGGCGTCGCCGTGGCCGAAGGCGACCGCCGCGTCGGCCGAGACCGGGTAGTAGGTCAGAGCGCGTTCCGGCACGGCGTCGAACTCGACCTCGCCGACCGGGGCCATCGACACCGAGTACGACCCGTCGCTCGTCTCAGTGTCCGGCGTCTCAGTCGCTTCTTCGATATCCGTCTCAGTCGTCGAGACGGCGTCAGAAGTGGTGGTCGTCGCGTCGGAACCCCCGCCCGCACAACCCGCGAGGAGTCCCCCGCCGAGGACCGTCCCGCCGAACTTCACGTAGTCCCGGCGAGTCGGCCCGGACCGACAGTCATCGTTGTCTGCCATATTTTTAGGCCAGCCTAAAGAAACAAAACTGCTTCGTTTTAGGCACGCCTAAATACTTCGCTCGCGAGCGAGGAGTCGTAGATATGTTAACAATGAGTTGAGACGTATTGAGCGTGTTCCCCGTTACGGATTCCCTCCCCTGCGTCTCGACGGACAGTATCGAGCGGTTCCTCGCGGCCTTCCTCGTCGGACGCGTCGGTCGCGTCGGTTGTGTCAGTCACGTTCGAGTCCCCCCATCGGCGGCGTCAACGTCGGCCTCGGCCCCGGAACCGGGGACCGAACCGAGTTCGGTCGCACACCACTGACAGAACGCAAGCGACGGGTCGGCGGCGCGGCGACAGTTCGGACAGACCCGGCCGTCGCGGCTCTCGGTCCGCTTCGACGCGCGGTTCTGGACGCGCGCGACCACGTACGCGTCGAGAGTGGCGAGGAGGGTAACGACGAACAGCGGCGCGGCGCTCCAGAAGTCGCCCGCGCCCTGCAAGTACATCGCAACCGCGTCGGGACCGCTCAGAGAGCCGACGCCGAGGAAGACGGCAGCCCACGCGAACGCGCGCTTCCAACGGCGGAGATACAACTGTCCGAGCCCCGCGACGAACGACGAGAGGAGCGCGGCGAGAAGCGGGCGTTTGACTGCGCGTTGTTTCATATATTGAATTTCTGTTCAACCACGTATAGCGGTTCGGGTCACCGAACCGCGGTACCGCTACCGGTAGTTTAAATATTGAATTAATATTCAACAGCGTCGTGGGCACACGATGAACGACACAACGACGCGGAGATATCTCGCGATTGGCGGACTGAGCGCGGTGCTCTCGCTTTTCGTCCTCCCTATCGCGGGGTTCGTCTCGGTCTACACCGGCTACAAAGTACACGGACACACGAAAAACATTTACAGCTATCTGCTAGCCGGAGCGGGGTCGCTCTCGGTGCTGTTCTGGGTGGCCTTCCTGGTTCGGCTCTGACCGCGGTCGGCGGCGAGTCATCCCGCCGCCCGCGACGACCCGAAAGCGACACTTCCGTCGAACGCGAACCGCCGGGATATGACGCAGGACGGTCGCGCCGAGGAGTTGGAGCCGGCGAAGCGACGCATCATGGAGGCGACGTACAGGGCGCTACAAAAACACGGCTACGGCAACCTGACGATACAACACATCGCCGACGAGTTCGAGAACAGCAAGACGCTCCTGTACTACCATTACGACGGGAAAGACGAGCTGTTGGTCGACTTCCTCGACTACGTCCTCGCGCAGTTTCTGAACAGCCTCCCTCGGGGGGACCGCACGCCCAAAGAGGAACTCGAAACGCTCGTCGACACGCTCCTCCCCGAGACGCTCTCCGAGGAGGCCTACCGGCTCCAACTGTCCATGTTCGAACTCCGGGTGAACGCCCCGCACGACGAGGGCTGTCGCGAGGAGTACCGCCACGTCGACGCCGAGCTCACGGAGCTGCTGCGGGACATCCTCGTCCGCGGCGTCGAGGCGGGCGAGTTCGACGTCGACGACCCAGAGGCCGAGGCCGAACTGTTTCTCTCGATTCTAACTGGGACGCGCGCCCGCCGGCTGACGGTGTTCAAACCCGACGAGTCAATCGAGCCGCTCCGAGCGGCCATCCAGTCGCACATCGACCGCATCTCGGCGTAGTCGCTGCCGGGTCGGCCGCCCGGGTCGCGGTCGCGCCGGTTCAGGCCAGTTTACCGCCGTCGACGGGGAGCGCGTGGCCGTTGACGAACGACGCGTCTTCGGAGGCCAACCACGCGACGGCGCTCGCAATCTCCTCCGGTTCCGCCATCCGTCCGAGCGGCTGTTCCGCGGTGATGGCCTCGACCGCGCCGGGGTTCGCTTCGAGCGACCGCTCGACCATCGGGGTTCGGACGACGCCCGGACACACCGCGTTGACGCGGACGCCCTCCTCGGCGTACCGCACGGCCGCAGACTTCGTCAATCCGACCACGCCGTGTTTGCTCGCGACGTAGGGTTCGCTCCCGTCGGCGGCGAGTCCGGCGATTGACGAGGTGTTGATAATCGCGCCGCCGTCGCCCTCCATCAGCGCCGGAAGCTCGTGTTTCATGGCGAGCCAGACGCCGGTGAGATTGATTCCGAGCACTCGGTCCCAGTTCTCCCGCGACTGCTCCGGAAGCGGGTCGTTGTCGCCCTCGATGCCCGCGTTGTTGTGCGCGATATCGAGGCCGCCGTACGTCTCGCGGGCCGTCTCCACCATCGACCGCACGTCGTCGGCGTCGGTGACGTCGACCGCGACGAACGTCGCGTCGCCGCCGTCGGCCTCGATTTCGGAGACGACCTCTCGCCCGCGCTCGGCGTCGATGTCACCGAGCACCACGTTCGCACCCTCGGCGGCGAGTCGCGTAGCGCTCGCCCGCCCGATACCGCTGCTCGCGCCGGTCACGACCGCAGTCTTGCCGTCTAATCGGTCTGCCATACGTTGTTGAATATTTTGTCAATATATAAACTATGGGGTAGGAGAACGGCGTTCGAGAATCGCTCGTCGCCGTCCGTTCCGCCGAGAGGTGAACCCTTATTCGCCCGGCGTCCGTCGGTTCCGACCATGACACCGCGACCGTCGACCTTCTCAATCGTCGCCCGCGACCCCGAACAGGACGCCGTCGGCGTGGCCGTCCAGTCGAAGTTCGTGAGCGTCGGCTCCGTCGTCCCGTTCGTCAGCGCGGACGCCGGCGCAATCGCCACCCAGAGCTTCGCGAACGTCGCCTACGGCCCCGACGGATTGGACCTCCTGCGCGAGGGGCACTCGGCCGAGGAAGTCGTTTCCGAACTGACCGACGCCGACGACGAGGCTCCGAGCAGGCAGGTCGGCGTCGTCGGAGCCGACGGGAGCATTGCGGCGTTCACCGGCGACGAGTGTTTCGACGTGGCCGGCGACGTCCAAGGCGACCACTACACCGTTCAGGGGAACATCCTCGAAAACGAGGCGACGCTGGACGCGATGGCCGAGGCGTTCGAGACGACCGACGGCGGGCTCCCGGAACGTCTGCTCGCGGCGCTCCACGCCGGCAACGACGCCGGCGGCGACAAGCGCGGCGAGCAGTCCGCGGCGATGTATATCGCCAAGCCCGAGGGCGGCTACGACGGCGGCAACGACCGCTGGGTCGACGTGCGAGTCGACGACCACGACCACCCGATAGCCGAACTCGAACGCGTGTTCAAGCTGTACGACATCACGCTCTTGGAGCGCGAAGCGCCCGCCGAAACCATGTCGCTGTCGGGCGAGACGGCCGAAGCGGTCCTCGAAACGCTGTCGGTGCTCGGCTTCTACGACGGAACCCCGAGCGGCGAGTTCGACGACGAGGCCGTGGAGGCGCTCGAATCGTTCCGGGGCATGAACAACTTCGAGAACCACTCGCTTGCGGTCCTCGAAGACGCCATCGCCCGCGGCTGGGACGACGTTGCTGGCGGGGAGACAGCAAGCGAGGGCGGGACGGCGAGAGAAGACGACGCGACGGACGAACTCGACGGGGAGACGAAGCTCATCGAGGCGATTTGGCAGGGCCTCAGCAGGCTCGACAGGAAGTAGTTCAAAATCAGTCTCGTCGGTCGGAGTGTGTTTCATTCGTCGAAGCGCGCCGGATGGGGTGGCGTTGGCGGGTCACCGCGGCGCACCGACAGGGCCGCGCGGGGGAAGGAAGTCCCGCTCAGCCGAGGAGGTACTTGAGCGCGGGGCGCTGGCGGACGAACTCCATCTTCTCGATGATGGCGTCGAGGCCGAGGATGCGGCCCGCCGCGAGCGTGCCGACGATGACGAACATCATCAGCCCGAA
>NZ_QPLO01000004.1:0-200325 GCF_003665865.1 Haloferax sp. Atlit-109R
GTGGACTATATTCGTGCTACTTTGCATACTAAAGAGTAAGTTCGCCCAATTACTTATACTTTATATATAAATGGAGGGCCTGTTCAAGTAGTATGCTTAGTTGAACTTGTCCGGATAACCTCGCTTAGGTGGAAAAGTGCTAGCACAACGGAATTGTTGTAACTGCCGGGACCCTCATTTCGATATCTGCCCGTACGAGAGGATGTGCAGAAAAACCTGATTGCAGCGCTCAACGAACACTGGAATGTGGAGGTGGTCTGTGAGTGGTTGATGCGGGTGGGTTCAGAAGCTACAGACCGGGGAGTGGATGTTGTGGATCTCGTTGTAAAGAACCGTGTATCGAAACCGCTCGATGAGTATACTCAGTCGACCCGGAACGTTGCTGCGCTGGAGCGGGCCGAGAGTCGTGGTGTGGTGCGGTCTCCGGGATAGGAGTCGAGTATGTCGTCGACGACAGCAAGCAGTCATCTGACCGCGTTGGGATCGCTTCTGGGGGTCTGGACGAGTTTGATGTACGCAGCTACCCCGTGCCGCTGAGAGCGTGTTCTCGCCACTCGGTTGGCGAGAAGGGCAGACTGAGCAGTACCTCGATGACCACAAGGATATCTCACTACAAGTGTTCTGAATCACGACTGCAATCGAAGCAAATTGTGGTATTTTCAGTTTAGAAATCGTTGCGAGTAGTATCGTGAGATGGGGTCACCGTAGTGAGGCCACGAGCCACTCCGAGTGCGTGTGAAGAAAGTTCAGGTCATCGAACAATCGTCGAGGCCGCCAGTGCAACCGCTCCAATACAGCATTCAGGCTTCAGAAGCGGTAGTAAAAGATGCTTTGTGAGGTGTGATTATTTCTCGTCTTCTAAGAACTGGATTGCTGCACCTACACTGTGGTCAGAAATCACATACCCACCTCGTTCGTCGTCTGACTCAACGAACGAGAGTTCACTACCGTAGTTTTGAACCGCGCTCTTGCTGGATTCCAACGACTCTGCGTACTCAGATGCATTCGCCCCTTCTTTGTCTTCGCCAAGTTCCCCAAGCGAGGTAGCTGCCCGTCTGTAGAGCAGCTGAGCGACGAACCGCTCCTTATTCGAGAGGTTGTAATACGGCTCAAGAAACACTGGGGAGCCCGTTTCCTCATCGATCCCCACGATTTCTGAGAGGGCACTGAATAGTCGCTCTCGGTCGAAGTCATCACGGTTCATGTATAGCCCCTCTAAGGGATCTGCGTTGTCAACCATACCAAAATGTCGTTAAGACTGTCTAATCAGCTTACCGGAAGTTACAGACCAAGTAGGTTGTCTTGGACGTATCTCTCTCCCGTGATCGTGAGATGATACGCATCTTTGCCGTCTCGTTCATCAACCTTCTCGATATGACTACTTTCTATCTGCTTTGAGAGGTCACGGGACACATTGGCTCCTAAGCTGATCTTGGCGTCCTGTGCCATCTCTTTGATCTCGGAGGAAGTGAAGTCAGATTTGTTTTCGTGGTATTCGAGGTACCATCCAACGATGAGTGCAGCATCCTTCTTCGTCGGATTATCTGCACTTCTGTAAAATTCCGTGAGCGACCGAGATTTGCCCGACGTGGCTGTCGTTGAATCCTGCTCGGACTGGTTGGGAGGTGACTCTGAAACGGAGCCAGAGCCGTCTGCAGCGGCCTGAACAGTCTCCGCACCCACATCGCTCAGGTAATCTTCGCGAAGCCCCTCAAACCACGTCTCGGCTTCGTCAACCGGGCCCTCAACGTCAATCGTGACATCTCCAATGCTAACGTGGAGTCGTAGGCTCTCAGAATCGGGATCGTCGGACATAGATAGAACCAGTGATTACTGGCTCTTATTTGTTATCGAATTAGCATCATTCCGCTACGCGTTGTCCCACGCAGTTTTCGTCACATCCACGCCTTTCTCGGCGAGGTACTGGGTACTCTCTCGGCCCCAGTCCTCTTCGCCTGACCCTTTCGTGAGAAGAATATAGACGGAAGCGTCCCCGAGCGGCCGCATGGTCCGCCCCGCCCGTTGCCCGGTCTGAGACCGTGACGATCCCATCGTTGACGCGAGAATTGCTACCTCCGCGTCCGGGAGATCAATCCCTTCGTCACCAACTCTGGAGATGATGAGCGACTCAAGGTCGCCAGCCCGGAACGCATCGTAGATGTCCTCACGATCGCTATGATCTGTATCGCCGTAGACGAATGGCAAGCCCAGGTCGTCCGCGAGATCTTTTCCTTGTTTGATCCAATCGACAAAGATTAGCGTCTTTTGACCGTCATGGCTCTCAAGCAGCGACCGGATCACATCGTGTTTCTTCGGATTACGCGCCGCTTCGATTTGCCGTTTGCTCCCCGAAGCACGCTGGTATCGGTCCCGAGCCTGTTTGCTGTCCCACGGCACTGGGATCAGTTCGACATCGGGCTTCTCGACCCACCCTTCCGCGAACAGCGAGCCCCAATCGGTCCCGATCGGTGGCCCGATAAGCGTGTAGATCTCTTTCGAATCTTGTGCTTCCCTTACCGGAGTAGCAGACAGACCAAGGCGTGCTTTTGATTGAATCTCCCGGAAGCGCTTCCATGTCGAGGCGGCAGAGTGGTGACACTCGTCAGCAATCACAAGCCCCCAGTCGCGCTCGTTAAACAACTTACGGTGACGGCTCATCGATGCAGTATCATAGGTAGCAATCGTCACTGGTCGGATTTGCTTCGTGCCACCGTGGTACTGTCCGATTTGTCTGGAAGTGAGCGTGGTCTTCTCCGTGAGTTCGTCTTTCCACTGCTGGGCGAGTTCCCGATTCGGAACGATAATGAGCGTTTCTCCACCGATGGCCTCCATCGTGCCGATAGCTGCAATGGTTTTCCCGCTCCCAGAAGGACCTACGAACACGCCGCTACGGCGAATCGAGAATTGATCGACCCAATCCTGCTGGTAGTCACGGAGCTGGATGTTACTGGAGAGTTGGATACTGAGTTTCGATCCTTCCTCGAGCAGACGTTCGTCCGTTATTGGGTACCCTGCGTCATACAGTTCCTCTTTGACTGCCGCAGCACTTCCGTTTGTCACTCGGAGTTGGGTGTCCGAAATAAACTGGCTGTAGTGATCGCCGTATTCGAGCTTCCGCTTCGCGACGTTTTCGAAGACTTCTGGGTCCGCAGCCCCGAGTACAACGTAGCCGTCAGGATGTGTGAACAGGCGGAACTGATGGGCACGATCCCAGTCGTCCTTGATCCGGCTTTCGAATCCCCCATCCCAATTGTCGTCTCCAATGAGTTCGAGAAGGTCTCGTCGTAGCCCCTCAAACGAATCATACGGTGCGTTCCAGATGTCGACCTGTCCGATCTTGTAGAGGTAGCCGTCCCCAGTTGAGTCGATCAAATGGGCAGTCTGGGAGAGAATTCGTTGGCTGTGGTCGGTTGGAGAATCGATAACGACCTCACGACGACTCGGGAAAAAGAGGACACGCTCGTCACCCTCGTCAAGGGTTTGGTTCGTGGAAGGGTTGCGATCCTGCCGGTCAGGGATTGCTTCTTCGGCAGCAGCTTCAGGTTCATTCTTTTGGTCGTCCGAAACAAACTGGGAACGGTGCGTTATAAATCGTGGGTCGTACCAGACTTTTGCTCGAGCCCCGATTTTCTGAGATTCGAGCGCACCGTCGTCGACGAGTTCGTGGAACTTCTGCCTAGCAGTTTCTCTCGAACAGCCGACTATCTCGGCAACATCGCTGGTCGTAACGAATGGTTGGTGATCATGTAACTTCTCGATTGCATCTATAATTTCTTCGAGAGGATATAGCTCATTGTTAGGCATTGGTGTTCCTTATGAGTGTCACGTCATGTGGTTTTGTCACGTGCAAAGACGATATGTCTTGTGGTTGAATTATTAGGGGTGGGCACACTGAGCAGGTATTCTGTTGCGTACATAAACTCAATCTAATGGAAAGCCACAATCACAAATGTTTCAATGAACCTACCAGTGGTACTCAGTAATGAGCTTGGAGAAAGTTAAGCAGGAGCTCCTTGAAGGTGGTCTCCACGAGGAGTCCGTAGAACGGTTGCTGAATCACTACCAGTCGATGCAAAGGCGGATCCAAGAAGGAGAATACGACGAGGCGGGAACTCACATCGGGAACTTCTGTGAGAACATGGTGAACATCCTTTTGGATGCAATGGGTGAATCAGTCGAAGCGCGGCCTGATGTCACCGGCTTTGTTAACGGATCCACCTCAGGGAAGTACGGTACTGACGAGCCGAAGAGTATCTGGGTGCAAGTTCCTAATGTAATTCGAGCGGCCTATGATATCCGGAACAACCGTGATTCGGTCCACGTAAATCTTCAGGTTCCAGTCAACCATGCGGACACACAGGCTGGTATTGCGATGTGTTCCTGGATGCTAGCCGAAGTCCTGCGAGTCTACGGAGATGGTGATGAGACCGACAACATGGAGCAGATCGGGGCACTAATCGAGGAACTCTCCGAACCAGTTACTGAGGGCAACCCCCTCCGGGAACTCGAGACATCGTCAGATGATTTCGACCGCCGAGCTGTGCGCGATGCACTGGATGGCCTTGTGCAAATTAACGGCGGAGGGATTCACCCGAGCCGTGGGTTTAGCCAACTGGCGACGGCCAAAGAGAAGGTGATTGTGCTTCTAGTCGCTCAGCGCGCAGCCGTAGATATCGGAGCTACTGAGCAAGAAGGGTTGACCGCAAACTGGATCTCGTCGAGTGAGCGCGCAGATGTTACGTCGACGCGAGTTCGACAGATCATCAACGAATACAGCTTTATCTATGACGGGGAGAACAACGGAGAGTACCACATTCCCGGCTTCAGGGTAGAAGAGGCGCTGGACTGCCTCGAAGCAGAGTAGCTGTGTGTAGTCGAAGTAGATGACTAGCGGTGGTTATTCTTCGGCGTCGTCGCTAAGATATTCGATCGCGAGGCCGACCGAGTGGCTTGGGATGTAGTATCCACCGTGGTCATCGTCGTTAGTGACGAAATCTAAGCTTCCGTAGTTCTGAATAGTGCTTGAGCTCGGACCCATTCGCTCCGCGAGGTCACCACTTGAGGCCCCGACTTCCTCTTCATCGATGATGTCGAGAGCGACTGCAGCGCGTCGCGCCAAAAGGCGTGCAACGAACCTCGACTTGTTATCTAATTCATGGTAGTCGGCCTGAGGCACGAGTTCACCACTGTCACCATCGACACCCAGGACACCGTCGATTGCATCGGCGAGTTGTTCGCGGCTGATCGCTTCTTTATCCACGACGACCCGTTGAAGGGGATCCTCTTCGCTATCGCTCATTTCGAACCGACCGAGAGAGACTATCAGCATAATTCTATTGGTGTGTGAGTTGTTCTAAACTGTCGTAGAATTACTTTTCTGCAGCTGGTTCTTGGCTCTGAAGATTGTCGACGAGAGCCTGTATCTGCTCATAGGCGTCTTCTTTGCCTGGCTCTCTAATTTCAGTCGTTGCGCTTGATCCAGAGCCACGGCGGTTGAGATAGACATCCGCATTTGCAGGCCGGCCGACATTTGCCCAATTACCGATGTCTATTCCTGACTCGTCGAGTGCATTCTTGAGTTCCGAAGTGCTCGCTCGAGAAACACCGTGGACTTCGCTCAGCACAGTTAGCAAGACGCTCGAACCATTCAACAGGCGATCTTGGTTCGAGTCACCCAGTACTTGTACGTCGCCGATAATTTGCGGGAATTCATCAATATCATCACCGTCAGTTGAGCCGAGTGTGAGAACTCGAAGGAGCTCTGAATCTGTCGCATCCACTACCTCGAAGTAGGAGTTCTCATCATCAGTTTCGGTGAACTCTGAGATGCTCCCTTGTTCGCCGCCCTCATGTAAGGTTTCCTCAGTCTCCTCACTAGGATTCTCTTGGTCAGGTCGTTTCTGCGTCTGGTAGCCGATTGGGTCATACTTCTCCACAAACTGTCCAAGCTCTTCGAGAACGTCAGTATACGATTCCTCCTCGGTTGCTGTAATCTCAACGTCTATCGGACCGTCTCGGAATGTGATATTAATCTCCATGAAGTCAATACTGACAGCATTAATATAACTATTTGCTATACTATGAGTTCTAATTGGGCAATTTTAGAAGTCGATATCTGAAGCAAATAACTATAACATGATGATTCTATCGTTCATTTGAATGGACATACACCTCTCGCTACAAATTGGGCCGCTAGAGGCAGAGATTACGGCCGATAGCGAAGAAGACTACGAGAAAGAGCTGGTCCAGCTAATGGACTTCATCCAACGTCGCGAGGAGCAGCTGTCGACCCTCAGTCAATTGAGTGTGCAATCGGCGGTGCCAACTGAAGACAGTGGTCAATCGGGTTCGGAACGGCTTGATGACAACCAGAAGGTGGACACGGAATCAGAAGAGGAGGAGACTGAAGATGCGGCATCAACGGGTTACACCGGTCCATTGTCTAGCTTGCTGCGGAAGGTGGATGTATCCCTCCGAGACGTAAGTGAAGTCATAGACATTGACCCAGGACTTGAAGAGCCACCACTAATCCTCACCAATACTGAGCAACTTGGAGAGACTGTGAAAGACCAACAGCTTACCGGCTCGCTTCTGCTACTCTGCGCATGGAAAGAGTGCTATGATGAGTCACCAGTGATGGTTTCCGACCTCAAGGATGCGCTTGAACATTCAGGCGTCAGCACGAACAACCTCTACCAGATGTACGACTATAGTGTAGCGAATCAAAGCCTCCGCCAAAGTGGTAACGGGAGAGGAACCAAGGTCCGACTGACTCGCGTTGGCGAGCGGGAGGCATTTGAGCGGATCGAACAGATCTCAGAGTAACGAGGATCACTACATTCTGTTTTGAGATCTCCCGGCACAATCTTGGAGGGTGGAACTGTTTCGTGCCTTCTGTTCATGAATTACTACAATGAAAGAGGAGTTGTCCATCGATTTTGATTTCATGTCATTCAATAATTTTTCTGAACAATCTCACTATCATGAATTCGACAAACGCAAGGTGAGAACCTAATCAGATCTAATCTACGTGAAAATAAGCCATACAACAGAACCCAAACTCCGAAACTGTGCCTTCTGGTCGTTGAGATAATCTCGCGAGATAATGTTTATATCTGTCTGATTGATTGGTGTC
This sequence comes from Haloferax sp. Atlit-109R, assembly GCF_003665865.1. NCBI lineage: Archaea > Methanobacteriati > Methanobacteriota > Halobacteria > Halobacteriales > Haloferacaceae > Haloferax > Haloferax sp. Atlit-109R. Next base: position 7,136 of record NZ_QPLO01000004.1, read on the forward strand.
GGTGGCAACTCTGAGTAAAAAGTGATCTCACATTTGACAGTGAAGCGGTATAATTTTATAAGAAACTTGGAAAGTACGCTGTATGGATGGAATTGGCCGTGAGACAGTTGATTCGCTTGGGAATACGGTTGACGACTTGGTGGCTATTGGTCGGCTTCTTGATTCTCCTCGGTTAGCCCATATTTGGTTCACCCTCCATGTAGAGGGGAACGTCGTGGTTGATGAATCGGATAACGACCCGTTCTTGTGGGATGGGATCACCGTCTCCAAGTTACTGGAGTATCTTGACGGAGATACCCCGCAGTCGACGCTGTATAACGACATAGATGAATTGGAGGAAATCGGTGCGGTAGAGGTTGCATCGGAGGGCCAGCCTACGGGGTACAAAGCGAATTTCTTCCAGGCCGAGGCAGAGAACGTGGAAAAGGTGGGCGATGGCAGCTTGGTCGGGCCGAAGATTATCGGTCTGGTCGGAGAGGCGTACACTGATGAAGCGGTTCAAGAGTTCCTCAATGAATACGGTCACAGTCTTCTGGACGATGTGCTCCAGATGTACGTCGCTTCTGTGCGAGGAGCGCTTGAGAAGAGTGTTGTCGAGATGATTCCCGAAGCTGACGAGGAGGATGTGGAGGCGGTTGTTCCTGCTATTGAGCGGGTTCTGTTTGAGATGGGCCGTGATCCGCTCTGGGGGCATGATTACCGGGATAAACTGTCGATACCAAGCGGAGAGTAGCCCTCAGCATTTGATCCCCCATCGGTCGGCGGGGGAGACTTCCATCAGCATCAGGTGAACAAGATCAGTAGTAGGCCACCGTGAGGGGCGAGATACTCGTGCTTGGGGTGTTCGACTTCCACACCGCTTTCCTCAGTGATCCGCCTAAACAAACCACGTGGGCCATCTGTCGTAATCGAAGGGAGGAGTGGACTCAGGATTCAAATGCCGCTTCTAATTTCTCGTACATCCTTCTTCGCCGAGCCTTCCGTTCTTGTTCTCTCGACAGGTAGTTACGAAGCACAACCTCCGTCGACGAACTCCCTTGATCTTCGGCAACCCCCTCCAGTCCCTCTAGAACCTCACCAACTGCTTCCTGATACGCCGAGTACCAGAACCGCCGGCCCATCTTCGGTGTGGGCGTATCTCCATCGACAACCACGCCAGCAGTATCAGCTAGATGTTTGAACCGACGACGTATCGTACTAACTGACACGTGGCCCGTCGACGAAGACCGGGAGGGGAACAGATACCCGTTCCACTTCTCACGGTCAGACAGCGCGTCAATCCGATCAGCGACGACATCCACGCCGTACAGCAACGTCACCTCACCAGGGCCGTTCTTCCGCTCACCATCACCGAACGACAGGTGTGGATCTTCAGAATTCAAGACCACCTGGTCGACGTGCAACGCGGCAACCTCTGAAGGTCGTAACCCCCAGCCAGCAAGCGCAACCACGAGTAACTCTGCTTCGGGCGAATCCACTTCACTGTAGATGCGGCGCACCTGCGACGCCGACAATGCCTGAGGGTCTGGCCCACTGGCCTCCCAGCCAAACTCTTCGCCAGCCTCCGAGAGTGGATTGTACTTCGCGTACTTCCGGCGTTTCACGAACGCGTACCACGCTCTTGCGACGTGTAGGTACTCGAGCTTCGACCGATCAGTCGATAGCTCTTCGTCGAACACGTCGAGGACGGCGAGACATCGCTCGATTTCACGCGGCTGCTGTTCTAACTCAGACAGTGGTTCGAGCAATGCATCCGTCTCGTGTAGTTCTCGGTACGTCCGAACCCACTTCGCTAGTCGCGTCCGGTGAGTCTCGACTGTACTCTTTGCACGTCCACCACGAGTTTGTATCGAGTTGAGGTATACTTCTAGAGAATTGACAGTAGCGTCGTGGTCGACCTTCCACTCCCACTCCTCAGACCCTTCGTCTTCGAGGCCGACGACGTCGACGAAGAACTGCTTGGGCGTGAGGTCGTGATGCTCGCGCAGCGCGTACGCGATACCACTGTATCCGTGTTTAGTGAGCCACTCGTAGGTCGGAACGTCACGGTCTTCGTCGAACCCGTCACGATATCGCTTCGGTGCGATGTCTTGCCAGTAGACGTCGACGAGTTCGTCGAGGCTCATCTGGGACCATTTGTAGCGTTTTTCTCTCGGTCCCTCGTCTGAGGTTGTCTCTTCAGCCTCCAAACCCTGGGAGTCAGCCTCCGGATTCACGCTTTCTCACCGGGGAGTAACCCGCTCGCTGCGTGTTGGGGTGATTTTGAATCGGTGATTTTCATTACTCACCGACTTTCTCCTGTTGAGTTAATACTTTGGCTTGTGCAGGAGTGGTCTACACACAACCGCAATTAGTAAAGTGTGGCTGCCAGGGAGGCAATATCCAATATATTGTATAATGCTATACAAAATCAAAAAGCGGGGGGAGTTTCCATCCTCCGAGGTTGTAAAGCTCGTCGGTCTCGGCATCTTCGTCTTCGTCACTGGCCTCAGCCCACTCAGCTACCTCGCGTGGCAAGATGAACGTAATCGCTGAATTGGGTTCGTCGCTGTCGGATATGCCATGTTCGTTGTCTACGGGCTTATCGTGTTTCTCGAATACCTGCTACGACCATACATCGCGTATGCGACCTTGAGTTACAAGAAGACAGGGGCGCAATTCCCATCCTCAGTGGACTGCTGGCGCTCGTCCTCTCCCATGACAGCCCTTCGGACGTCTCTATTACTCGACTTAGGGGTGAGACAGACATAACCGTCCTGCACCCCTCCCGCTAGAGAGTTACTCATGGATATTTCAGAGATCCTCTCCACGAAGTTCACCGAGTTCGATATTGGGACACCGCTCTCGAAGGTCGCCGGCGCATTCGAGAATCAAGAACTCGATGCCGTCGTCGTAACAGACGGCGACGAGTATCGCGGCATCGTTAGTCGCCGACAGCTGGCGTCCTCGTCCAACCAACCATCTGCGAAGGTCGGCTCACAGGTACAGCACGTCCCGACTGTCAAACGTACCGAGGACGTCCGCGAAGTCGCACGACTCATGATCGGGAGTGACACCAAAACACTTCCCGTACTGGATGGCGACCATCCCGTCGGTGTGGTGACTGCAGATGCTGTTCTCGAGGCTGTGCGTCCGTTTCTCGACGCTGTGACCGTCGACGACGCGTATTCGTCGAAGCTAGTCAGCGCGACCCCCGACACGACAATCGGAAAAGCGCTCAACATGCTTCGGGAATCCGGTATCGCCCACCTCCCCGTTATCGACGGAGACGAACTCGTGGGGGTGGTGAGCCTGTACGACGTTATCGAGTTTACGACGCGAGGTGGGAGCAAGAGCCAGGGTGGTTCGCCGGGGAGTTTTGGTGGCCGGGGACGCTCTGAGGGCAGCCACGGTGGATTCGGAGCCCGTGAGGGAGACTCAGACCGGATGCTCGACCTGCCGGTGCGGAATCTGATGTCCGACACAGTCGTGACGGTCAAGCGGAGCGCGACGCTCGACGAAATCGTCGAGACGATGTTTGAGCATGAGATTTCATCGCTCGTCGTCACAGCCGACGAAACTGACGACCCAGTCGGTATCATTACCAAGACAGACGTCATCGAGGCACTCACCTGGGAGCGCCAGGACCGGAACGCAGTCCAAGTGTTTGGGCTCGACTTGCTGGAGGGGATGGACTACGACGATGTTTCCGCACTGATAGAGAACATGACCTCGAAGTACGGTGAGATGACCGTCATCAAGGCCAGCATCGAACTGCAGGAGCACAAGGAACAGAACCGGGGCGTCCCACTCGTGTTGGCACGAATTCGGCTAGTTACCGACCGTGGCTACTTCACGGCAGATGGAGAAGGCTACGGTGCCTCCCACGCCCTCCGCCTCGCAGCGAACGCCGTCGAACGCCAACTTCTCAAGGGAAAGACCTACGGTCAGTCGAAGAAGCGAACCGACGCTGATGCTCAAGAGCACCTCTACGGATGGTGGCTCGTCGGGTAACGGACTCCATTCCCCCCAGGGAAGGGTGGAAGGAGCCGATCGAAAGAAACGGTGTGCGTCGATTGGTTGGTAGTCTGTGAGAGACCGATTGTACCAATGTTGAATCTAATGATACCGTTGCTCGACTTCGAGCGCCTCGCGGACGGCGTCATCGAAGTGTGTCCGTAGTTCGTCGCTGAATGCCTGGACGTGTGAATCCTGCTGTACTACTTCTAGCGAATCCCAGTCACCGGCTTCGGTTGCCGCATACAGTTGCGTGAACTTCCCCCCGTTGTTGCCGTACGCAATGACGACAACATACGGCTTAACCTCTTCAGAACCTTCGGAGGTGTGCCTCCCGCGCCACTCTTCGAGTTCGGTGACGCTTACCCGATCGAACGTCGAAAGCTCTGCACTGAGTCCACCGATCCCAAGGCGCTGAACCAGCTGTTCGCGGTCCCACTCCCGTGTCTCGTTGGTCTCGGTATCCCTTCCTATCACGGTTTCTTCGGTTATCGATTCGACGACCCAATGGGTGAGTAGCGGCCCGGCCATCTCAGCCGTCGACTGAGTACCGACGTCACCTTCCTGGATGCGGTCGCCTTCCTGAACACGGATATACCGTGGATTCGACGCCGGGAGATCGATAAAGATCTCTTCCGGATCTACGTTGACCAGTGCTTCGACGCCGTCTATCGTTCGCGTTTCAATCGTTTTCTTTGTATGTTCAGTCATAGTTGGTGGCTTTGCGTACTGGACGCAGAGAGGAGAAGGCGGGGCGACACGGCCCATTCATCTCCCTGTGTAGTATACACTGGGGAGACAGTTCACCCTGTCGTCTGTTTTCACAGTACACACATACTGTCCGTACTCCCACACAGACTTTCAGCTAAAACAAGTCCTTGAGTCGAATCTTGGCTATCGATGCCGGGGAGTCATACTGAACCCTGTTCGACGAGTTCTACAACACGTATCGACCATTCTCTCGCGTGCAAACAGTCAACTCAAGAAATAATAACTAATAGCGTGGCCGCCGTACACACAAAGATAATGCGGTCACACCATCACGGGACGAAGTCCTTCATCGATTTCATGAGCACATATCTCCAGGACCACCCCAAACGCTGTCCAGTGTGCGGGAACGAAGCTCGTGCCCAGTCGGAGTGGCGGATCGAAAAGCGCGATGAGGATGGTCTCCACTTCGTCCACACTTGTCCGGAGTGTGGAGCCGAGGAAGACGTATTTTTAAATCTCGCACCGGAGCACGAGCGGTCCCGTGGGTAGAAAAAGTGATGCGTGATGCCCGACGTATCTCCCGAGATTGGTTCGAATCCTCCACACTCCGCTACGCCACGTCTGTTTCCTGAATTTATGCGACGCGAGGTGAGGTAACCGTATGCAAGACTCCGCAATTGACGTCCAACAGCAGATAGCCACTTCGGAGACTCCTGGTGAGGAGTTCCAAGCACTGCCCTGGACACGACAACGAGTCGTGTTCTTCCAGCTACCCGAGTCGATTCAGCGAGACCTGCTCTACGACATGGACCGCCAGGAGGTACGGCGATTCGTCCGTCGACTCGACCCCGACGATGCGGCCGATGCGATTGGATTACTCGACGGAGACACTCAGGAGGCCGTGCTCGGTCAGCTCGATTCCGACCGACGAGAGCGGATCGAGTTCCTCCTGAAGTTCAGTCCGGACAGCGCCGCCGGTATGATGGATCTCGGCTACGTCACCGTCGACAAGGATCGAGGGTTCGAGGAGGTGGCACGGCTCGTCCGACGCCACGAGGCCCGAACAGGGCGCTTCCCGACTGTCTTCGTCACCGACGGCGACCAGGTGTTGGGAGAGTTACCTGGCCATACTCTTGCCCTAGTTGGTCACGGGTCGGCGGTCATCACCGAGTATCTCCGCCCAACCCCAACGGTTCGATACGCACAGCCCGAGTCTGAGGTCATCGAGGCGTTCAGGGCCAACCCTCAGAGTAAAATCGTCGTCCTCGACGAAGACGACAGCATTCTCGGAGTCATCTACGCGGACGACCTCTTGCAGGCCATCGAGGAAGCGGCCGGCCAGACGCTCTATGAGTTCACCGGTGTCGACGAGCAGGAGAGCGTTCTCGATGGCTCCTTCGAGAAGATCCGCCGGCGGTACAAGTGGCTCATCATCAACCTCGGGACCGCCTTTCTCGCTGCGGCGACTGTCGGATTATTCGAAGATACAATCGCGGCGTTGACGTTGCTGGCGATTTACATGCCGGTCGTCGCTGGAATGGGTGGGAATGCCGGCACGCAGTCGATGGCTGTGATGGTCCGCGGAATCGCACTAGAGCAAATCTCGCTTCGGTCAGGGGGACGTGCCATCGGCAACGAGGTGCTTGCGGGGGGTGCAAACGGCGTGATTACCGGTAGTATCGTGGCCGTCATCGCCACCCTGTTCAACCAGAGTCCCATGTTGGGACTGGTCCTCGGCATCGCGATGGTGTTGAACCTCGTCATCGCCGGATTCTTCGGCGCGCTCGTTCCGCTCGTACTGGACCGACTTGGCTACGATCCGGCAACCTCTGCGACCATCTTCATCACGACCGCAACTGACGTCCTCGGGTTCTTTATTTTCCTTGGACTGGCGCAGGTCGTGCTCCTGTGAAATGTCTCTCTTCTTCTTTCACCTGTCCGCTAAAATATAGGACGATGGGTCCGGTTCGGTCACCCTACGAGTCACTCTCCGAAGCAAGCGAATTCACTATCGTCTGTCACAAAAATACGGCCTCATCTCGGAGAATCAAGTGGCACACACCGGTGAACACTTCGGAACCGAACTGACGACCCCCGACTTCGAGCGATTCGCCGAGAGCTTCGGAATCGATAGCTACCGGCCAGAGACGTGTGTCGAGGTCGAGACAGTCCTCGAACGTGTCGTTCCTGCGAACGAGATGTCCCTGGTCGAAGTCACGCTTGGGTAGCACGGAGGACTATTCCGCTCTCCATCCCGTATCAACGGTTATGACGAGAGATGTAGATGGCCCGCTCGAACCAGGTGTTCGAACGTCCTCGCTCCCGGACGGAGGCACACCACTGAACGAGAGTCCGGTCCGTGTCGGTGTCTTGAGTCTCCATGACAGCAAGGAGACCAAGGCTATCCTGAACGCCGTAGAGGCGCTGGGTCACGAGACTGAGTGGCTTCGGTTGGAGAATATAATTGTCCGCTTAGAAGGTGGGGAGACCACGCTCAGTCCAGACGTGGATGTGGTGGCCAACCGACACCTCCTCTCAAACACCGACCGACCGTTCGAGGAACTGGGACTGGCTCAGACCCTCTCCGGGATTAAACCGATGCTGAACACACCAGATGCGACCGCACGGGCCACACACAAAACCGCCGCAGCGGTCGCCTTATCCAACGACGGACTCCCCGTCCCGAAGACCGTCCTCTCGCTCAGTAGCCACCATCTCAACCAGATTCGCGACGAGTTCGCCGAGGAGGCCGTCTACAAGACGGCCATCGGCACCCACGGCGGTGGAACTTGGAAGGTACGTGTGGACGACTCGCTCGCTGCCAGTGTCGGTAATCGGCGCGCCTTCATCCAGGAGTTCGTCGGACGAACAGGCGAGACCCCCAGAGACTTGCGAGTGTACGTCGTCGACGGTCAGGTGGTCGGGGCCATGTATCGGTATGCCATCGAGGGCGACTGGCGAACGAACGTCGCGCTCGGTGGACGCGTCGAGGATGCAACCGACGCAGCACCGCAAGCGGTGTTCGACCTTGCCTGTCGGGCGACGTCGACACTCGAACTCGACTACGCTGGCGTCGACCTCATCGAAGGTGACGACGTACATCTTGGAGGTCAATCCCACGGCCGGGTTCAGAGGCCTGTATCGTGCAACAGGCCAAAGCCCAGCGCCGCACATCGCGAGGCTAGCCATAGAGCGCGCAGGGGGATCGGTCGATCCGGACAGAGTAGAGAAGCTAGCGTCTACGCTCGACGACTCGGTGCCGTCCTCCAAACCGGCTCCGATCCGAGCCATCTCAGAGGAGCCGATTACCATCGGATTGACCGAGTCGGTCGTGGTTAGCGGAACCAGCGGGACAAAGACCGTTACCGCCAAATCGGACTCTGGGGCAGCCAGGACTAGTATCGACCTCCGGCTCGCAGCGGAGATCGGAACGGGACCGATTCACACCGTCTCGCGTGTGCGCTCGGCGAGTTCGAATCAATCGAAAGCACGAGCGGTCGTAGACTTCGTTATCGGAATCGGTGGGCATCAGCACACTGTCGCGGCGAATATCGAGGACCGCACTCACATGACCTACCCACTCCTGCTCGGCCGAGATATCCTGAAAAACTACCGTCTCGATGTCAGCCGTCAGTTCGAGGACTACGTGGAGACTGTGGCCGAGGAGTGAACCGAGAAGTGGATATCGAGACAACAGCGATCACCGATGTATCAGTCCTAGCAACCGACTTCGAACATCATCGGCGGAGTCGTACGTTTGATTCTCGGTTGGGCCAAGCACTTCTTCGAGGGATTCCGTCCCGCCCTGCGTTTCGATCTCGTAGTCGTCATAGGCCTCGACCAGTTCGTTTGTCGAGGTTGGATAGCTGTGGGTTTCGAGTGCCTCATCGAGGTCACCAAGCCTTCCACGAGGGTCACCGCTCATCGCTCGGGCTTCATGGGCGCGATCACGTACCGTCTCTACCTCGCGCGCTGGCTGTTGTCGCTTTTCGTCGTCTGTATTATCATCTCGGCTCCGGTTGTCGTCTGGCATCCTTTCCAATGCGCCCGAGTCGGATAACAGTGGATGCAAAAGGGCTGTTAGTCGCTGGACCCGGGCAAATCCGCCATCTTATAGTCCCGGAATCTGAGTCGTTATGCGTCTCCCTCAGATTGATATGGTTCCCCAACCGCCTCCCGCGGAAGTACGTTGTGGAGTTCGGACTCAATATCGGCCGCCGATTCGAATGACTCACGAGAGGTCTTTGAAACCAATTTACCGAGATTTGTTTCACCGTCGGCCAATATCAACCTAACATCGGAGAGCTCTTCCGATGCTGTAGTCCGTCCGATGGGATAATCAATCTCATCGAGCAAGGTCGAAATGTCGCTGAACTTGATTTCACGAGCCATGTTACCAACTACGCTCGTGAAGGTGATAAGTGACATAACCGGTGTAACGAACATTCTCCGACGATTGGGATTCTCGGCAGTGCTTTTCGTCAGCGGAAATCGGGTGATATCCTTCGCACTATCGACGCCGGGATTATCTCGCCAAAATACAATAGATACGTACGATCACTCGAAAGTCGATCTGACCGGGACCTAACTCTGCGTTTGACGGGTGAACTCGTGGAGTTTCTCTTCGATGAGTGTGGCAACCCGTTCACTATATTGCCAGAGTGCTGCGTTGAGTCGCTCTTCGGCCTCATCGTCAAGTTCGTCGGCCCCACGGAGGACGGAGTCTTTGGTGATCTGTGGGTGGTACACACAGACGACGCCGAGTGAGATATCCGAACTCGAGGTCCCTGCGGTGTGAATGCCGTACTGATCGCTTCCCCAGACACCATCGCCGCCCTCTCGCTCCAGTTCGGAGTCGAGCGCATCGAGCAGCTGTACCTCTTTGGGGGAGAGGATGGAGTCGTCACTTTCGAACAATTCAGTGTACGCCTCCATCCGGGCACTTCTCGTCCACTGGTCTAACTGGGAACGCGCCCGGAGTACGAGTTGTCGTTCGTCTGGAAACTCGGCCATGATTCTAGAAGGGGTGCAAGGCGAATGAACGTTTGTACAACATCTACGGATGGTGGGTGTGTCAGTGCGGCGGTGTACTCGACACCTAGCCGACGATTACGAACATGAGACACTTGGGGGCGTTGGCGGGTTGCCGACTGAGACGTACGGCTTTCGGTAACGGTTGGTCTGCGAGTTCAGTTCTCGAACTCGTCGTCGTATTGTTCGTAGGTAATCGTCAGCTTGCCTGCTGTCGGACGTTTCGCTGCATCTCGAAGCGCTTTGAACGATTCGAGGAGTTCACTCGTGTCGGGTGAGTCCTCCCGGCCGCTCGATGACTCTTCTCGAATCGTATCGTATACTCGCTCCAGGATGCGTCGAGCGGCATACGAATCAGTTTGTGAGTCAATTTCGAAGGAAGCCACGTGACGAGACATACGCAGATATCGTTCTCCACAAGGATAACAGCAGTCATGTTTCAGCAGGCGGCGTGTCATCGTCACCGTCTGAGGTGATTCTCGTCCCGTCAAGTTCACCGGATCGCACAACGGAGAGGATGTACTCAGGATCGGTTCCGTCGATAACTACTGTTTCGAAGTTTGCACGTTGGATTATCTTCGCGGCGAGTATGCCGATCGGAACACTACCCCGGGCAGTACTGTCGATATCGAGGATGAGTTCAACGAGTTGGCTCGCGCGTAACTTGTTGAATGGTTCTGCGTCTGGGTGAGTATGGGGATCCGCGCTAAAGACACCAGTCACGTTCGTCGCATAGATGAGAAGTTCTGCGTTGATGTATTCAGCAAGGAGTGCGCTCACCGCGTCAGTAGTTTGACCGGGTGCTGTTCCACCCATTACGACTATATCTCCGCCGCGGAGCGCTCTGCCCGCCGCTTCGTAGTCTTTTGATGGCGACGAGACGACGTCGTCGCCGATCGCCGCGATGAGAAGTCGGGCACTCACCCGAGTAACCCCGATACCAATTTGATCGAGTTCGACTTCGTTCGCACCGAGAGCTCGCCCTACATCGATGAATTCGCATGCAGGAGACCCACCTCCGGTGACGACACAGACGTCGTGCTCCTCGGCGAGTGTTGTGATGACGGCTGCGTACTCTCGAAATTGCTCTAGGTCAAGCGTCGGCACGAGGATGCTCCCGCCGAGTGAGAGTACGATGCGCATGTTGTTACCTAGATTAAACGACAGCGTCAAAAATAATCTAGTACCTCTTGATGACCCGCCACGTTATCCGCGCGGCCCGCATACTGTCGTGTATGGCGATGATTGTCTATCAAGGCGAGGACGACACTGTTTCGGAAGAGATCGACGACGAGCAACTGAACTACCGAGAGGACCACTAGCAAATTCACCACGGTGACGACGAGTACACGTACATTCCGAGAGAGCGTGTCTATACAGTAAAGATGACCGACCCACACTTCACAATTGGCGAGTAGACCACACGGCCAAGAGACGCTCTGGACCCAGAGTCCACAAAATTCACGACTACTTTGGGGATGCTCTCACTGCTGAGTTAAAACACTCGCGTCAAACACGGACCCCCCAGAAGAACGCGATTCCAAGGACAGTGACGACCGACAGCAGCAACTGCAATGGCCCACCAACCCGCAGAAAGTCCGAGAACTTGTAGCCACCAGGCCCGTAGACGAAGAGGTTCGTCTGGTAGCCGACCGGTGTCATGAACGCCGTCGAGGCAGCGAACGTCACGGCGAGAACGAACGCGAACGCGTTCGCGCCAATCGACTGGGCGGCGCTGGCAGCTACGGGAATCATCAACACGACGCTCGCGTTGTTACTAATGACACTCGTCAGCAGTCCAGTCGCAACGTAGAACACCCAGAGGACACCGATCGCTGGTAAGAACGCCGCAGTCGAAGCGACAGCATTGCCTAGTAGCGCCGCTGCACCCGTTTGCTGCAGTGCGATACCGAGTGGGATGACACCCGCGAGGAGGAAGATGACGTTCCACTCGACAGACGAATAGAGTTCTGTCGGCTTGAGGACGCCGGAGAAGACCATCACAACAACACCGGCAAGCGCCGAGACGACGATGGGGAAGATGTTCAAGGCAGGCAGCGCGACGACACCGATGATAATCGCCACCGCAAACGGAATCTTCTCCGTGCGGTAGGTCACCTCGTCAAACTCGTGGGCAACGATGAAATCCTCGTTCTCGACGAGGCGGGTGAGACTGTCCGGCGGTGCCTGCACCAAGAGTGTGTCTCCGACACGGATACGGATGTTTTCAAATCGGTCTCGGACGACATCGCCCCGTGTTCGAAAGGCGAGGACGTTCGCATCGTAGCGTTGCCGGAACGTCGAGCTCGCAAGGGATTCACCGACGAGAAACGCCCGACGGGATGACGACCTCGACGAGAACCGGTTCTTCCTCGCCCGGATGCAAGTCACCCTCGGAGCGAGGGCCACCCGCGAGTGTGAGACCTTCGGCGTCCATGATCTGTTCGAGCGTCTCTCGGTTCGTCCTGAGTCGAAGTGTGTCACTCTCGCGAATCTCCTTTCGGGCGAGCGGTTCCGAGAAGCGCTCACCGTATCGGATTAGTTGTAACACGTCGATATCGAGTTCGTCGTCACCCAGTGCCTCTGAGACTGTCTGTCCGATCAACGGCGAGTTCGCAGGAACGGCGACGTCTGCGAGGTACTCTTGGAGAGCGTACTCCTCTACGAGATCCTCATCGGCTGGGATTCGTTCGGGGAGGAGTCGAACGCCGACCGTCATCAGATAGACTGCACCCACCGCGAAGGCGATCACCCCGAGTTTGGTGAACTCGAACATTCCGAATGCGTGGAGACCAAGCTCGGGGTTTCTGCACCGATTTGAGCCGCAATATCGCTCGCGAGGATATTCGTCGACGTCCCGATGAGCGTGAGCGTCCCTCCGAGCATCGACGCGAACGACAGCGGCATCAACAGTTTCGAGGGTGAGGTCTTGCCGTTGTGTGCGAGGTCGTTGATGATCGGGACCAGAATCGCGACGACCGGCGTGTTGTTGATGACCCCCGAGACGGAGCCGGTGATGCCGACCGTCGCAGCGAGTTGCTTGCGCCGGTCAGCCCCAGCGAATGCGGCCATCTTCCGGCCGATAAGTTGGACGATTCCGTTTCGATTGATTCCTGTACTTAGAATGAGCATAGCCAGCACAGTAATTGTGGCTGGGTTGGCGAACCTCGAGATGCCCGCTTGCGGGGAAATCTGTGTCCACGGTTCGAGAACCATCAACAGTACCATCACCAAGATAGCAGTGACGTCGATTGGGGACCACTCGGTCGCGAAGAGAACGAGTGCGAAGAGAACGAGTGCGAGGAGAATGAGCATGAAGACGACAAGCATCTCGGCAGTCACAGAAGTTGAAACCAAGAACTGGCTTACCAGAGATGGTAAAAAAAAGGGCATACAGACAGGTGACGCTTGCGAGGCAAAAGGTCTGGTATCCACACCGTCTCGCTGACGACGTAGCACACTGGGGAGCCGAGTCCGACTGGTTCGGCCCTGTCAGTTCACTCAGATTCGAGACGGAAGCCCAAGACATCACTTGAGACGACTGGTGTACAACGGTTCGAGTTCGAAGAAAAACGAGCGTGATTCGGATGCCTCGAACCTCAGTCATGGGTTGTCGATGAACCGAACTCTTTGTCGGACCTTCGGTAAGTGACGGTCAGCATGCCAGGTGATGGAGACTTGGCTGGACCTCGGAGCGTTTTGAACGATTCGAGGAGTTTACTTGCATCTTCCGAACCCTCCCGGGCGGCGCGCGGTTCTTCTCGAATCGTGTCGTAGCCAGCGCTAAGATGCGCCGGGTTGCATTCGAGTCCACCACGGATTCGGTCTTGAAAGAAGCCTTGTAGTACGACATACCCGCGTATGACCCGTACAGAGTTAACACTCTATATGCTTTTCTTCAGTGAGACCGTCTTGAGCGACGCGACAGAAATTGAAGAAGGACCGACAACAGTTACTTACGCTCTCGAACAGTTATTTCTACCACGGACAACAGGTGCTGTGCGTTCGACTCCGAGTATTACAAGGGTCACTTGAACGGGAATTCCCCGTTCGACAGATTCCAGTTCTCTTCGCGCGGTGGTCGCGTGGAACGCATCTACGAACGACTTGTTCCGCAAATGGATCACCAAGATAATGACAGATGAGCAAACAACTGGCGCAGCCACTCCACTCAACGAAATCTTCTCCGTACTCAGCCATGAGTACCACCGTCGCATCCTTTGGGCACTCGCTGGCCACGAGTCACGAGGTGGGGAGAATTTCATAGTGAACCGACGGCCGGGAGAAGATAGCGAACCTGATGTTCTTCGGCTTCAACTCGTCCACTCTCACCTTCCAAAGTTAGACGACCAGGGATTCGTCAACTGGGCGCCCGAAACAGAAACGCTTGCACGTGGCTCTCGGTTCGGAGAAATCGAACCATTCCTACGATTGATGAACGAGCACCGAGAGGAGTTATCGGAGGGTTGGCCGTGATCTATCCCGAGACACATCCTATACGAGTTGCTCTCGCAGATACCTCGCACTATAGTAGTCATTAGAAGTAATCACTTACGTTTGGAACTGAAAGTTGCTCAAGGGCAGTATCAATCGCTGTTGTTAGCTCGTCAAGTGAGTCGAAGAACCGGTTACTCAGAGCTGCTTGAAATTGTCTCCAACACTCCTCAACCGGGTTTAGCTCCGGCGAGTACGAAGGAAGCCTCACGAATGCGAGGTCGTCACGGGCCGCAGGTCCGTGACGGCCGACGCCTGGAAATACGGCGCTCCGTCCAGCACTACGAGCAGGTCATCTTCAAATTCTTTACATAGTGCTAAAATGAAATATTTCGCGTGTTCGGCGGTAACGTACTCTTCGAATCGTGAGAAGAAGCGATCACCGCGATCACCGTCCTCGGTGATCGCGCCCAGCAGACACGTCCAGTCGCGTTGACCAGAGAGTTTGACCGAGGGCCGCGTGCCGCGCGGAAACCACGCGGCACGCGGCTCGACTTGCACGGATTTCTTGGTTTGGTCGATACAAACTACGGTGGCGTCCATCTCCCGCCGCTTTTTTTGAGTTCTTCGTAGAACGCTTCTTGGTCGTCTTCGTCAGCTTCGGCGGCTGTACGGCGTGGTTTCTGATAGCTCAATCCCGCTTCTTTCAGCAACCGCCGACAGCTTGGGATTGAATACTCGACACCGTAGGTTTCTTTAAGAAAATCTTGGACAAGCGCCGGCGTCCACGCCGGCGCGTCGATGCCGATTTCTTGGGGTGGTTCGTGAAGAGTTTCTTCGAATTCTTTTTGCTGTGTTTCTGAGAGTTTTCGCTTTCTCCCGGTTCGCTTATCATCAGAGACGGCTTGCTCAAGCGACTCGTCAGTCTCGAGTCGCTTGAGCCAACTGTAGATTGTCCGGCGCTGAACGCCGTACCACTCGGCTAGCTCAGTCTGTGTGACTCCGTTCTTGTACGCGATAGCTGCTAAGAGCCGTTGTGTCGGCTTCTTTCCGTCCACGTTGTCGAGGGCGTCGTGCAATTCCTCGACGGTGATCTCGTCGAGATGCTTCACTATCTCTTGCAACAGTCTCCGTGCAAAAAGTTCTAACGGCTACTATAGTGCAGCGGGACGGGTTTGGGAGTCGACACTGAGCCAAGTACGCCCGAATGAACGGGTTTCAGTCCGTATGCTCGTTCTTTTCGACTTCAGTGACAATTACGTCCCAGTCCGGATACTCGACTCCATTTCGGCATTCGAATGCGCCTTCCACATCGATTCCATTCTCGTAGGCTCTGAGAAAGAGCCCCTTTAGCTCGGTGTTCAATTCCGCTTTCGACGTGAGAGAGCCCTTCTCAGACGTCATCTTCCAAGGTTCCTCTTGTAGTTTCCCGCTTTTGATTCGTTCGTCGGTGGAATAGTGACCACACCGTAGCTGTACTCGGTTATCGCACGACCCTCGTGCGTGAATGTGACGTGGATTTCTCCGTTCAGCCCGTCACGGACGAGCGCATCTAACGCGTCTGGGTCAACCGTCGAATGGAGCAGGTCCAGTTCAACCGGATCAGCGACTATCACTTCCGCCAGCATCGCGATAACGCCCATGCTTGCGGGAGTGTATTCCTGATTGAACTGGGCACGAACAGTCGTGGAGTCAAGATGATACTCGACTGCTTCCACCCCAATTCCAGACACCACTGCGTCCATATCTACCTATTCTATTGGCCTGAATCGGTTGAATAGGGGTACTGATTATACAGAGGATTTAAAAATGTATTCGCTAGAACGACTACGACACACTGACCAAGGTCGCTCTGATGAGGCGTCGATGTCCGCGTCGAAGTCGTGACGAAAGTGATTGCTGTGTGATGCCGAGTTCGTCAGCGATCTCTTCGAGTGATGCCTTGCGTGGGGTGTCGAAGTAGCCACGCTCGTAAGCCAATACCAGCGCCTCACGTTGAGTTTCAGTCAAATCGAAGCCAACTCCCTGAACAGGAAGCATGGCGTGGACCGCAGTGATTGTGATCGGTATATCGTTTTTCTGGCAGTAGTCTCGAAACTCTGCGAGTGCTTCCTGATTTTCGCCGCGCACCTCAAATCGCCACTCGTCTTTCGTTCCAATTCCGGAGAGTACGACTACCTTCGCCCGGGCAAGAGCACTCAGAACGCCGAAATACTCTTGTTCCCACTCGGCACGCATGAGATACTCGTCTTCGACGCTATCGACTAGTCGGATGTTCGTCACGCCAACGTGTGATTTGAACGCTGCTTCGATGTCTTCGGTTTCCACTCCACGCACCCAGAAATACGGAATAATCAGCTTCTCGTGTGGAATAAGTCGTTCCAGTTCGACCTCTACCCCCGGCAAGCTCCCGAAGACACTTCCTAGCGGAAACTCCTCGACTGGACCTGTAAATTCCATCACGGTCGCCATGCGGAAGCTTTCGGCCGACAGGAGCATAATCGGCGTGGATGGTGTACCATGGCTTCGAGATCAGACAAAACTCCACAGGTGACCAGTATCGTCTGTTCTTCAACCGAAGGGTCCTTTTTTCGCCCGTTCAGACATGGTATACCATGCCTTCTTCTTTTGTGTGGCTCTGAGTAATATAGTTTCACAAACGAGCATGAGTGTGATAACGGAGGTTCGAATATCGCCTGGTGATTTCGAACTCGGACAGATACTCGAGTTGGACGAGGCGTCGGCTATCGAACTCGAAACGCTCGTCCCGAGTGGTGACGTGACTGTGCCGCTCTTCTGGGTCTACGAACCGGTCAGAGACCATTTTCTCGAGACTGTTCGACGCTATCCGACTGTCGACAATGTAACAGAGGTGGAAGTATTCGATAACCGGACCCTGTTCAGGCTCGATTGGGATGCGAGCCAGGACCATCTGTTTCAATGCATCTTGGATCAAGGGGGACAAATATCGAGTGCGACCGGAACGTCTGAAGGGTGGGATTTCGAGATACGGTTCTCCCAGCGCGAGGCGTTGAGTGAATTTCGGACGTGTTGTGAAGACGCGCACATCAACCTGGATGTCATCAGAGTGTACAATCCCACGGACCCCGGGGTTAGTCAGTGGTACGGCCTGAGCGAGCCACAAAGAGAAGCGCTTACGCTTGCGGTTCAGATGGGATACTACGATATCCCACGTGGCTGTACGACCCAAGAGCTTGCGAGCGAACTCGGAATTTCAGACCAAGCAGTGACGGAACGGTTGCGTCGGGCCATCGGTGCGTTCGTTCGACGTGCACTCCTCACCCCCGAACCTGAGACGTAGGTGGTTCGACTGCCTCCATTGTACACCATGGAATCGACACATGCGGGTGGAGCAACAGTACATGAGTATGGATGAGACGCAAGAGCGAGGGAAACCTGATTTACAGGATATCGATAGCGTCTCCGGGTCTGCGAAACGAAAGAGACCAATCTCTCTGGATAGTCTTCTGTCGGCAGTAACGAGCAAATACCGGCGGGCCGTTCTCAACTCGCTGACTAGCACATCCAATAAGAGACTGAAATACGATACGCTCGTAGACCGCGTTGCAGAGATGCTTCGAGACGAAAACACAGATCGAGAATCTGACGAACACCGACAACGCGTCCAGATCGCACTTCACCACGTTCATCTCCCGAAACTGGCGGAGGTTCAGATGGTCGATTACGAGACTAACGCGGGACACGTCCAGTTTGTTGGCGGTGAACTGGAACAAGACCTCCTGGCGCTGATCAACTCACACGATATGGATAAGTGAACGACTGGACCGTCTCTGTCCTTTTCCGACCGAATTTAGCGTATACGTAGACTGACGGAGACCCGTCCGTTCCGAACCATGGTTTCTATTCCCGGTCGAGACCCGACAGTAAGTTGCGGTCTTGTCGGAGATGCCGTCTAGATACGAGTCCACGGAGTAGTAAGTGCTAAACACGAATTCAACCCCCGAGCCATTAAGCCTGCTCGCCTGTAGATATCTCGTTCAGAACCATCCCAGTGGCTCTGTTGAAATCCTCTTCACGTCTTGCGATTTGCGGAGAGGCTAGTTTCTAACCGGATCGACGAAAGCCGGTGGGAAGAGTCGCTCTTTTCAATGTCAACGCTGAAGGATTTCAACAGAGCCAGATAACTCGCCATCAGATTTTATTTAAGCTCGAGACCGTCTTTGAGAAGGCCCACACACATCCACTCTCCGAGGATGTGTCGACACACAGTTTCAGAGGATGGACTAGTTCCGTACCAATCATCTTGTAGCAGTAGAGTCAGAAGGAGAGTTTGAGAAGAGATGCCTTACTTTGAGGTACCTTCGAGGAGCTGTCGAGCGTACCGGTAGATCGGCGCACCGAGCCAATCACGTCCTTCTGCCATTGCCTCGAAGGTGACTCTTGCTTCCTCCTCGCTGAGAGCATCGCGCTTGACCAGCGCCCGGAGAACGATCGGAGATAGCGCAACTTCTGCACTCACTAGTTTTCGAAGTTCAGGAAGAGCTCTGTAGTCGTCGGTAATCAAGAACGCTGCATCCACCTCACGGACTGCAGCTACGCAACTGGCTTCACCATCGTCGATTCGGCTCGTCACAAACTCACCACCAGCGACAGCAACAACGGTGAACTCGTCGGCCGTATCGAGGACGGCAGTGGCGACTTTGCCATGGCGGTCATCGTACTCAGCAGTTCTTTGGAGTTCCTCAAGAACTGCCTCTGTGGTTGCGACGTCAAACTCGGTGACGAAGACGTCGAGAACTTCGCCGACTGAAAGAGAGATGAATGCGCTCGTGTCTACAACGAGCATTTAGAGGTCTGCGAGTTTGTCTGCGAGTTCTTCACCACGATCAAGTACCTCTTTCGAAGCGCGGACGGCTTCGGCATCTTGCCGCCCGATAATCTCGACAAGCTTCTCGAACTCGATGTGGTCGTCTAGATACAGCTCGACAACGGCCTCACGAAAGCTCTCATCAGACTCTTTCTCTTCGAGATACTGTCGGAGGGCTTCGATGAGGATTTCTGTTCGATTCTTGTGAGTGACCTCAGCCGCAATGTCGGCGTGTGCCACCAACTCCTCGGGCAGTCGGAAGTTGACTCGTTTTGTGCTCATGTACATACGTTGTGTGTACAAATAAAAAACTGTGTCGGCCTGCCCGTCACTTGGTTACACTTGCGTGTACAGACCGCGTAAATCGAGAGTCAGAGTTTAATGACAGGAAGTCTATTTTGTAATATTTCCTTGACAACACTCTTGATGGTTGCAATTAGTAATCTATTCGGAAAATGCCCCTCCACACACGCATCTACCGAGAGCTGACTGAGCCGGAGCTTCGGCTCGCAACAGCCATCGGGCTCGTGTCGGCACTACTCACCGTGCCACTATCGTGGCGAACAGCAACCGACGAATCGTTAGTTGCCGGTGGAACCGTCTCTGGTGGTGCGTTCGTCGTCGCTGGTTTTTTAGTTGGGTACCTCTACTATCGTCGACCAACGAGTCGACGCCGAGCAAGTACACGAACCGGGCTTGTTGCTTCCATTGGGCTCGTCATCGTGTATCTCGCGACCATGTTCTCGACCCTAAGCGCGTCTTCCCTGAGAGCAACAATCTTCACAGTGGTTGGAACTCCCATCGCGACCGTTCTCGGAGTTGTAATCGTTGTGTTCTTTGTGCGTGTGGCTGCCTTTATCGGCGATCGACTTGCTGCTGTGCGGTCGTGGCGCGCCGAAGTGAAGGATACGACGAGCGAAGACTGGCGAGGAACGAGCAACTCGAAATGGCCGAAATACGTGGTTCTGTACGTCTTAGTCATGCCTGTGGCTGCTGGATTTTACTTTTCTACCAGCCCGCAGAGTATCGTCAGCATACTCTTTGCAATAGTATTGTTGGTGATCACGTATATCGCAGCAATACTTCTGCTCGTTGCAGTGTACAAGGATGCAGAACAGCTCCATGAGAGTCATTCTCCGTGGATTCCAAACGTTGCCGCGTACGTCGGCGCTCCCTTCGCCGCGTTCTTCATCGGGTATTACGCAGCGGAGTTTAACGCATGGGACGCTCCTGTCGAGGCCCTCAGTTTCCTCGGTGTGTGCTGGCTCGTCGCTGCTTTCTATCTCATTGACCGGAAACGTTCTGTTGGGATTTTCTGAGTTGCACAGTCACTGTCGAGAAGTTAGACTGCGTGGCAAACCGCATTTCAGGACATCCGAGAGTATTTCAACGAAGTTGAGAGAGTATCTTAGAGATGTCTGCCCTCCAAAGTGATGAACACGACGTCAAAGGTCAGAAGTCGTCAGTGACAACGTGGACGACAGACTTGAGTGGATTTGAGAGGTTCCCTCATCGCCTCTGGTTCAACGTCGCCGATTTCGGCCGTGTGTTGTGGTGGTCTCTGTTCGCCGTCGTCCCTGCGGTCCTTTTCGCCGGAGTCATATTCTTCGATGACGGCCTCATAGAGCCGTACAATCTCTTCTGTGCTGGCATGATGATGTTCCTCGTCCAGATGTCTGAGCGGTACATCAACACGACAATCGAATTTGAGCACGATAACGGAAGCATCGAGACCACGTTCCACATGGGCGACCCTACCCTCTTCCGGAGTGACCAGGAAGCAACCGTTTCGCTCGAAGACGTAGAATCCGCTCGATTCCTCTCACTTGCTGGCCAGCCGATGGTCCGGTTACACTACAACAAAACATTCAGCGTCAAACCGAGTTCGTTTCTGATTCCCCCAGACAAAAAACCGCAATTTCGAGAGTTCCTCCAACGTCACAACGTTTCGGTCCACGGCGAATCAGAAACGAATTCTACTCGCTGGGTGTGGGGTCGGTTCGTTGTTACTGCACTCTTCATTGGGGTGATTCCATTCAGCGCGATGTTCATTTCGCCTATCCAGTACTCATGGGCGGTTCTGCTCGTTCTCACCGTGACTTCGATCTTCTTAGTGAGACAGGGCTTTTGAACACTCTCTAACTGGACACGCCCGTGCTCCCAATGAGGAGCGGGTCACTTGTTTCCCCCGTGAATGCGGTCGAGGACGTGGTCGAATGGGCGGTGTTCAGATAAGGATGAAGAGTGAGGCGGTTCGTTTTCTGAGTGATCTATACCCAAAAACGACCGCCTCACCGGTTGTTTAGACGAGATCAACTTAGAGTTTGTTGAACCAGAAGCGACACCGCGATTGTTGATGAAGCTCAGTATTCAGCTGCATCTTACTAGATTATCTCTTTCGAATACTGTTTCTATTCTTGAGGTATTCGGTGTCGAACGTGCTCGATACACCGTTCATAATTGGATTCACAAGGCCGATATACAGCCCGAATCTGGTCGGTGTCCGGATCACGTCGCGGTTGATGAGACTGTGATCCAACTCAACGACGAGCAGTACTGGCTGTACGCCGCTGTCGATCCTGAAACAAACGAAGTACTCCATACAACGCTTGAGCCGACGACTACGAAGGTTCTCGCTCGTTCATTTCTCACTGAACTCCGAGAAACACGATGTCTCCGACGCCGTGTTTCTCGTCGATGGCTCGCATTCATTACAGAATGCATGTCAACGCCACGGATTCGATTTCAGATACGAGAAACATGGAAATCGGAACGCTATTGAACGTGTATTCAGAGAGATAAAACGACGAACTATCTCTTTCTCAAACTGTTTCAGCAACGCCGAAGCAGAAACCGCCGACGAGTGGCTCAGATCGTTCAGCTTCGCATGGAATCAGCTTATCTGAACACTACCCCGCTCACGCTCCCAAGCTTCTTCGTAATCCGCCGCAAAGCACTCGCTGAGCAGGTCTGCGAGCTTCATCCCAAACACACTCAACGACCTGCTCGTTCCTCAAACTGGCTTAACTAGACAGTGCCATAAGTTGTGAAAAGATAAGCATCCATCGATTCACGCATCCGCAAGCAGAGTAAGTGATTAACTGACGATGATCCGAACAGCGATACCGCGATCAGGAAGCGTCTCTCGAAGGAGCGTCGTTGGGCACAGCGTCGACTTAGTAATGGACATCAGCGGGAACGATCCACAGATGGTCGTTCGACCCGACGAGTTGCTCAAGCCGCTCGCGGTGCCGAACCCCGTCAGCGAACTCGTCGTAGAGGTACACCGCCGGCCCACGGGACGCCCCGAGATTGTGGCACGCATGCCTGACGAGGTCCTCATCGCGCATGATCGCCGCAGCGTCAAGCTCGTCAACACCCTCTCGAACACGTTCGAGATTCCGCTCAAACTCACGAGTGGTCGCCTGCCAGCCGCGCTCAAGCAGTTCTTGGCCGTCCTCCGAACCAACGGGCACTGCAACCGGGAGGTCGCCCCACCGGGCGCTGCCGGCGACCGTTGTTGAGTCGTCATCGAACGTCACATAATAGTCGAACACCGCGTCGGCGTGCGGGGCGACCCGCACCAGTTGGTCGAATACGTCAGCGGCCCGCGAGAGGGCGTCGTCTGTTGTCGATGCAGTCACGAGTGCGTAGATTACTTGGTGCATTCGTCGTCACCTCGCCGACTCAGGAGTCGATGTCTGTCCGACCCCCTGCGCCGGCGCCCATCGCCGGCGCAATAAAATACGCGCTCAGTCAGCGAGACTAACCAACTGTGAGTAGTGTTCTGGCTCCAGCCCCATCCATGACTCCGGAGAAATACTGAAACGGTGGTGGGTGTCCCGTGAGTCTATGAAATCGTCCCTCAGAATCCCTGAACCGGTGATATCCCCCTACTTAGCAAATGCACTCGTATTTCTTTGTGGATTGGTTCACTACGTATTCGTGTGTCTCTCGTGCGAGTTCGAACAGTTTCTCCGCACGGCTTTTTGAAGCAAGTCCATCCTGATAGTAGGTTTTGGCGCGGTGATTCCGCCAGAGGTCCTGGAGATTCTCAGCGACATGGTGCGAGATAATACCGCGTCTCGCCGCTTCTGTATACACACCTGGATTGTGTACCGGGGAGGTCACGAGGTTCGAGACCTCCCTCGAGCAGTTTGAATTCAATCACACGCTCAATCGCGACGAACGACGCCTCAATCACGAGTGTGTAGAAACCCTGTTCTAGAAGCACCGTCGCACCAGCGAGGAGACGACATGACTTCCGCAACTGAAGGATATCTGCTTCGTCGTCTCAAGTCCAGATTCAATCGTACTAGGACGATGATCGAATGCGGCTTGTACTTCATCAACGAGCGTCTCGATTCGAGTACTACTCATCGATCATCACCGCCGTTCGAACATGTTGGAACTCCGTGTCACCATAGACGGTGACACCGTCGCGAAAGATCTCGTGGAGTTTCTCGCTCGCTCGACGTGCGCTGGCTTCGGACTCGACAAACGGTTCAAACGTGTAGCGGTCGCCGTCGAACCGTTCTTCGCCCAAGTCAGCGGCCACCGTCGAGATGACGCGTCGCGCGATAGTTCGGTCACCCTCAACGAGCACAAAGACGTCAATATCGCTTTTACGGTCGGCTTCACCACGGGCGACACTGCCAAAGACGTGAATGCCGAGTACGTTCGTGACTGCATCTGTCTGTTCGATTGCGGCGTTGACCCGTTCAACGAACGCTCGAACCGGTGCGTGATACTCCACTTGCGGAATCCCCAGAACAGGGTCGTCTTTCTGCAGTCGAGCGGGGTTGATTGAGACGTACTTACGCTGTGTTGTCTGTCGAACCTGTACGATATCAAGAGCTTCAAGGAACTCAACTGCTCGCCAAACTGTCGACCGACTCCGGTCTGTTATCTCACTCAATTCTTTGAGTGTGAACTCAGACTGGTGTGCATCAATGAGATGACGTACCACGTCATCGGCCGCAGGCAGCCGAAACACTCCCGTGTCGCCACGTGGATCAACCGGCACGCAGACATTTATCCCTTGTTCTGTATTCTCGGACACTATCTGATTTTATGCAACAGCTTATAATAAATCTGTGCGTCAACCCTCTGCAAAGAGACTTACTCCAACAGTCCGCCCCCATACCGCGGTGTTCGACACACAGAACACCGCCAGACCGGCTCACCAGCCCACGCTGCAGGCGGACTGTCGTCGCGTGAGTCGAACCGATGCGGTGTCTGCTTACCACACGACTGACAGCGGAGCAATTGCCGTGTCAGCGAGGTTGACGACGACTGTGATGGTGAAGAGTCAGGAGACCCTCACCGAAGCGCGATCGCTGGGACAACCCACGTCTCCGAGTCCGAGAGCAACTGCTCACGACGAGAGTTCTCAGTAATCTGCGTCCCAGCAGCGTCGTACCACCGGGAGAACCAAGAAGGTTTCAACAGGTTCAAGAAAATCGTAACCGCGAATCTCCGGCTACGCTGATGCGGGCGACGAAGACCCCTCATCACGCGGCAGACCGAACTCAACCTCAATCCGGACCGTATCGTAGGGGACGTACGGCTTCTTTGCGCGACCATCCTTCTCAAAGTGGACGATATCGTACTCAGCTAGTAGGTGTAGATCGTCGTGCACATCGTGGACGTCGCGCTCTAAGCGACTAGCCAGTGCGCGGATACTCTCGGGCGGGCGTTCCATCACCTCTTCGAGGAGTTCCATCCGCCGGTCGGTTAGCAGTTGGCGGAGCCGCGTCCGATCCTCGAAGTTGACGACATGCGGTACCTCTTCACCCTGCTCCCACCGTTCGGCCCGCTCAAGAGCCGCCGCCTGTGCCTGTTCTGCTGGGAGCGATGTGATACGGAGAGTCGAAGGATACTCGACCTCGTCCGGGTCGGGAGTGAATTCGTCGTGCGTCGGTTCAGTATCAGTTGGTTCGTTGCTCATAGATCTCGTTCACCTCGGTTTGGAAATCGTTGACTAGGTCGGACAGCCCTGTGAACTCCAACTTCGTGATGTCGCCCTCGGGTGTATGTCGGTGGTGTCGACCAACATCCAAGTGGTACGGCGAGTTATCATACCGCAGGAGTGTGTCGCCGTCAGCGTCCATGTACTGAAAGCTGTATTTCAGTCCCTGCGGGAAGTCTTCGCTTGAGGGAACCTGCCACGCGACCATCTCATACCGACTTCCATCTGGCTTCTCGTTTTCGTCCCGGTACACAACCCTTGCAGGCATCGTTTTCCTATGTTGTGGTATAATCCCAACAATGTTAAAGCTTAGCGTTTGGGACGTCCCCCAACAGTCAGATTCCGTACACTCAGCACCGCTTTGAGCTTTTTTAGCGATAGGACTTCGTCCGTACCCTTTCTTTGGACGGTATTCAACGCCATCTCACGCGGTGCTTAACTCTCGTGTGGGAAAGTTCGTCTCAAGCCCGTTTTCAATCGCAGCAGGACGTGGCCGAATGCTACTTGCACCTCACCAACGAGCGTCTTCGTTCAGTCGAAGTTCCGCGGCCGGGTCACGGGAGGGCGGCATACCACGTCGTGGCTGTACGTTCGGATATAAACGTTCGTCCAGCGAGGTCACTCTGAAACCCGGCCGATGGCCAACAAATGTATATGTATTCTTAAACTAGCTGCGGACAGCAAAATGTACGACTTGACCGGGTTCCAACGCGACCTGCTGTACGTCACCGCCGGCTTGGACGAGCCACACGGCCTCGCAATCAAAGACCAACTCGAGGACTACTACGAAAACGAGATCCACCACGGCCGGCTGTACCCCAATCTCGATACACTCGTTGAGAAGGGACTGCTCGACAAGGGCGAAAAGGACCGCCGAACGAACATCTACGCGATCACAGCCAGAGGTCGCCGAGAAATCGAAGCCCGTGACGACTGGGAACAACAGTATACCAGCGAACTCACCACCTGACTGCTACTACGAGACGGGTAGCTGGGGTGACAGACAACTAGTGGGGAAACGTGCTGTTTAAATCGCTTAATCCGGGCCGTATCTTCTGCCACACATTGCGAATACCGTCTTCTCGTCTCACTAGTCAACTTCGGCAAACGCACGAATGGGCATTGCAGCAGTGTCTTTGGCTTTGATCGGCACAGCGAAGAATCGGAATGACTCACCACCGAGCGAATCGAGGTTGCAGAGATTCTCGACGATGAAGATCTCTTCGTCAAGGAGTCGAGTGTGGGCCGGGCGGGCGGGGTTCTGGTGGTCGTCGGCGTTTAGCGTGTCTACGCCAACCAGAGAAACATCTGCATCGATTAGTCTCTCAATGACGGCCTCAGAGATGTATGGGTAGGATCGGTACTGCTCTGTACCCCAGTGTTTATCCCATCCAAAATTGAACAGGACGGCGGTACCTGCGAGGGCAGACTCTTGGGGAAGTGCGTCGACAGTCAATTCTTCGTCGCCAGCAAGCCCTCGAGCATCGACGACTGTCCCAGGAAGTACCAGTTCGCCGATGTCAAGCTCACTAATGTCACGACCCTTCGGATGTCGATGATACGGTGAATCTAGATACGTCCCCAAGGACGTCTGGAACCGCATTTCGGTAACCTCGAACGCGGATTCGCCTTCGTACTTCTCCCGAGACTCCTCGTGTGTGAAGAACGGATATACTTCTGCAGTGTACTCTGTGTGTGTCCCGTCATCGTTCTTTTGACGGAACCCGGGCATCCCGTCTTCGAACGTGTGACTCAAGTCGACGAACTTCATACTAGTTACCTTGTTCGACATTGGATACGACTCCTGCTTGGTGTTTCATTGTTTCTACAGTATCTTGGTCGCTGAAAGGCCTCATTGACTGCTCCCAGTGTTGCTGTTCGTCTCAACGTCATGGTTCACAGCACTACCACTATCGCTTCGGACTTCCCACAGACGATGAAACAGGATCGGGCCTAAAATCAGATAGATGACGGACGTATAGAGTCCGGGAAAGTAGCCGAACTCGCCGGTCGCGAGGATCGGATAGATGGGATGTAGAACGCCGTTTCCGATGACCCCCATAAGGGTGAAAAACCAGACGATGAGCATTGGACCCTTGATACCACGGTGGATGGCGACCGCACCGAGAGCGAACGCAGCGTATGAGACCATATTGATCTGAACGAACGTCGTGAGCTCGAACGGGGCTGCGTTGAAAACCTCAACCGGCCAGCGGCTGTAGAACTCAGTCGAAAACTCTTCGGCGAAGTGCAAGAACTGGACAGCAAATGCGATCAAGTAGACGGGGAGCACCCGACTTGGATCAGGCATTCGTTGAAAGCTCGTTAATAGATAGCACACGTATGCGAGAATAATAGCAGGAACGAACGTAGTGATCAGTGATAATCCTGGGGAGAGATAGGTAAAGGCCGCAACCAAGATCACCGTCATCGCTCCAGGGAGAATTGCGTCTCGGCTACGCAACGTGGCGGGAACGCTCTCGGACTCGCTGATTCGAACATCCATCTCAGATCTTTCCGCTCGTACTGTTACTTACAGAGCGAGGAGATACTGCTCTCCATAACGGTCTAATATGGAACTGACGCCAACCAAGGCTTTGTCTCTTCATGAGGCAAACTACCGTTAGAGTGGAATTTGTATGTCAATGCTGCCTCACTCAGACAGGCTGATTTATTAGTCAAAGGAATCGGAGTAATCTCATGAAGTCGATTACGCTGGAGATCTCAGTCGAAGGCGGATTCCACCCGGCGAATCAGTTACTCGCAGCGGATCCGTCGATAATCCGTGAATCGCTGCACCACGTTACTATTCTCGAAGACGGGACGATTATTTTGCTCTACCATCTTCGAGGCGACCTCGCTCAGGTGAGAACGTACCTTACGGACCACGAAGAGGTCATCACCTGTGATGTGCCAGAGAACGGAAATGGGCTTGTGTACATCCACGGTCGCCCACTCAAGCCGATTCGTGAATTTTTCTCTCTTGCCCGGTCACACGGAATCGTGTTCGAGACACCCATAACACATACTGATAATGGACTCAAGATCACGATGAGCGGAGATGAACAAACGCTTCATCGTGTCATCTCGGAAATTCCATCAGAGATTGAACTCACCCTCCTCAGAAAGGGAGAGCGTAAGCCAGGGGAGAATGAGATCATCTCACTATTGACTGAGCGCCAGGTAGAGGTACTCACTCTGGCAGTTGAGGAGGGATACTACGAAACACCGAGAGGAACCACTCACGAGAAGATTGCGACTCAGATTGGTGTCGCAACTACGACTGTGAGCGAGCATCTCCGAAAAGTCGAACAACGTGTTTTCTCTGCACTTGTCAGATGACTGTATTTTCGAAAGTTCTACTGACCAATCTAGACACCCGAGAACCACACATTGCTCAAAGAGCTAACTAGAGAATCTCGATGTCTATCCGTACGAAATCCCCGAGAGGTCGAGCATCTCCGTCCCAAACCCCGCACCAGACAGGAACTGTGTTGTCCCAAGCGAACTCAGACCGATACCAGTGCCGACGAGCAACACCATTGCGGCCCAGTCGACATCCCCAGGAGTGTCGCTCGGCCGTATCTTCGTCATGGACGCGCCAACACCGGCGAACAGCGCTGCAAATCCGGCGAGGAGAGGAGGCCAAAGGGAGATGTCCTCAACAAGTACAGGGGCCTCACCGCCTCATGACGAGCGCGTACCCGACCGTTGCTGGGAGCGCGTAGATGACATGACCGAGGATACTCCAGAGCTTCTCGGGCATCGTAAGATCGGGGAACGCCGGCGTGAACGGGTAGCCGACTGCACCGAGCCAAAGCGGCATCAATAGCACCGAGAGCAGCACCGTCGAAACAGCGCCGACGACAACTGCGAGGACAACGGCTCCACGGAGCGTCCTTGGGTACTCGGTGAGTGGTTCCCATTGGACGGCGGCGACGTACATCACTGCGAGTGCGACGCCGTGGAACTGGTGAATCACCCATCCAGCGAGCAGGTCTGACCCGGGGAGGCCGTACATCATCGGCAGGGCGAGCGCGATCAAGGGTTCGGGGTTCCCGTACTGCATCATCAGGCCAAGCGGGACGCTCCCGAGGAACCCGCCGACAGCCGCGGCAATCCATGCGGGGACGGGAACTGCTCTGAGTCGAGTGGCGAGTACCTGTGCGTAGCCACGGCCGAGATCAGCCGTAGCCTTCGTCGGACTAGTCATCAATCATAGTCCGGGTGGAGATTCCCTATCAGTGCTGCCTCACCCTGAGAGGCTTGTTTATTATCTTCCAGAGAACCCAAGCTATGGAATCACTGACGCTGGGACTCGCAGTCGAAGGCAGAAACCGCCAACGGGCAATCGGTAGGTTCGTGCGAGATACGCGCTCGCCATGCAGCACGTCCTCAACAAACTATCAGCGACTGAGGATTTCAACAGAGCCCCAGATTGGGTTTTGAGTCCGTTCCTTGTTAATGGGACTCTGGGCTTCGCTATCCGAAACCGTGCTTAATGAAGATACCATTGGCGAACGATTACGCGAATAGTGCCCGTGCAGGATGTCATATCGAAGCTTTCACTCCTAGGCAAAATGCTGACTGAGTTCGTCCGTTCTGTTCGCCAATGGATGTCCGAAATCACGGTCTCGGATGAAACCAACATCGCCCTTGTTGCGATCGGTGTACTGCTCGTCTTCGGGTATCTTTTCGTTCTCTCCCGTCGACGAGGATTGCCCCACGCCATTTGTACCGGTCGGAGTCCGGCGCTCGATGCAGGACGGCTCGCGCGCCGGCTCGGTGTTCCGATACGCAAATGTCGGTGAGCTGCTCTCGCGACGCCAGTTAGGAGTCTGCGTGGGCGTCCGCCCCGGCTCCGTCGCCCGGCCACATGAGAAAGCTCACCTCTTCCAAGAGATCTCTCGCGGTCTCGACTCGCTCTCGATCCGCCTCGTCCAACCGGTCGACATCGAGCCGGTTGAGATTGCTGAGGACACGGTGCATCCGGTAGCCTTGCTTGAACTGTTGGTCCATCGGAAGCGCCTCACCGCTCGCCGGCGCGGAAAAACTCCCCATCGAGACTGGCGCCGGGCTTGCAGGAGATCACAGGCTTAACCAACGAACCTCGACGCTACTCGCAGGTCGTTGGTTAATCGACGCCCAGCACTGGCCCTACTCGAGACTGGGGCCGTAGCGAGCCGAGCCACACACCTGGCACACCCAGATCGGTTGCCCCGTCCACGCCTCATCCGGGACCGACTCGTTAGTCTTGAACCGATGGTCGGTCGCCCGTCCACAGTTTTGACAGTCGAGTTCCTGGGTCGTCGGTACCGACGACACCTGGCGATCAGCCGCAGCCTCGCCAGTGGATTCGGTCAGCCCCATCGCTGGAACCAGCCACACCGCGTCGTCGGCGTCGTCGAGGACCGCGTCGAGACGCGACGCGTCGCGGATGCCGTCCCCACGCTGGTCGTAGAGCCGTGTCGGGCCCTGCTCCGGATCCTCCGACGCTTCCTGCCCGTGCCACCCAGTCCGGTCACGGGCGACACTGAGAAGCCGCTCTCCCTCCGCTGACGCCACCTGTACCGCGTCGGGAAGTGAGGGCCATTGTTCGGCCAGTTGGCGCGCCGGTGCCTCGTCGAGGTCGTAGAGGAGTGTGTAGTCGTCGACGGCCGGCTCCGCGTCGTTGGCGGAGAGGAGGTTCGCCGCCGCGCCGCCCTTCGCCACGGCGCCGTAGAACGTGGTCGACTCGACGACCAGGTGGACGATGCCGAGGCACGTCGTCGACGCTGTCTCGTTCGTGCTAGTGGCGTCACTCCCGAGATGGTTGCTGAGACAGAACCGGCATTTCGTCTGGCCGTCTGGGACTGACGCCCCACAGGACCGACACTCGCCGTCGGTTTCCGTCGGCGCATCAGGGTAGCCATCAGAGTTCGTCGCGACGCGTTGCCGTCGGGGGGCACTCTCACACCCGTCGTCCAGCCTCGTGTCCGGAATGTGGGACGCCTCACCAGTCGGCCGCAGTTCTGCAAAGTCAGTATATCGGTTGTGCATCGGTTGGTGTGGTTTGTCCCGGATTCGTATTTCAACGTCAGGGCCAGTGTCCGCTCCGTCTCCAGTTTGAGTGTGAAACATAAACTAAGTCATGCGTACATCTTATACTTCATGAGCAAGTAGATGGGAGTAGCAACTGGGGTCCCTATGAGCAGTAACGACACCAAGCACGTCCAAACAGAACTGAACGAGGACGAATACGAACGCTTCCGCGAGTTCGCGAGAGAACACGGCCTCTCGCTCAAAGAAGCCGGGCACGAGGCGCTGATCGAGTGGATCGAACGCCAACAGCATGCCGATCCCAACGACCCGGCGTTCACCGTCCTCGACGACCTCGAGGACGAATCGCTCCCAGCGTCGGCGGCGACGGACGCTAGCGAGGAAGACGATCTCGTCGACGAGTGGCACGGGAGCGACGAACCGTTCACGCTCGCCGACGACCCGTCTGCGCAATCCTGAACTCGGATGGCTGAACCAGTTGACACCCCGATCGGCACGGTTACACCTGAGCATTTTCGCCCAGGTCACGTCCGCCATCAGGTCGTCGTCGGTCCGAAGTTCCTCTACGCATTGTTCAACCCCCAAGATCAGATGCACGCAGTCTCGCGAGCGTTTATGGCGTTCGTTCGTGACGGCGACCTCCCCTATCGTCGCCTCATCGTCAACGATCACATCGTCGATGAGGCGGCCACGCGGCTGAAAAAGCAAGCGTCGATTCGGAACGCCGCGTCGTTCCTGACGACGCTCGATGAGAGTACGCTCTACCAGTTCGAGGCCGTCTCCGTGGACGTTTTCGATGACGCGAAAGCGACGTTCGTTGAGTGGACTGACCTAGATGCATCTTTTACAGACTTTGTCGTCGCCGCACACATGGATGAGCTGGGGGTCGATCACATCCTCACCTACGACCGGCACTACGATGCCCTCAACGTGACAACGCTCCCATATCGTAGTCAGAGCTAGATGTGTCAAGTATGTCCAAATCCCCACGGAATGGCGTCCAGTCGTGAACTGAGTCGATGAGCGCCCGCGAACGCATTCGAGCGGTTGCCGAGACGCTTCGTGAACCGCGATCGGTTAACTGGATCAGCGAGCAGGCCGACGCCACCTGGAGCAGAACCAACGAGGAACTCCAAGCGCTCGTCGAGCAGGGGCTGCTGCGCCGCGTCGAGGCCGGCGAGGCGACGCGCTACCAGCCGGACTACACGCGACTGCTCTTCGAGGAGATCCGTACGCTCATCGAGGAGAACCCGCGCGAGGAACTTCGCAACGAATTGGCCGCGATTACTGAGGAGATCGAGGGGTGGCAGGCGACCTACGACGTCGAGACGTGGGAGGAGCTCGAACAGTCGCTCGACGACGGCGACCTCGCAAGTGGCGAGCTTCGCGAACGCCGCGACGTTATTGGACGTTGGGAGGAGTACCAGGAAAACCGCCGACTCATCAAGCACGCGTTGGCACTCTACTCGGATGTCGAAGCCCCTCGCGAACAGATGGTCGATGTGGCTGACCGTGACACAAACTAATTTTCGCGGTCGTCGAACCTGCGGGCGTCATAGGGCGACACAGCTATTCGTCGGACTGCTCGCCCAGCTTCTCTCGAAGCTCGACCGCGGCCTTCTCGAAATGTTCCGCGAGGAGCGGCGTTCCCGATGTCGCCCGCTCGTCGAGGAATGCGACGGCGTCAGTGATTGCATCAGCGTCCCGTTCTGCGGTCGTGACACAGTCGACATACCCGTCGAGTGCCCGACTGAACGCACGCGAGAAGTGGTCGTACGCGCCGTCGACGCGCTCCATGTTGTCGTCGAGCGACTCAACGAGTGCCCGGTAGACGGTCGCCGCCGACGCGTCCCGCTCCTGCTCGCGGTACTCGCTCGCGAGATCGAACCACTGCGTGAAGTTGATGGGCTCGAAGACGACATGGTACTCAGGGTTCGTCTCTTCGAACCGCCGGTCGATCGCGGTGCGAAGCTCGTCAGCCGACTGTCTCGTCGGCTTGCCGACGCGGGCGAGAAACTGATCGCGGAGATCCGTATTGGTCGCGAGTTCGTCACGCAGGAATGCGCGGAGTTCGTCGGCGTCGGCACCGTCAAGTGTGGCGTCGAGTCGATCGCCTTCGTCTGCAGGTAGGTCGTCGACACACCGAAGCAACACGGCGACGACGTGCTTGCATGCTCCCGGCCCGTCGTACGGACAGTTGCACCACGGGGCAAACCCGTTGGTGGCGAGGTCAACACGGACATCGTACTGACGGCTACCGCTCACGACTGCGGTTACAGTGGTGTCGATGCGGTGAATCCCGTGGATACGGCCCTCCTCACGGTATCGTTCGCCGCGTTCGAAGACTGCGTCCGTGCAGATGTCCCGGACTGCGTCCTCGGTTACATCCATCTTTACGGTGGGTTTGACGCACTATTCAGCCGATCTAGTGCATTATCCTCGTACGCTGTTCGCCACATTGCATGGACGGCACGCGTCACGAGTGACACCTCGGTCACGTCGATACAGGACGGTTCGGCGTCCGTCGTCGTGGCCTCGGTCGGCGGGTGGAAATGGATCTCGGGGGAGTGTGTGTTCGGATGGCGATCGAAGCGCCAGTTGACGTCGTTGCTATCGACGTAGTGGAACGAATACAGCCCCAGTTCGCTCCACTGGATATCGAGCCGAGCGTTCTCGGCGTCGCCCAATCCATCGCTGAGACTGATCTGCAGTTCCGTAGGGGCGACGACATCATCATACGCCGTTTCGTCGACTAACGGCTCGAGTTCGAGCCAGAGGTCACGAATTCGCTGGAGTGCCGGAAGATAGATCGGCCCGAACTCGCCGGCGCGGTCGTTACCGTTCATACAGCGAGCTGGTGGCTGGCCTCGTCGTAGGCGAGTGCGGCTTGTGCGACGGCGAGATTCTGTCGCGTTGTCCGCCAGGCGGTGAGGTCGTCCCAGCCGCCCGTCTCGTCGGCGTCGAGTTGCTGGGCGAGTTCCTCCGGTGACACCACGTCGTAGCGGTCCTCGTAGCGCCGGATCTCGGCCTTCATCTCTTGGATGCTGTCGAGCAACTCGGGTCGAGTAACTTCCTCACGCAGCTCGCGGATCCGCGACATCAACACCCGGTCGCTGTTGCGCTTGTACAGCGTTGTTTGGCCGTCCTGTTCCGTCTCCGCGAACCCAGTGTTCACGAGCGACTTGCAGTGGCGACGCGCCGTCGGCTCGCTCACGAGGGCCCGCTCGGCGATCTCGGCTGCCGATTGCCCATCGTGGGTCTGTTCGATGATTTCGTACACCCGCTCGAACGGCGTGGTGTCGGCTTTCCAGTCGGCTTTGACCTGCTCGTTGATGTCATCCCACGTTTCGGTCATACTGGGAGCTACGCAGTCGAGAAACAAATAGCTTCCTGAGAAAAATATATTTTCATAATATCCCGATACGCCCAGACAGTCGGCGCCGGCGAGTTCGCCGCGTCTCCGCCTCAGATGGAATCACCCATCGGCTCGAGTCGTGACTGACTTTGTAACCGACCTTCGGGCCACGACCTGCTGCATCTCGCGGACCTGTACCTGCCCTAACGGGTACTGTACCCACTGTACTCTTCGCTGTCCTTGTTGACTTCGGTGTTAGGAGAAACTAAACAGGCCGTTGCGAAGACTGAGTGACTGCCGGCCGCCGTCTATTCGGTCGCGAGTTCGTCGTAGATTTCCTCGTGCTCGTCGAGGTCCTGTCGGCCGAGGAACCGGATGAGATACTGCCGTGCCTCCTCGGGGGACAGCTCATCGGGGATCTCGGGTTGTTCACTTTCAGCGGCCATTCTTACTCCCCACTATGGGCGTCGTCGTCATAATCGTTCGGTTCATACGTGTCTTGCTCGACTGTGTCGTGTTCCGTGGGTAGTTGGTCCGTTCCCTCAATCCGTGCCAGCCACAGGTTGATGGTCGCCTCGTACTCCGGAGCAAGCGGCTCTGTGTGTGCTCGTAGATACGTGATCACGTCGTCCGCTTCGACACTGCTCTCATCTGTCGCGAGCGCCTTCAGGATCTCTTTGATCTCCCGATTGTAGTCAAAACGGCGGCCATTCAACGCGTAGAAAATTCGGGTCGACATGAGCGCCGTTCGCTTGTTGCCATCGACGAATGGATGATTCGCCGCGATAAGGCGCAGCAGCTGGAATGCCTTCTCATGGAGCGACTCGGGAACTTGGCCGAAATGGCCTTCCTGGATATGTTCGACGGTATATTCGATATCACCTGGTGAAGAGATGCCCGCGGTCGTGTCTGCATTTGACTCCACGATCAACTCGTGGATGTCACGGATATCAGCAGCCGACAAATAGCTGATCGACTCCGAGCCTTCGTCCATCATCGGTAACCTCTGTGAGGACGCTTATCTAACCCCTGCTTTTTGCAGATGCTGCTCGCTTCTCTGTATCGCTCTTGGTGCCCACTCTATGCTCATCGTCCAGCTGTTGTAGTGTGTCTCGATGGTTCCGAATCGTTGTTGTTGAGGTGTTCGCCACCTCCGCGGCCTCGGATTGCGTCAGCCATCGGCCCTCTTCGCGACCAGCCTTGTAGAGACAGGCCGCTGCGAACCCAGCCGGATGGACGCCCGTCGTGACGCCGCGCTCCTCGGCCTGTTCCGCGAGGGCTCGGGCCCTCTGTCGGATCTCGTCCGGACACTCGAGGTCCGAGGCGAGTCGCGGCACGAACATGCTGGGGGAGACGGGCTCAGCGAGGAGGCCCAGCTCCTCGTTCAGCGTTTTGTACGCGTTCGTGACTCGTGACTCCGCCACGCGGGCCAGCTCGCTGACCTCATCCACTAACCGCGAGCGGCCGTTGCACCGGCAGGCCCCGTAGACGCTGGCCGCGGCGATGGCCTCGATGGATCTGCCACGAAGCAGATCCTCATTCTGGGCGCTCCGGAAGAGCTGACACGCCTGGTCGCGAACCGAATTGGAGAGCTCGAGGGCACTCGCCAGCCGGCGCACCTCGCCCAACCCGTGTGCGAGATTCCGTTCCGCTTTCGACCGCCAGCGCCCACGGGTTTGCTCACGGCGCATCCGCGCGAGTCGCCGTCGCTTCTGTCCGGAGATCTCGTTCCCCTTTGCGTCGGTACCGCGACCGATCTCCGTCGACAGGCCGCGATCGTGGCGGGCCGCAGTGAGTGGAGCACCCGTTCGCTCGCGCTTCTCGTCGTCGTACGCCCGCCACTCCGGCCCGTGATCGATGCGCTGTTCGTCGATGACCAGGCCACAGTCCTCGCAGACCGTTTCGACCGCGTTCGTGGTGACTCGACCGTCGCACTCGGGACACTGGTTCGCACTCGATTCCGTTCGGACGTCTTCGTCGAATCCGCTCTCGTAGATGTCTCTGGTTGCCATCGTTCTCACCGTGTTTCGGGAACTCGCCAGTACAGCGAGCCCCTCACCCATTGAGGGGCAAATAAACGCAATCGGGCACGGACGTAGATTAAGCCAGCTAATGGCTTAGACGAACAAGGAGGTGCCTTTTACCGAAATCAAATTTCAAAGAGGGGTCCAATACCTCTTGTTTTAGAGAACAGTTCGGATAGTGAGATCTAGCTATGGACCGGCACTATCAGCAACTTCACTCTCGAGGACGTTAAGAAGTAGATCCACATAGTGCAGGACTTGCATTGCACGCTGCTGATCAATCGACTCCTCGTCTCTGTGGCTCGGCGGATTACGTAGGGCACCGAAACCTCCCGCGTACAGATACATCCAGCCTCTCTTCTCCGCCGCGACACTCGCGAACGTCAGTGGTCCACCGTCCTCACTAAACGCGTCCTGAGCCATCCCCATACCCGTATCGTCCTGTGAAAAGCCGCCTTCCTCACGGATCCGTTCTTCAAGCACTCGGAAGGCCGTCCGAACACAACTCTGGTAGTGGCCATCTACGTATTCAGGGACAGCATCACTGCGTAAATCTGGGTGCTCCAGGTGAAGGATCGGTTCCTCATCTGTATCCTGGAACAGTTCATCGACCATGTCCAGGAAGGCCATCGCTCCTCTCCTATCCTGCTGCTCATGATCTACAGATCTTCGATAGTGACGTATCTCACCACGGTGCCCATTTGCGTCAACCTCCAGCCGGTAATCATTCACAGTGAACGTGGCCTCCTCAATATCCTCGATGTATCTTCCAAGTCGACTGTTGAAGCCTGTCCCTGAGTCCAAAGGAACCGTAATCGACCGTGTTTGATTATCCTGCTCACGAATATACCGCTGAAGCAACTCAGCTACATCCTGCAGATCGGTCCACTCCGAGAAAACGAAGGTCCCACCGAATGACTGAGTCGGCGTCCCATCACTGGAATACTGCTCGTGAGTGCTGATGTCAAAACTCTTCTCGTCACTATCCAGCTTCAGGATCGTCTCAACCCGAAAACTGTACTCCTCATCCGCTAAATCCGCCTCATTCGAATACTGGTCTGAGGTAAATTCGCGAGAGATCCGCATTCTTAGTTCATCGGTGAGACGAGAGTGTAATAGGTGTTCCCTCAGAAGTCAAATCCGACTGGCAAAGCGTTATCCGACGAACCTGTCCGAGTAATCCAGTTCGGCGTATTCTGGATTTTCCTTGATAACCTCTCTAGCGAACTGGAAATCCTCTACGGGGGAGAAGACCTGGCGGTGTGAGTGCTCAACCTGCAGCTTGTTCTGGAAATCGACGTGCTTCTTCTCTGTCAACTCTTCACGCTTCGACTTCACGAAATACTGCCCCGGATCATACAGCGCCAGAACAAGATCAGTACTCAGGGGGACGTGAACCTTGGATCCTGGTTGCTTAATCCCTCTCTCCGGATCCGGTTCCGGGTTAATTGGGTTGAAGATCGCTATCGGATGATCTGAGGTCCACAGTGGATACTCCGTCTTATTCACGAACAGGAACCAGTTCATCCGGTACAAAAGGTCTGCAAAGCCTTCGAGAGCGTTCGCAGTTAGCTGTGCCTGCCACTGCTTCGCCCCTTCCTCCGTCGTACCTGCTTCCACGGCCTTCCGTGCCTCTCCATCTCCGACGTCATCCTCGTCGACAGTCTCCAGCGTGTGCTCCGATGCCTGCTTCACGACTTCCCGGAACTTCCGGGTCCGGATATGCTGGTGGGAAAGGAAGAGGGAGATGACGTGCCTCTCCTCAGGCATTAGAGTGGTGACGTCAGCATTATCCACCAGTTTATCATAAGCCTGGGAGAATATTCCTTCAAAATCCGCAAACTTGTTCTCGATAAACTGCTCGTCAGAGAGGTCATAGAAATACTCTCCCTGCGCAATATTCATCGTGTTAGCGCCAAACACCCTATCCTCCGGCAGATCATAGCAATAGAGGTAGTACGGCTCCTCAGTGTTCTCGGAGAACGTGTTCAGGTAAAACCGGGGAACGAAGTGCTGCCTCTTTATCTCACGACCCATACCTTTGGTGACTACATCTTACAAACGAACCCGTATAAACACACCCTCGACTCGACCACGGAGAAATATAGAAGTGGAGAATAACGTTGTAAATACGCCGCTCTTGGGGATTTCGTACTATGCGGGAACAGTTCTCCCTGAAAGAACTTTACTAGTACACCTTCGCAACTAACGAACGAATCGCTAAGAAAGATTCAGGCCTGGAATCCAACGAACAGCCTACCGAGTTCACCACCCTCTATCACCGAGATTGAGGCGGTGTCGAGAAGGACGTCCTGGTACAGGGGGTGAACGATATCACCGGGAAATCAAAGTGAGGTCCACTCCTAGAAGACGGATTCGATCGAGGTGCATACTTTCTTGAAGACTCGAATATCATTCCTGTTGGCGAAACCTTCGAGCTTGTAGAAGGCGGTTACGACCGAAGAGGTCCCGAACACGAAGAACCAGAGTAATTGATGGGGAGAACTGCTAATCGTTCACAGAGATTTATATGGCGGCCGCCTAAAGCAAGCGGTAGAAAAGCTGAGTTTATGGCAGGTGGAGGACCATTAGCTAACGAAGCCAGAAAATCGAGGACTTCGATAGTGTTTCTCATACTTTCAGCGGCCTCTATCTACTACTCCACCCACGTCTACCTAAACTACCCTTACGACTGGTGGATTAAGTGGATCGCAGGTGCTGGAGTTGTCTTCTTCGGCATCTCTATGTTCTTGATGTATCAAGATTATCAACACGAATCGGAGTATCGAGATCTTCTTGAGAGAGAAAAACGGGCTGACGTGCTATCCAAAGAAGCTGAAGTTGAGCAGTTAGAAAGCGACCAAGCAGAAGCTAGTCAGGAACCCGAGCCCCCGGCTGATATCGCTAAAGAAGATGAACCGCTCCCACAAAGGTAGAAGAGGATTTGTAAAACAATGACTCAACAACTGAATTTCGACAAAATCCGGGATTTCATCCGTCTCTTCCACTACCAGTACTCGGAGGAGACCCTTTTGCCTGAGATCTGTGAGGTCACTCTCTATCAGGAAAAGTTCTCAGAGAGGTACGGGACAATTGGGAACTGGGATTTTCCCTCCCGGAGAGAAAACCATGGGCACTCCGGCTTGGAGTACAATCAGATCGGACAACGTAGTATGACACCTGTGGAAATCCTTCATTCAGAACAACCTCTGGATGTCATCCAGAGCTTTGTCCGACGACTGCGCTTGGGAGAGCGTCACTACGTTCTGAATCAACTTGATGAGAAGGCTGAGAGAAACGAGATTGAGACTATCCCGTTCGATGAGCCAACTCATGTGAACTTCCAGGAATGGTGTGGCCAAGTTCGGAACCCCGACCATCTCTTCCTACCGCTCGATACTGAGTTCCACAACACAGTATTCGAGTGGCGGCAGAGGAACGACTACACCCTAAATATGGGAGAGATAGCGATTTCCGGACGTAACGTCGTGAAGATTCACTGGGTGCCTCTTGATTCCGGGATTGAGTACGGTTACCTCCTCAGCAGCGAGGGATTGGACCTTGTGCAGAAGTGGTTCGGTGACTCCCCAGACCCGGCTAACTTTAATTATAACTCGAACTTCGACATCCTGAGTGAGAACCGTCCGCTCATGGTTTACATCGGAGACGAGATAGTTGAGGATGAGGAAGAGGATACTGAGAGTTTCAGAGAGAAAGTGGACTTCCTGTATCGAGTCGTCGTCTCTAATTTGATGCTGGACAGCAATCATGCCTTGCGGCTGGAGCCGACCAAACAGCTTAGTTCAGAATGACGGGAGAGAGCGAAAAAGGTGGGCAGATACAATGGGTTCCGAACCCGATTCGGGAAGTAGAGCGCTTGAAAGACGTTGTAGAAGGTGATATCGGGAATATGGAGGCGGCGGAGCAGGATTTCGAAGAAATAGTGGACGAAGATCTGGGGAACGATCTTCTTCTCTATTTCACCCTAGTCCATTCGACCATCGAGCGGTACTCAAATAACATCTTGTGGAGCCGTTTCAATTCTGAAGAGTACCAGCCTGAGGAAGACACAACTGAAATATTGGAGAACCTCAACGATGATCGTGAATATTTGAGTCAATCGACAAGAGAGAATTTACTGTTTACCGAGGGGGTCATTGATCCTGGGCTGAAAAGCCAGATGGCTGAAACCAGAAGAACGCGGAATTCACTGGTCCACGACCCTCACGAGCGAGTAACTCTATCTTCAATCGAGGATGTCGCATCCAAAGTCGACATAGCATGGAGAGCTGCCACGGCTATGAACCAGAAATGGACAGATGAGTTGCGTCGAGGAGACGCTGAGGTAATTGAGTAGGTTAGAAATCCTTGACTCTGGTCAGTACTGACTCTTCTATCGTTTTTGAATCATTGATATAATATCTGGCAAAAATGAGCTATCTATCGTTCTGGCTTACACCTGTGTTGTTGGATTCGTTCTGGCAGCCCGACTCTTCCACACACGGGACACTCCCGTAGGGGTGTCGGCGGCAGGTCGTTCCAGGCGTCCAGCGCGGCGGCTAACTGTCCTTCGACAATCGGGGAGTCGGTCGTGCGGCGGGCTTCGCGGAGGTGAATGCGAAGCCGTTCACGGGTCGTGAGCGTCGTGTCATCGATCATAGTGAGACGGGAAGCTGGTGTCCCCGCCACCCATCGTTGGGGGCGAGAAACACCACCGGAGTCGGTTAGCGAATATCGGGCTGGAGCGGAGCAAACTCCTCCCATATCGTATGGTGGCGCTGACACAGCGTAATCAGGTTCTCAAGCCGGTTCGACCGTTCGTAATCCAGAACGCCATCGGCATCGATGAATGCGCCAAGCGGCGTAATGTGGTGGACGTTCAGGTCGCGGTCCCAGCGTTCCCGGTGGGTCTCGCGGTCAATCGGACAGCCCGGCATCTGGCACTCGAAGCCGTCCCGTTCCAGGGCGCGTTTGCGCTGCTTGTACCAGTTTGGTCCGTACGAAATGTCTCCGTAGCCGCCCTTCCAAGTGGGATGCTCTGGGCCGCTCGGCTGGCCGCGATATTCCATCCCGGCCGCCTCCACGGCCTGCTTCCATGAGCCATACCTTCGGATGTACGGGTAGATCGTGATTTCCCCGTGTTTTCTCATATCCACAGTTGAGGGGACATACCCCAGTTCATCGCGGAGCCGAGTGAGCTCCGTCAGTAACTCCTCGTCCGGGATATTTCGCCGCGTATGTGGGTCAAAACCTGCCTCCTGAAGTGCAGCGTTCCAACTCCCGAATCGCCGCTGGGCGACTTTCGTTGCGTACGCTCCTTGTTCATCCATTTCGTAGGCGGTCGGTGGTCGCCCAAGGTCCTCTCCGAGAGTCTGGATCGCTGAGATTACTTCTTTCGGTGTAACCTTGGCCGATTTCGTCGTCGATAGCTCTGCAGCGTCGAGTCCGGTATTCCACGATCCGAATCGCCGTTTCACCACAGCTGGGGATACTTCCCCATGTGCCTTCATTTCCGATACTGACGGAGAGTGACCGAGTATCTCGGCCACGCGCTGTAACTCCTCGATTACCTCCGTTTCTGAGTAGGAATGATCGAGTGGTTCAAGCCCCGCCTCGTGTAGTCCTTCTTCCCAACTGCCAAACGTTGATTGGACGGCACCAGCTGTGAACTCTGTCTCTTCCTCGACCTCGGGTTGCATCGGCGTTCGGCCTTTTTGTTCGGCGACGCGTCTGAGCT
The DNA here is from genome assembly GCF_003665865.1 of Haloferax sp. Atlit-109R. Taxonomy (NCBI): domain Archaea; kingdom Methanobacteriati; phylum Methanobacteriota; class Halobacteria; order Halobacteriales; family Haloferacaceae; genus Haloferax; species Haloferax sp. Atlit-109R. Next base: position 49,283 of record NZ_QPLO01000004.1, read on the forward strand.
CCTCAATGATGTGGTCTGGTGTGATTGACCGCTTGTGGCCTGCTATGTGGGCAGCAATCTCGACGTTCGTTTCGAACGATTCGCCGCAGATGTCGCACGTGTAGTCTCCTTCGACTTTCATGCGTAGCTCCGAGCGTTGGGCACGCCCGCACCCCTCGTGGGGTGGGACAAACACGCCCGGTCGCGCACCGTTTCCCTCGGTTTCAGGGATAAATCTCAGACCGGGTCTCGAGGTTGTGGCTGCGCGCGCAGCGAAGCGAGCACGGAGCGGAGGGTGGGGCGGCGGGGTCTGGGTCGGTCCGGCACATAGCAAAAAAGAGGCTGCTCTGACCGGCTATTCGTCCCACCAGCGGCCGCGCTCCGGGAAATGAAGGGTTGACCAGCCAGTGACGGCTAGTGAGACGCGTCCATCGTACCAATTTTTCGCCGCTCCGTGGATACGCACCCGTTCACCTTCTTCGATCCAGGGGGCATTTGATTTCTCCCAGATCGTCACCTTCGTTTGCCCGCTTTCGTCTGCGATGAGCCCGACTTGAGCGATGGCTGGCGAGTCACTCTCCCAGAGCACCTCGATTTGCCCTTCGACACTCACTTCTTTGCGATCGACATCCTCGAGAGCGTCGATGGGAACGGTGCCCCCCGGGGCCGTCTGCAACTCCTCGAACACCCGCACGACCGCACTCGTCATGTCCGTGCCGTCGACGACCGCGTCGGCCAGGCGTCGACTGACCGCCGCACGTGACCAGCCATCCACCCGCGTCGCGAGTCGGTCTGCCTCCGTGTTCACTGTCGCCAGTTCATCTTGGGAGAGCTCCGCCCGGGGATCATCCCGTTCAGGGTCGGCCATCGGGTCCACGCTCGCGGCACGCTTCTGGAACTTCCGCCGGCGTTCCTTGCTCCCTTGGGCAGCGACCTCCCGCGTGCGCTGCTCGCGACCCTCCTGCGTGCCCAGCTCGGCCTAGGCACTGATGCGCTCCAGTTCGGCTTCCCGCGCCCGAATGCGCTCTTCCTGTTCGAGGGTGACGCCGTGAATCCGCTCGTTGCTCGTGTCCGCGATCCCGTCCGGGTGGTTCGCATCCACCTTCGCCTGCGTCTCCTGCTCGACCGCCGCCTCGAACTCCGGCGTCTCGTCGACGACCGGGAAGCCGTCCTCATCGACCGCCTGCTCGCCCGCTTTCTCGAATGCCTGTTCATCGACCGAAACGACCTTTCCGCTAGCGTTGTTACTAGACATTGGTATCACACCAAGGTACCACTGAAGGCGCTCACGCGCCGACACCGCGATGCTGCTACATCGCAGTTTTCCGACGACACCGACCGACAGAACCATCTGCGCGCTCTCGCTCGCGCCTTCGCGAGCGCCCTACCGGGCGCGAGCGAGAGCGCGCCCGAGGAGATTACCCATCCAGCACCGCGCGCCGACCCGCCCGGAGCGAGCGACCAGCGGAGAAAGCGTGGGGGGTGAGCAGCCACGCTGCGCAATCCCCCGCGCTTTCCCGCTGGCGTCGAGGGCACATGCACTTTAGCCCGGCAGTCCGCCCGCTACTGCAGGCAGACCGCCCGGAATGGTCGGTCGCGAGCGACGCGGAGGGCGGAACGCGGCGAGCGGTGCGAGCCGTAGAGTACCACACCAGCCAGCCGAGAGAGACTAATGCCGGCTCAATAAACCGCAGCTGAGTCGTTCGGTCAACTGCTGAATTCTGGCCAAACAACGCCCAAGAAGAGCGGTACTGAAAGCGCTAGCAGCTGGAAAAGCGAGCGACCAGCGGATCGACATCCACTCCGCGTTCACGGAGCGTCCGCTCGCTGGCGTCGCGGCGACACCACGGCGGCACCTTGCGGGTCTGTGCGCTATTCGTTGGGAGCCACTGTGGCTCCCTCGACGGGATACCACTGGTGGTCGTCCCACTGGAACCGCACGGGCCGTGCCGTCGGCCTGACCGCGATGTTCGTCGCCTGTTCGAGCAGCGTCCGCGACGCGACGAGGTCAGTGTGGCCCTCGAAGCCGCACGGACACCGCAGCGTCTCGCGATGCCGGCGGGTTCGCCTGCGCTCCCCACACTCCGGACACGTCTGAGAGGTCCACGCCTCCGAGAGTGAGGCCACCTCAATGCCGTACTCCTCACAGACGTTCGCGAGTTGATCGAGACACTGCCGATGCGCCCAGAAGGTACGCGCTTTGAGGTTCGCCTCGACCGACCAGTATTCGCCAAGGACGCCGGTGAGGTCGCCGTGATAGATGGTTTCGATACCGTCGTCGTGGAGTCGCTCAACCAGATCACGAAGCAGCGCGTTCACGGCGTGGTCGCGGCGTCGAGACCGCTTCCGATAGAGCCGCTGGATTCGATTGCTGGTCTGCTGTCCATCCGGCAGCTTCGCTTTGGCGTCGGCGATGCGCTGGGTCGTCTCACGGAACTGCCGAAACGGCTCTTGGCCGCTGTACCAGTACTGGTCACCGGCCGTCTTCGTACACGCCACGAGGACGTTCGCGCCGATATCGAGCGCGGCGGTGTCTGTCCCCGTCGGCGTCGCCTGCTCGCTCTCGGCGACCGTTACTGGCTGGTGAGCCCGGTACGTCTCGTCGACGTCGTCGTAGGTGAGGTGGAGGCGGCCCTGCTCGCCCTGCCAGTGTGGTTCACCACGGACGGCAACCCGGAGCCGTTCGAACCGACCGAAGCCGTACTCGTCTTTGAGCTGGCTGCCGATGGGAATCTCAAGCCGGGAGCGCTCGCCCCAGCTGATCGTATAGGCGTCGTTGCGGATGTAGGTCCGCAGGTCGCGCCCGTCGGCTTGGTTCCCCCAGTAGCCGGGTGGACTGACCTCCTGGTCGGCCTCCTCGACCGCCTCGAAGAACGATCGCCAGGCGGCGTCGTTGACGCGGGTGATCTGTTGTGTCGTCGCCGACCCCAACACGTCGACGTACTCGTCGTAGTAGCCGTCACAGTCCCAGACGCTCTCGCCGGCGAAGAACTGTTGCCGGCGAGCATACGTCAGCTGGTTCCAGAGGCTTGCTGACGCATCGAGGAGACGTCGAAGGACGGTGTCGGCCTGTTCCGATTGCGGAACGACCTCGAAGATGTTGGTCCGCCTCATCGTTCGGCCTTGCCCCACATCCGCGGCACGTAGCCGAGGTGTTCGATGTCGTCCGCGTAGTCTCGGAGGAGCCCGATCAGGACGATTTCCGGAACACCGTTCTCGGCCTGTTCGACTAACCACTCCTCCAGTTCGACTTCGGCTGCCTCAATCTCGTTCAGTTCGACTGACATCGATCATCGCGCCTCTATCAGACGGTGCACCTGTCGCTGGCGGCGGTAACACATCTCGAATCACCTGTGCTGTGCAGGCACGACCGAACGCGCCTGCACCCTTTGTAGGCGCTCAAAAATACTACCGTACTACACAGTCAGAATCGGATGCCGTAGAACAGTTGTCATACTTGGCTCGGGGCAATAAGTACAGAGGTGTATCGGTCATCAGGGAGAGGAATTTCACAACCTCTACTTGGGGATTACAGACAATGACTACGATACACAGCGACCAGAAGAGTTAGGAGGTTCCCTGAATAAGAATTACAAAGAGAATTTATGGCCCGGAATAACCTCTCTGAACGCTGGGAGGAGTATTATTCCACAGCGATTCAGAAGGGGCTAAAAGCTGCGCTCGCAGATGTTTCTATAGAGAAGTCTTTCGATGAATTTGATGACGGCCATATCAAGTTGAACAAACTGATGTACGTGGCTATGGCCGAGCGTGGTCTCCACGAAGAGATGCAACATAGCTGGCATCGATATGGGGGCGACCTTGGAACTCTAGTGCCTAGCACACGGACCGTTGGTCCGGTAGAACTTGATGATCTACCTGAGACGGAACAACCTCAACAGCCTCGCCCATCTGGTGACAACTCCAGAAAGACAGTCTGGGATGAGAGTGACTATCGAGAGTTCTTTAAAACCATATCGATTGGATCTCTAGAATCTCTGAACGAGATTCTGGAAGCTAGTCGAGCGACACTGCTTGAAGAGTTCTACACAGAGTACAGTGGGGAGATTGAAGACTGGGTTGATCTATATTTGATAAACGTCCGGATTCAGGAGGTTCTACATCTATACGCGGAAGATGACCTTGGCCAGTTCGATAATGAGGCATACATGGCATTTGCGGAGACCCTCGAAGCCTTCGAAAGGGAACTCTACAGTCATTCAGAACTGTCTCCTGATCACCTTGATGAGTATGACATAGACCTGTCCAGTGACGAAAACCCAGCAGACTTACTAACTGACTTTCTTGATCTCGTTGACGATATCTACTTTACTATATCCCAGCAAGATTTGGACGAGTTTTCCGGGGACTTATCGTACCAGCTTAGCATGGTTGAGGAGTTTTACCACGAAAGGGCGTGGAACCTCGTTACGAAGGTTATCTCATTACACACTATGCATGGGCCCAACCAGGAAGCCCTTCTGTATGGTTCTATTTCTGATCTCGAGCAACTGGTTAATGGGTTTTCAATCCGTATGGAGCGTATTGAATCCGAATGTCGTGCTGCAGATCTTCTTCCAAATAGTAACCAGTTTAGAAGTCCAGAGGCTGACTCCCGACCTGGTCAGCAGCTTCCGACACGTGACGAGTTCAGACAGGCCTTGAAAGGAGATCACTAACTGGCGACCCTAGATGAGTGCTCAGACTGGCCGACCCAGATACGTTATTTATCTGAACGAAGCTTGTGAGCATTTGGCTGAGCTTGATGCTTCTCTCGAAAAGCGAATAAGAAAGCGTATTGAGAAGTTCCTTCGAGCCTGGAACGCTACCGATGTTTTTGAAAAGAGTGTAACCGACGATATTGATTATATTAAGAAGCGCAGGGGAGAAACCCGAGCTTTCGCCACGTATATCGAAGTAGACGGGTTGCACATTTTGATGGTACTTACCGTATTCAAGCAAGATGAAAAAGACAGATTTTGGCTGGAGAAGTCTCTCTATCAATCAAAGGCGAAAGACTACCGCGCGGAATTGAAAGAGATTAGCAACAATGGCTCGCTCAATTCGCATATTGAGAACCTTCGAAAAAACGACGAATATCTAGTCGTTGGGCCAGAAAAATAGGGCCAATTCGAGATGGTTACGGTGTTGTTTTATCCAGACGCCTACTAATCAGCGCATTCGCCTAGGTTACTGTTGAAATAATAGTTATGACAACTTTTTAATAATCTCAGTAAGACGTCTTCCAATCGGGGTGAGCAGCTACGCCGCGCAACCCCTCGCGCTTACCCGCTGGCGCCGAGGGCACATGCACTTTAGCCCGGAACGGGCGCGGGCGGTGCGGAGAGCGCCCGCACGCCCGGAATGGTCGGTCACGAGCGACGCGGAGGGCGGCAGCGGCGAGCGGGGCGGGCCGCTACGTACCCACCTGTCCAGCCGGCTATGTCGCTTGGTGAGCTAATCACCGCCCTGGTGGACTCAGAAAGGGCGAGGCCGCCTCGGCCGTCCCCCGACCCCGCAAGCACCGCAGGGACGAGGCGCGCAGCGGCGGTCGCGGGACGTCGAGCGGACGAGGGCTTTCATCAATGAGTCGTGAACCGTCTATCACGCTGCATTCGTGCGATTTGCTCTGGACCAACACGGTGTTTGCAGGGGCAAAATGCCACTTCGTCTATCCCCAGTCCAATCCAGACCGTAAAATCACAAAAACGGTCGATATGACCTTTGTACCCCCGAAATGTACGTGTTACTGAACGATGCGATTAACGTACTCGAATCATAACCGGGTGATGTCCAGATGAGTGACCTGCTTGATGCCGCCGAGGGCGCTATCGCGCTTGTGTGCGGGGGATTCATTTTCCTCCTGTTCGGAAGCGCGCTGGGGACGACGGGGCTGATCGATCTCAGCTTCTGGGGAATCGTCTACGTCCTCGTCGGTATCGTTGTTCTCGTAACGGCCGCTGCAGTTGCAGCTGGTGCCATCATCTCGGAGGTTGTATGACACTACGCTCGCTCCTCGTCGACCTCGTCTCGACCAATGACCGAAAGGAGGTTCCAGATGAGCAGATCCTGAACGTCCTCCGTGAGAACGACCGTATCGCGATGGGAACGCAGGATATCGCCGATGCAGTAGATATGTCTCGACAGGGCGTCGAGAACCGATTAGACGAGCTCGAACTCGAGAATCGAGTCCAGTCACAGAAAATCGGCAGCGTTCTCGTTTGGGATCTGCATCCAGATGAACGGCGAGACGTAGTTCCGCCTGAAATCGACCGCCTTGTTCACACCTTCGACCAAATCCGAGATCAATTTGCGATGACGCGCCGATTGGGAATGTACATTCTCCTCACCGGTTTCGCCATCATCTTCACGAGCTTGAGCACGGCACTCGCTGCAACGCCGGTTGATCCCTTCGCAGAGATGCTCCTCGTGTGGGGATACGGAATCGCTGCAGGTGGGGGTGCAGCGTGGTTCGTCGGAGGTGGAACACAGCTCGCGACGATTGTTACTGAACACGTCGTCTATTGGCGGTTGACTGGAGAATCACTACGTACATGGAAAGAAGCCGATGCTGCAGCATCCAGCCAACGTGGTCAGATCGATGGTCGCCTCATTGTTGGCCTCTTTGTGCTCCTGCTCATCGGCGGCGCACTCGTTGGTGCTGCAAGTGACCTTCAAGCGGGGTTAGCTGCATCTTCTGCGTTTTCGTGGTTCGAAGCGACGGTTGTCGCTGGTCTATTTTTGGTCGCCCTTGTAGCGATGGTACTTGGAATCGAATAAGGAGGAGATGCTGAGCGACCACAAATCCTCGTAAGATGCGTCTCCTTCCGTCCCTATCCCTCAGCTACGACTCGAAACCAGGTCCTCGATGAACCGGAACCCGTTCACGAACGTCACCGAGTCCCCGTACCCCTCACTCCCGAGTACGGTTTCAGCCCCCTCGCCGGCGGCGATGTCGGTCGTGTAGATATACACCTCGGTTGCCGCCCCCGCACTGAGATGCTGGGCAGCTAAGGCGGCGAGGGCGGCGTCGGCACGCTCGACCTCGTCGGCAGGGCGGTCGTCGGCGTTCGCGATGTACCGCTGGACGCCGTCCATCACCCGCGAGACGACCGGCTCTGAAAACTCCAGCGGCGGCGCGACCGTCGCCCAGCCCTCGTCGATCGCGGTGTCAACTGGCACGTCCTCAACGTCCGGATCGTCGACGGTCAGCTCCTCGTACACTCGTTCGGGCAGGACGAAGGCGATGTCGTTCCGGCGAGCGAACCCCCGGACGGCCTGGTACCGACTGTTCGACGGTTGCCCCATCGCGACGAACAGGCCGGTGTCAGCGATGTGGAGCCGGCTCACGCGTCGTCAGCGCTGTCGCCGTCGATGTCCAACTCGTCGAGTCCCGCTCCTGCCTCCTCGATGTCGTAGTGTTCGTGGACGACAGGCCGGAGCGCCTGGAGAATCATCTCCGCAGCTAGCGGCGAGATGTCCAGATCCTCGGCCATCAGGCGGTGGGTTACTTCCCCACGCTCCCGAGCGACGGCGTAGGTGAGCGCGGTCGCGAGGCCGGCGACGCCGTGGCGGTCGATGTAGGTGCCGATGTCGGCGTCCGTCTTGCGGCGGCCGACGGCGTCGATGAGCGCCGGCGTGATCGTGTACTCGCGGTCGCCCGCGGTCGTCGTCACGGTCAGTTCGATCTCCCGAGCAGCGTACCGGCGAGGCTGTTCGTCGTCGGTGACGTCGACGACGCCGGCGTCGACGAGCCGGTTGACGTAGCTGTAAGCGGTTCCCTGTGCGAATTCGAGGTCGTCCATTACGTCCTGGACGGTCGCTTCCCTCTCCCGGGCGAGGTACGCGTACAGCTGGGCGAGCTGTGGCTCCTCGAGGAGATCGGCGACCGAGAGGAAGTCCTGGACGATGTCGCCGTCGGCGCGGTTTGAGGTGCGTGACACGATTTGTTCTTAATTACAGTTTACAGCGAATCAGTAAAGAGTGTTGGGTCACTCCGCCGGCGTCGCGACGAGATGCTCTTCGAGGTCGCGCGTCCAGTACGTCGCGAGTCCACCCGGACTACAGCGGGTGCACAGCTGCAACGGGCCTTCCAGATGCCCGAGTTCGACACGGAATCGCGTGAGCGCTGCGAGCGTGTCGACGACCAGTCCACAGCCGTCACAGGCGACGTGATCGCACTCGCCAGGATCAGACCGCGTCTGAATCGCACAGTCGACGCAGATCGGGTGGGTGACCCGCTCGTCTTGGCCCCAGGTGTGGGCCTCGCCAGTCTCTGTACCGGGCGGAGAGTCGCAAAACGTGCAGCCGACGAGGGTCTACTACATCACTCGCCCTCCCCGTCGGCGTCACGGCCGGCTGTCCAGCCATGGTGGAAGACGGCCAGCTGCGTCGCCGAGTCGAAGGTAGTGCCGCTCGGCTCGTGAACCAGAACTTGGTCTTCAGGAACCGGAGTGACGACGTCCGCGTCGATGAGGTCTTCAACGAGACTCCGGGCCGTCGCATCGTCGACGTCCGCCGTGTCAACCCGGGCGGCGTCACGGTCCTGGGCGAGCTGTTCCTTCTCGAATTGTTCGTAGTCGCGACTCGTGTCGTCGTGAGGGTCGGGACCAGGCATGGTGAGTCACGCAGCGCACGCTATTACGCGCTGCACGCCTTCCGGCGCCGAAAACAACTCATGGCGTACAGATCCGGTACCTCTTCGGATCACCCATCCGTCAAGAAGCACTCACTCGAGGAGTCGGGCGGAGGGTGGGGGCAAGGGAGTGGGTCCAGCCCCAGCTTTAACCAACACTGTTTGGTCTTTTCAGATCACAACGAGAGACTCACGATAGGCTAGTCCTCCTGACAATTCTGGTCGTTCCAGCGGGCGCACTCGGTATCGCATTGCATCTGAAAAGACCAAGTGTCGGTCTCGTCCGAGAATGTTGGTTAAGTCTGGCCGCTACGGTGTCTGGAGCTCTCGAACTGGATTCACGACGAAGGCGTCTGGCTCGTTGGCTGCTCTCTCATCTGACCGCTCCACCGACGTCGAGGGGGACCGCGTAAGCTGGGTAATGAGTTCCTCGCGAACGGTTCGTCGAGAAATGGTGGTCTCGTGCCAGCCCAACCGGTCGTCGAAGTGCGGCTTCCGGAACTGCTCGCCGACGTCGGCGGCGGCGACGTACTGCGTCCGCGTCGACCGCCCGACCTACCGGGAGATGAAGACGGCGCCCACGGCCTCGTGCGTGAGCTCGACGAGAGCACACTCCACGAGCGCAACGACCGACGCGTGATCCCGGTCGGTCGGAACCGTCATCTCGAGGTCCGCCCACGGCGCCTCACTGTCGGTGGTAGTTCCTGCGTGATCCGCTGCCTGTGTCTCGTTGTGTGGTTCCGAAGCCATCGTCTATCGGGGGCGAGTGATGCGCCCCGTCACCCCCTCGCGGGGGCAACAGACACCACCGAAACGCCCCCGTCAACCTATGCGCTAATTCTGATACTTCTGTAGTTCCGCTACCCCGGTGATGGCCTCTCGGCCTGAGAGAGCCGGCGGCCTTCGCACACTGCATATCGCCTCTTTCTTTGGACGAAACTCGCGATATGCAAGACGATATGACGCCCTCAAATCGAAGGAGAACCCCGTCGGGTCGATTTGAGGGCGTAGAAAACACCTCGACGGGGTCGATGATGACTCGCCGATTTCAAAAATTGCTCGACGGAGGGGTAATGGAGGTAATATCGTGCGTATCAGGATTTACTAGGGCCGCTGCTTCACCTGTTCTGAGTCTCTTGAGGTCTTCCGGCTCGGAACTTCGGATCGTGAAATACCCCAATTCACCCAATTCTGGTTGTTTTAGCCGCTGAAAATTGCTCGACGAGGGGTTTGAAGAGACTGTCTTTGGTCTGCAACACAGCTCTCGAATATCTGAGAAAAATCTATGATTTAGAACTGCCCTGCGGGGCCGGTGGACTGCTCATCGACTTGCTCGTACATCTCATCAGGGAACGGGAGGCTGCCCCAGATCGAGTAGGGACGCTAGTCCTAGCCGATGTAGTAGCGTTGTAAATCGTCATTATCGCAGTTCATCGGCAACGGCGTGTCGCGATTGTGTTCGAGAACTCGTAGCGGACCTGGTGCTCGGTCTCCTGCTCGTCGTACCAAGGCCACCTCGAGAAGACGTCTTTGAGGTCTGTGACAATCATCTCGGGGTCGCTGTCCTGGTACTGGGGCAGCCACATCACGATCCGGGCGAAGTTGTACAGGTCCTTTCGGATCAGCTTCTTCTCGTGGAGACGTTCGGCCATATTGGCCATACAGGGGATAGGAGTGCCTCCCACGACAGGGGCCGTGGAGCTATCTCCCCTTGTCTCAATAGCCAGCCACGCTACCGAATTGACCTACCCGTAGACCTCATCTGGATCGTAGACTTTCTCTCCAACTGTTTCGTCATCGATCGTTCGGGAAAAACACGAACGGTATCCCGTATGACAGGCCCCGCCCTCTTGCTCAACGCGATAGAGAAGCGCATCTCTGTCACAATCGACCCGAATTTCCAGAACTTGTTGGATGTGTCCGCTTGTCCCACCCTTCTTCCAAAGCTCATCTCGACTCCGAGAGTAGTAGTGGGCGAGTCCCGTCTCCTGCGTTGCTGCCACCGCTTCCGGTGAAGCGTACGCGAGCATCAGAACCTCGTCAGTATGTGCGTCTTGCGCAACCGCTGGAACCAGTCCGTCATCTCCAAAGTCGAGTTCGATATCTACTGGCTCGTCGTTCATACTGAATTGTATTGTCGCTGGAGAATACCAATTTTCATTCTCGTCTCCTGAGGACACGGTACAACCGCGCAGTCCATTGCTCTCGTAGTGTAGTCTCCGGGTTCTCGAGATACCAGCCAGCAGCAGTAGCAGCATCTGCGAGACTGAGATACTCCCAGTGCTGAGGAGGGAGATACTCCGGCCGATTGGAAGTAGTCCCTATCAGGACGTGTCTTTCCGTATCGTATTGGCTACCGAGGTGCCGAAGGTCCGATGCAGTTGGCATCACCTGAAAATCTCGACGGACGAGGTACTTGGCGCTGAAGGCGTGAGCGGCTCCGAAATCCGTCGATATGAGACCGACGTTCTGCGCCCATCGTCGCGCATCGACGACGACCGCCTGTGGCTCACGGGTCTGCCGGAGTGCAGCAAGCTCAAACGCGAGCGTCATGGTTTCGCCCGTCATCGGCTAGAAGAGGATTGCACCGCCCCATCCGATGAGTAGCGAGAAGCAGACGGCAGCTGCCGCCTGTCGGAGCATCATTCGACCGGCGTATCTCGGGGAGAGTTCCTTCGCGACCGTGATCGCCGTCACGAGGCAGGGAAGCAACACCCCCCCCTAGGTAGACGGCGGTCAGTACCTGCACGGGAGTCATCGCGGACAACGTTTCGCTGAGCCCGTCTGATTGTAATAAGAGTAGACCATCCTTGCGGATCGATCCCATCACGACGACGAGCGCCGTCTCACCGGGGAGGTTGAACAGTCCCATCACCGGCGAGAGAGCCTTACCCGCCACGTCCAGCACGCCGAAATAGTCGAGAACCGATGCAACGAGGACGATTCCGGCGAAGACGGGGAGGGCCTTCACGAAGAAACTCCGAATCACGGTTCTGGTCTCGCGCCACACTGACTGCCAGGTCGGCCACTGGAGGAACGCACGGTTCTCAGTAGACAGCGATGCCGTTCGCGCACGCTCGGGTGCGATCAGGCGCGCATAGACCAGTGTCGTGATCGTGAGAATCCCGAGGTACGGAACGACGAGCCATGGCATCTTGACCGCCGCGAACACGGCGAGCGTCGCCGGAAACTGATACGAGCAGGCGGATCCGAACCCAATCGTCGACACGGCCGTCCGGCGTGTACAGTCCGAACACCCACGTGTGCTGGTGACCGCCGGGACGTTACAGCCGAATCCCATGACCACGCGAACGAGGTCCCGACCGGTGAGGCCCACGCGCCGAAGATGCGGATGGAGCGACGCAGTAATCCGCGTGACGAGTCCGCTCTGCTTGTAGACGACCATGAACGCCGCGAAGATGAGGATCGTCGGACCGGCCCAGACGAATAGGAATGGCCCCATCGAGAGCACGCCGTAGTCGCCGCCCAGAACTGCCGACAGCGGTCCCGGGAGCTCGTTCGTCCACCGAACCGCGGGCTCCAACAGTGTACTCACTTGGGGGGAGAGTTCGGCAGCAGCAGCGTTCGCGAAGTGGACTGCAGCCGCGGCGGGCAACAGAAGCAAGGCAATACTGACGAACGGGCCGAGAAGTGGATGCTCAATGATCGTCTCCGGTGGGTCGAGATGAATTCCAGTTTGCCGGGTGACCCGCCCCGGGAACTCGTCGGCATCGCGGAGCGCGCTGACGAGTTCCGTCCGCTCGCGTCCGTCGACCGCCGCCCCGCCGCCGTCGGTCGCGACGCGAGAAACGTTTCGCGCGTCCACTGGAGCGAGTGGCACCCCGAGGTCGTCGGCGAGCGCGTCCAGTTCGTCGTGGGCTTCGGTCTGGTTCTCGACTTTGTCCCAGAACGTCACGGCAATCGCGCCGACTGTTCCCTGCACCAGTGGCAGCAGGTCCTCGAGGTCGTCGTCGATGTTCGTTGCGCGAACGACGAGGAGCACCGTCTCGGTGTCTTCGACGGCGCTGATCGCTGTTCGGGTGGTCTCGGTGTCAGTCCCGAGCAAAATTCCGGGCGTGTCGACGAAGACGAACTCGTCCGACTCGTATCGCTCGACGTTGACGGTCGTTCCGCGGAAGTTACCGGTCGTCGGCGTCGTTCCGGTGAAGCCGGCAACGAGCTCCGACTTGCCGACGCTCTCTTTGCCGACGACGACGACGGTCTCTCGCCGGTCGTTTCCCGTCTCGTCGCGCCCCGTCGCGGAGTGACTGTTCGACCGAGGGCGTGTGTCAGTCATACTTTTTGAACCCAATCTTCGGCGCGAGTTCACGGAACGACTGCCGACAGAGCCAGATGTCGTACTTACTGACGAGGCCCTGTTCGCGGCCGGTCATCCGACACACGTGTCGGTCGTCGTCTCGCGCGTCGTTCGAGCGCTCGCTTCGGCTGTCGGGCTGTGATGAGTGTCGTGTCACGGTTAGCAGTCGCACATGTCTGGTTCGCAGCAGGACGCGTCCTCGAGGAACATGTTCTTCTCACGGTACTCGTCGAGGGGAGCGCGGTCGATACCGAGTCTTGCAGCGACTTCGTCGGCGACGACCGCGAACCGCTGTCGGAACTTGTAGATGAAGCAGAACTGTTGTCCGTTGTGTGCAACGTGGGGGCCGACGAGGAACAGTCCCGGCGTCGCCGTCGACTCGTCTCGCTCGGTCAGTCTCGGGTGGCCGTTCTCGAACTCGAAATAGTCGTCCGCCGGGCCGAGACCGGACTGGAACCCCGTCGCGAGCACGGGTCGGTTCCGCGTTGTGAACGTTTCACCGCTCGTAGAGACGACCTCGAACGAGCCGTCGTCTCTGTCGACGCGTTCGACGCGGATGCCGTCGTTGAGAGTGATCGGTCGGTCCCGTTCGAGCGCCTCGTGGAGGCGTTGGCTGGTGTACGGGGATAGGACTTCGCTCGGGTCTGGGCTGCGATACTGCCACGGACCCTCCTCGTCGAGGACGAGTACCTCGTGGCCCAGTTCGGCGAGCGTGAGCGCCGCGTCGATTCCGCTTTCGTACCCGCCAACGACCGCGACTGGGTCGTCTACGCACTCGTCGGCGAACGCGTGCCACGAGTCGACCTGGGAGTTGTGGACGCAGTGACCCGCACCGGGGAACGGCTCGTCGTTCGGGCGGCCGAACTGTCTGGCCGCCCAGATGACGAAGCGACTCCGGACGGTACCAGCGGACGTGTCCAGAACGAACCCATCGTCGTGGCGTTGGAGGGATTCGACAGCTACGCCGGTCCGGACGGGAAGGTCATGAAACTCGACGACTCCGCGGAGGTACTGCGCGTACTCCTCGCCGGTCGGGTGTTCGCGGTCGAGCGCGAACGCGGGCGACGTGTCCGTCGTGACGGCGTTCAGGTCTCGACAGCCGAAGCTGTTGCTGGGAAACGAGGGGGTGATGAACTGCATCTCCTCGGGCCACTGTCGAAACGACGCGCCGACGTCGTCTCGCTCCAGAATCGCGTAGGAGTCGAGGGCGAGGGCTTCGAGAACGACGCCAATACCGACGCCAGCGGCACCTGCGCCGACGATAACGGCGTCGAGCGACTCGTCCGTTTGGGGGGTCGTTGGGGGCTCGATTAACAACAAAATAGTCTAGATAGCCAATTATAAATAAGATATGGTCTAGAGTTAATAACAGATGAGTCGAGAGACGATTCCCGTCACTGTGCTGAGCGGCAACCTCGGCGCGGGGAAAGCGACCGTGTTGAACAACCTCCTAAACACGCAAACGGACCTCGATATCGCGGTCCTCGTCAACGACATGGGCGAGGTGAACGTCGACGCCGAGCGCGTCGCCGAACACTCCGACATCTCGGAGGACGACGAGGAGTTAATCGAGTTGTCGAACGGCTGTATCTGTTGTGAGCTTCGGGGCGACCTGCTCGACGCGCTCGCGAAGCTCGCGCAGGCTCGCGAGTTCGATTACCTCGTCATCGAATCGACCGGTGTCGCCGAACCGCTCCCCGTCGCACAGACGCTCACGATGGGATTCGACCAGTCGGACCTCGACCCCACGGAGTTCTACGAGGAGACCGGCATCGAGCCGATGGACTACTACGAACTCGACACGACGGTCACCGTCGTCGACGCCCACCAGTTTTGGACCACGTTCGGCTCGGCGGAGTCGCTCATGGACGGCGACACCGAGAAGGACCTCGGGAGCCTCCTCGTCGAGCAGATCGAATTCTGCGACGTCCTGCTGTTGAACAAATGCGACCTCGTCGACGAAGCGGCGCTCGACGAGATCGAGGCAGTCGTCGAGGTGCTACAGCCGCGCGCCGAAATCCTCCGAACCGAACACGGTGCGGTCGACCCAGACGCAATCCTCGACACGGGTCGATTCGACTTCGAGGCGGCGAGCCAGTCCGCCGGGTGGATGCAAGAGCTCGAAGAACCCCACGCCTCCGCGGAGGAAGAACACGGAGTCACCTCGTTCGTCTTCGAGTCCCGTCGGCCGTTCCACCCGGAGCGGTTCGCCGACCTGCTGAACGAACTGCCGACGAACGTCGTCCGCTCGAAGGGACACTTCTGGCTGGCGGGTCGCGAGGACATCGCGCTGGGTATCGACGTCGCGGGCCAGTCGATTCGACTCACGCCTGCAGGGCAGTGGCTCGCGACACTCCCGGCGGACGAACAGGCGCAGTACTTCGAGGCGTACCCCGAACTGGAGGAAAGCTGGCATCCCGAGTACGGCGACCGGGGCTCGCAACTTGTCCTCATCGGCACCGACATCGACCACGACGACCTCCGCGCGGACCTCGAGGCGGCCACGTTGACCGACGAGGAGATGGACGCCGACTGGAGCGCTTTCGAGGACCGCTTCCCGACGTTCGAACGTCCCGAAGACGCCGAAGAGGCTGCGGACGGGGACGCACAGTCCGCCGAGAGCGCCGAGGAGGTCGGCCTCGCCGATTGACGATGTCTTCGCCACGCTCGCTGTTTCAAACGGTCGTCGACAAGAACGTCCCGCGCGGAACGCGGGAAGACGCCATCGGTGAGCTCGCCGAGGAACGGGCGACTGCGCAACTTCGACTTGTCGTGGTCACAAGCGGCCTCGACGGGCGGTACCGTCGCCAGGCCCTGAACGCGCTTAGTCGGTGTCGAGCGACAGACGCGCTCGACAAACTCGCGAACGACACGAGCCTCGCACCCCCGCTTCGAGAACGGGCACAAGAAGCGCTCTAGGAACGGATCGGGGACCGCCTCTCCCATCCGAATCTGTCGTCGTTAGTTAGTCCGAACGCGATGTTATTAGGCTAAGGCAAGCAGTACCTGCCTATTTTTAATAACTATTTTAGTTCTCTTCCAGTTGAGTTATTAACGGAATGGCGTACACCTGCTCCAGTTGCGATGCACAGTTCCAGAGCGCCGCCGGTGTGACCCAGCACGTCGCCCTCCACCACAACACGTGCGCCGAGTGCGACGAGCAGTTCGACAGTACCGATTCGCTCCGCAGCCACATCCACGAGAGTCACTGACTTAGCGAGTCGACCGCAGGTCCCTCGAAGCGCGTTTATTCCTGGTAGGGCCACGCCTCGTCGGCAGCGATGGTCGTCGCGAGCTGCCACCCCGCGGCTGCTGCGGCGTCCGAGACCGACTGGTACGTCCAGTCGGGGACTCGGGTGACGACCTCGCTGGTCTCTTCCGTGCCGACGAACACGTACCGCGTCGTCTCGAAGTGGTCCCGCACGCTCGCCAGTGCCTCCGGAATCGAGCGCGGCCCCGACAGGAACTCCTGTTCATACCCCGCCTCGCGGACGCGCCGCCGTTCGATAAACGACGGCTTCGAGGAGACGATTCCGAGGTGGGTCGTCCACCGCGCGGCGTCTTCGAGCGCGTGGCTCGGTCGCGCGAGTTCGTCGAGCGCCCGCAGCGAGAATGCGGGCGTGAGGTCGTTCGGCGGCATGTCAGGGCCGCCCTTTCGACAGCGAGGCGGTAGCCTCCGAGTTCACTTGGTCGTACGGTTCGAGAAGGCGTTCCGCGGCGCGGCGACCACCGACGACGTTTCGGGCGAACGGGCCAACGCTCATCTCCGCGAGCGCGCCCGAGACGTACAGCGCCGAATCGGCGCCATCAGTCCGTCGCCACGCGAGCGTCCGGTCGTTGAGGACGGGAAAGCCGTTCGCCCCGCGTTCGAGCGACAGCGATTCGGCGAGCGTTCCCACGAGCGGGTGCTCCGGGGCGGGGTCATACCCGGTTGCGAGCACGACCTGTACGTCCGTGGCGGTCGTGCCGTCGTCGAATCGGAGCTGCAGTCTGCCGTCCGCCGCGTGCGCGTGGTCGATCTCGCCGCACCGAACGTCGAGGTCGCCGCAGTCGCGGGCGTCCGCCAGTCGGCGCGCGACGTACGGTGGGATTGTCGCATCGTGGCGCGCGGCGCGAATCCGGTCGTAGCGGGCTGCCGAGCCCGGAGGGAGCGAGTGAATCTCCTGTTCAATGTGTCGCCAGTTGATCCACTGTGGGTCCGCCTCGGTCAGTTCGACCTCCAAGCCGCGCCGCGAGAGGAGCGTCACATCTGTGCGTTTCGACAGGTGACAGGCGAGCTGCGCCGCCGTGATACCGCCGCCGACGACGAACGTCCGGCCGTCAAAGGTCGCGGCCGCCGCCGGGTCGAAGTCGTCGTCCCAAACGTGCGCGAGCCGCGCGGCGTCGGAGAGCGACGCCGCCCACGAAGGGACTGTCGGCTGACCCCCGAGGCCGACGGCCAGAACAACGCGACGAGCGTCGAGCGACCCACGAGACGTATCCACGCGGAGCAACCCACGCGTCCGGGACCTCGTGACACCCGTTACCGTCGACTGACGGTGGCAAGCGTCGATATCGCGTCGGTCGATGACGTACCGGGCGTGGTCGAGAAACAGGTCGAGTGTCGGTCGGTTCGGATAGTCCTCGGTCGGAACGAGTTCGTGTTCCCGGTGTGCGCCCTCCGCGAACGAATCGAGCGAGAACGGCTCGGTGTCGATGTGGTGGACGAACGTCGAACGGAGGGTTTGCATCCCGCACTGTCGTGCTTTCGTCGCGAACGACGCCAGTAACCGTTCGTGAGGGTCGACCAGACAGAGTTCTTCGTGGTCGAAGCGGCCTTCGTCGAGGAGGTAGTTCGCCACGCACGTCCCGTGAACACCACCGCCGATGATTACATATTCGTACGGCTGGCGGTCGAGTGAGTTGTGGTCGCCAGTCGACTCACTGTAGGTCATCTTTCACCTCCGTCTCCACCGACGTGCGTGGAAGGAGACGGCTTAAGCGTCGTTAGCGGCGTCATCGCCAGTCCCCGAGGTTGACGAACGAATCGCCGTACGCCGCTATCCACGTCGTCGTTCGGTACGGAACCGCCACATCCGGCGGATAAAGCGTACAAGCTGGTCGCTCAGGTGAGCCGACGACGAGTGACATCAGTTCTCTGCGAGGTCGCGGGGATGGCCCGGGGTCGGCATCGCCGCTCCACGTTGGTTCGGTGTCGCTAGAGCTTCGGTCAGTCATGCTTCGAAGGGCTTCCGTAGCGACTCCGCGGTTGCGGTCTCGCCTGCACCCTCGCTCGCGGCGACCGCGAACACAGAGGACGACACCTGCGCCCCCGGCCCGTCTACGCTCCCAGTACCGTGGCCGGCGTCATCCGACGGACACCCTGCGAGAGAGCCGAACGAGGCGGCAACGGGTTCAACGGCGTCGAATCGTCGTCGCGCGTACTGAGACATGTGTTATTAAAATTAGAGATTAGTATAATAAATACTGCGATTATATACCACGTGGTTAATAATCTAGTCGCGGTAAACGAGGATGGATTCAGGCAAACGAGATGATTATTTTGATAACCGAATCCCAAAAAGTGAGAAATTATAAGTAATATACTATCCAGATTTAATAACAATGGCAGAGAGAGAACGGAACTCGACGGCAACGTATTCGACTATCGACGCCCGTACGTGCCGTGCCCGAGCGCCGCATGGTCACGGGAGTGACCGTGGAGGTGACCAGTTGTGACAGAGTCCGGCCGGTCCGCAGAAGATGTCAAGCAGGCGGTTCAAGCCTACTGGAACGAGCGGGCTGATACGTACGACAACGACAGTCACCACGCTCTCCAAAGCGAGGAGCAACGCGACGCGTGGCTGTCGGTACTGCGCGCGTGGACGGGCGACTCGTCGGAGCGGATACTCGACGTCGGCTGCGGTACCGGCGTCATCTCGCTGCTGTTGGCCGACCTCGGTCACGACGTCACCGGAGTCGACTACTCGACCGAGATGCTCGAACAAGCCCGCGAGAAGCGTCAACAGACAGACCACGCTGTCGAGTTTCGCGTCGGAGACGCCGAATCACTAGACGAACCCGACGACGGGTACGACCTGGTGACGGCGCGGCATCTCATCTGGACGCTTCCGAACCCCTCGCGGGCGGTGCGGGAGTGGCGTCGAGTCGTCGAGCCCGGCGGTCGCATCGTTCTCATCGAAGGACACTGGGATTTCTCCGAGCCGTTCGACGGCTACGAGCGAATTCACGAGGACCTGCCGCTGTACGACGGCCGTCCCCCCGAGGAGCTATCGGAGATACTGAGACAAGGGGGACTCGAAAACGTCACCCATGAACCGCTGATGGAGCGGACGCTCTGGGGGGAAGTACCGGAGTACGAGCAGTACATCATCGCCGGTGACGTTCCGTGAGCGCCGCACGGTTCTAAGCGTCTGTCTGACCTTACCGGACCGGCGTGGCGATTTCGCCGGCCGTTTCGAACACCCATCGAACCAGGTACGGGAGGAGCTGATGGCAGTCGCGCGGCTATCAGTGAAGTCGTATGTTCTGTACCCCATGAGAGTACATCGTGGGATGAAGCGTGAAGTCCTCGATGCGGTTCCGAATCCCCGTGACGGTCTCGCTGTAAGTTAACATCCCGAGCGGAGTATCGTCGTGAACGATTTCCTGTACCCTCTCGTAGATCCGTTTCCGTTCGTCGTCATCCGTTGTCCGCCGCCCCCGTTCGATCAGGTCGTCTACTTCTGAATCCTCGTACCCGGTGTAGATTTGTGTGTCCTCGGAGTGGTAAAACGACATCGCCCGGTCTGGGTCCGGAACCCAGAAGAAATTGAACGATAGCAAACTGAAATCGGTTTCTCCGGCCTGCATATCCTCATTCAGCGCGCTCCACTCGGTTATGTTGATTTCGACGTTGATGCCGACCGCTCTGAGTTGGTTCTGAATCGCCGTCGCAATGATGCGAAGCTCGGGACGCCGCGTGTAGGTTCGCAGGACGACGTCGAACGGCGTTCCATCGCGATGGCGGAGTTCGTCCCCGTCGGCTTCCAAGGTCCAACCGGCCTCCGCGAGTAGAGATCTGGCTCTATCGGGACTGTATTCGTACGGTTCAAGCTCGTCGTTGGCCCACCCGGTCAATTCGGGAGAAAACGGGCCAATCGCGGGGTCACCGATACCCTCCAAAATCGTCCTCGCTATCGTTTGGGTATCGATTGCGTGATTAACCGCCTGTCGGACTCGAAGGTCGTCAAAGGGCGGTTCGCGGACGTTGTATGCTAAGAATCGACTTTGAGGCGTGCGAGTCGTCTGAGTTCTCGTATCTTCGGCGCGCGATATCCGTTCCATCGCGGAAACGGGAAGATTGACCACGATGTCCGACTCACCTGCATCGAGGCTGGAAACCTTCGTTTGGTTGTCTCGGATTCCCTCGTACACCACTCGGTCGACCTGCGGCGACGAACCGTAGTAGTCCGAGTTTTTCGTAGCGGTGATGGATTTGCCCGATTCCCACGAGTCGAACATGTACGGGCCGGTACCGACCGGTTCCACGAAGCCGTCCGAATCGGAAATCGAACTCTGACTAATGACGGTCGCGTACCGATGCGCCAGGTAGGACGGTAGCGGTGCAAATCGCTCGCCGGTGGTTATCACGACCTCGTGCGTGTCGGTCGCGCTAATCGATTCGACCGGGAGCGGAGACAGGAGACTCGCCTCGTCGAACGCTCTAGAGAGCGAGAACGCGACGGCCTCGCTCATCAGGCTCGTTCCGTCGTGAAACTGCACGCCGTCCCTGATGCCGATGGTCCAAGTTGTCCCGTCCGGCGAGACGTGCCACTCGTCAGCTAGCTGGGGTTCAATCCCCACGTCCCGCGTGACGCGAAACAGCGATTCGTAGACGCCGATCCGGCCTAGCGGTCCACCACTGTGAGTGACGGGGTCGATCGATTCCGGGATATACGACCCACCGATCACAATCGTCGTCTGATCAGCATTAGAAGAACAACCGGCGATAGAACCAATCGCGGCGGTGCCGAGACCCGCTTCGAGAAACCCGCGTCGTGTGTACTGAGGCATATTTACTAATTTTAGAACATTATATGATAATTCTTGTTATTTAAATTTGCATTTTTAATAATATGCCGTGGTCCCGGACCCAATCGACCAACAGATGGTGCGTTCGCTCTCAAATTACGGGCGGGAAGTCACGAGTCGGATCGGTGCGGTCGCCGTTCCCCATCCGTTCCGTGGTTGTTCGTCCGGGTACCGTCGGCTAATTCGTCGGCGTAGTGGCAGCGCGATTGGGTAGTTCGGACCCGCTTGAACTCCGGATGCTGGCGCTCGCACTGTCCATCCGCGTGTGGACACCGAGGGTGAAACGGGCAGCCAGTCGGTCGGTTCGACGGGTCCGGTGGAGACCCGGGTAATGGCTCCGGCGGCGGGTCAGTCGGGTCGTCGCTCGGGACTGCACGCAGTAGCGCCTCCGTATAGGGGTGGCTGGGCCGCTCGAAGACATCCCGTGCCGGTCCGCGTTCGACGATTTCTCCGGCGTACATAACCGCCAGCCGATCAGCGAGATAGCGGACGACGCCGAGGTCGTGAGAGATAAACAGATAGCCGATCTCGTGCCGGCGCTGGAGCTCCGCGAGCAGGTCGAGAATGGTCGCCTGCGTGGCTACGTCGAGTCCCGAAACTGGCTCGTCGAGTACCACGAGTTCAGGGTCGTGGGCGAGCGCGCGAGCGATACCGACGCGCTGAAGCTGGCCACCCGAGAGCTCGCTCGGATACCGCGACCCGACCTGCGGGTCGAGGTTCACTTGCTCCAGCAGGTCGTCGATGCGGTCGACCCGCTCGTCGGGTTGCTGTTCGTGCCCGAACGACTCGGCGATAGACCGCCCGACCGACCACCGGGAGTCGAAGCTCTCGCGGACGTTCTGAAACACCACGCCGATGCGTCGAAGCTGCCCGCCGGTTCGGGTGGGGTAGCCACCAACGGTGTCCCCATCGAGCAGCACGGATCCTCCGTCGGGCGTCAGCTCCCCGGTGACGAGCTTCGCGAGCGTCGACTTCCCGCACCCGCTTTCGCCGACGACCCCGACGGTTTCTCCGCGGTTGATGGAGAGGGAGGCGCCACAGACGGCTTTCGCGGACCTCGCATCGCCCAACAGCCGGTCGAGGACCGAGCGACTCGTTTCGAACTCCTTTTCGACGTTTCGTAGCTCCGCGACTGGCGCGTGGCGCGTCTCGTCGTTTCCGCCGTCGTTCGCAGGAGACGCTCTCACTTCTCGTCACCACCGTCGGGAGCGACTACGTTCCGAGGCTGTCCGCTGGCAGCAACGGTCGGCGTCCCGCGAGAGTCCGTGGGCGTCTCGATGCAGGCCACGCGGTGGCCAGGGTCGCTTTCGACGACCGGGATGTCTCCGCTGCGACAATCGGAGGTTGCGAGGCGACAGCGATCCGCGAACGGACACCCGTCGTGACCGCCGACGGCGTCGGGCGGGCTTCCTTCGAGCGTGCTGACTCGCTCGTCGCGGCCGAGGTTCCGCGGTGAGCACTCGAGGAGTGCGCGGGTGTAGGGATGTTTCGGCGCGGTCAACACCTCGTCGACCGGCCCGGATTCCATCACCTGCCCGCCGTACATGACCACAACCCTGTCGCAGGTCTGGGCGACGACGCCGATGTCATGGGAGATCAGGAGGACGCCCATGTCTCGCTGGTCACGGAGTGTCCGTATCTGTCGCAGTATCCCCGCCTGCGTCGTCGTGTCCAGCGCCGTCGTCGGCTCATCGGCGATGAGCAGGTCTGGGTCGCTGGCCAATGCCACGGCAAGCATCGCACGCTGGCGCATCCCCCCGGAGAACTCGTGGGGATACTCGGCTGCGCTCCCGTTCGGGTCCGGAATCGCGACCTGTTCCATCAACTCGACGGCGCGGTCCTCGGCCCGGTTCCACGCGGTGCGGTTTCGGAACGGCGGGACACCCAGAAAGTCGAGGAGCCCCTGTGACGAA
The DNA here is from genome assembly GCF_003665865.1 of Haloferax sp. Atlit-109R. Lineage (NCBI taxonomy): Archaea > Methanobacteriati > Methanobacteriota > Halobacteria > Halobacteriales > Haloferacaceae > Haloferax > Haloferax sp. Atlit-109R. The sequence continues at coordinate 72,201 of NZ_QPLO01000004.1, forward strand.
CCGCCGTCGTGGATTCGGACCGACTCGGCAATCTGGTCGCCGATGGGGAACACCGGGTTCAGCGTCTCGTGGGGGTCCTGGAACACGATGGAGATGTCTTCACCGCGAACGCGACGAAGCGTCGCCTCATCGGCGTGGGTCAGGTCCCGCCCGTCGAAGCTGATCCGCCCCGAGACGATTCGCCCCGGGTCTTCCAACCGGATGATCGACCGGGCGGTGACCGATTTGCCGCACCCGCTCTCGCCGACGAGGCCGACGATTTCGCCGCGGTCCACGCCGAAGGAGGCCCCGTCGACGGCGTGGACTGTACCCTGGTCTGAGTCGAAGTGCGTGTGCAGGTCCTCGACGCGGAGGAGTTCGTTCATCATAATTGCTCGATTTGAGCCGACTGCGTCGGCGAGAGCGCGTCTCTGAGTCCGTCACCGAGGAGGTTGAACCCGAAGACGGTGAGCATGATCAGGACGCCGGGGGCGTTTACCAGCCACCACGCGGTCCGCAGATAGTTCCGGCCCGACGCGAGCATCGTCCCCCACTCGGGCGTCGGCGGCTGCGCGCCCAGCCCGAGAAAGGAGAGACCCGCCGTTCCCAAGATGACGCCGCCGACATCGAGCGTCGCCAGCACGACCACCGGTGCGACGACGTTCGGAATCAGGTGTCGGCCGAGCACGTGAGCGCGCGAGCGGCCGAGAAGCCGCGACGCGGTCACGAACTCTCGGTCTCGAACCGACAGGACGCTGCTCCTGACCAGTCGGGCGTAGGAAGCCCAGCCGACGACCGCGAGTGCGACCATCACGTTCGTGAGGCTCGGTCCGAGAATACCGGCGATCACGAGCGCGAGGACGATACCCGGGAACGCCAACAGCGTGTCGACGAGTCGCATCAACGCCTCGTCGACCCAGCCACCGACGTATCCGGCGACGAGTCCGACCGCGGTACCGAGAGAGAGCCGCACGGCCGTCACGGCGATGGCGATACCCAGCGAGAGACGGGCCCCGTGGAGCAGCCGGGTGAGCACGTCGCGTCCGAGTTGGTCGGTTCCGAGCGGGTGCGCGAGCGACGGGGCTTCCAGCCTGTGTGCGAGCGCCTGTGCGGCCGGGTCGTACGGCGAGACGGCCGGGCCGAACACCGCGAGCACGAACAGAGCACACACGAGACCGGCACCGAGCTTCGTGAGCCGTGTCGTCGTCAGGGCCTCGTACCACCGTCGCCAGCGAGCGCCGACCGGTCGGTGGGGCGCGCTGTTCGCGGCGTCCTCGCTCACGCCGGCTCACCCCTGCGGTCGATTCGCGGGTCGAGATACCGGTAGGTCAGGTCGACCGCTAAGTTGGTCAGAACGAAGATGACGCCCACGAGAAGGGTCACTCCCTGAATCACCGGGTAATCGCGTGCGAAAATCGCGTCGACGAGCAGCGTTCCCAGCCCCGGTCGCTGGAACACGGCTTCGACGACGACCGCCCCGTTCAGGACGTAGCTGAGTTGTAGCCCGGCTATCGTCACGACGGGGACGAGCGCGTTCCGCAAGGCGTGTTTGTAGACGACGATCCGCTCGCGCAGTCCCTTCGAGCGGGCGGTCCGGATGTAGGGTGCGTCGAGAACGTCCAGCATCGTCGTTCGGACCAACCGGGCGATGACCGCGGACATACCCGACCCGAGCGTTACCGCCGGAAGGACGAGGTGGTCGAGACCGCCGGAGCCCGCGACCGGGAACAGGTCAAGCCAGAGGGCCGCGACGATGATGAGCAGATAGCCGAGCCAGAAGTTCGGCATGGAGACGCCGACGAGTGCGCCGAACTGGGCCGCGTAGTCGACTCGGCCACCCGGATTAACCGCGCTCGCCACGCCGGCGGGTACTGCGATCGCGATCGCGATGACCATCGACGCGGCGGCGAGTTCTATCGTGTTGGGGAGGCGCTGTCCGATCATCGACGCCACTGTCTGCTCAGAGCTGTACGACTGCCCGAGGTCGCCACTCAGTGCGTCGATCGCCCAGTCAGCGTACCTGACTGGGAACGGTTCGTTCAGGCCGTGTTGTTCTCGGAACGCGACCACTGTCTCCTCGGATGGTTGGTGTCCCGTCTGTTCGACAAGCGCGGCGACGGCTGGGTCTCCCGGCGTGAGGGCGGTCATGCTAAACGTGAGAATGGACACGCCGACGAGAACCAGAACCGTCGTCACGAGTCGCTTCAGCAGGTATCTCATTTCTTCGAGCGGTGACGGTTCCGAAACAGAGCGTCGGGCGAGCGGTGCTGCGCATTCGCCGTCTCAGTCTGACTGGCGTTCTCATCCCCGCCGAAATCGAGGTTTTCCAGGTGATAGCATGTCTCCGTCGGCAGCGGCTTGTATCCCGTAACGTCAGCGTCCATCCCGACCACGTTCGTAACGTAGGTCAACCAGCCGATGGGAACGTCGCGCTGGATGATCGACTGCACTTCGTCGTAGCGGCGCTTTCGTTCCTCGGCATCGGTGACCTGCCTCGCTTCCGCGAGCAGTTCGTCGACGCGGTCGTTCGCGTAGCCGCTGAACATCGTCGCGTTTTCGGAGTGAACGAAGTCCGTGAGCCGGTCCGGGTCTGGATACCACAGAAGCGAGTTCGACCACATGACGAGGTCGAACGCCTCGCTGTTGGCGCGCTCCTCGATGGTTCCGTAGTCCATCACTTGGAGGCTGACGTCGAAGCCGACTTGCGACAACTGGGCTTGGACGGCCTCGGAGACGATGGGCAGCGCCCGTGCGTCGTACGTCCAGAGGTCAATTTCCAACGGCTCACCATCCCGCTCTCGCGCGTCCTCGCTCGGTTCCCATCCCGCGTCGGTGAGTAACTGCCTCGCGGTCTGTGGGTCGTACGGATACGGTTCGAGGTCGGCGTGGGCCCAGTTCGTGACCCCCGACGGGAAGGGACCGGTAGCAGCCGGACCGAGGCCGTTCAGCACGCTGTCGACGATTTTCTCCCGGTCGACCGCGTGCATGACCGCTCGGCGGACGTTTCGGTCGTCGAACGGCGGCGACGTCGTGTCGTACACGAGGTAGCGAGACCGAGGAACCGCGTAGGTGACCGGCTCCACGTTAGATCGGTCGTTCAGGGTCGAAATAGCCGACCCGGGGAGGGCTCGAGCCATGTCGAGTTCGGCGTTTTCGAGCTTCAGGAGTCGCGTCTGGTCGTCCGGCACACTCTCGTAGACGAGCGTGTCGATGGCCGGCGTCTGACCGCGGTACGATGGGTTCGACACGGTGGTGATTCGCTCGCCCGGCTTCCACGAGTCGAACTGGAACGGTCCCGTTCCGACCGGCGCGGTGACGTTGCCGTCGTCGTCGTACGAACTCTCCGCGATGATGCTGGTCGGGCCGCGGGTGAGATGTGCTGGAAGCGGCGCGAACGGGGTGCTCGTTTCGATTTCGACGACGCGCTCGCCGCTACCGGAGACAGACTCAACCGGAAGGCTCGCCAACGAATCCGAGTTGAAGCTCCGCCGGAGGGAGGCGACGACCGCATCGACGGTCAGCGGCGTTCCGTCGTGGAACGAAACGCCCTCCCTGAGGGTGAACTTCCACGTCAAATTGTCGTCGCTCGTGGACCACCCAGAGGCTAATCCCGGTTTGACTGACGCGTTGTAGTCCGCGATGACGAGCGGTTCGATGACGTTCAGCTTTCGGAACATCCACCCCTTGACGAGCGGGTCGAGGGAATCTGGATTCCACGGCGTCCCGACGCGGAACGTCGTCTCCCGTTCCATCTGCTCCGAGGAGGAGGTCCGCTCACCGTCCTGTGAGGTGCCGCTGCAACCCGCGAGTCCGATGAGGCCCGCCGTCGCTCCCTTCAATGCGTCTCGTCGACTGAGTCTGCGGTTTCGTAGCGTTAGCATTCTTCGTGGTCCTCACCTCTCTGCCGGCCGGTCGAAGCCGCGTTTCGCTCTCCGAGCCATGCGATGAGTTCCAGTAGCTCACCGACGGCCGTCTCGAACACGTCCCGGCCGGTTTCGGCGGTCGCGGCCGTCGGGTCTCCGACGACGCCGTTCTCGCTGAACTCGTCGGTGTACGTTGCGACTTGCGCGCCGTGGACCCACTCACCCCAGCTATCGGCGTCGCCCGGCTGTGGCGCGCCGACGTGTTCGGGAACCAAGTGTTGCAGCACACTCGTCTCGATCTCTCCCGCGTGCTGTACGTCCACGTCGACAGCCATCATCCACTCCCAGTACTGTGCATCGAGCGTGGTCTCGTCCGAGAGGCGTCGGCAAACGTGCTTGAGCAGCTCTCTGTTCCCACCGTGTCCGTTGACTATCAGGACAGTTTCGACGCCCCACGCGTCCACACATTCCAACAGATGGAACACGTACTCCCGAAGCACGTCCGGAGGGACGTGAAGCGTCCCCGGGAAACGGCGGTGATACGGCGCGACACCGATGTGTACTGGGGGGAGTTTCCACGCTTCGGCGCGGTCGGCAGCGACGTCAGCGATTGCATCTGCGACAAGCACGTCGGTTCCGAGCGGGGCGTGCGGGCCGTGCTGTTCGATGCTCCCGACGGGGAGGAGGCAGACGTCAGCGTTGGACCCCTCCACGTCGGCCCACGTCTGTTCCGTGAGGTTCACGAGCGACCACCCCGCGTCATCCAGTCGGCTGCCGTGGGGCAGGGGATAACGCCGTTGTGCAGTTCCAACCCTGTGAGGATGTCGGGAGACGCAACCGTGAGCGGTGTCCCTTCTCCACTACGACATCCTGTAACGACTCCTGTAGCCCCGACTGCGAGGTCAGTATGCGACTTTCGTCTCGAACGTCGACCGAGCATGAATAACAACCTATTGTGTAGATATAATAACTCTTGCCAAACTAGTATAGATTTTTCATAATTGGCCACGGAGGAAGCGTCCCAGAACACCCGCTGTGAAGCCACGACCGACTGCTGTTTCGAGCGTCTCTCGGGCACGTGTTACGAACGCTATACAAGTCAAATAGTTCTTTCTAAACTTTAGTTGTTTTCTAGGCGTGTCAACGAGAGAGGGTTATCGAGAGACAAGAGTGGCGCCAAGAGTCACAGGAGAGGAACGCCCGACTCCGGTGCCTTCCCCCACGCAGCGTTCCGCGTCGCCAGCGTGTACTGGTCTCCCCGCTCTACGTGAAACTCGTCAAGGTCGGTCGTCCTCTGGAGTTCGAGGGCGCTCAGCTTTGGCCTTGGGAGGTATTGAGCTGCGACACGAGAGCCGACCGGGAGAGTAGACGACGTCAACCGATTCGAGCGGCCACTCCCCTCGAACCGCGAGTAGGTCGGCCCCGCCTCGGTCCGAGCCCGATACCGTAGAGGGTCATCTAACATCCCTTCTCAGTGGGTGACGGATGGGAGCGCTACGTCACTCAGCTCTCATCGGTTGTGTGTCGGGTCGCGAGTCCGGCGAGGTGCGGCGCTTCCGTGAAGATTATTTCGGTGGTTGCGAGCCGAACGGCGTTTTCACTTCCGGGCAGTACGAACACGGGCACGTCGCGGGCGATACCCGCGGTCGCACGGGTTGAGACGATGCGCGTTCGAACCTCCCCCCACGAGAGCCACCGGAACGCCTCGCCGAATCCCGGCAGTTCGCGGTCGAAGAGGTCGCCGACTGCGTCCGGTGTGACGTCGTCGACGGTGACCCCCGTTCCGCCCGTGGTAATGAGGATATCGACGTCGGGTCGCTCCAGAAACTCGCCCACGGTCGTCTTGATTCGGACGTAGTCGTCCGGGACCGTCCGACGCGCCGTGATGACGTGACCCGCTTCGGCAAGGATACTGGCGATGGCGTCGCCACTAGGGTCTGAGAGGTCCTTTTCCACGTCAGTCCCCCGAGACGACGACACCGTCACGATGGCGACGCCGAGCGGGTCGATACAGTCGTGGCCGTCGTCGTCGGTCGTCCGTCGCGACTCTATCGGTGGGAGTTCACGACTGGCACCGTTCATTGCTCCCCTCCGAGGACGAGCCGCTGTTCGGTCGGAGGCTTCGAATACGACCGCTGGCCCGGGAAGCGGTTCTCGAAGGCGCTCCAGTCTGCGTCCATCTCCTCGTCGGTGAGGAGACAGTCGTCGAGTTCGTCGGCGATACCGATCGAGTCCATTCCGGCACCGATGAAGACGAGCTTCACTTCGCGGTCACCCCACTGGTCGTCCCACTGGAGCCCCGGATGCGACTCGCGGTACGACTCCTGCCGAGATTCGGAGAGCGTAGCCGCCCATCGTCCGTTGACCTCGACGTGGATCTGTGCGCCCGCTTGGCTCAGGTTGAGGGCGTAGCGGTCGCGTCCGGCAACCCACATATGGCCTTTCGCCCGGACGACGGAATCGGGGAACGAGCGGAGCCATTCGTGGAACCGCTCGGGATGGAACGGTCGGTGTCGCTCGTAGACGAACGAATCGACGCCGAACTCCTCTGGTGGGTGGAGGTGGTCGTGGTCGTGGTCGTCACCATGGTCGTGGTCCTCGCCGTGCTCATGGTCGTGGTCCTCGCCGTGCCCATGGTCTGTGTCCGTCCCGTTATCGTCGTGCTCGTGCGGCTCAGCGTCTGCATCGTCCTCGTGGTCGGTTGAGATATCCTGTTTCCACCGGGCAGAGTTACTCGCCTCATCCTTGTCGAACTGTTCCGTTCCGAGGATTCGGTCCGGGTCCACAGCGCTTTCGGTCGCCCGGACGATGTCTACATCAGGGTGGAGTGTTCGGATAACGCGTTCGACCTCCGCACGTTCCTCGTCGGACACGAGATCACACTTGTTGAGGACGAGCACGTCACAGAACTCGACCTGCTCGGCGAGCAGCTCCGAAAGCGGTCGGGTGTCGTCATCGCTCGACGTGAGCGGCTCCCCGAGGACGAACGCCCGGTGGAACTGGTGGGCGTCAACCACGGTAACGGTCGTGTCGAGGTCATACAGCGCAGAAGCCCGCGCGGGAGAGACGAATCGCCGCGCAATTGGGACCGGGTCGCTGATTCCCGAGGCTTCGATGACGAGGTAATCGAACTCCTCGTCGAAAGCGAGCCGCCGGAGCTCTTGATCCAGTTCGTCTTGGAGCCCACAGCAGATGCACCCGTTCGAGAGCTCCGTGACGCCGCCGTCGTCCATCGAGAGGTCGGAACCGTTCTCGATGAGGTCGGCGTCGACGTTCACCTCGCCGACGTCGTTGACGAGGACAGCAATATCGTACTGCTCACCACCGACGGTGAGGAGGTGGTTGAGCAGGGTCGTCTTACCGGTACCGAGCCCGCCGCTCAGAATCGTGACTGGGGGTTGGTCGTCGAGGCTCATCAGTCGTCGGCCAACGCCAGTTCACGCTGCTCGTCAGACCCGAACGGGTCCGGGTACGTGCCCCAATCCTCGTCCATTTCGGCGTCCGTGAGGAGACAGTCGTTCAGCCGTTCGACCAGTGATTCCTGATCGAACTCCCGACCGATGAACACGAGTTGGACCCCGCGGTCACCCCATTTGTCGTCCCAGTCCGCCTTGATACCCGGCCGGGCGGCGAAATACCGCTGCTGTTGGGCCTTCGGGAGCGTGGCGATCCACGTTCCTTTCGGGCCGGCACGGACAGACTGGCCCGCCTTGTCGAGGCCCATAGCGATGTCTTCGCGACCCGCCGACCAGAAAAAGCCCTTCGCGCGGACGACACCGTCGGGGAGGTCGGCGAAGAGTTCGGCGACTCGGTCGGGGTGGAACGGTCGGTCCGCGTCGAAAACGAACGAGGTGACGCCGTGTTCCTCGGCGGCGGCATCGTGATAGTGGCCCTCCTGTAGTTCGCGCTTCCACCCGGCGGACTGGCTGGCGCGGTTGAAGTCGAACCGCCCCGTGTTCAAGATTTCCTCGGGGGCGACGGCGCCGTGTTCCGTTCGGATGAGCTTCGCCCACGGCTGGAGGGTTTTCAGAACAGCCTCTATCGTCTCCAGTTCGTCTTCGGGAACAAGGTCGCACTTGTTCAGGAGAAGCACGTCACAGAACTCGATTTGGTCCATGAGCGCTTCTTCGGGAACGCGGTTGTCCTCCGGGTCGACCGTGTCGTCCGTGAGCGCCTGCCCCGAATCGAAGCCCTGCCAGAAGCTGTGTGCATCGACGACGCTCACCATCGTATCGAGTTCGTAGACTCCTGTGGGGTCGAACTCCGCGTCTTCGAAGCCGCGAGCGAACGTCTGGGCGACCGGAATCGGCTCGCTGATTCCGGACGACTCGACGAGGAGGTAGTCGAAGTCTCGCTCTGCGGCTAAGCGTCCCACCTCATCGAGCATGTCTCCGCGGAGCCGACAGCAGATACAGCCGTTCGATAGCTCGATGATCTCTTCGTCGTTCTGGGTGAGTGCCGACTCACGTTCGACGAACTCGGCGTCTATGTTCACCTCTCCCATGTCGTTGACGAGAACTGCGGCGTTCAGGTCCCGTTCGCTACCGAGGAGATGGTTCAACGTCGTCGTCTTTCCAGCGCCGAGACTGCCGCTCAGAATCGTCACCGGAATCGGGTCGTTGTTGACCGACATGCGTGGATTATGAAGATGCTATACTAAAATACTAATTATTACTCTCTGACTGCGAATATCATAACAGAAATTAATAATAATTGAGTCCTATTTAGTATATGAGCGTCGTTAGTATCTCTATGCCGGAGGCGTTGCTCAACCGCATCAGCGAGTTCGCCGACGAACACGAGTACAGCGGTCGGAGCGAGGTCGTGCGCGAAGGAGCGCGGATGTTGCTCGAAGAATTTGATGGAGGAGCGCGCGACGGGGGGCCGTACGTAGGAACGGTGATCGTCGCCTTCGAATGTCGTCACTCCACGGTTCAACAGCACCTCGCAGAGATACGACACGACAACGGCTCCGCCGTCACCGCGACCACCCACGCACACCTCGGGAACCGATACTGTATGGAACTGTTCGTCTTGGAAGGGAGTCCGGAGGCCCTCGCTGAGTTCGTGAACTCCGTTCGAGTGGTATCGGATGTGCGGGCCGTGGATTACTCGCTCACGTCGCTCGGCGAAGAACACCACAACCACCCGCCCCGATCGTGAGCGACGCTCAGCGTTTGGCGAGATGCAGCAGTTTGACCCGATTCACCGCGTCGAAATCGCGCAATCGATACGTGAGTTCGCGGACACGTCCTGCAATCCCTCGACAGAAAAGTGTCTCAAGACACCACTCTCCTTCGTGAATATGGTTCGTGGCCGTAATGACATCCTGATATTGGTGTTGTACATTGTGGATGTCCTCGATAACCGCTTCGTGTTCGTAGTCGAAGGCGATGATAACGACCACCTCGCCTTCGACGTCTTCCAACCTGGTGTGTCGCTCGATGTACTCCTGCATCGCTTCGCGGACGCCGCGCGAACGCGAATCCAATCCCTCTGCTTGCCACGTCACGTCAAAGTTGGAAAGGAGGTCGTCGGAGACGTTGAAGCTCGTGCGCATCAAATATTAATCTGCTATTCAGACATATGAAGTGCTAGTAAAGTAATTCTATATAATAATATATTCAGTGCCGTAGCAGTTCCGACGGCGCGACAAACAGTCGAGTTCGTCGGGACCAACGCGGTAGGCCGAAGAGTACGACTCGGTAAGAGCCGACGAAGGCGCTCAGTCGCGCCCGCGGCCATCAGGAGCGGGAGTCCGTGTAGCGTCCAAGTTGTCAACTTCCGTCAGAAGAGACACGAGCTCCGCTTCCGTTACTGGCTGCGCCGACGCCAGCCCCGCATCGCGGGCCACGCGAACCGCACTCGGCGGGTGCAGGTTCGCTTCCGCCAACAGCGCGTCGTCGTAGAATACTTCGCTCGGGGTTCCGCCCCCAACGACGTTGCCGTCGGTCATCACGCAGACGCGGTCGGCGACCTCGGCGGCAAAGTCGAGGTCGTGCGTCGAGAGGACGACGCTGATGCCATCCGCGTGAATCTTCTGGACCCGCTCGGCGACCAGTCGCGACCGCTCCGGATCCAGGCCCGCGAGCGGTTCGTCCAGCACGACGACGCTCGGTTCGAGGACGAGCACGCCAGCGAGACCGACGAGGCGTTTCTCGCCGCCGCTCAAGTAGTGCGGAATCCGGTCTTCGAGGTGACCCGCCTCGACCGTTTCGAGCGCCTCGCGAGCGCGCTGTTTCGCTTCGTCAGTGGGGACGCCGTAGTTTTGGAGGCCGAACATCACGTCATCGAGGACCGTGGGTGCGACGAGTTGCGTATCGGCGTCCTGAAAGACGAAGCCGACTTCCTTTCGCGCGCGTGCTTTGTTGTCTTCGCTGATTGGTGTGCCGCCGACGACCAGTTCGCCATCGTCGGGGACGAGCGTGGCGTTCAGGTGTTCGAGGAGCGTCGATTTCCCCGCGCCGTTGCCGCCGACGAGCGCGACGATCTCGCCGGGGAAGACGCTGAACTCGACGTCGTGCATGCCGACGGTTCCGTCCGGATACGTATGCGCCTCACACCGGAGGTCGACAAGTGGCGTCTCAGCGTGAGTCACAGTCCCACCCCGGTGACCGAGACAGCCGCATACCCGACGACAACCGCGTACGAACCGACCACGACAAGTAGCTCGCGAAGGGGCGGCCGCGAGACGTCGCCGTACAGCGTGATGTCGCCGTCGTAGCCGCGGGCTTCCATCGATTTGACGAGCCGTTCGGACTGCTCGATGGCCGACAGCATCGTCATCCCAAGGATTCTCGCGTACAGTCGCCTGTTCGACCAGAACTCCGAGAGATTCGCGCCCCGGGTGAGTACGGCTTTCACTAGGTCTTCGAGCGTCTCGACCATGACGAACGTAAACCGATAGGTGAGGAGCGCGACCTGGTCAATTGGTCGGGGGAGCAAGCGTCCGAGCATGTACGCAACCGCGGTGTACTTCGTCGTCATCGACGCCGCCAGCGTGAACGTCACGACTGTCAGTGACCGGAAACTGAGTTCACAGAGGAGTACGAGACCCGACCACGTGACTGAGAGTTCACCGACCGGCGTCGAGAGCGCACCGCCAATCGGCGTGCCCGGCTCGAGGAACGCCAACGGGCCGGCGACCGAGACGATAAACAGGAGCGGAAGCGTGTACCAGCCCGCTAGGCGGCGGTACGGAAGCCCCGCTAACCCGTAGACGGCGAGGACCACGCCGTACAGTCCAGCGAGGAGTACAACGTGGTCGAACACAGTGACCGCGAGGACGAGTGCGCCGACGATTCCCACCTTGGTCCACGGATTGACGCGGTGGAGCGGCCCATCCCGCCGCTCGGCGAACGCCGTGATGAGCCGCGGGTCGGGAACGTGGTTCGAGAGCGTCGTCACGAGTTACTGTGCCGAGCGTCCCTCTTCGCCGAAGCCGCCGTAGCGGTCGACGTAGACGTACAGTCCGATGCCGAGGACGAACAACAGGGCGACGAGTCCCCCGAATTCGAGCATCATCCCGCCCTTCCGAATCGGCCCGGCGACGACGATGCCGCGACCGAAGTCGACGAGTGCGCCGCCGCCCTCCTGCACTCCACGTTGGAGCGCCTTCGCGGACCGCTTGGCCCACGGGAGCGCGCCGCCGGTCGAAGTGAACCCCCAGAGCCCGGCTGCGAAACAGACCGCGAGCAGACCGAGGAGGCCCCCGTACTGTTGCCAGCGCTGCATCACGCGGTCACCCCGGTTGACTCCTCACGAGTCTCTTGGTCGGTGAGGCCGACGAGATCGGGACGGACCGACGCGAGGAACTGGACGACGAAGCCCGTCAGGATACCTTCGATGACAGCGACGCCGAGGTTGAGTCCGACGAGGCCGGCGACGGCGATTGTCAGGTCGCCCCGGGGGAGCGCACTCCCGTTCACGCCGCTGATGACGATGATCGCGCCCATCAGGACCGCTCCTGCCGACAGGCCGAGTGTCGCGGCGCTAGCGCTGGCGGGGAAGACATCCCAGTCCATTCCCATCAGCGCCTTAAACGCGTAGTAGGCGACGATAGCCTCAGTAGCGTTGACGAGCGTGTTCGCACCGAGCAGGCCGACCGCACCGTGTCCGAGCGCCGCCGAGAAGATGTTCACGACCAGCGCGATGAGTCCCGCGAGGTGTGCGAGCCCCGTTGGAAGCACCATCTCCGACCCCAAAACGGGGACGACAATCGCAGTCGAGGTTGCGAACAGATCCACGAACGCGCGCACCGACGCGACCGGCCCCGGAACCAGATACGACGGCTGGGTCATCATCGCGCCGATCCACCAGACGATGAGGAACGCGGTCAGCCCGCCGAGTCCGCGCAGATATCTCTGCGCGTCCCCCTCGAAACGGGGCATCGTGGTCGCACTGGATTTGGAGTCGGTCTGGAGGCTCATTACTGGATTGCGTCGTAGGGGCTGAACGCGAACAGGTCCTCGGTCGCGACCGGTGTCTCGATGTTGCCGACGTTCGCGACGAACTCACCCATCGTCGCGGTTTGCTCGGTGATTGCGTGGGGATCCGAGATGAACGCAGATGCCTGGGAGTCCATTGCTTTCGTGGCCAGTTGTTCGCTCACGCCGGACCCAATCACCGACGCGGCGTGGGTAGCGGCCACATCAGGCGAATTTGCCGTGAACTCGGTCGCCGCCGTGTGCTGTTCGACCAGCGACTGGGCGACCTCGCTGTCGTCAATCACTCGCTGGTTCGCAAACAGCACCGTAACCGGATGGTTCTCCAAGATGTTACCGGACCAGACGAGTTCCTCGAAGCCGTCCTCTTGGCCGATTATCGTCGCGAACGGCTCTTGGATGATAGTCGCGTCGATATCACCCGATTGGATCGTTTGGACCGCCTTCGCCGGTGGGACCTTCGATTTGTTGATGACGGACTCTATCTCACCGACGTTGAGGTCCTCTTGGATCCAGTACCGGAGCACGATATCAGGGACGCTCCCATCCGGCGGAGCACCGAACCGGACCTTGCGACCGTGTTCTTCCTCGAAGCGCTCGAACGTGGCTGTCTCCTCCTGTTCGTAGAGCTCGGCTAGTTCGGTCGTCCCCATGACCTTGAAGCCGTTTCTCGAATTTGCCGCGAGGATACCGGTGTCGGTCCCTTTGTCGGCGAGAACCATCGCAGGGGTGATACCGAAAAGCGCGACGTCGACATCCCCGCTGGCGAAGGCCTTGACGACGCTGGGGCCGGAGCTGAACCGCTCTATTGAGACCTCCGCCGGAACCTCCTCGTAGTAGCCCTCCTGTTCCATCACGTAGTGTTGTATGTTCGGGTAAATCGGGACGTACGCGACGGTCACAGAGTCGAGTGACCCACCACTTTGACCGAGACAGCCAGCGATTCCCGTCGCAGCGACCGTGCTTACACCCGCTTTCTGGAGCAATCTTCGTCGCGTGAGTTCGACCATCGTTGTTGTTAACTTTAGAACAGAGTATAATAATAACTGTGATTTAGATATGTTTCGTTAATATCAGTTCCCGATGGTCGAGTCAACGTTGAAGAAGTCGCTGGTGTCCGTAGTGCGAGAACGGTGAGTCGAAGAAGTAAGTCAGTATGAGAGACGCGTCCGGTGTGTACGGCCGTTTGACCGTTCATCTCGGACCTCACCGGCACGAGAAACTCGAAGGGCTGAGGTTGGAATCGGCTCCACTCTCAGACACGAATCGGGCTGCAAACCACGATAGCCGACTATAGTCGCTATTTCTCCGCCTACAGCGGACGGAGATGTCAGTCTGGAATATCCGAACGTGAAAAGCGAAGTTAGCTCATATCCGCGAGCGGACCGAAGTCGTCGACCGGAAGTACCGAATAATCGATCGTAAGCGTGTCTTTCGTCGCTCTGATCTTCCCGACGAACGTCGAGATATCTTCGAGCGATCCCTCGAGAACGAACAATTCCATACAGTGGTGCCCGCCGACATGGCTGTGGAAGTTCGACGCAACGATGTCCTCGTACTCGTGGCGAAGTCGCATCATCTTCTCTTCGACGCTCGTTGTCTCGTAATCGAAGACGACGGTTACGACGCCCATCAGTTCGCGGTCTTCGAGTTTCTTGTCCTCGAACTCACCGAGGAGGTTTCGACCCGCCTCTCGGAGCACTTCGCTCCGGCCAGTATATCCGTGGTCGTCCGAAAACTGGTCGATTCGCTCAAGTAGTTCTTCCGGCATCGAGACGCTAACGACAGCCATATAATAACTAATCCGACATTAAATATTAAACCTTATTATTCGATTGGAATGGAATGATGAAGGGTTCCGACGAGACAGCGTCGAACGTCGTTTGGAACGGACACGAGTTTCGGCCACCGGTAAAGCGCAACCAGCACTGTTCTGCCGCGCTGAGTAGCCCGGTCTCAGCTACTGTCACTTGTCTACTAGACTGTCCTCCTACGTCTCCCCAAGTGCAACCACGGTTCCGTCCGATTCGGGCATGAAAACCGCCGCTGGAGTCACGATGGCGCGACTGACGCCACCTAGAGTCGTGGTCCATCGCTCTTCCCCGGTTGCCGGTAGACCCCGACTGCGAACCGAGGTAGAACGTGTCGCCGAGAACGGCAACCGGTTCGGTGAACGTTCGTCCACCATCCGCTGCGCCTACCTGTTGTGACCACTGCACGGACCCGTCCCATACCGATAGTGCGTGGACCCGGCCGCTCCAATCGGGGACGTAGACCGTTCCACCATCAATCGTGGGTGCCGCCGTGAGGCGGGCGTCGATGTCGACGAGCCAGTCCTCCTCGCCGTACCGCTTCCGAAATGCGACGATACGACCCTGTTCGAGCCCCGTTTAGCCGTCACGACGATGTGGTCACCAGCTACTGCGGGTGGCCCATTCGGCCCCGAGCGAAGTGGCACCTGCCACCGTTCCTCGCCTGTCGCTGCGCTCAACGAGTGAAGCCGGTACCGATGGCGTGCCGTATCGGAAATCGCATCGACGGGGACGTATAATCGTCCGGCGTTGACTGCCGGTGTTTCAGTAGCGCGTACCTGACTGAGGTCGGTTTGCCAGACTGTCTTCGGCCCTCGGACCTGATGCCACCCGTCGAGTATGACCGGGATTTCGACCGCTCATCGGCCACGTTCCGTCGACGTCTCCGAAGTCTCCCGAGGGGCGAGACGGCGAGAGACAGCCAGCAAGCGCAACACCTGTCGAACCGAGGGCTGTGAGGAGTTGGCGGCGCGTGTGGGAGGGCACGGCAGCTAATTCTCTCAGGAAATACGTATTTCGGGGGTATCCACGAAGCGGTCGGGGTCGTCAGTTGCTTCGAAGCTGAACCCCGGCGCGTCATACGCAATGAGTATTTGCAAGCGTAGTGGTAAAAATATATAATTATGAGTTCGGATGGTTCTGCTATGAGCCCTCCACTCTCACGTCGTCGGCTACTTTTGCTCAGTAGTTCAGTCGGAACAGTTTCCCTCACTGGGTGTCTCGGCGTTGTTACAGGAAACGAGGATCAAGTCTGTGCTCCGGGGTATCGTGATGTCGGAGACGCGTTCACAAAGCGGTCAATAGTGAACTATCTGAGGTATGCGTCGTTGACGGTCCCGCAATCGGTTTCACTTGGTGGAACACTGATAGCGAGACTCACAAACGAGTCCGCTGACTCACTCACCACACTCGGAAAATCTAGGTATATGATTCAGCAGTTAGGACCGGACGGTACGTGGCGGAGTTCCATCGGTGTAGCCGAAGAACACGAGTGGTCGTCGTCCCAACGGATTCTAGCGCCTGGTGAAGAACTCCAGTGGGAAATGAGACTCCGCGCCAACGAATTTTCAGGCCCGTACCAACGGTGTACAACACACGAACCAGCCACGTACTGATTCATCTACTGGGGTTTCTCCGAACACGATGCAGGTATCGCACTCGCTGCACCGTTCAAGATTGTTGAATAGCGCGTGTCTGGTACACTCGTGGTCTGCTTTAGGCGAGGAGGATGTCACTCGCGTGGTGTTGAGATGAGCCGTTCCCCTCCGGCCGCGCCCATTCTTAAGTATCTACTTATCGAACATTCAGGCGAAGTAGATATGAGCGAGTTAGTGAACGAGGTGGTCGTCCTGTACGTCGACGACGACGAGGACTTCACCGAACTGACGGCGACGTTCCTCGAACGGGAACACGACCGGTTTCGGGTCGAAACGGCCGCTTCGGTCACCGGGAGACTACGTCTCCCGAGCACACGGCGCTTCGCGCCGTGAACGTCTCCCGGCCCCGCAAGTACCGCAGCGCAGGCACGAGGAGTGCAGCGGGGTTCTCGTGGGCGGAGTTCCCGCGAGTGTAGCGAGCGGGAGCCGGAAGACGAGCGAAGTGAGTCTTCAGGAGCGAACGGGTGCAAGCGAGGCGCAGCCTCGCGTGGTCGCGGGATGCCGAGCAGCGGGAGAGCGAAGCTCTCCCGAGCTAACGGGCGGCGACGCCGCCCGTGAACGGCCGAGAGCTTTCAAGAACCGTCGCCGACGCTGGACTTCGGCGTCCCCATTTGGAGACCGGTTACGCGTCGAGGTGTTGGAGCAACTGCGTGACGTAGGGGCTGTTCTCCCAACTCCGATGCGGGCTGATCGTCGTGATCAGCGTTCCAGCTTCCTCGTGGCTCATATGCCCGTTTCGAGCGTAATCTACGAGGAGCCGCGGCGTCGGGACGATCCGCGGGCCCTGCAGCACGGCGTGAATCAGCGGAAAGTTCGTCCCGCCGAACTCGTCAGTGAGAAATCCATCGACGTTGAGGGCGTTCGCGAGAACGATACCGTCGGTTTCGCCGTCGTCGAGGCCGAACGTTGGCCGGGCGTCCGGCGTCTCGTCGCGTTCGTACGGATCCTCGACTGTGTAGTGGGTGCGAGCGGCGAGGACGTTGTTCGCAGCCGCGGCGTGGATGTCCTGATACTGCGTGATGTCACGGAGCTCTGCAACGACTTCTGGCGGCACGAACACGTCACACGAGGTGAGCAGATACTGGAGGGGATCCGGAGCCGTGTCGGTGCCGTAGGCAGCGTCGGCTCGTGGGACGGCGAGACTGACCAGCGCACTCGTGTCGGCGACGACTGTCCGCAGTCGCAGCCTGCTCATCGCTCGTCGCCGTCACCAGTCTCGACCGTCGTCGCGTCGTCGCCGTAGATGTCGACGTCAGTGGGCGCAGCGAGATCGAATGGCTCGCCCTCGAGGTCTGCCTTGAGCAAGCGGAGCCGTTGGGCGGTTTCAGCGCCGACCAACTGCTTGACCGTCTCGAACTCAAGCTGGTCGTCGTAGTACTTCGTTGCCACAAGTTCTTGGAACGTTTCGCTGTCGGCAGTGTCTTCGATGTACTCGCGGATCGCTTCGACGAGGAGGTCTGTCCGGTCCTTGTCGAAGAGTGCCGCAATCGCGTCGAGTCGGTCGACAAGGTACTCGGGCGACTGGAAGTGGACCCGTCGGGGTTTGTCACTCGCGCTCATTCTATGTGCAAATTCTGCACATAGATCCATAACGGTTTCGTCGGATGTGCAGAACTTGCACATCGGTAGGGGAACACCGTTTGAACGGGCCGGGCAACGGTTACTGCGACACGGTTTCACGAACGAAATGCTCGCCGGGATCCGCAAGCGACGTGAGAGAGAAGCGCTCGCTAGTCCTCAGGCGGAGCCGGAGGGCACCGCAGGGGTGAGGCGCGCAGCGGCGTCCTCGTGAGCCGTGTGTGACCTTCGGTCCCGCTGGAAGCCGGCGCTCTGCGCCGGCGACGAAGCGAACGGGAGCAATCGAGACGCAGTCTCACGTGGTCGCGGGGCGTCGAGCGGCCGAGGGCTTTCAGGAACAATCCCTGTCTTGGAACCACAAGTCGTTATTCGCCGACGGACTGCGATTCGTCCTCGATGATGACGTCAACACCGTCCGGTGAGACACGAGCGGAATCCCCTCGACAGTAAATTATCCGGTACTCGGCGATAGTTTGGTTTTCAGGATTGCTAGCGCGTAGGGTGACAGTTCCGTTCTCAAGTTGCTCGGTAGGTACCGAGATCACGTGAGTTCCCTCCGGCACCGTTTGATTCGTCTCTACTACCTGACCACTTGCGACCAACTCAACCGTGCTCACGATCTGATTTGCTTCGTAGGAGACCTCCAATGCTCCATCATTTTCGACGGCCTGGGTGATCTCGACAACCGAACTAGACGCGACTTGCTCGAACGAAATGTCACACCGTTCGCCCGTCGGGGCTCCAGCGCCAGACATACATCCGGCAAAGAAAACCAGAAGAACCAATATCGGAATAGCTCGCTTCATCACCCTCGAATCCTCCCTAGACCAATGTAGTTCTTTTGTGAATGGGGCATAGATGACTTCTTACGGTCGATTAACAGACTTGCGTCCAGTACATCCCTGTTACCGAACCGTCTTTACACCACTTAGTGAATGATGCACAGAATGCGGAGGTTGCACAGACAGTGCTCTATCATCCGGGTTATGTCTTCATGACCAATCGACTAGACGCCATACGGAGATGAAGAGCGAAGCTCTGCATCTCTCACCTGTGCAGAAAGCATATGCATCCGGTAGCCTTGCTTGAACTCTTGCTCCATCGGAAGCGCCTCACCGCTCGCCGGTGCGGAAAGACGCCCCATCGAGACTGGCGTCGGGCTTGCAGGAGTTCGCGGTCTTAACCAAACGAACCTCGACGCTACTCACAAGTTGTTGGTTAATCGACGCTCAGCACTGGCGCTACTCGAGACTGGATCCGTAGCGAGCCGAGCCACACACCCGACACTCCCAGATCGGTTGCCCCGTCCACGCCCCATCCAAGACCGATTCATGGGGCCCGATCGCTTCTTCAGTAGTGAACACAACTAATGACCACAACTAGTGAACATAAAATCAGAACAACATCGTGGGTTATCTCCTCTTGCTAAACACCACCAGTCGAACAGACACGTGCCGGCAAGTCGTGAATAACCGACTCTCCGTGCGCTGTCTGCAGTACGTGCAGTAGTTCAAAGTATGGTCACGAGCGGATGAATCACTAAACACCACTAAACTAGGTGGGGAGGTTCAGATCGTAGTGAACTCTTCGCCAGAGTCGGGAAGATACTCGAGAATGCTCCGGTGGGCTCCGAAGTCGCTAATAATCGTCTGTAGGGCGTCGACGACGGTCGCGGTATCGCGATTGAGTTCATGCTCACGATATGTACCCCCATCCTGACCACGGTGTTCCATCTGCGAGAGCGTGAGATTGAGAATCTCGAAGTCAGACAAGAAGCTACGCATTCGGCGAGCCGTACGGGGGTCTCGGCCACGATACTCACAGAGCTCTTTGTAGCGCTGGTAGACGACCCGGGACCGCGCCGGCGTAGACTCCTCGGCAGCGAGCGTGGTCAGCGCGTAGAGTGTGAGTTGCTCGTGTTCGGTGAGGTCGCGCATAATGTCCATGCTCTGCTGTGCCTCGAGTTTCTCCTGGGCGCGTTCGACGTGGTCAGTCGTCACCGACTCCGCGTTCTCGGTGCGTGCCAGATCACCCGCCTTCCGAAGAAGGGTTATCGCTCGTCGGGCGTCACCACCATCCTGGCGACCGAGGGCAGCACACAGCGGAATCACGCCCTCTTCGAGCGCGCTCTGGTGGAACGCGATGTCTGCCCGCTGTTCGAGGACCTTCTGGAGCTCTTCTGTACCGTACGGGGGGAACGAAATCTCGGTTTCACACAGCGACGACTGAACCTTCGCATCGAGCTGCTCTCGGAACGTCGAGTCGTTACTGATCCCGATGAGGCCGAGCTGGATGTTGTCGATGTATCCGTTGTTGTCGGCACGGGTGATCTGGTAGAGGAACGTGTCGTCCGTGATGTGGTCGATCTCGTCGAGAACGATGATCACGGTCCCCGAGAGCTTGTTGAGTTCATCCCAGAGAAGACGATAGACCTTGGATTGGGGATGGCCGGTTTCGGCGATGTGGTGTTCGGGCTCTCGGAGGTTGTTCACCAGACTAATCGCCGCCTGGTAGCTCGTGCTGAGACCGTCGCAGTTGAGCGAGATGACAGAGAGGTCAACTTCGAAATGTTCCGCCGAATCCAAGAGCTCGTTCAGGAGGAAGTTCGTTACAGCGGTCTTGCCGACGCCAGTCTTGCCGTAGATGAAGATGTTGTCGGGGTACTCACCGTTGATGATCGGCTGCAGGGCCGCTTCGTACTCCTCGATCTCGTTGTCCCGCCCGACGATGTCGTCTGGAACGTACTCGACTTTGAGTGTATTCCGCCGTTTGTACAGCGTATCGTCTGGCTGAAATCGGGGAGTCATATTGTCCTCGACTGATTCAGGCTAGAATCATAACTGTTTCGACCACCGTTTCCGCTATTTCCAGTATAACCGCCATGGGGCGTGAGTTCCACTATTCGATATCGGCCCCGTCGTTTCCAGTAATTTGCGGTAACTCCAGGTAGTGAGTCACGACTGAGACAGACCACAGGGTTCCAGTATTTCCAGTAAGCGTTTCTTTATATACTCGATAGACCCCCCACTGTTTCCAGTATACTCGGTCAGAACACGAACCGATAGACTGCGGAGGGTAACAGCTGACGAGAATGACGGAACACCCCCTCCCCACTATTTCCAGTAAACCACCACGAAAGAGAGCCACCTAGTGAGAAGCAACTCTAAACTAGAGAAAAGTTTATATTAATAGCGTTTGAGCTAGTCCGTAGGAGAGCTAGAGCGCGGTTACTGTTGCGGTTTGTTCTAGTGAAAGAAAGCAACTCGAGAGTTCGGGGGACCTTCGTCACTAGCTTTACTGGAAATAGTGGGGGGAGAGTGGGTGACTAGAGCCGCTAGCCCTCACCGTGTAAGTGTATTAGTGGAAATGGTGGGGTCTGACACTCGTCAGACAATCTGGATAAGTTAACCAACGTGGAGGGGTATACTGTTCACTCGTTGGTTAATGGCCAACCGTGAGTAGTATCGACTTCTACTCGTGTTCGACGAGCTGATGAGACGAGATTGCCAGCCACCACACCACTATTTCCAGTAAAACACCCTCTTTCCATCTCACCGACAATCGAGGACTAGTTATATACAGAATCAAGGAGAATACCTGCGCCTTTAGGCGCAGGATGAATCCGACAATACCCTACACCAACCACCGTTCGATGGTAAGCCGGATATTCCACGCCAACCCCACTATCAACAAAACGGCATTCATAACTAGTTATGAAGCCAGAAAATGAGTCGAACCATCCGAACCTTCGAGGTCACGATTACGAACCAGCGACAGGTTCGTGACGACCTCGACCAACTCGGATGGGCCGCCTCAAAACTCTGGAACGTCGGTCGCTACTACGCACAAGAACAGTGGGACGAAACGGGCGAGATTCCCGATGACGGGGAACTCAAAGCCGAACTCAAAGGCCACGAACGCTACACGGACTTACATTCTCAATCCAGTCAGCGCGTTCTCGAAGAACTCGCTGAAGCGTTCAACGGCTGGTTCGGCAAGCGTCGGAACGGCGACAACCGTGCCCGACCGCCCGGCTACCGCAAAAACGGAGACGCCCACCCACGTTCAACCGTGTCGTTCAAAGCGGCTGGCTTCAAGCACGACGCACAGTTCAACCGCGTTCGCCTCTCAAAAGGTCGCAACCTCAAAGAACACCGTTCAGACTTCATCCTGTGCGAGTACCAGACGCGCCCGGATGTTGACCTGACCGAGTGGGAGATTCAACAGGTTCGCGCCGTCCACAAACGCGACAGATGGCGACTGCAATTCGTCTGTCGCACCACTATCGACCCGGAACCGCCGGGTGACGGGGTGGCCGGTGTTGACCTTGGGGTTTGCAACTTTGCCGCCGTCTCGTTCGGTGGCGAGTCGGTGTTGTATCCCGGTGGCGCACTCAAAGAGGACGAATACTACTTCACGAAAAAGAAGGCCAAGTGCGACGATTCCTCGTCCCGTGAGGCGACTCGTCTTGACCGGAAGCGGACTGGTCGCCGGACACACTTCTTACACTCCCTCTCGAAAGCAATCGTGGAACAGTGTGTCGAACGAGGCGTCAGAACGCTTGTCGTTGGCGACCTTGGCGGCATCCGTGAAGACAACGAGAACGGCGACCCTCGGAATTGGGGCGACCACGGCAATCTTGACTTGCATGGGTGGGCGTTCGATCGATTCACGACGCTACTCGACTACAAGGCGGAAGCGGAAGGTATCAACGTGGAGTTGGTGTCGGAACGCGATACGTCGAAGGAGTGTTCGGCGTGCGGCCACACAGATGACAATCAGCGAGTTGAACGTGGCCTGTACGTGTGTGAGAAGTGCGACACGGTTGCGAACGCGGACGTGAACGGAGCGGAGAACATTCGGCAAAAGGTACTCCCGAGTCTCGCCACGGATGGCGGTGATAGGGATAATGGCTGGTTGGCACAGCCAGCGGTTCACCTGTTCGAACGTAGTGAGGGCTGTTTCGCCCCACGAGAACAGGTTGCTAACCGCGAACCTTAATATCCCAACTCAGCGGTGCGGTGCCGTGGGATTCCTGCGTCTTCAGGCGCGGGAGGATGTCAAGAAGAACGTTCATGGATTGCAACTCGGCGAAAAACTTTCTTCAGATCAACAATATAAAATAAGTATGGGTAAGACGAGACGCGATGTCTTACTATCGGCAGCTGCCCTCAGTACAGTCCCTGGGTGTGCGTCCCTCCCAACCCGCTCTGAACCCGCGACCAATCCCACAGACTCGTGTGACTTCTCAGGTGCCTCGTGGCCGTCAGTCGGCCAATCTCATACCCGCACGAATACGATAAAAGAGACCCCCCTCCCAAATCAGCCAACATTACAACGAATCCCTCAACCTGACCAATTAGCCGGAACGGTGAAAACTGAACCAGTAATCGCCGGTGACACCGTCTTCGCCGCCGGAAATGCTGGAATCGTCATCGCCCGAGGCGAACACGATTGGACCTGGCGGTCTCAATCCGATTCAACAATCTCTGTGAGCCCGACTGTAACCTGTAATTACGTCTTCGTTCAGACATCTAAAGGCGTGGTTGCGCTCAATCAAGCCGACGGAACAGAATCCTGGGGGAAACCCGCTCAGAGATTCGCCAGCAACATCATACCGGTCCCACCGACTACTGTCGAGTCCACACTCTATCTCTGTAGCGATAGGCTCTACGCCATCGACATACACAGCAGTGAAACACAATGGCATCAGAGTCCCCCAGACCAAGATGTTCCTCGAGGCCTTGCGGCAACTGACGAGGAAGTCCTCGTCACATTCGGGTTTAGCGAAGGTCCGTACTCGGTCGTCTGCTATGAATCAGATGGGACAAAACGCTGGGAGGAACGCTACGATACACGGTATATGACCCGCCCCGCAATCGACGATGGCGCGGTCTACTTCGCCACGGATGCTGGCCTCCATAAACGAGACCTCCAGTCCGGCAACGAGCGTTGGCAACTGGAGGCCAACATCGGCAAGTGTCTCGACGTCGCGGTAGATGACTCAATGGTCGTGTTTTGGTCCGCATCACAGAGTATCTGTCGTGCGGTGGATACAGACTCAGGAAAGATCTCCTGGGAAACATCATTCGGACGAGCTGTCGAATCCCCAGCGATCGTCAACGAGACCCTGCTCGTGCCAGTCGACAATCTCCCCTCGAATATTTCAACACAAATCACCTCAACGACTCAGTCTAGTACGACCGACGGGAGCTCAGACGAACAGGTAACGTCTGGATTATGCGCGTTTGACCTCAAAACAGGCGATTTCGACCAACTCGTTTCACACCACCATATCGTCCACTTTGCGGTTACTGACAACGCAATCTTCGGGACGGGTACTGACAGCACCCTGTGGAAGCTAGCATAAGACCGTTGTTGGATTTCTCGCGTCAAAAAGAGAAGCCGTGGGTGTCGGCCTGCTCGTTCTGTCGTCCGTTTCCCTTTCAGATTCAGATGTTGGTTCGGTCAGTACTGGTCTGCCGTGTCCCAGGAACCATACGCGCTCTGGGTGTATTTTCTGAAGTCTTCGGTACCGTGTAGGAACTCCCACTCGGTCTCTGCGTCGTAGCCGACAGAGTCCGTCCCCGGTTCGACCTGGACCGTGTATCCCGGTCCGGCATTGATAACGCCGTCTCGCGCACCGGTCTTGATTTCCCAGTGGTGTTCCATTCCGTCGCGGCCGTCGTAGTAGTTCGGCGTGACGTCGACATCTTTAGAGGTAGTGCTCCACCCCCAAGATGCGTTTGCACCGATGCTCTTCTCTGAGTCAACGCCGAAGCCGATAGAGACACTCTTCGAGGTCGTGTTCGATGTCTGGTGGGGACCGTACCGCTCGATGTCAGTATCGACCTCTGAACTCGGGTCGTTGATCTGGAAATCACGCCACATGTTCCGAGACTCAACCCAAACCTCGTCGTTGGCGTCCATGTCGAGTTGAACCTGCCATCCCCAGTAGTCGTAGGGCTCAGTCTCGTCGGCATCCGGTGAGAGCTTTCCACCGACGACTTTCTTCACTGAGGTTCCGATTGTTGTGGTGTGACTGGCGACGACCCACTGAAATTCCAGCTCGTCATCGTCCATGCCGAGGTCGATCCAGTCGTCGCCCATCGTCTCAAGCGACCCGTCGTAGTCTTTGTCCTCCCAGCCATCGCCGTCGTTGTCCTTTTCGTTGCTCTGAGTCGAAACGTCATCTTGGGTCGAGACATCAGAGCTACGGGCGAGAGCCTTGTCGATCTGTTTTAACTGTCGCTGCCCAGTACTTTTCCCGTCTGATGCCACGACTGGTTGCTTCCGGAGCTTGCCCGTAACTCCTGGCCCACGGCGGACTTGACGCGCTTTCCGGATGATGGTTGAACCGTCCGATTTTGACTTTCCATCAACAGGGAGAATTGCCGAGTTGTAACTCGGCATGCTGGGATTGTACTCCATCCCAACAGAGCGATCCACGTTCGGGGTCGCCTGATGGATGTTTGCAGTCGTCACTTGGCTCATGGGAAGGTCGTAGAGGACGCTTGCCGCGGCTTCTTCGGCGCCACCGCCTACGTGAAAGACGGGGACGTTACTATCGACAAAGACTCGGCGTTCTTGCT
Source organism: Haloferax sp. Atlit-109R (assembly GCF_003665865.1). Lineage (NCBI taxonomy): Archaea > Methanobacteriati > Methanobacteriota > Halobacteria > Halobacteriales > Haloferacaceae > Haloferax > Haloferax sp. Atlit-109R. The sequence goes on from NZ_QPLO01000004.1 coordinate 97,126, forward strand.
TGGTGACGGGGGTATCGGAGGAGAAGATACCCACGTCGAACGAACTGTGCTTTGCAACTTCGCCTTCGGCTTGGGTTGCTTCGTAAGTGGTTGCGGCTGTGTCGTTTAGTGGGAGGTTGACGTTTGGACCTTGGAAGACGGTTTTCCCTTCAAGCGAGGCTCCTGGTTGGGGTTGGGAGGTAGCACGGGTGTTTCCGCTGAGGCCGATGACGGAGGTTCCAGTGAGGGCGCCTGCAGAGAGGGCTCTGATGAAGGTTCGTCGGGCGACACCACTACCGGATGGGTCTTTCTTCTCACCCATGAATCTAACGTGAAGTTGTTAGGATAAAATACCTTTCAATATAAAATGTTTTTAAGACTATATTTTTTATATACTTCCGCCGAATGGCGTTCACATTAATTAGGCAGAGTGGCTGTGGTCGCTCTTGCACCCATGGCTGCGGAAGTCCCGCTGCCTGTCCAAACAAAGTTTGGGACAGGCCACTCACACCTTCTGCTGTATTTGATCCTTGAACAGAACCGGCGCGTCACTGTTCTGACTCATCGATTGCTTCGCCTTCCACCGTTTCCGCTATTTCCAGTATAACCGCCTTGGAGCGAGAGTTCCACTATTCGGTATTGACCCCGTCGTTTCCAGTAATTCGCGAGGACTCCAAGTGGTTGTTCACGAATGAGACAGACCACGGGGCTCCAGTATTTCCAGTAAATGTTTCTTTATACACTTGGGAGACACCACCGTTTCCAGTATACTGGGTCAGAACACGAACCGGTAGACCGCGGAGGGTGACAGCTGACGAGAATGACGGAACACCCCCTCCCCACTATTTCCAGTAAAACACCGTCTCTCCGTCTCACCGACAAACGAGGACTAGTTATCCGAATCGGCCGGTCCTTTGTACTTAGAAAGCACCCTATCGCCTTCTCTCCATTGCCAGTAGTAGCGATTATCGTTGATCTCTTTTACCGTGTTGTTGCCTTCGAGGGGACGATGTCCGGACGGTCCGCTGGCCGTGCTCTGACCCGGTTGCTCCCTTCGGTTTCCGCTAGCCGTACTTCTCGGTCATGGATTCTGCGAGTTTTTCGGCGTATCTTGCAACGTGTCGAAGGGTTCGGGCGAGTAGTCGTTGAGGGTATCGATGATGTCAGAGGAAGTTCTGGGGGTGTCGGTGGCTCATAGTATGATCGCTCAGATCGTGTTAACCAACAGCAAATGTCAACAACCCATTTTGTTGGTTAAAGCTCTCTCAAGGGAACTATTGTACCTCTGAAGAGACTTACCTGCACAGTCAAAGCCCAATCTTTGCGAGAGCGTAGTACGCAACTGCGGCATAGAAACCTGCTCCAAGAATCGCTGCAAAATCAGCAATAATACTCGAACCACCCAGAACCGATTTGGCCAAGTTACCCATGAGGAGTACACCTAATCCAGCAGCGAGTCCGACGAGAATAACCCCTGGCAATGGATGCTGTAGCTCTTGGTCTGCCTCATTTCTAATCTTACTTAAGAGTTCTTTCATCATAAGTACCGTCAACAAATTATGATAGTAGTTAAATCTCAAAGAAGCGATATTTCTATCCTACTTGGTACCCGAAGCATACCGAATTTCTTCGTGGCGACTCGTTTGAATTGAACCACCGCCCTCGAACTCTGTCTCTGCGGTAATTGTGACTGGGTTATCACTCCCCGATTCAAACGTAAGAATACCTGCCAAACCCTTCTGCTCAGTCCAACTTTGCTGCCACTGGTCAACAAAATCGTTGATGATCAGATGGACCGTTGTTTGTTTCGTACCAGGTATGTCGTATCCATTTAGATCTAGCTGGGGAGACACCAACATTTCCACATTCCCGTCCTTCTCGAAAAGGTCTAGTATGAATACTGTTTGTTTGACCTCGGACGGAACCCCATTTCTGACGGTACTTGATTTTACATGATGATGAGTAGTCCTTTCACTCTCGTTTTCCCCAGTAACCGCTGAGCATCCCGCGGTGGCTAGGGGAGATGCAGCAACAATTCCGCACAGAAAGTCTCGTCTGCGCATTTCTAATCTATTAGTTTTATAGTTAGATATTTATCATTTTTGCTTTTTCCGAGTGGACCGTCATTTGGTTCTCATCAACATTAACAGTTACAGAATCAAATATAATCAACTTTCATTTTTTCAACAGTGTGAGCATATTGTCTGCAGTCACAATCGGGGAGGGCTCGTACTCACCCCATCACTTGACCTGAACAAGGGATCTCGTCGCCGACTCCGTTGCACTTGGAGCGTCCTGTGTCTACTCGACCCTCATCCGGTGATATCCGAGGCTGTGAGGTACATAGTCGCCATCGATTCTCGTGGTGATAACTATCGACGGGAATGGATGCAACAGCGAGACCACGGACTCGATACAGACCAGTAAACTGCAATCCCTGTATGTTCAAGACGCACCACCGTGGAGTAGGCGTATGTCATCGTTTGATGTCGTGACGGTCGGGAGCGCCGTTCTCGACCACATCTATTCTCTGTCGAATCTCCCGGAACCTGACGGTGGGGCATTCGCTCGCGACCACACAACCAACGTGGGCGGCGTCGCTGCAAATGTCGCTTCTGGGCTTGCAGAGTTTGGGAACAAGACGGGGGTTATCACCCGCGTCGGGGCCGACGATGCCACCGAAATCAAAGCTGACCTCCACGCACGCGAGATCGACTGTTCTCGGCTTCAAGCCGGCTCTGAAGAATCGTCGTACACGCTGATTCTCCGTGGACCAGACGGTGAACGAATGATCGTTGCCGGTGGCCAGAGCGTTCCGAACCTCCGACTTGATGCTCACGATATCGAGTATGCAGGTAACGCCAGTGTAGTGTTCACGAGCGCCTATGCACCTGATGCGGTCGTCTCGAGACTGGTGACTGCCCGCAAGCGTGGTGAGATTTCGACACTCGTCTTCGACCTCGCCGGACCACTCTCGGAACTTGAGGGCCGAGGGACAACACCCGGGACGATTGATCGTCTGCTTTCTGTTGTTGATCTATTCGTGGTCGGTGAGGTTGCCGCACGCTCGTTTTTTGATGGTGGGGCCGACGAATCGATTGCCACGCTTACGCAGCAGAACGTCTCTCGTGCGGCGATTACTCAGGGAAGTGACGGAGCTCGTCTTCTCGAAGGAGACACAGTCACCGACATCCCGGCCTTCGAGGTGGACGTGAATGATACGACCGGCGCCGGTGATACCTTCACCGCGGGCCTGATCCATACGTGGCTGCTTAACGACTACCCAGCACGCGACGCAGGACGCTTTGCCGCTGCCACAGCCGCACTCAACTGTACTGAACTGGGCGCACGGGGCAATCTCCCATCCGAATCCGACGTTCACGAGTTTCTCGAGACGTGAACCGCCAAGGGTGAGCGAGCTCTAGCGGACGGACGCGACAAGCCGTTCGACTGCTGCTTCGTCGACAGGATTCGTCGTCTTGTCACCTTCTTTGAGCGCGGTTCCAACGATTGCACCATCGGCGACCGAAAGCAGTTCAGGTGCCGTCTCGGGGGTGACTCCGCTGCCGATCAACACAGGGGCATCGAGGCCACGTGCATCGCGAGCGGTGACCACGTCTTCGAGAACCGTCGTATCGACTGCCTCGCCCGTGCCGGTCCCACTCACAATGAGTCCGTCGGCACCGCCACGTTCGATGAGTTCACCAACGACCTCTGCGTGTGACCGGTCAGCGAGTGGTGCAGAGTGTTTCACGTCGATATCTGCAAGAATGGCAACATCGGTGTCGAGTTGATCACGCAGCCGGACCGTTTCGTGTGCCATCCCCTCGATGACGCCCTGATCAGTCAGTCGGGCACCGGTATGGACGTTCACGCGAACGAAGGCACCATCGGTCGCAGCGGCAATGCCGAGGGCACTTTGAACGTCGTTCCGGAGGATGTTCACGCCAAATGGGACGGTGACATGCTCGCGAAGTGTGCTCGCGAGTGCTGCGACGTCAGCGACGACGTGACGGGGGACTCGGTCTGGATAAAACGGCGCATCACCGAAGTTTTCGAGCATAATGCCGTCGACACCACCCGCCTCGAGTGCTGCCGCATCTTCGAGGAGTCGGGTTCGAAGTGCGTCTCGATCTCCATCGAACCCGGGAGAACCTGGGAGGGGCGGCAAGTGGACCATTCCAATAATTGGGGTTTCTGTACTGAAGAAATCCATATCCACTGTGTCCGTTCGAGAGACTTAATCGTACAGATGTGCGACTCTGTTGAAGTCGTCAGTCACTACTGAGCGGTCCGAGCAATCGTGTCGTCTCAGTCGAGTGCTGATGCGAGCGCGGGATGAACTCGCTCGAGTAAACCGACTGAGTAGGGTGCTTACGTTCCAAATTGAGAGATCATGTATGCATCTATGGCTCGTGATTGGTCGGCGTGTGTCGACGACGTCGTCAGCGTCCTCACGAAGGAATTTGACTATCAACGTGTCCGCACCCCGTTCGCGGATGAACAAAATGGACGTTCCGCTAATCGAGTGACATCGAAGGCGGTCGGGTCAACCCAACCGAGAGGAACGTAGAGGAGTCCCACGCGGGGCCGTCTATTCCGACTAGTCGGTGAGAAAGAGCAGGAATCTAGCCCTGTTTTGCGTCGCTGACCGAACGAAAGACGACGCGCCGGGCCTCGAAATCCTCCAAAAACGCCTTCGAGCCGCCGACGGTAAACGTGTCGTCAGGCGTCTCAACGACGAACGACTCCTGGGTCGGGAAGTCGTTCGAGAAGGGCCGAACGAGACTCTGTTTCACCGCCACGATCGTCCCAGTCGTCGTCTCGAACACCGCGTTACTCTGGGTGGGACGGATATCCATCTCGGCCGTGACGACAGCTCCGTCCATCAGATGTAGCGTCGCGTCGAACACCGCGTGGCGGAAACTCGTGAACGTCGCCGGCAGTTGGCTTTTCGACCCGACGTGCACCTGCTCGCCCATCGGCCAGTAGTTCGCGATAAACGAGTCGAACAACGAAGAGACGATGTGCTCCTCAGCGTGGTAGATGGCATATTCATCGGAGTTCGAATTCAGTATCGCATCTGCCGAGGCGATGATACCGTCACTCCGGTCAACAGTAAGCGTCACCGGGGCCGGGGCGCTCCACGTCTGAATGATACTCGCGGTCGCATCGTCGATCGAACTCGTGCCGTCATACTCCGTGACGAGAAGCATACAAAATACTCCCCGACTCCGCGCCTCTCTGAGCGAGTCTTCGACCCGATGAAGCACCGATGCGGGAAGTGCGAGAACGAGTTCCGATTCAGCGGCATCGATCAGCTTGTTGAGCTGAGCGAGTATCGTCCGTCGAGATTTGATGATACTGAACTTCTGCTGTTCGTAGCTCTCGGAGTCAAACAGATCCTCTAACTGGGACTCGACGGTCTGTAGTTGGGAAACGAGGTTGTCAATGCCCTCTGCGGGCGGAATCGCTCGCAACTGCGTCGGTTGGACGTGATCGTCGATTTCGATGAGGTTGCGCTCTTCGAGTTTTCCGACGATATCGTACGCGTAACTCTTAGAGATGTCAGCCTCTTCAGAGACGACTCGGATTGTCGTCGCCCCGTTACGGAGTATTGTCACGTATGCTCGCGACTCCTTGTCCGAGAGCCCAATTCTCATGAGGCTGTCCACCACCTCGTCTTCAACCATACCCAAGTGTTCGGCCAACGCGGGGGATAAATCTTAGTAAAGATGAGAGTACAGGTAGGGAGTTGTCCGACGCATGACCGCCTCGGACTCCGCTGTTTGAATGTAACAACCCTACTCGGTGCAAGTACCTCGGGTGACACGGGACGCGTGCGTGGCTAATCGAATAGCGTGGGACCAACCCAACGGCGTCGCGCTGTCTGGCGCGCCGGTGTCGAAGAACTGCTCTGGGAGATACCCCGATGGAAGGCACAGACTGCCATCAAGGTCAATCTCGTCGAACAATCGGTCCGCCCACTTCTCGGGGTCGTATTCGTCGGTCGACGAGAAGAGTCGAATCGACTTCTCGGCCGCGTACGCGCCCCAGCCAGTCGAGACGGTCCAAACCTTCTCGCTTCCCTGCCCCCGCCGCCGCCACGTATCGTCCTCGAATCGCGTGAGTCCGGAGATGTCGTCGGTCTCTTTCCAGAGCCTGGAGAACGCGGTGTGGAGATGGCGTTCGAGCCGCCGCAATCGCGTGTCGCCGATGTCCTCGATGTCCCGATAGGCGAGATAGGCGTCGACGAGTGAGAAGGTAGTGCTGTCGACTCGGTCGTCCAAGTCACCGTCCCCGTCGTCTAATCGGAGCGCGTAGATACCCTCGTCGGGGACCCACGCCATATCGAGTGCGTCGAAGACCTGCGTTGCCCGCGTAGCTGCACGCTCTCTGGTGGTTGCATCGCACGTGACGGCCGCAATCGTACTGTAGGCCTGAACGAACTTCGCGGCGGTGTGCGTGAAACGGCCATTCGTATTCTCCCACGCGTTTTCGCATACCGTCGGAAAGCAATCGTCTTCCAGCGAGCTGTCGAGCCCATCGACTCCCGACTGTAATGCGCTCTCGATGGCCTCGACGGTGACGTTTCGGAGCGACTGTCGGTGTGCCGAGAGGTACTCGGCGAGGAAAACGAGGACGCTCGCAGTCTGGTCGGCTTGATACTGCGTTTCCGTGCCCTCGATGTGGCCGTTCGCCCAACCCGGCGCGAGCCGGCCGTTCATCGGCCATACTCGGTGGGGCCACCGGCCGTCAGGTAACTGCGTCCGCAAGTAGAACTCGGCGCTCTGTCGGTGTGCCTCGGCCGCGTCGAACCCGAGTGATTCGTCGGCTTCCAAGAGAAACGTCGAAACTTCTCCGTCGTCTCGAAACCACGTGTAACCATAGCCGCCGGAGTACTGGTAGAACGGGTCGAAGTCCGGTCCCGCAATTCGAGCCCCAGTCGGTGCGGAGAGTAACTCAAGGACTGAAAGGTCAGTCGCGACGAGCCGGTCCGTGACCGTGGGGTACTGTCCGTCCTGCCGGGCCGTCGCGAGGAGTGCGGCTGAATCGCTGTTGGGTCGTCGCGTCCGGGTCGCGACCGCAGAGAGCGCATCCGAGCGCGACTGCGTTTCGATGTCCGACAGCAGGGTGACGAGACTGGTCTCACCATCCTCGAAAGCGACGCGGACTCCAACACCGCCGGTGAGGCGACTCTCCTCGTACTCTTCGGACGCACCGAACTCCGGAAACGACCGCGATTCCGCGGCGAGTATCTCGTCGAACCGCTCGAGTACTTGGGGCGTACACTCCACGAACTCAGTCGAGGTGCCGAGATAGTCGTGCTCTCGGTTGTGATACACCTCAACGGCGTCGTCGTGGACGAGCTGCCCAACGCGCCCATCTCGCCCCTCCGGGCTGATCTCGACGAACCCGGCCAGTTCGATATCTTCGGGTGCACCGTCGCCAAGCTCAAACGCCGTCGTGTGGGCGAGGCCGTCAGTAACGTCGCGTTGTACCACGTCGAATCCGTCGAGACGGTGCGTCGTCTCGACGAGCGAGCGACCCGCTCGGTACGTCTGGCTCCCCGTGTCGAGCGCATCGAACCACTCGACGGCGTCGCCGACACAGATGCCGAATCGAGAGGACACGATGCCGCCGAGTCCCGAAAGTGGGTACGAGTAGTCTCGGAGCGACCCGGCTGGTGAAACGTGAACGAGGCGTTGGTCCGACCCGCTGAATCTGCCTCGCCGCGTGCGCCGTTCGCCCGGAAATACGTCGGTCGCGTCTTCGTTCTGCTTGTAATCGTCGAGTGACCGTCGGAGTCCCATACACCTACTGGCCACAGAGTTCAGATAAAGTTCTTGTGATATCTCAAAGCTAATCCCTAAAGTATAAGTGGCCCTATTTTGATGAACAATTCGGACGATGACAACGAACCCAGAGACGAGCAAGACGACGAAGAGCGTCTCACGACGGCGGTTTATCACCGCTGCTGGTGCGACGGGGGCCACAGCGGGCCTCTCCGGCTGTGCGAGTATGTTTGGCAACGGCTCCGACACCGGTGCACAGGTCGGTGAGTCTGAAAGCGGCGGAACAACCGTCGTCTGGGGCTTTGACGCGACTGTCGCACAGGACCACGCGGACCAGCTCCGCACGGCGCTACACGAGAAAGGAGGGCTGTCGGACGACATCCGCGTCGAGTTTCAGCCGGGCCAGCCGGACAGCGGGAAGCGTCGGGCGACGTACAACCGGCTCTTGAGCTCTCAGGAGACGACGCCGGATATGTTCATGATGGACAACGGCTGGGTGAACATCTTCATCCAGCGAGGACAACTCGCTAACCTCTCGGAGGTGCTCCCCGAGAGTGCGCTTTCGACCATCGAAAGCGAGTACTTCGGCGGGTTCACCGAGACGGCCATCGACCCCGCCAGCGGGGATCTGTTCGGTGTTCCGCTGTACCCCGACTACCCGACGATGTTGTACCGGAAAGACCTCGTCGAAGAGGCGGGTTACAATCCGACCGAAGAGAACTGGGCCACCGAGCCGATGACGTGGAAGCGGTGGTCGAACATCGCCGCCGAGACACAGGATGTCTCGGGCGTCGATTACGGCTTTACTACCCAGTGGGATATCTACGTTGGCACCGCGTGTTGTACTTTCAACGAGGTGCTGTCTTCGTGGGGCGGCGCCTACTTCGGTGGTCGCGAGAACCTATTCGGCCCCGTCGGCGAACGACCCGTCACCGTCGACTCGGACCCGGTCGTCAACTCGTTAAACATGATGCGAAAGTTCGTCCACGACGAGAGCTTCGACGGGCAATTCAGCGACTACGGCGGCGGCTTTACGCCGACGAACATCCTCGGGTGGATCGAAGACAGTTCGCTCGCACCGTTCGTCGACGGGAATGCCGTGTTCCACCGAAACTGGCCGTACGCGATTAATCAAGCAGCGTCGGAGTTCGGTGACGACCTCGGGACGATGCCGCTTCCCTATGGCGTCCCCGAAAGCGAGGCGCAGTTCCCCGGAACCGGTGGGTCCACCTCCGCACTCGGTGGCTGGCACATCACTGTCAACCCGAACAGCCAGAAGCTCGACGCTGTCACACAGGTCATCCAAGCGTCGATGCGCGAGGAGTTCCAGCTGTTCCTTCTGGAGATCGAGGGGTGGCTACCGCCGCGGGCGAGCCTGTTTAACTCCGAGACGGCTGCGGAGCTCGAACCGGCCGGCGACTACATGGACACGCTCCGCGTCGCCGGTGAGAACACGATGGCTCGACCAGTTACGTCGGTCTGGAACAACCAATCGAGCAAGATCGCGGAGCAGGCTAATCGCGCGGTCGGACAAGAGGTGGCTTCGTCCGAGGCGATGGCAACGCTCCAGTCCAGCCTCGAAGAGACTGAGAGTAGCAACTAACGAGCTGAGAGTTCCACACTCAACAGATCAAACCATGAGTTCCACACCTCTCGGAGGGATAGTATGAGCGCCGATACGGCTGCGGAACCGGCACGTGAGTCACGACGGGCGGGACCAGTCGTCGGCTTCTTGCGGTGGCTGGAGAACCTGAGCGACACGCAGTACGCGTACCTGCTGTTGACCCCGGTATTCGTCCTGCTCGGTATCGTAGCCATCTACCCGCTCTTACGGACGTTCGAGCTGTCACTGTACGCCGTCTCGACCGACCTCTCTAGTGTCCGCTTCGTCGGTCTCGACAACTACGTCGCGCTCTTCACCGGGGAGAAAAACCGGTTCCTCCCCGGCGGGACGACGTTCCTCCCGACCGGGTTCGACGCCGCGAGTCTCCTCGATAGCGCCCTCGTAATCACCCTCATCTTCGCCGTGGCCAGCGTATTGTTCGAGACCCTCATCGGACTGGGGCAAGCGCTCGTCTTAGACCAAGACTTCTACGGCCGACGGTGGGTCCGTGCGGCGATTATCATTCCGTGGGCCGTCCCAATCGTCATCCAGGGGATGATGTTCTTCTTAATGTTCGACTCGAACGTCGGGTTCGCGACGCCGATGCTCGCCGACCTCGGGGTAGTGGCGCCGACCAACACACTGAACGACACGGTCAGCGCGACGTTCATCATTATCGTCGCCGACATCTGGAAGACCTCCGCGTTCATGGCACTACTCATCCTTGCCGGACTCCAGAGCATCAATCGCAGCCTGTACGACGTGGCCCGCGTCGCCGGTGCGAGCAAGTGGCAGCAGTTCAGATACATCACGCTCCCGCTCATCCTGCCGACCATCGGGGTTGCGGTGTTATTCCGCTCGGTGCAGGCGATGCGCGTGTACGGTATCATCGATACTGTCTCGAGCTGCACCGTAGTCCCCTCGCTCTCCTGTATGGTCGTCTCGACGTTCAACACGCACGAGGGGACGTCGGCCGCCATCGCGTTCGTGACAGCGGCCATCATCGGCGTCGTCGTGATGGGAATCATCCTGTGGCAGGGGGAGGACGCGATATAATGTCCAGCGAAACCGAGGATACGTCAGACGACACCGGGCCGCTCGCACGGTGGGCGCGGAATGCGATCCATAACCCACGACGCGTGTACCGAGCGTTGTTCTACGTCGCGATGGCGTTTTTCATGGTCACGACAGTATTCCCATTCTACTGGTTACTCGTCCTCGCGGTGACACCTCAAGAGAATCTTCTTTCCGGGAGTTTCCTCCCAACTGTCGAGCTGTTCGGCGTCAGCGGTACGTTTCCGCTCCCCGTTCCGAAGGGATTCAATCCGACAGCGTTCGTTACCGTCTTCGAGCAGGTTCCGTTCCATCTGTACGTGCTGAATAGCTTCGTGCTAGCTGCCACGACGACGGTTATCGTCCTCGTCGTCGCAAGCCTCGCAGGTTACGTGTTCGGACGGATTGAGTTCCCCGGGCGCGCGCTGTTGATGCTCGGTATCCTCGCCATCAGTTACTTCCCGCCGGCAGCGTTCGTCATCCCGCTGTTTCAGGCGTTCGCCGGGAACGCTCCGATAACGATTCCGTTCGTAGGGATCCCGCTATTCACACCGCCCCGACTGCTGAACACCCCGGGGTCGATGGTCATGCCATTTAGCGCGCTGTTCCTGCCGCTGTCGATATTCATCCTCACGACCTTCTACGGACAGATTCCCGACGGGTTGGAGGACGCGGCACGGGTGGAGGGAACGACCCGACTGGGCGCGCTATTCCGCGTCATCGTGCCGCTTTCAGCACCCGGCGTGGCGACCGCGGGCGTCCTCACGTTCATCAGCGTCTACAACGAGTACTTTTTCAGCTCGATTATGGCGACTTCGCCCGAAGCGTCCAAGTGGTCGCCAATCGTCGGCGGGATTCTCAGCTACCAGACCCAGTACACGACGCAGTACAACCTCATGGCCGCAGCGAGTGTTGTCGGGGTCATCCCGGTCGTCGCCCTCGTCATCATCGCACAGGAACGCATTGTCAGCGGACTAACCGCAGGAGCACTTAAAGAATAACAATGGCACGACTACGACTCGAACACGTAAGCAAGCACTACGACGACGTAACGGCGGTCGATGACATGAACCTCGACATCGACCACGGCGAATTCATCTGCTTTGTCGGCCCGTCGGGTTGTGGGAAGTCGACGACGATGGAAAGCATCGCTGGACTTACGAAGCCGAGTGAGGGCGAAATCCACATCGGCGACCGCAAGGTAACGAACCTCCCACCGAAGGACCGTGGGGTGGCGATGGTGTTCCAGAACATCGCGCTGTTTCCCCACATGGACGTGTACGACAACATCTCCTTCGGGCTCCGCCTCCGCAACTACGACAAGGAGGAAATCGAGCGCCGCGTCGAACGCGCCGCCGAAATCGTCCAGTTGCAGGGAATGCTCGAACGCATGCCCGACGAGATGTCCGGCGGGCAGCGACAGCGCGTCGCCATCGCCCGCGCCATCGTCCGTGAGCCCGATGTCTTTCTCATGGACGAGCCGCTCGCGAACCTCGACGCGAAGCTCAAGGTCCACATGCGGACCGAACTCCAGCGCCTCCACAAGGAACTGGACACGACCATCATCTACGTCACCCACGACCAAGAGGAAGCGATGACGCTTTCGGACCGTATCGCCGTCCTCGACTCCGGACAACTCCAGCAGATCGACCCGCCGCTCGTCTGTTACAACGAGCCGGCGAACCTGTTCGTCGCGGGCTTCATCGGCTCGCCGTCGATGAACTTCGCCGAGGCGACGGTCACAGAAAACTCACTTTCGACGGCGTACTTCTCGCTCGCGTTCGATCCGGCGTCTGTCGAGGCTGTGGACGTGGGCGACGAGGTGACTGTCGGGATTCGTCCCGAAGATATCTATCCCGGCGGAACGCGCGTCGAAGTGGAAGACCCCTCTTCGCTCATCTCCACGCGTGTCGATATTCTCGAACCGATGGGCGACGAGATATTCGCGTACATGCTGTTGGGTGAACGCCGCACATCGATGGACCAGTCGAGAGCCGATGACCAGCTGCTGATGAGTGTTGACCCCGACTCGACGATTCGAGAAGACACGGACGTCGAAGTCGTGATAGACCGGGGGAACGTCCACCTCTTTGAGACGGCGTCGGGCGAGGCACTCGCCCACGGTCTGTCCCCCGTTTCAGCCGACTTAGAGACCGAGACGACAGCCGACGAAGACGACTGAAACGGCCCGACGCGACGGCCTTGACGTCGCCGACGTTTCGACGAGCAGATGGACGACGTGGAGTCGCGTCCCCTCTGTATTCGGAGTGCGACTATCGTCGCGGGTTCCACCGAGATGGTTTGTGAGGCAGAACCGACACTTGGTACGGTTCGCAGGAATCGACGTACTGTACGAGGAACATTCGCTTCGCGTCGATCTCACTCGATCAGGATACGATCCGAGCTCTTCCTTTCGCTCTGCTCGTCCAGCGTTCCCCCGTGGATAAAGCTCGTCATCAGGAACGTGGGCTAATTCGCCAAGTGGTCGTGTTCCTCAAAATCAGAGTAGTGGTCCGTCCTCTCTTGTGAATGGCTTCCCTCGTTATGGTATTTGAACTCATGCTCCCCTTCTTCACGAAATCACTATCAGGTTCCTTCTACAGTTCCCGAACGACTTCTGCCGGCACTCCCGCGACGACGGTGTTGGCAGGCACGTCTTTCGTTACTACGGCACCGGCGGCTACGACCGAATTTTCACCGATCGTTACGTCGGGCAGTATCGTCGCACCGGCACCGATCCACGCGTTGCGTTCGACAACGACCTCCCCCGGCACCAGCGTCTTTCGACGATCCACATCCACCGGGTGACCTTCGGACGTAATCGTTACCATCGAACTGATCATGACCTCATCTTCGATGGTGATGCCTCCCAGGTCCAGAAATGAGCAGGCGTGATTGATGAAAACGTTGCGTCCCACGCTGGTATGCTTTCCAACGTTGATGTGAAACGGCGGGAAAATCGTCGTGCTCTCGTCGACTTCTTCGCCAATTATCTCTCCTACATAGTGCCGTATCTCGTCTACGTCTGTCGCTGTATTCAGCTTCCTCTTCAAGCCTATTGTTCTATTTACTTCCTCGGAGATCTTCTGATACCCTGGGTCGTCCATCGGGACCGGCTCACCGGCTTTCAGCCGATCGAAGATATCTCTCGGGAGGACTCGGATCGTCGAGGACCGGGCACGCTCGCTGATCATCGAGTCGAGGTACTGGCTTCCCTGGTACTTCGCGCGGTAGGATTCGTCAATACGGTCGTTCAGCGCCTCGTCTGTTACCGACTCAAACGAGACGTCCTTCGTCATGCCGGCCACCTCGATTAGCCCAGCGTTTTCCCGAACGGCAGCCTGGTACCAACTCGAATCCTGACCGTTGTAGGCGCGCACATAGAGATTGCCATCTACAGCGACGCTCCAGATCCGCGTCGGTGTGCCGTAGGTTTCGCCGTCCTCACGGAACGGTGCAACGTGCAGGTCATCGGACTCAGCAATCTCGGTCAGTTCGTCTTCTGGCCATGAACTCATTGTTATCGCTTAACAGGGTGTTGTAGATCGACTTGCACTATAGTCTTCACTGCCTCTCGCTCATCCATCGCTTCGTAGCCGTCCGGCACGCGGTCGAGGTCAACGGACTCCCTGACGATCGGCTCGGAGAACTCGAGTGGCGCCGCAACCGTCGCCCACCCCTCGTCGATTGCGTCGTCGACAGGCAGGGCTTCAATGTCGGGGTCGTCGACGGTCAGCTCCTCGTACACCCGTTCCGGCAGGACGAAGGTGATGTCGTTTCGGCGGGCGAATTGCCGAACAGCCTGGTAGCGGCTGTTCGAGGGCTGGCCCATCGCGACGAACAGGCCGGTGTCGGCGATGTGGAGCCGGCTCACGTTTCGTCAGTGCCGTTGCCGATGTCCAACTCACCGAGCCCTACCCCAGCCTCCTCGAAATCGTAGTGCTCGTGGACGAGGGGCCGGAGCGCTTGAAGAATCTCTTCACCAATATCGATCGCTGCCTCTGTCATTTTCACGAACCGACGTTCGACGATATCTTGCGTATCCGGGTCGTGTTTGTACTCCTCTCGAGTGAGCTGTTGCTTGCGAGCGAGTGTCCCAAGACTCTCGTCAATTGTCTCAACAGCAACGAGAATACGATTAAGGCGGTCTGCTGGGAACACGTCGTCAGTCATCGCTCATCGTCATGCCCATCGGTTGCTGTGACGGCAGAACCACCGAGATGGTCATCAATCTTTGCGAGTGCACTGTCGAAGCGCTCACGTGGAGATTTGTCGGTCGATGATGTGTCAGTCACTCGCCGCTGGCGGTCCTCGGCATGGGCCACATCGCCGACAAGCAGAACTCTCTCTTCGAAGACTGACGTAGCAACGCGTGGTGAGAGTGTGTGGATGTCGACGAGGTCTACGTCGTCCGTTCCGAGTGCGTCGCTCAGATCCGCACTGAGGCCGAAAAACGCATCGTTGTACGCGGGGTCCTCACGGTCGACCGTCTCAAGTTCCACTGCGATATCGATATCACTCGTTGGATGTGTCGTTTCCGTGGCGTGGGAACCGAAGAGGAGTGCACACTGCACCGAATGCTCCTGAAAAATCGCTCGAAGTGTCTCGAGCGGAAGGGAATCGTCGATGTCTGCTGACTCAACGGTTCTCATCATCATGAGCCACGTGCCTGTGTCATATAAAGCCTCAGTCACTCCGGTGGTTGGACAGGAGCTGTCGGTGTTGCGTCCGGACATTTTGTGGTCTCCGTCACGGGTCCTACTCCAGTGACGGTGGTACCGAACCGCCCTCAGACTGTTGCTGACGGACGTACTGGAGGACCGATTCGAGTGTCTCAGTATCCTCAGTTCCCTCAAGCAACCCCACGAGTTCGCTTAGCCGTTGCTGACGATCGACGATTTCTGGGTCGCCGTGCTCCGTCTCGATTGCGGCCACCTCGATGTGGCGGTCCTCGCTCCACCCACACGTCCAACACTGCCGGTGGAGAATAACTTCCTCGCCCTGTTCGGTATCGAGAATTGCGTTGGCAAGGGGCGTCGATGGCGGCCGCCCGGGGCCGACCTCTCGAGAGACGTACGGCTCACCACAGTCCGGACATTCCATACGTCAAACTCGATTGGCAGGCGCCTAAACCGTGTGGGTGGGTCCACGGCATGTCCAATCCAAGGGGAGAAAACATGTATCCGATCCTCCGGTACGAAACGAGCATGCGTTCGGACCCGTTGGTCAGGAAACGACGTATTCGGTGACGCGACGGTGCGTCACAGAAGGCACAGCCAGCAAGTGTCTGTTGCATTACTGCTCTCCTTCGCCGGCGTCGCGAGCGGCGGTCCAGCCTCGATAGAAGACTGCGAGTTGGAGAATCGAGTCGAATGCCTTGTCGCTTGGCTCGTGGACGAGAACGCGTTCGTCGGGCATGGGAATCACGTTGGCGCGAATCTACGCGCCTCGGCCTCTCAGGCGTGGACAAACCCTCACAGCACACAGAGCGGTACGGAGTGAGCGGCAGTGGCGGCGAGGGAGGTATCACCACGATCAGACAGCAACAGAAACCAACTCCGTGACACAGCAACAGCTCCGCACTAGAGATATTCCTCGATCAGTAAGTCGGCGAATATGCTCTGTGGACGGAGAAGTGGGTCCGCAATGAACGAACGGTGTTCGGTCCACAGTTCGTCAAAGACGATACGAGGCTGATCGATGTGAGCCGCTGCATCTTGGAATGCGTCTTGGAGATCGGTGTACCCGATGAGCTTGTTCGGATCAGCATCTGGATCCATGTTGACGAGACGTCCGACGGACCGATTTGCTTCCGAGGAGTCAATCCGAATTCCGCCAGTCTTCACGAGTGCCTGTAGGATATTCGTATCGAGGGCGACGTGGAGGTCATCGCGCCAGTCGGGATTCACATTGAGGACGTCAACGGCAATGCGAAGGTACTCATTGGCGATCTTCTGACCGATGTGTTTCTGCTCATATAGTCGACGAAACGCTTCGTCTCGGCTGTCCAAGGAGAGAACTGAGGCGGGGTCGATGTTGGCCACGAGTGTTTCGTACGCTTTGTGGCTCAGAGGTTGAGAGCGGGCCTGAATCACGCGTTTGAAGACCGTATCTAAGTCTTCCATGGAGGGTGGAATCGACACAGAATAGACGAGTTCGAATTCCGATCGTGTCTCTCGACGATGTCGGTTGACGACACCCTCCTCGTCGAGCCGTTCTGCAAGTCGGCGAATCCGAGTTCTGTCAAGATGCACGAAAAATGCCAACAGCTGTGATAGTAATAAATGGCTCTGTTGAAACCCTCTTCACATCTGGCGATTTGCTGAGTGGCTAGTTTCTCACCGGATCGACAAAAACCGGTGGGAAGAGTCGCTCTTCTCAATGTCAACGCTGAAGGATTTCAACAGAGCCGAGTTAACTAATTTGTACTAACGACCCTTGGATACAGTATGGAAATCACGGTCTACGGTCCGCTCCGGTCTGTAACTGGCGAAAAGACGGTCGAAGTATCTCCGAGCGGTGAGACAGTCAACGATCTGCTCACAGCGTTCGTGGACGAACATCCGAAGACTGCGACACACCTCGCTGACGACGACGGCACCATCCGACCCAGTGTTCGGGTGATGGTTGGAGAACACAAAGCCACGTTGGACGACCCGCTCCCAGATGGAGAACAGGTGAAACTGTTCCCAGCGATGCGCGGTGGCTGACTACGCCCCGTACTGTTCGCGGACCGTCTCTGTCAGGCCCACTTCGTCGAGGAGTTCTATCGGGACGAGCATCGATAGTTGGACCACACCCGGCAAGCGAGCAATTTCGACGCCGCCAGTGAACGTACAACGAGAACGAACTTCTCCTTCACTGATTCCGAATAGGGAACTCGCTCTGTCGAAGGCATTTTCGGTCGCATCGTTAATCGTGGCTCCCGAACCGATGAGCTGGACCGGCAGAGCATCGTGAAGCGTTTCAACGTCGTACTCGTCTGCGAGTGCTGCCCCAGTGTCCCGCTCGGCGTCGGTGTAGGGTTTTGCGATGTGCGGGAGATCTTCCTCGTTCGGCAGCAAGAGTGGCCCCGGGAGGTCGAGGTCTTTGATAACTTCAACCTCAAGTTCAGTTTTCCCACTCACGTCCGTCGTGTGAAGCGACAGTTCCCCATCGCCCTGGTTGGCGTGGAGGTCACCAACGTACAGGCCGGCCCCTTCGACCCGAACAGGACAGATGAGAACTGCACCGGGCCGCACCTCGTTCGAATCGAGGTGACCGTCAGTTCGTGCTTCGAGTGCCTCTTCGTCCGGGAGCCCCCAGTCGTGTCCCGCACCGATGAGGAACTGACCGAAGTCTCCCGCATTGTGTGAGTCCGGGAGTTCGATGGATGGCGTCGTCCCGATGTTGCCGATGAACGGACGGAGTCGACCAAGTGCCCCCGGCATCTCATCAGGTTCGTACAGAAGAATTGGGTGCTGCCGAGAGTTCTCAGGAAGCGCCATTGCTTCGTCGGCGTGTTCAGCTAGTTGGTGAGCACCGTCGGCACCAACGGTAATGCCGACAGTTCGGTCGTCGTCGAAGACGACAGTATAGCCATACTCGAATCCGAACGAGGACGCGTTCTCACCACACTCCACACATCGAATCGCCCCTTCACCTGTCCCTTCGACGACTGTCTCTGGCCATGGTGTCCCACATTCGGGACAGCGGTGGTCGACGAAGGGGTCGTCACCAAACGCACCCTCTCGTTCCGCCATACTCCCGGTACTCGTCGCGATACTCGTGACTTCGATATCCTTGATCCGGACGACGAGCGCGTCACCTGGTTCGGCATTTTCGACGTAAATTGGCCGTGTCACTTCGTGACCACCGCGGAAGGTCGGTGTAATCATCGGCCCCCAACACCCAGCGGGGGTGTGTGTCTTGACGGTACCACCGTCGCGGACAGACCCCGCCCACTCTTGTTCAGGCCCAACGAGGCCGAGTGTGAATTCGTCTACTTCGAGCGTGTCGACTAGTTGCTCAGACATCTATTATTATCGTTTGTTTGTATCGTGTTATCAGTTGTGTAGGCAGAAATCTACGTCGTCGAATTTACCTGAACTAATCGACGTTCACGAGATTCCAACGGTGGTGATGGCTCTGTCGAAAAATTGAGTGAAAGTGTGGGCTTGCAGGCGATTATGGAATTAACCAACAATTCTCAGCTCTCCGTGCAGGCTGTTGGTTAATCGACGCCAAGCACTGACCCCACTCGAGACTGGGACCGTCGCGAACTGCTCCATCCCAGCACGCCTAGGTCGGTTGGCTCGTCCACGTCTCATCTGAGTCCGACTCTCGAGTTTTGAACCGATGGTTGGTCGCGTGCAACGCGGAGATCCCGTGAACGTAGTGAGCAGGGCGTCGATGAACCCTACTCACAGGAAAGGGGAATGCGACGAGCGGGTCGGACCATCACGTACTCATCTGTCCGTCTGACCACGTCGCCCAGCGGGGCGTTTTGGCTCGGGGCGTTCGAAACCGCAAGCGAACGCATATGTCTCCGGCCACCACAGCATCGCTATGTCTCTCTCGTTGAGCTGTTACCGTTGCGGAGAGCGCTACGACGACGGCGCCCGGGTCAGGTGCGCCTGCGGGGAAGCACTCTGGGTTGACACGGACCCGACGGCATTCTCGTGGGCCGACTGTCGAGACCGGGGTGGGATGTGGCGGTACGAAGCGCTGTTGCCAATTGATCGCCCCGAGGGTGTCGCGCGGGCCGCGGGCGGCACGCCCCTCGTCAGGAGCCCCGGACTCGACGACGCCGCGGGCGCTCGGGTGTTCGTCAAAGACGAGGGTGAGAATCCAACTGGTGCGTACAAGGACCGCGGGAGCGCGGTGGCCGTTCCACACACCGTCGCGACCGGTGGCGACGTCGTCGGCACGGTCTCGTACGGTAACATGGCGATCAGCACCGCTGCCCACGCCGCGAGCCTCGATCGAGAGTGCGTCGTGTTCGTTCCGGAGCAGACCTCGTCAGTGCGGCTGGAGCTCATCGCTCAGTACGAGCCGACCATCGTACAGGTCGCCGGCGACTACGGGAAGCTGTACGGGGACGCGCTTGAGCTGTCCAAGCGCCTCCCAATCGACGTGCTCGTGAGCGACGTGCCCACCCGCATCAGCGGGTACAAAACGGCACTATTCGAGATCTACGAGTCGCTCGCCCCGGCGGCGCCCGACGTGATCGCGCTACCGGCGAGCTCCGGTGGATTCGCTTCGGGGATCTGGCTCGGAATCCGGGACCTCAAGCGCGCGGGACTGATCGCGGAGCCGCCGCGCCTGTATCTCATCCAGACCGCGACAGCCGACCCGCTAACGCGGGCGTTCGAGGCCGGGGAGACGGAGCCGACGCCGCTGTCACCCGACGAGACCGGCGACACCATCGCTCACTCGATTGGGAACCCGGACCCGCCGAGCGGCGCTCGTGCGCTCGCCGCGGTTCGCGATACTGACGGCGCCGTCGTCTCCGTTACTGACGACGAGATACGGACCGCTCAGCGCCAGTTCGCCGTCAACGGCGGGTTCTGCGTCGAGCCGGCGTCCGCGACGACGCTAGCAGGCGTGTCACGCCTCGCGGAGCGTGGCGATATCGCCGCTGATGAGTCTGTCGTCCTCGTGCCGACCGGAACGGGGTTCAAGGAGATGGGAACCGGCGAGGCGGAGGTCGCGACCGAGACGGTCCACAGGGACGCCCTTCGGGATCGGCTCGAATCGTTGCTCGCCCCGTAGCGCTCGTGGTTCGACGCGAGAGAGATATTTCAGTACAGTTGAAGCCCGGAGAATTAGGGCTCGTTGAGCAACGAGCGAGCGCGTTGCACGTAGCTGTTCGCACCCCAGCTACGAGCGTCGCTGATGTCATCGAGGAGTAGGCGCGCATCAGCAGCTGAGAGCTGTTCAGTTCGAACGAACACCGAGAGCAGCGTCGGCGTCGTGACGAGTCGGGTATCAGCGAGTGAGGCGTGGATCAAACCAAGTTGGTTGAACTCGTCACAGAGGAAGAGCGCGGCATCGAGTTCGTTTGCGAGGGTGACCGCCGCGTTCTCACCGTCATCGAGCGGAAACTCCGCATCAAGCTCAACCGACTGTGTTGTGAATGAATCCGTTTGGTCGAGGACGGCGGACGCAGCGTGCCCGTGGACGTCATCGTAGGAGGCAATCTCACGGAGTTCATCGATGACCGCCGTTGGGACGACGACCTCGTACTGTGAAAGACAAAGTGCGAGTGGATCGGGCTCGTCGCCAGTAACGATCCCGAGACTCACGAGGGCGGAGGCGTCTGCGATAAGCTGCGCCATCTATACGTCGGCAACCTCGTCGATGAAGTCCTCGTCTAACTGTTGTTTCAACACGCGGAGGTTGGCCGCCTCTTCGGCGCCGACGAGCGCTTTGAGTTGCTCGAAGGTAATCTCGTCGTCGTAGTAGGCGGCGGCAATCTCCTGGACGAGTTTGTCGTCGTGAGCGGCGTCTTGGAGGTACTCCCGAAGCGCGGTCACGAGGACGTCTGTTCGGTCTTCCCCAAGGACTGCAGCGAGTGCATCCGCCCGATCGATGAGCCGATTGGGGGCCCGAAACTGCACGCGCTTCTTCTCGGTGCTCATGATGTGTACATTGTGAGCCAACTCACTTAGTCGTTTTCGTGTGTACGATGTGAGCCACACGCGGACCTCTGGGTTACGTACCGATCTCGTATTCTTTTCTTCCAACGGTGCGCATCGAGGTCTTGCGTTTAGTACGTCACCGTCCACTAGGATAGCATCGAGTACAGAGCTGGAACGGTCCTTCGAGATGACCAGTTCAAGGAACTGGCGGACAAGCGTGCCCGAGAGGACAGTAGTAAGAACACGGTCTTTTCATGTGGCGGTCTCTGTGATTACAATAGGGCCCGCATCAGCAACCGCGAGGATCACGCATTCAGTCCCCACCGAACGTCGTCTCCGATAGCCTGTACCTCTTGCTCTGCTCGCTTGACGCAGTCTCGACCGACAAGGTTGATTGCGGTCTCGCGGTCGATTTCGTCGTCGATGTATCTCGAGAGAACGAGGTCAACCCAGAGATCTTCGACACCGCGTTCCAACGCTTGTTCGAGGATCTCCGACCCGGTGAAGCCCCGCGCTTTGGCGATTTGTTTTACCTGTTGGTTGAGATCCGTGTCCATGGTTAGACAATTACGCTATCAGGATGTGGATACGTACAGACCAATCTTTCGACGACACCGAGAATTCGATCAAGGCAATCAGGTAGTTCTTCGGAGAAAGCTTATGTCTACACGGACGCATAGCACACGTATATGCCCGATGCTGATACAGGGTCCAGCAATAACGGCCCAGAGATGGTGCAAATAAACCTCCGGCTAAGCAAAGCCTTCCTCGAAGACATCGACGCAACGTGGGAAGAACAGGGGTTCAACTCACGGAGCGAATTCCTTCGCTACGCTGCTCGTGACGCCATCAAACATCCCGAATTTTCGCGAGAAGGATGGAAGCAAATCGCAGCGAGCGAACACGACCTCCGGTCCGGTGAATCAGATTTAGTCTCGCGAGACGAAGTCCTCGAAATGATGGATCGAGACACGGATGGTGAGTGAGGAAGACTGGACGTGGAAGTTCTCACCACGCGCTGCGAACCAATTCAAAGGGCTCGATACGCACGTTCAAGACCGGATCCTCTCAAAGCTCGACGAGATTGTCGACTCAGAGTGGCGAGATCCTGACGACTTTGTTGAGCCGTTAACTGGTGGGCCATTCTCGAAACTCCGTATCGGACAGTATCGTCTGGCTTGTGTCTTGGACTACGACGAGTCAATCCTCGAGGTCCATCGAATCGAGCACCGAAGCGGTGCGTATACTGCCGACGATTGAACTTCAGAACAAGAAGCATCAGTATCTCAAATTAGCGGCTGGTTTTTGAGCAATGAAGTATCCTCAGTTCGGGAGTGATACGACTACCTTAACCAACAGAATTAGTTTGGTCTTTTCAGCTGGAATGCGACAGTGAGTGCTTCGGCTGGCTCGGCCGTGTTCGTTGGTAGAGGAGTCTATCGTTGGTGTCCCGTTGTGACCTGAAAAGACCAAGTTTTGTTGGTTAAAATTCTCTCAAGGAAACATTACACCTCAGAAAAGGCTTACCTGAACGGTTAAAGCCCGATCTTTGCGAGAGCATAGTACGCAACAGCAGCATAGAAACCTGCTCCAAAAATCGCTGCAAAATCAGCGATAATACTTGAACCACCCAGAACTGATTTGACTAGGTTGCCCATGAGGAGCACACCTAATCCAGCGGCGAGGCCGACGAGAATAATTCCTGGCAAGGGATGCTGTAGCTCTTGGTCTGCCTCATCTCTAATCTTCATTAAGAACTCTTTCATCAGGTCTGTCACCAATATTGTGATAGTAGGTTTGGCTGTTCGTATGTTTCCGTGACTCGATTAAGATGAGATCTTCAACTCATCTCTAAAGCCCACATCAACCTGCGCACCATTTTCAAGATGGACTGCAGGAAGATCCGCTTGGCCGATATCAACCTCAAGTAGGTCGGTGTCTTCGTCCATCCAAATACCACTCACGAGTGGCTTCATGAACGGCGAGCAGGCGCTGAGAGCACATTTATCGATATCACGATAGACGAATGTCACGTTAGTTGTGTCTTTGAGATACTTAATGCCAAAGCCAACTATAGCGCCAAGTAAGCCACCAAGAGCAGCACCAGCTAAACCAGCAAGAAAGGCTCCAAGCACAGCACCCAATACACCAGTAACAGCTGTCTCGGTGAACTCGCCTAATTTCTTTTCGTAATCAATTGAGACACCCAATTGACGGTGCGGGTTACTGTTTGCTGAGGCATCGCACTCAGTACCTTCTGGACTTTTAATGTAGTACGCACCAATTCGATTGATCGAATCTTTTGTCCCGGCAGCGATTTCTTTTACAACATCTTCTAATAGTGATTCTTCTTGCGTTTCTATGTCTCCGCGACTGGGATCTGATCGCTGTACGATATCACGTAGAGGGCCCCAAATGTCAGTCTGGACCACGTCTTGTCTTTCAGTTGTCTCTTTAGTCACCATTGTGTCTGACTTAGCTTCGAAAACAGATTCCTGAACTTGTGCGAGTACATCATCTGAAACCTCATACAGATCCGAATCTGAGTCGTTAAATGCTAATTTCAGCGGTTGCTCCTTACGATCGTCAACGGACACCGGGAGGATTACACCATCAATCTCATCCGTCTTCTTGTTACGAGCGAGTGAGACGACGTACTTCACACCATTTTCAATCGTAGTATCGATTTTTGCCTCAATGTGATTTTGTCGTTTCTCAGTAGACCCACGAGCAGATGTGAGTCCAACACAGGAGGCAAGTCCAATGGTAGCGCCACTCACGCGGACGAACCTTCGGCGGGAGATTCTGTCAAACATCCAATTGGAATTAGTTAGTTAGCTAACAATATTTCTTCTGGTGAAGTTCTCGAAATCATTGATGCAATCGCTACTTGTTACCAACGACGAACTCCGCTTGTAACATCCCCACCCAGACACGCCACAAACCAAGTGCGGTATCACGTCTTGGTAATAGAATGGGAGTTGCGGTCAACATGTTGCTATCCGCTCGGATTGGTGGAGGCGGCCGTCAGGACGAATGTTGGTTTCGAGCGGTATCGCGTGTTGAGGTACAGGGTTGTATTCTCGCTTTCAGGCCACTTCCACTCAGTCGACAATAATAGTCAGGTCGCCCGATGCGTAGTCAGCCTCGAAGTCGACTGCGAACGCGCCCGACTTGTAGGCGCGGTGGCGTTCGAGCGAGCCAGTCGCCTTGAAGTGGAAGAATGCGGCCGCCGTGTAGGGCTTGCTCTGTGTTTCGACCTGCGACTCGACGGATGCGGGGAGCGCGATCTGAGGCGTCTCCGTGGCGATACTCGCAGCGAACTCCTTCGCTTCCTCGACGGTTGCTTGCGAATGTGCCGGTGTCTCGCCGGTGAGCACGTTCACCGGGGTTTCTGTCTCGTCGGTGAATAGGACGTCTTTGAAGGTGTGTGTTCCGAGGATCGCCTCGGGACCTAACTCGCAATCGTGGAATGGATCGTCGCCTTGTTTCTCGGGCATCAAATCACGAGCCTCCGGCGGGACTCACCCATTCCGGCCCCTGAAAAACAGCAGGCTTCGAGTAACCCGCCCACCGATGGATATCCAAAACCCCTATGGGTTCTGTATCCGACGTTTCGGTCAGATGCCCTCCATATCGCGCCGTGAATACCTTGCAGTCTCAGCCACGACAGTTCTCGCGGCAACTGCTGGCTGCCAGACCAATTCGTGTACACCGACAGATCCTGGCGTCGCGCAGTGGCCACAGACACGTGCCTCTCCGCACAATACGAACGCCGTTCCCGATCAGCCGACGCTCACGGCTGGCGGTGATTATTGGGCGAGTTCCCTCGCGGACGATATCGATATCACCGGACTCGTTGCCACAAATGATACGGCTGTCGTCGTCGGCCGCGCGCCTCGCGAGCAGAGTGGAATCGTGACAACCGTACAACTCGACGACGGGTCCTCCGAGACGACCCACGAACTCAATCGGCGTCCAACTGGACCGCCAGCCCTCGCAGGTTCGATTGCTGTTACGCCCGTACTTGGCGACTATACTGAACCATCGACTGGCGGGATCGTCGCACTCGACACCGCTAGCTGGACGACCACTTGGACACATGATACGGCTGGCAGACCCAATCCGCCGACTGTCGCTGACGACCTCCTCGTCGCCACGAGCGATCGGGGCGATGTAACCGCTCTTGATACGTTTACCGGCGATACGCAGTGGGCGCGGTCGTTCGGTGACGATCACCAGCGTGCAAGCATCCCTGCACCGCCAGCCGTCGACGACGACCACGTGTATATCACAGCAGATGGCTCTGCCGCCCAGGGAATCTACGCGCTGGATCGCGAGACGGGTGAAACACAGTGGGGGATCCCTGGGCCAAATATCCCGGAACCGCTCGTCCGCACGGAGGATATCGTCCTGGCGAGCTACGACCGTTACGAACTCGTGGCGTTCGATGCCACCAGTGGAGACCGGCAGTGGTCAAAAGCGATGTACGATGGTGACCTGTTCGCGCCAGCGGTCGGGCACCGCCGCGTTTTCAGCGCGGACAAGGAAACCGTGTATGCGCTGGCCGTTGAGAGTGGAGACGTCCAGTGGGAACAAGCCCTTGATGTCGCAGGCCCTCCATTGGTCGTTGGGGAGTCGGTCGTCGTTCCGACGACTGACCGGACTGTCGGTCTGAGCATTGAGGACGGGAGCGAGCTGTGGGCTGTATCCGAGGCATCTTCGACGGGACGTGTTCCTGTCAGCCATGGTCTGATTTACACGTCAGGGAATACGGTGACGCTGCGAACGAACTGTGAATGATTCACCGACAGCGACCGATAGGTAGTGCGATCACCAAACATCTCGATTGTTGATATAAATTCGCCACCAGAGGCACCGAACCGGTTGACTCTGTCACATCTCCGTATCAGACATCAACCTGAACTGCCTTCTTCCTCTTCTTAGTCAAACTCGAAGGTGCCTGAATCCGATGCGGTAACGGTCTCCCCAAACGTCCCTGATTCGGTTGCCTGAACCGAGAACGAACACTGCAACGTCGATGGGAGTGCTTGCGGGTCTCGAATGACAAACGGGAACTGGATTGTCCCATCGAGGCCGATGTCATCCATATCCATTACGAACTGCCGGTGGGTCGTCCTACCCCAGGCCCGCTGATAGTAGGTGTTGAAGCTGTCACTTCGCGTTGGTGGGCTGACCAGGTAGGTGAGTTGGCCGTGTTGGTCGAAATAGGTATTCGGAGTGGCGAACGTCGCCGTGAACTGATCCAGCTTGTAGGACGATGACGGATCGATACTCGCGTTGAAGGTGAACCACAGTGACGGAATCGAGCCCTCCGAGTCGAATTGTGGTTTCCTACGGATTTCGACGTACCCGATGCTCTCAGCGTCGGATTGGCCCGGGAAATCCCACGACAGTTCGTCTTCCGAGTTTTCGTGAACGACGGTATCAAGCGTTCGTGGCCCGGTTCCAGGTAGTCCACTACACCCAGCAAGAGCGCCGGTGGCAACCACTCCTCCTGCAGCTAGGAACTGCCGACGTGTCCAGCTCCCGTGATCGTCCTGTGGAGGCCGCGGGGACTCAGGCATTATACCGAATTGGTAAACAACTCAATTAGTTCGTTTGGTCGTACCGTTCCACCCGAAGTGCTTGCAGTGGCTGTTTCAGAGGGTTCGGCCTACGGTACAATTCAAATTTTCGGCCTTGTTGTAATAATATTATCCAGACACTATTCTCGGCGAAACAACTGGTGGGGGAGTCTGCGAAGTAACCATCTACTTACCGTCAGAACGGCCTCGGATAACGAAATCGCATACCGGGGGCGAAAGTGACGGAGCCCAACCATTTTTCCGACCGAGGTCTGTACGCATTCATATGGTTACGTCAGAATCACGTACGCCCGCCAATGTTCCAAACCTCTACGACGGGCTTGCGGGGATTGTCGTGGTCTCCATCCTCGCGGGGGCGTTTCTGTACGCACAGCAACCGATATTCGGCCTACTGCTGACGGTCGCCTTCGGTTCAGCGTACGCGACTGGCCGTATCGACGACTTGGAACACGGCGTTGTCGTTGCTGGCCTCTGGGGATTCGTGATTGCGTCGGTTTGGTCCATCGGCACGTTCCTCAGTTTCGGTGTCGCCACTATCCTCGCTGTCATCGGATACGGTTACTGGCGAGACGCTTGGTAAGCAGGCATCGAACTTGTAGACGGTACACCCACGTCCAGTTGCTGGTCTCTACTTACTGACCCTCATTAGTATGTTGGTTGTTGAGGATTCCAACAGGGCCAAATCGCCCTGGTTACCCCCTCTCGGAGTGGTTCAGGATCGCCTTCTCGAAGGGCAATTTCCCAGTCGGAATGAGCAACTCCTGCCGGTCTCCGACCCACTCAGCGAGCTTCCGTTTCAGATACTGCCTCGCCGTCGACGGCAATGAACTGTGTCCGCTTCACGCCCGCTACGCTCGTTGAGACGAACTCAGCTCCGACGTCTTCGTGGGTGAGTTCGACGAGTACGCACTCGACAAATGAGACGATGCCAGTCGGACTTCTGCCCTGCGGGAGCGTCAGTTCGAGATCTGTCCACGGTTCTTCGCTCGGTTGCTCAGCCTGCTCGCTAGAGAGTCGTGATTGCTGTTGCTCGTGTTCGGAAGACATGGTTGTTGAGTGGGGGCCTACGACAGCCCCCCTCGCCCCTCTCGGGGTGACAAACTCCACCGCGGATCGCACCCTCATCTAATGAGTGGGTTCTGATATATCGGCTAGAGACTGTCGTCGTTTGATGACCCTTCGGCCGGAGAGAGCCAGCGGCGTTTGCACCCGTGTACCCCAGCCTTCCTTTGGATGATTTTGGAGGTGCAGAGAGAGTTGAAACGCCCTTAGATTTAGCAAGAGGCCCGTCGGGCAGTTTTCAGGCGTTACTAATGTCCTCGACGGGTTCCGAAAAATGGTGATTCAGCGAGATTGTGCTTGACGAGGTGTTGAAAGCCCCGTATTCGAGAGGATTGGAGTCAAATTAGAATCAAGCCCTAGCAGAACTGACCAACCCCAACTGATGAGTTGCGAGACTATCCTTCCAGCACGATACCCATTCTTGCCCGAATTGGTCGACTGAATGCCTGAAAAGTGCATGACGGGTTTTCAATCTCCGTCACATCGCTGTCCGCTGAGAATAGTAATCTAACTGACGGTTGGCTATCTGCGTCAGAGCTCGTTTCCGTTACCCTCCGCTCCACTTAGTTGGTCATACATCTCGTCTGGGAATGGGAGACTGCCCCAGATCGAGTAGGGGCACTGCTCCTGGCCGATGCAGTACCGCTGCATATCGTCGTTGTCACAGTTCATCGGAAGCGGGGTGTCGCCTCCAATGGTGTTCGAGAACTCGTAGCGTATCTGGTAGTCGGTGACCTGTTCGTCGTACCAAGGCCATCGCGAGAAGACGCCCTTGAGGTCTGCAACAATCGTCTCAAGGTCGCTGTCCTGATACTGTGGCAGCCACATCACCATCCGGGCGAAGTTGTACAGGTCCTTTCGGACTGGCTTCTTCTCGTGGAGGCGCTCGGCCATATTGGCCATACAGGGGAGTTCGAACAGGTCTTCGATTGCCTCGACGTCGAGGGGCTGGACGCCACGCGAAGACTCGTGAATCCGATAGTGGTTCGTATTTCTGTGCTCTCGAATGGTCAGACTCCGGTGGTCGCGCTGGGATGCGAGAAGGTTCCCGAGACTTCGAGGACTCGAGATGCGATTACATACGTCTCGCTTCCAGCCCGCTTCCGGGTCGTAGGACTCCACTGCTTCAAACAGCTCCTTCGCCGAGTGGAACTCCCTCAGTGAGACGACCTCGTCTGGAGCGTCTCGAATCGCATCCCGGAGTACACGGATGGTCCGTTCACCGGGGTTCCAATCTCGCCAGATCCGTTCGTGGTGTCCCGTCTCGATGAAGCGGTCGATACGCTCTGTGATGGCTGACTCATTCGTCGTTAGGTTTGTCGGTCGTCAAGAGAACGACGTGATCCGCCTGCTCTGTATCGAGTACCTGAGCAGCAAGCTCCACGAGTGCCGTGTCCGCTTTCTCGGTGATATCTTCGTCACGGCCAGTCTCGTTAGCGATAAACCGGCGGGCTTCGTCCATCACCGTCGAGACAAGCGGGTTGGTGTAGTCAAGTTCGTCGGCAACCACGATCCAGCCCTCCTCGAATCCATCGGGATAGGAAATATTTCCCGAGGGATACGCGTCCGCTGCCGGATCGCCACCGAGTTCTTCGTAGACGCGTTGGGGGACACGCAATGAGACACCAGCCTGTTAGAGTGCTCGACGGAGCCGTTGAAATTTGTCTTTGTCGGGCCCACCACACCGAACGAAGACACCGGTATCGGCGATATACACCGTCGTCATGCACCGGAATCGGCGTACTCAGTGGCAACTGGTTCCAGCGCCTGGAGAATGATCTCGGCTTCAAGCGGTGAAAGGTCAAGTTCCCGGGACGCAATCCGATGATTGACCGTACCGTCGACGTACTCGGAAGCGTACTCGAGGGCGACAGCAAGCCCGTCGAGACCATGTCGCTCGATGTAGATGTCGATATCTTCGTCCTGGTCGCGGCGGGCAACAGCGGCGATAAGTGCTGGTGTGATTGTTTGGGTTTCACCGTCTGTCGAGAGCGTAAGTGCGATGGACTCGGCATCGTATTCGTACGGGCGCTGCTCACGGACTTTCTCTACTAACCCAGCTGTTTCGAGGTTCTGCATATAGTCGTAAGCAGTTCCCTGTGGGATATCGAGTTCGTCGACCAACTCGGACACGGTGACCGGTCCGTGTTGTAAGGTATGGGCATACAGCCGAGCAAGTGTGGGTGTGTCGAGGAGGTTGGCCACCGTCTGAAGCTGCTGAATTGGTGGGCGGCCTGACCGTGGAGGTGACTGCGCCATCTTACTTACGAATTATCCATAATTCGTGATAAGACATTCGGGGAAGGACCAAACTCACAATCGATTTGCCACTCGCCGAGAGGCAGTCGCTCGCTGCGGTTCTACAGGCGGAGAAGGCCGAGTGCCTCGGGGCTTGACCCCGAAGCAGTTCACGCGGAGCAACACGAAGAACTCTGGACAGAGTTCGTTGAGGAGGCTGTCGAACGCGCAGACTATCCGGAGCTGAAGGAAACGCCAGGTCGATTGAAAACAGCGTTCGCTGAAAAGATTCGGAACCTCAACTAAACGGTTCTGTTAGTCTTGGAGCGTGGCGACTGCTCGGCCTGTTTCCTCGGCCTCTTCGCTGCGCGACATGTTGTACGTCGCGAGTGCTTCGTCAACCGCTTCATCAAGACTCATTGGTCAATCTAATCTTGATTCTTCCGTCGTATAAATACTTGCCTGGCTAAAACGTCAGCCCTCTCGGTGGGAAGATCACAACCCAAACCACGCACAATCTGCTCGCTTTTCAAACTGGACCAAGCAGACAGTAGCTCTCGTGTTGTACACACCGGTTCGTTGTTAGTGATCCCAACTGGACCCGTGGGGCTTGTTAGTAGACTCGAGCCGTCGTAACGAAGGGCGGCAGCGCAATCGCAGTTCAGGTATCAACCCGAGTGCCTCGGAGCTTGACCCCGAGGTGGTTCACTCTGTACCAGAGTCTGCATCTTCAGACTCATCGAGATCAGGGAGATTTGCATCCCAGTCCGGATTCTCGTCGTAGTAGTCGCCCTCAAACTGCTCGCTCACGGCAGCCAAGCCAATCAAGCTCGCAGTATGTGCATCGTAGGCGTCGGGATTGATCGCCCAATACTCGCCCTTGTGACGCACAAACCCCTGGTTATGGAGTCTGCTGAGCGTCGTCCCAACACTTCCTCGTGGGATGTCGAGCGCCTCATCAATCTCACCCGCTCGATAGCCTGTTTCTGGAGTCGCTGCAAGGAAGCGAAGAATGGTCCGTCCATTCGTATTCGGTCCTGGAAGATCCGATGGCTGGTAGTTTTCGAAATCAACGGGCATATGTAACAGTATGTAACGGGGAGTAATAGACTTGCCGGGGTAGTTGTTCCAAAGTACTCTTTGGACGCTGGAAGGTCTCGATCGACGCGTTCTCCCAATAGAAATGCGATGAATCTGAGGTCGTTGAGGGATACTAGTTTTTACTGGCAAGAGTGGTGTGTCTGACAGAGTATCCGCAGAGTGGCGAGTTATCTAGCGAGGGACTGTTGAAAGCCAGAGACGGCACAGTATCCGCATCAATGGGCGTTGTCAGGGGGGAGTCGCCTACTCTTGGCCTAAAGCTCTCTGCGAGATTGTCGGGGAGATTCAAGATGCAGCGGAACTCAATTTCACAGAACGGTTGGGCTGTTCTGCCTGTAGAAACGCACCGGAATACCAGTAGGAATTATCTCCACCACAAACCATGACCGAAAACACACTCACCGTCCGTGTCGAATCGAACGACGAGTTCTTCGACCGTGCACTCGAAGCCGCAGCGAAAGCCGACGCTGGTGAACTGACTGATGACCACACTGGCGTCTCACTTCCAGACGAGACTGCACTTGCACGTGTTCTGAGCGAAAAAATCTCGAACTTATCCGGACTACTGCCCGCGAAGAACCGAAGAGTCTCCGCGAACTCGCACGACTCGTTGATCGTGACATCAAGAACGTCTCGACCGCGATCAACGACCTCGCAGAACTCGGACTTGTCGAATTTGAGCAGGATGGCCGATCAAAGCGGCCGATCATCTGGTACAGCCATATCCACGTAGAGTACGACCTTGGCGTTGAGGCGGATGATACCGAGGTCGCTGCACAGGAGTAGCTTGACTACTGCTGTTCTGGACGGGGCGCGTTCTCGTACTTGACCATCTTCTCGGGCTTGTCGGAGATAGTCTCGTAGATCTGCTGGAGCGTCTCCTCAGCGGCGAGCAGATTGTGTTCCTCAAGGAATGTTCGACCGTCCTCAGTCAGGCCGTAGAACTTCCAAGGATAGCCTTGTCGGCGCTGGTCGTCGTCAAGTGCGACTTCTTTGACGATGCCGGCGTCGATCAACTTCTGGATGTGCTTGTAGACGGTGGCATCGCTGACGCTGGGGTTGAGCTCCTCGAGTTCGTACATCGAAGGCAGCTGCTTGGGATGCTGGAGGATGTTATTGACGAGCGCGAACCGCGTCTGCTGGGTGACGAAATGGATCAGTTCACGGGACCTCTCTCCACCAGCGGTTCCCAGATCGGTACTCATACATCACAGTTCACACTCTGACGCAAAGTAGTTTACCTTCGGGTAAATCACTCTGGGGTAAACCAAAATGAATCTGAATGAGTGACTTAGTTGACGTGGCCGAGGAACTCCCGTGACGAGGAACGGAATCGCCATTCTCGACCGAGTTACTACTATGTGAGTGCCGGGTCACTATCGATTCTAAATCACGTCTTCATAGCGACTGTTGATGGGTGCTGGTTTTACTGGCAATAGTGGTGTGTCTGACAGAGCAATCGAAAATAGCCTATTTCAGAATAGCCTATTCTGAATTTGGTTATCGGCACGATTAACTTCTTGCGAGAATATATGAGGTTCATGGAACGCTTTGTGGATCGGGAAATCGAACTATCTCGGTTGCGAGAGTGCTACGCGTCCGACAGCCCAGAGATGATTGTCATCTTTGGACGGCGTCGTCTCGGAAAAACGCAACTCGTTCAACACTCACTCACGCAGAGAGATGATGCCGTCGTATACCAAGCGACGCAGACGACACCACAGGTGCAACTCGACGAAT
Source organism: Haloferax sp. Atlit-109R (assembly GCF_003665865.1). Lineage (NCBI taxonomy): Archaea > Methanobacteriati > Methanobacteriota > Halobacteria > Halobacteriales > Haloferacaceae > Haloferax > Haloferax sp. Atlit-109R. The sequence goes on from NZ_QPLO01000004.1 coordinate 129,929, forward strand.
TCGTTGACGCCGCCTCAGGTTCCTTCCCTGGAATTGAACACATCAAACAGAATTGGGAGTCACTACTCGGGTACCTCGTCGAACAGGGAGGAATTGTCGTACTCGACGAGTTCCCATATCTCATCGACGCCGACAAGAGCGTTCCTTCGGTGATTCAGCGATTGTGGGACCAACGCCTCCAGAACACGAGTGGAACACTCATTCTCGTTGGGTCATCGATTAGTATGATGGAGGAAGCAACGCTGTTAGGAAACAGCCCGCTTTACGGGCGATTCACCGAGAAGATCGATCTCCGACAACTCGGATTTGCTGCTGCCCAGGAGTTCTTCCCGGAAAGCTACACGCCTGAAGACCGGATATTTGCATGGGGTGTCTTCGGTGGTGTTCCATACTATCTCGATGGCATCGATCTTGATCACGACCTTGGAACCGTGATTTCTGAATCCCTCCTCTCACAGCGGGGATATCTCCATAACGAACCGGAGTACGTCCTCCGAACTGAGTTAACTGAGCCGAATCGATACTTTGCGATTCTCAAGGCAATCGCTGCAGGGAATACCACGTCAAATGAGATTGCACAGATGGTTGGAATCGACGGAAAGCAGATTTCGACCTACACCCAGAAATTAGAGCGCCTTCGGCTCATCGAACGCGAAGTTCCACTCACAGAAGAGAAAGCTCGCTCCCGCCGTGGCCGCTACCGGATTCTCGACCCACTATTTCGGTTCTGGTTCCGATTTGTCTACGGGAACGAAGACCGATACGAGCGATTGGGCGACGAAGCGTATAAGGCAGTCATCGAGCCCGAACTCCCTGACTTCGTGAGTTCACAATTTGAAGTCCTCTGTCAAGACGCACTTCCTGGATTGTATCCAGACAAAACGTTCTTAGATCTCGGCCGGTGGTGGTACAAAGAACACGAAGTCGACGTCGTCGGTTTTACTACGGAGGGGACAATGGTCGTCGGCGAGTGTAAATTCACGAATGCTCCGCTCGACTACAGTGCTCTTGCGTCACTCGAAGAACACACAGAAGAGATCAGATGGACCCCTGACAGTGGCGGAGATATCGACAAAGAGTATGCACTATTTACTCGGAGCGGGGCGACCCAAACTGTCCAAGAAGCAGTTGCAAAGCGGGGTGACTTGCGGCTGTTTGGGTTAGATGACATAACCAACAGCGTGTAACTCACGGCTCTTGGAAGCCTGAGGCGCAAGTAGCCCGACGGTTCACCAACTACTTTCGGCGTCACCGGCTCGACCAAACAACTTTGCTGTGGCATCGCGTGACCCTTATCGAACCGGACTGTGTCACATGCGTCTCCACCCCCATGACGAGTGATTCGACGGCGCTTGGTCGATGTTCTGACTGCGGCGAAGAGATTGAGGCATACCAGTCGATCATCGAGTTCGAGGATGGCGGATGGGTCAACTGGCGTTTTCGCTGAGTGCTATTCCTGCGACGAGGTCGTCCGACCAGAGTGACGAACTGGCGCTACTTGTTCACGAGGAAGTCTAGGCTTGCGTCCGGATGTTGGTCGATTCCTCGCAGCATGTGTAACGTAGCGCGAAACTTGTTGATATACCAGTTTCGAGTAGCGTTACAACCAGAGGAAAACGGGAAGTCGGCATCAGCAGTTTAACCAACAAAATTTTTGATTAGCCCTTGTGTTGGTTAACACGAGGCAGCTGCCGATGTCCTACGAACCACCGACGCCGCCGACGAGCCTCTCCACAGAAGTCGTCGACGCCCTGAATAACTTATCGCCGAACAGTCTCCGAGACGTTGCCCGCTATGCCGAAGAGTTGGCCGAACACAAGGAGCGTGAGGTTCGTCGCGAGGAAGAGCCACCGGAAGGGGAACTCGAAGAACGGTCGGATGACCTTCCAGATGATGTCCCCACGAAGGCGACGATTACGATCAAAGAGATCAACGACAATCGCTACTACTACTGGCAGTGGCGAGAGGGTGACAAAATCAAGTCTAAGTATAAAGGACCAGTCAATTCCGGTGAATAGGAAGGGCAACTTCCATGAGATCGAGGGCCACCACACCCCGTGTGCGAAGTGAATTTTCTGATTACCCGTGGACCCCGTGTGAGAGATGAATCGAATGACAAGTTGAGAGGTGACACACCCCGTGTACAAGATGAATAATCAAAGACCTCAACTGTTCCTTAAGCGCTCTCGCGCATGAATAGCGCATATTTACACTTTGCACACGGGGTGTGGGTTACCAGACTGAACAAGTCAGAACTTACACTCGTGACCAGGGGTGTGTAGTCGGGGAAAACGGAGATTACGCGAGATCTTCCAGTCGGCTATCACGGAGCACAGATTTCAGCACAATACCAGTATCCTGAACCAGTCGATGCTCAAGGTAGCTCCCTTCTCCCCGTCCACCGCCAGTTCGGGTCGATTCCACCACGCCGAGGAACGCCTGCTCCTTCAGCAGTTCATAGACGCGGTGTTCGCTCAGAACCTTCGCATCGACCGTCTCAGCAGTGTTCTGGTAGCGCTTGTAAATACGGCTTGTCGAGAATTCGTCTTCGTTCGAGCTCTCCTCGGTCAACAATGCAAGTGAGTAGAGAATGAACTTGACCTGAGTCGTCGATCCACGAAGTAACTCCTCGAATCGGTCAACCTCTGCCCATTCTTGAGCATCGCGAACGTGCTCTGCGACGACCTGGTCAGCGTTTTCTCGCTCAGCGAGTTCGCCCGCGTGTCGGAGAATCTCGATCGCCTTCCTGGCGTCGCCATGTTCCTGTGCGGCGAGTGCCGCAGTTAGCGGGATGACGTCGTCAGAGAGAACGTCGTCGTGGAACGCGTCACGGCGGTGCTTCATTATCCCACGGAGTTGATTCGCGTCGTAGGGCTGGAAGACGAACTCTTCTTCACGAAGACTTGACTTGACACGCTCGTTCAACTGGTCTCGATACTCGATTTTGTTACTCACCGCGATAACACCCAGGTGACAATCGGCTTTCCCAGATTCACGGGCTCGTGAGAGCTGCATCAGAATATCGTCGTCGTTGAGACGATCAACCTCGTCGAGAATGATGATAACAGCATCGTAGGCGAGATTCAATATCTCCCAGAGGTAGTCGTAATATTCTCCACTGCCAATCCCCGCACGTGGGACGTCGAAGTCAGTTTTTTCGGTCTTATTGAGCTCCCGTGTCACTGTTCGGGCAACACGGGTCTGAGTATTGTGCTGTGCACAGTCGACGTAGACAGTCCCGACCGAAACCCCATTTGACTCTGCGGCTCGACGGGCACGTTCTGTGACATGGCGAGCAACCAGCGACTTGCCCGTCCCTGTCTTGCCGTAGATCATGACGTTGTTAGGCGGGTCATTTTGAACGATCGGCCTGAGTTCAGCAGCGATGTCTTTGATTTCTTCGTCACGGCCGACGATTCGGGCACTTTCCGGGACGTGACCAACCTTCAGGAGTTCCTTGCGAGTGAAAATGTCGACCCGGTCGGGATCGTCTCCATCGATATTGAACAGCGGATCCTCAGCCGGGTCTTCGTACCGGTCGTTGAAGTCAGAGAGTTGCGACGGGTCATCAGCCATCGATACCAGATACCGCGCAACCTGGCTACTTAATTATTCTCCCACCTCGACAAGAGTGTAAATCAGCCCATGACTAGGACCTACTGCCTAGAGCGTCCAATGTCAGTCGGTAAAAGAGACGAGGTAATCCAGAGTGAAAGGCGTCCTTCCCGTGCAAGTGATTTGGACGATGAAACACCCCTCACCAAGACTGTATAGCGGACAGAAACCAATATTTGACCACCCCTCGTCCCGAGTGAATTACCACTAATCTTCCACTGGGCTCGAAAATGCACACCCCCCATCAAGAGTATAACTCAATCAGAGCAAAGACGTCAAACATTGAGCAGACACAAAGACGTCTGACGCACGGCATACACCCCTCGTCCAGAGTGAAAACAGTCGCGAGGTTCGTTATTCGGTTGAACAGAAGTTCGAGGAGATGCTTCCTGTTTTCAGTCGTAGCCATCGACACAAAACACAGCTGTTGACCTGTATTCTGCACCAATCTTGAGGGTGTCGAGAGTTTGGGGTATCGAGAGAATAATCACATAAAAGTCACGACGTAAAGACACCCACCCACCCCTCGTCCAGAGTGAAACAGCACGAGAAGATCCGGGTAGCAAGATGAGAATTGCACGACTGTATCGCCTGCAAACGACACGAATCACAGGAAGAGAGACGGAAACACACGCATCGAGCTTCCGGGGAATCAACCAGAACGCACACCCATCAGAATTCTTAGTATTATCTAGAAGATTTATATCTTATTGGTTCGAATAGCCCACTAACTGTATTCTCCACAACAAAAGAGACGAATTAGTATTCGTCTGGATCTCGTGAAGAACTACTCATCTGCTTTCCTCTTATTTCGCCGTCAATCTCAGTCTTAACGACTCTCTCCGTGGGTTCGTCCGTGTTCTGTCTTTTCGACCTCTGTTTCTTGTGGATAACACCCCTCACCCTTTCAATCGTTTTCACTCTTGACGAGGGGTGTGTGTTCCCACAATTTTCTCCTTCCGGTTCAGAAATTCGAGTCAAACTCTCGATTCCTTAACCAACAAAAATCTCCGAGCTTGTGATTCTGTTGGTTAACGTCTGAATCAATCACAAAATGTCGATTGGCCACCGTTATCGAGTCGAAAGTGAAGTTGTGACCTGATATAGATTCGACACTCCGTGAATCAGTGATTCACTGATTGGCGTCTTGCTTTGCGAGTCCCGAATCTTCTCTTTCGTTTCCTCTTGGTGTTCGCCAAACGCCACCTCGAAGATCCCACGATAGAAGTGTTTGTTCTTCTCCAGCGTGACACCCTCGCGTTTCAGCTGCTTTTTCAGGCGAGTAAATGTAATCTCGATATCCTCGCTCTGCTCCGGTTCTACGTATATCGTGGCTGAGTCTCAGTCCTCACGGATATTCTACGGCTCGTCGTCTGTCTCTCTCGCTTCACTTGCGGACGATTCGGTGGTACCCGCGGTCGAGCCCTGTTGCTGGTTCGACTGGTTACCCGTGGCCTTCCCTGACCCTCGAGTTTCTGCTTCTGTTTTTGACGACGTCGCTGCAGTTTCCTCTTCGGCCTTAGTGTTCTCATCGTCCCCTTCGTCTGATGGATTCTCGAACCGCTCAACCATTCCTCGTGGCATACTTACGCCTCCACTTGAGCCTTGTCGAATGCCCGCTCCATCGTCTTTGCAACTTCTAGGAAGAGGTCACGCTCTCTAGCGGCAGTGAATGAAGTGACTGAGAGTGGAAACTGTTCTTCCCCTGCAGATGGTTTCGATGGTGACACACCCCTCGTCCAGACTGTAAATCGGCTGGCTTTCCGTGACCTCTCCCGAACTGACAAGATCAGACGCTAACGGGTTGCTTACCGAGATTGAAGACTGCTATGTCGGCAGTATCGAGACAGCAGAGTGTATGAGATTGTTACCGCGCTGTGCTAGTGAAATCGAGGAGACACCCAGAAGGCGTTCGATCAGTCCGGACCGTTCCGTCACATCCGCAATCTGACTGCGTTCGACACGGCACTATGGAATGTCCAATAGGCTATCTTTCTTCGAGGAGAGCATCCCGCCGTTTACGGCGGGAGTGAATCCGACACTTCCTACGCAGTCCACCGTCGATGGCAGGCTGGATATTCCACGCCAATCCGTAGGATTAACTAAATCTCCCATACAATTTGTGCAATACTACAATTTTCAGAGACCGCATCAAGCGCTCGATGGGAACACCGATTGAGGAGGTCACTAACTAGACAGTGCCCTATTGAGCAATGAAAATCACACATTCAGAATTATACCAATACGGAGCGAGAAGGTTATTCACCGTGGGTTTCGGTGGTGGCGCCGCCGTGGCCCACTTAGCTTAGTCGCTCGCCGCGCTCACGGTGGGTTTCGAAGACGTCGCAAGCCCAGTCGACGGCTGCAGAGCTGTCGGTCATGGCGACGGCCGCCAGCGTCCCCCGGTCGGTGTCGAACCCTGTGAGCACGAGCGTGTCGTCGTACAACGAGAGGTCAACCACGTCCTCGGTGACGTAGACGGAAGCGTTGTCGTGGGCTCGTACTGTTTCATGCAGCTCGCCGTGTTGGCATTCGAGGCGTTCTAGGACCGCCTGCGGGAGAGCCCACTCGAAGTCAACGCCTCCCTCAACGCAGTCAACGGTCCGAGCGAGCGTCACCGGTGAGCCGAAACTCGTTGCAGCCCCGTAGATTCGCTCGTCGACATCGCTGATGACGGATTCGAGGCGTTGCTCAATGGCATAGGGTGACTCAGGGTCGACTGCCATCACCGTCGCGTCGGCGAAAAGATGGAGGTTTTCGGTGAGGACGGACGGCGAGAGGTGTTCGAGCAGCGGCTTCAGTCGGTCTGCCGCCGCCAGCGAGCGCTCGAAACGTTCGGCAGCGTCGAGAACAGCCGTTCCCGCGCCAGTCGTCCGGTACCCTCGGTTGGTCCGTTTGAGCAGTCCCTCGTCGACCAGCGCGGAGGTCTGGCGGTAGACGGTCGCTCTTGACACGTCAAGTTCAGTCTCTAATGTCGACCGGTCGACCGACCGAGCACGGGCCACAGCCAATAGTGGCTGGTGGTTCAACAGTCGGGTGGGATCACGACTGTAGCGATTCATACGACTATCATGAGGCTATGAATGATACGTATTTCGTCTCCTCCAATATATCACGCCACGCAGTCGGAGTGTCGGCGTCACCGTCACACAGCTGTGGTTGCGGTTCTTGTTGTCTGAATGACTGATGTCTCATGCCGTGAAACACCGTCTCAGCCAATGACTATACTTGCGGTTGAATTCGTACTGAATATATGAATAAAACCGCATTACGGGCGACCGTGGACCGCGATCGACGCAACCGAAGGTTGGACGGAGTAAGTGTCTGATGGGTGCGAGGGTCAGTCGGTGGCTACTCGTGGTAATAACACTCCTCGTCGTTTCCTTGGGTGTCGGTGTCACCGCCTTTTCGGGGGTGGCAGCCGCCGATATGCCGGACACATCGCAGTGTAGCGCCGTTTCATGGACCAATCAGACCATCTCGGGGCAAACGTACTACGAGGTCGATACGCTGGACAAACTCCAGTGTATCGATGACAAGGGACTGGGGAATAACTACGTTCTAACCCGAGATATCAACGCGAGCGAGACATCGACGTGGGACAGCAACAATGGGTTTGACCCGATCGGGGACAAAAACAACGAGTTTACGGGCACCTTCGATGGCGACGACCACACGATTTCCGGCCTGACTATCAACCGAGGAAGGACATACTCCGTTGGCCTGTTTAGTGAGGTTGCGTCGGGAGGAACGATCACCAACATCGGTCTCGAGGGTGGATCCGTCACCGGCGCGAGAAGAACCGGACAGCTCGCCGGGTATAACGATGGGACCGTCGAGAACTCTCACGTCACTGGTGAGGTTACCGGGACTTATCGAGTTGGCGGCCTAGTCGGCCGTAACGATGGGACGGTTCGTCGCTCCTACGCGATTGGAGAACCGACTCGTGGAAGCGATTGGTTTGGCGGACTGGTCGGTTTCAACCAGGGGACGGTCAATCGCTCCTTCGCTGCAAGAGCCGTCGACGGAGGGGGAGGCAGCACGTCTGCTGGCGGACTGGTCGGCGTCTCCACGGGAACGATAGCGGATTCCTACGCTACTGGCACGGTTACTGCGAGCTGGTACGCCGGTGGAGTACTCGGGTCGTTCCAAGCGGACCCTGGAGGAACGGTTCAGCGTTCGTACGCCACTGGGTCTCTCAGTATCGACGACGAGACGCAGGGGATTGGTGGCCTCGTCGGTGGCTCCGCTGTTGAACCGACTACCGTGGAGCAGGCTTACTGGGACGTAGGAACGACGAACGAGGACAGTGTGAGTACGGGAGATGGGTGGGAGCCGATAACCTTCACCGACGTCAGCGGCTTCGGAGCGACGGCCGACACCGCTCCCGCTCCCGAGATGCAGGGGGCGAGTGCGGAGACGAACATGACCGGTCTCGACTTCACCAACACGTGGGGAATGGTCGAACGCGAGGATACGGACGCGGCGATGGACGGTTATCCGATACTGCGGGGAATCGACCGGACGGAACAGCTTCAAGCGCAGGGTATTGCAAAGCCAGTCGTCGAGTCTATTACCCGGAATGACCCAGACGTTCAGGCAACCACCGCCGAACGCGTGAACCTCACCGTGACATTCTCGGAGCCGGTCACCGGCGTGGACGCTGACGATTTCACGCTTGCAACGACTGGTACTGCGACAACAGCCAATGGAGACGACGACATCTCGGTTACCGGTGCTGACAGCCGGTACATCGTCACCGTCGACACCGTCTCGGGCACGGGCGACCTCGGAGTCGACCTCGTCGACGACGACAGTATTACCGACGCCGACGGTAACGCGCTGGTCGAATCCGGAGCAGCCGGGAGTACCGACGGGAGCTATACGGGCGGCGAGTCGTTCACCGTCGACAACACAGGGCCGACGTTCACCACTAGTGAGAACTGGGCCGTCGCGGAAAACACCGTCATTGTAGCCGACGTGAACGCTACCGACGGAAACGGCAACGATACCAACATCACCTACTCGCTTGTCGGTGGGGTAGATCGATCAGCATTCAGCACCAACGCAACCACCGGCACCCTCTCGTTCGACAGCGCACCGGACTTCGAGAACGCGACCGATGCCGACGGGGACAACGAGTACGTGGTCGACGTGCAGGCGGCTGATGAGTTCGGCATCAACACCACCGAGACAATCACCGTTACCGTGATCGATGCTGCCGAACCCCGGATCGCACCCGACAACAGCTCACAAACAACTCGCGAGGACACCGTGCTTTCCATCGCCGACGGCGAGAGCGTCAACCTCATACAACTAGGGACCGCTACCAGCGCTGGCGACTCACTGACGGCGGTCAACGGCACGATGTTCAGCGGCGGTAGAGTCCTCACCCTCGGCTCGGGGGCGAACCTCACCGTCTATGGGAACGGAAGTTGGACGTACGACCCGAACGGGCAGTTCGAGTCCCTTGAGGATGGGGAAAATACGACAGACAACTTTACCTACACTGTTTCGGATGTCGACGGTGATACTGCACGTGGGACGATTACGGTAACGATCATCGGCGTTGACGAACCAACGCCCCATGATTTGGGGTCATCTTCGTCGTCCAGTAATGATCCCGAAGTTCGTGTAACCGCCGGAGATAAGGGAGAGGGTACGTGGCGCGTCGACGTCTCGGACCCCTCGACTGACGAACCAGTCGAGATCCTACTCAGCGACACCAGTTCTGACGATACCGAACGCAATCTGTCACTCACCGGCCTGCAGATGAATATCGACGACGATTCGGATTTCGAACTCGACATCACGACCAGTGACGCCGGAAGTGGCGAAACCGAGCCGTCGTTTACCTCTGGGACGGAAGCGCAGTCGATGGGGACGATTACCGTCGACCATACGATTGCCGACGAGGATATCGAAGACGTGATATTCACCGTTAGTCTCCGCAAGTCACAGTTCGCCGACTCGGGCCTCAATTCCGACTCCGTCGCGCTTTACCGCGCCGAGACGACTCAGTGGAATCGACTACCAACCACTATCGTTGAGGAGACTGATGCGCGGTATACGCTGGAAGCCACATCGCCAGGACTGTCGACGTTCGTAATCGGATCGACTCCAGTTGCAAACACGACCGACACGACAATCACAACTGACGAGTCAGCCGCGACAACCGAATCGGACATAACGGACACGATAGACACAACTGACGAGCCAGCCACGACGGCTAGTGACTCACCGGGATTCGGCGTTGTACTTACAGTAATCGCTATGTTGGTTGGTACATTCGTCGTTCGACGAGCTAGGTGCCGGTCGAAACAGGAGTCTGACTCACCGTGAGGCCGGTGGTTTGTTGTTCCTAACTTAGGTTGTGGACTCAATCTGAGCCAGGGCACTGTCTAGTTAACCTCCTGAGCTGGCGTTCTTCCGTCGAGCGACTGATGCGGTCGCTGAAAATTACAGTAATGGATGAAAACTGCAAGCCATTGGCGGACGCTCAGCCGACTTCCACCCATGAATTGTGGAAACGGTCAACTCTCATTTTGAATGTGTGAAACCATTTTTCAATCAGGTTTCGGTCTGTGTAATCAACCCGACTGTTCAACCCTAATCGAGAGCAGGAAGTCTGATATCCGAAGGAATCAGCCAGAAACACCGCCTCTGAACCGTCGTGTTTCTTACAGACTCCGTGGAGAAACGCAACCGCCGGATCGGTTCCATGACGCTTGAACAGCGCAACGTCAAGCATCACTTTTATGTCGAAGTATATTGCAGCGTACAACCAAGACCACTCACCGTTGATTTTGATAGCAGTCTCGTCGACCGCAACCCGCTTCGGTTTCGCCTCAGGCGGGTTGTGATAACTGTCAGCAAGCCGATGTACCCACTGCCAAACAGCTTGGAGAGAGCGTTCAATGCCGAGATATCGAAGAATCTGTTTTGTCTTTCTGAGTGAACAACCAGTCGTGTGGAGCTGGACGGCGAGCGCCCTGACGAGTATCGCCGTCCGCTCACGCTCCCACGTTTCTTCTAAATCTGTCGCAAAGTACTCACTGAGCAGGTCTGCGGGCTTCATCCCAAACATACTCAACGACCTGCTCGTGCCTCAAACTGGCTTAACTAGACTTCCTGTTGATTGAGTATCTGAATAAGTCATATAATTCACACATCTCCATTCATTCTACGATATACAGTAGTTTCATTCAATCTCTCTAAAATTAGTGGCTCACAAAACTGAACACTCTTATGACTCTCTTGGCGGTAAGTAGAGTTGTGGCCCACACGGGTAGACCCTCTTCTTGACTGGCGACCTAATGACCGTTCGCTCCACGCCTCGTAACAGTTGATGAGGTGGTCCTCAATTACACATGTAATTCTGTAATTTATAACGTTACAGCGGTGCGTCTGTCATGTATGGACGATCTACGAGTCGCACACCGACTCAAAGCGACACCGCCCTCGTGATTGTACGTTCCATTTTTGATATGAACATCCAGTTGAGGGTCCTCCCACCCAGTCGTCGGGGCGACTGTCTGGTGCCGGGGCTGAGACCGTGCGCTTACCACCTCCGATCGAGGTATGAACAAATGATACAGTCACTAATCCTTATCGTATCGCTACTGTGCGGCATGAGACGGATGTCTTGACCGTCGGTGAAGACACGTAATGACACAGGCACGACAGTAATGGGTGTCCCAACGTAGTATTCGGATATAGTGAACACAATTCGAAGGGGACGAGTCGTCCACTAATGCTCCGTGTGGGGTGCGAACTCGCTCGGTGGTCGAAGCTGCTATCGGACGAAGAGAGAACAGAAGTAGGCGTTGAGCGGCCGCGAGGCACGGAGCGCCGCGACTCAGACCGACTCGCGGAGCGCCTTCCGAATCTGGTTAGCGGAACTGATGATGAGTCCGGGCACGTCCTGTTGGAAACGCTTTCCGGACATGCTCTCCGAGGAACTCAACACGAATATCGACCCGACCCGACCGTCCTCGGGGTCGACGACGCCAGCGGCGAGACCGCGGAGGTCGGTCTGCCACTCCTCGCGGTCCGACAAGAGGCCGCGAGTCTCCGCGGTGTCGAGTTCCTTACGGAGTGCGGCCGCGCTCGTAATCGTCTGGTCCGTGTGGCGGTCAAGTGACGTCGCATCGACGGCGTCGCGGCGGTCGTCCGCCGGGAGTTGTGCGAGCATCGCCTTCCCCGGGGCCGTGCAGTAGAGTGGGACCGTCTGTCCTTCGGTCACGGGCGGGGCCTCAACGTTCTGGCCGGTCCGCTCGTAGATGCAGACGCCCCGTCCGCGCTCGAATACGGTGAGGCCCGCGGCGAGTCCCGAAATCCGCGCGAGTCGGTCGACCTCCGACTTCCCGACCCCGTAGAAGGGGGCTTCGGACCGGACCGAACAGCCGAGTTCGAAAAACCGAAGACTGCGTCGATACCGTTGGTTCTCCTTGACGACGAACCCCAGTTGTCGGAGCGTTTCGAGATGGTTGTGCACCGAACTCTTCGAGAGGCCGACCTCCGTCTCGACCTCGGTCAGGTTGGCGTCGCCGAGTTTCGAGAGCGCGTCCAGCACGCGCCCGCTCGTCGTCGTCGCCTTCACCGGTGGGTCTCCGCGCTCGTTCATGGCCAAACGAAGAACGGAGTTTACCATAAAAGTATTCACTATCGCCGAATCGGCCGCGTCGGTGGTTCACCACTCGGCGACGCTCCCGTCCTCATGGTACCATATCGGGCTCTGCCAGTCGACGCGGGACTGCGCGTGCTCGCGGACGGCCTCCTCATCTATCTTCACGCCGAGGCCGGGGGCGTCGGGAGCGGAGACGAAGCCGTCGTCGAACCCGAAGACGGCGGGGTCGTCGAGGTACCCGAGGAGGTCGTTCCCGTCGGCGCGGTGGATTTCGAGGTTCTGCGCCTGTGCGATGGCGTTCGGGAGCACCATATCGAGGTGGAGACAGGAGGCGAACGAAATCGGCCCCAGCGGGCAGTGAAGCGAGACGAGCACATCTTTCGCCTCGGCCGCCGTGGCTATCTTGCGGACCTCCGAGATACCCCCGGCGTGGGACGGGGAGGGCTGAAGCACGTCGATGGCGTCGAGTTCCAGCGTCCGCTCGAAGTCCCAGCGGGAGTACAGGCGTTCGCCGGTCGCGAGAGGGACCTTGGTTCGGTTCTCGATGCGCGGTAGAGAGCGCGCGTGTTCAGGAAGGACAGGCTCCTCGTAGAACATCGGATCGAGCGGGTCGAGTTCGTCGGCGACCCATTTCGCCATCCCGGTCGTGATGCGCCCACGGAAGTCGACGACGATGTCCACGTCGTCCCCGACCTCGGATCGGACGGCTTCGAGGCGCTCGCGGACCCGGGCCACCGCGGCCGGGGAGTCGATGCGGTCTAACTGCGAGACGGCGGAGAGCTTCAGGCAGTCGTAGCCGCGGTCGACCTCCTCGGCCGCGGCGCGCGCGATGGCCTCGGGCGTCTCGCCGCCGACCCACTGGTAGACCCGAATCCGGTCGCGGGCCTTTCCGCCGAGGAGGTCGTAGACGGGTGCGCCGTAGTGTTTCCCCTTGATGTCCCACAGCGCTTGGTCGATACCGCCGATAGCGCTCATGAGAATCGGGCCGCCGCGGAAGTGCCGCCCGCGGTACATAGCCTGCCAGTGGCGCTCGATTTCGAGGGGGTCAGTCCCGAGGAGGTAGTTGTCGACCATCTCCTCGACGGCGGCCTTCGTCGTCTTCGCGTAGCCCTCCACGATTGGCTCCCCCCAGCCGCAGACGCCCGCGTCGGTTTCGAGCTTGAGGAAGACCCACCGGGGCGGGACTTCGAACAGTTCGTACCCGGTTATTTCCATGGGCGAACCGACGATCCGCGGTCGTAAAGTAGTTTGTCCGACTGCGGCGGCCCGCCCGCGACGAACGCCGAGAAAAACACGGGTCGCGTCGGACCGTCGCTGTTGCAACCCCTAGAATTATCACCCCCCATCTGGATAGAACAATCATGACGGTGAACGAGCCTCAGCGTCTAGTCAGTACGCTCGGCAAGCGCATGCTGGCAGACGGCCTCACGAAAGGAACCGGCGGAAACATCAGCGTCAGGGCGGACGACGGAACTGTCGCCATCAGCCCCTCGGGGATGCCCTACGAAGAAATCGAACCCGAAGACGTACCGATACTCGACATCGACGGAGAACGAGTCGCCGGCGACCGCAAGCCATCGAGCGAGTTCCGGATGCACACGGACGTGCTCCGCCAGCGCGAGGACGTGGGCGCGGTGGTCCACAACCACTCCCCGTACGCCAGCACTTTCGCCAGTATCGACGAACCAGTCGGCCCCTCGCACTACCTCATCGCGTTCATCGGCGACGAGATTCCCGTGGCGAGTTACGAAACCTACGGGACCGCCGAACTCGCCGACGTGGCGGTGGAGACGTTGGGCGACGACTACAACGCCTGTCTCCTCGAAAACCACGGCGTCCTCGCTACCGGTGCGACCGCCGAGGAGGCGTACGAGGTGGCGCTCATGGTCGAGTACTGTGCCCGCATCCACTACCAGGCGCGCAGCGTCGGCGAGCCCTCGCTGCTCCCCGACGAGGAAATCGACACTCTCCTCGACCGCTTCGCCGACTACGGGCAGACGCAGTCGGCCGACGAGGACGGGCCGGACCCGACCGGGGAGAATCGCGTCCCCGCCGACCGACTATCCGACCTCGCGTCGCACCGCTCGGCGGTCAGCGAGTTCGGCCGTGAGATGCTCCATCAGGGACTGACCGAGGGGACCGGCGGAAACATCAGCGCGCAGGCCGACGACCTCGTCGCCATCAGTCCCTCGGGGATGCCCTACGACGAGATCGAATCCGAGGACGTGCCCGTCGTCACGCTGGACGGCGAGTGGGTCGCCGGCGACCGCAAGCCGTCGAGCGAGGTCCGTATGCATACCGGCATCCTCCGCGAGCGCGAGGACGCGGGCGCGGTGGTCCACAATCACTCCCCGTACGCCAGCACCTTCGCGAGCCTCGGCGAGCCGATTCCGGCCTCGCACTACCTCATCGCCTTTGCCGGCGACGAGATTCCCGTCGCGGGGTACGAGACTTATGGGACGCAGGGACTGGCCGACCTCGCTCTGGAGGCACTGGGCGACGACTACAACGCCTGTCTCCTCGAAAACCACGGCGTCGTCGCCGTCGGCGACTCCGTCGCGGAGGCGTACGAGGTGGCGCTCATGGTCGAGTACTGCGCCCGCATCCACTACCAGGCGCTCAACATCGGCGAGCCCTCGCTACTCCCCGACGAGGAAATCGATACCCTTCTCGACCGCTTCGCCGACTACGGACAGGACCACTAAACGGGCCGTCCTCGGAGCGACCGTCGAGTCGGCACACCGGCGAACCGCCGGTCACGGCTCGGAGCATCGCCGAATCGAGACCCGTGTCACGGAAGGCGCGTGAGCGGTGCCGCCGCCGCGTCCGACCCGCGACCGCGGAAAATTCGGTGAGCACAACAATTATTACGTCGCTACCCATGGTTTTTCATAATTATATGAGCTACTCAGTCGTCGTTATCGGCGGTGGAGCCACCGGTACGGGGACCGCCCGCGACCTCGCGATGCGCGGCTTCGACGTGACGCTCGTGGAGCGGGGGAATCTCACAGAGGGGACGACCGGGCGCACCCACGGCCACCTCCACAGCGGGGCCCGCTACGCGGTGTCGGACAAAGAGAGCGCCGTCGACTGCATGCGGGAAAACCGGGTGCTCCACCGCATCGCGGGCCACTGTATCGAGGACACCGGCGGGCTGTTCGTCCAGTTGGAGGGCGACTCCGACGACTACTTCGAACGGAAGTTGGCCGGGTGTGCGGAGTGCGACATCCCGACCGAGGTCATCTCGGGCGAGGAGGCGAGACGGCGCGAACCCTACCTCACCGACGCGGTCGAGCGCGCCATCTGGGTTCCCGACGGCGCGGTCGACCCGTTCCGCCTCTGCGTGGCGAACGCCGCGAGCGCCGTCGAACACGGCGCGCGCATCGAGACGCACGCGGAAGTCGTCGACCTTGTCGTCGAGGGCGGACGGGTGGCCGGCGTCGAAGTCAAGCGACAGGGGCCGAACCACCACAGCGAGGGCGCGGCGGGCGACACCGAGACGTTCGAGGCGGACTACGTTGTCAGTGCGACCGGCGCGTGGGCGGGACAGTTGGCGGCGATGGCCGGCGTCGACCTCGAAATGGCGATTTCGAAGGGCGCGATGGTCGTCACCAACGTCCGGCAGTTGGACACGGTCATCAACCGCTGTCTCCCGAAGGGCGAGGGCGATACCATCATCCCCCACGAGACGACGGTCCTGCTCGGCGCAAACGACGACCCGGTTGACGACCCAGACGACTACCCCGAAGAGCAGTGGGAAGTGGATATGATGATTGACATCGCCTCCGAGATGGTTCCGGTGGTCGCCGACGCCCGCATGATACGCGCCTACTGGGGCGTCAGACCGCTGTACGACCCGAACCCGAAGTCGACGACCGACCCCGGCGACGTGACGCGGAACTACTTCGTGCTCGACCACGCCGAGCGCGACGGAGTCGCGGGGTTCGCCTCCGTCGTCGGCGGCAAGCTCACCACCTACCGAGAGATGGCGGAGTCCGTCAGCGACCACGTCTGCGAGGTACTGGGCGTCGAGGAACCCTGCCTGACGGACGAGGTTCCGCTCCCCGGGAGCGCCGACCCCTCGGCGCTCGACGAGTACATGGACGAGTTCGACCTGCGCTCACCCATCGCCCGCAGAAGTGGTCAGCGACTCGGTGACAGGGCCCCCGAGGTGCTCGACATCGACGAGCCGAACCCGACGCTTTGCGAGTGCGAGGCAGTCACCCGCGCCGAGGTCAGAGACGCCATCGACCAAGTCGGCGCGGACCTCAACGGGGTCCGCCTCCGAACCCGTGCGTCGATGGGGAACTGTCAGGGCGGCTTCTGTAGCCATCGGCTGGGAGCCGAACTCTATCCCGACCACGGAGCCGAGGTCGCCCGCGACGCCGTCGACGAACTGTATCAGGAGCGCTGGAAGGGTCAGCGTCACGCCCTCTGGGGCGAACAGCTCTCGCAGGCTATGCTCAACGCCATGCTTCACGCGACGACGATGAATCACGACGCGAATCACGTCGCCGGCGACGAGAACATCGAGTACCGCGCCTTCGACGGGGGACGGACCGAAGTTCCGGAGGGCAGCCATGGCGATTGAGAGCGACGTGCTCGTCGTCGGCGGCGGACTCGCCGGGATGGCAAGCGCGGTCGCGGCCGCCCGCGAGGGCGTGACGGTCAGATTGGTCTCCCACAAGAAGACGACGCTTCGACAGGCGTCGGGGCTGGTCGACGCCCTCGGCTACGTGCCGTCGCGGGACTCGGCCGCAGAGGGGGCGGATTACGTCACCCAAGGGCGCGCAGACTTCCGAGCGGTGCGGTCGAACCGGGACGCGTACCAGGGACCGCTCGTCAGACCGACCGACGGATTCGACGACCTCCCGGCGGACCACCCCTACTCGCTCGTCGGCGAGTCCGCCCTGCGGGACGGCCTCGCGCTGTTTGACGACCTCACTGGTGACGCGTATCACGGCGGCCACACGGACCGTAACGCGCTCCTGCCGACGTTCGGCGGCGCGGTGAAGCCGACCGCACGATACCCACGCGCCGCGGCCGCGGGGCTGGCGAGCGACGACCGACCGATGCTCGTCGTTGGCTTCCGGTCGTTCACGGACTTCGACGCCCGCATGCTCGCGGACTCGCTTGAGGCCGCGGGCGTCCCGTTTCCCGTCGCCGGCGTCGAAATCGAGTTCGCCGAGGAGTTCCGGGCGGACGCACCGGTGACGCGAATCGCGAAGGCGCTGGACCACGACGAGCGCCTCGACAGGACTCCGGTGAGGCGGGCGCTCGTGGACGCCGTGAAGCCGTACGTCGACCGCGCGGAGCGCGTGGGATTTCCGGCCGTGCTCGGCGACGACCGAGCCGACGCCGTTCGGGCGGCGCTCTCGGAGCGACTCGGCGTCGACGTGTTCGAGATTCCGATGGGGCCGCCGAGCCTCCCCGGCCTCCGGCTGGAGGACCGACTCTACGACGCGCTCGACGCCGAGGGTGTCCTGTACGAGACCGGAAACCCCGTCGTCGGCTACGAGACCGATGGCGAGTCGGGGCACGTCGATGCGGTGCTCGTTGACCGGAAAGGCCGAGAGGTGCCGTACGCGGCCGACTCGTTCGTCCTCGCGACTGGCGGCCTCGTCGGCAAGGGCCTCGACTCCGACCGGACGGCGGTCAGAGAGCCCGTGTTCGACTGCCGCGTCCCCCAACCGTCGGACCGCTACGACTGGTTCGTCGACGACGCGTTCGGGGCGCATCCCTACGCCCGCTTCGGCGTCGAACCGGACGCTAAGATGCGGCCGCTCGCCGCCGACGGAACACCGGAGTTCGAGAACCTCTTCGCCGCCGGCGCGGTGGTCGGCGGCGCGGACGCCGCCCGGGAGAAGTCCGCTGCGGGCGTCTCTCTCGCCACGGGCGTCGTCGCGGGACGCAACGCCGCGAAGGAACTCGGAGACTGACGGCGAGACGGCCGGCGACACGGACGACCGAACGACAACAGACACGACCCACACACGAGACTATGACAGCGAGCGACGACAGAGACCGAACGACCGAATCGAATCGGACGAACAGCCACGACCAGACGATTGAGAGAGACAGGACGACCAGCGGGGGAAAACAGCGACGAACCGACGGGGAACGACGAGTCACTGACGGCGGGGTCGCGGCCGCGTCAGCCTCCGAGAGCGCCGAGTACGATACCGGCTCGGAACTGACCGACGTGTTCGAGGAGGGCGATCTCGACCTCCGAGCGGGCGCGGACGACTGCTACAAATGCACCGCCTGCGACACGTCCTGCCCGGTCGCCGAGGTGGACGAGGAGTTTCCCGGACCGAAGTTCCAAGGGCCGGAGCAGTGGCGACTCAAGCGCAAAGATGACGCCGACATCGACGACTCCGTCATGTCGTGTTCGAACTGCATGCGCTGTGACTCGGCGTGCCCGTCGAGCGTCCCGCTCAGTCAGATGCACAACGAGGCCCGCGGCGAGTACGTGAGTGAACAGATGAGCACGCTCTCGCGGGAGTACGTCCGCAACCGCATCCTCGCCAACTACCGGACCTCGGCCGCGGTCGCGTCGGCGGTTCCGCGACTCGCGAACTTCGCCATGAACTTCGGCCCGGCGCGCTGGGCGATGGAGAAACTGCTGGGCGTCACCGCCGAACGCGACTTCCCCGAGTTCGCGTCGCAGACGTTCCGGGAGTGGTGGCGCGAACGCGGCGGGGCGTGGGTGGAGAACCCCGAAAAGCGGGTCGCCTACTTCCACGGCTGTTACGCCAACTACAACACGCCGGAGGTGGCGAAGGCGATGGTCCGCGTCTTCGAGCAGTTCGGTTACGAGGTCCTCGTCCCGCCGCAGGGGTGCTCGGGGACGCCGATGTTCGCGAACGGCATGCTCGACGACGCGCGACGACACGCCGAGACGAACGTCGAACACCTCACGGCCGCGCTGGCGGACGGCGCGGACGTCATCGCCTCGTGTACCTCCTGTTCGCTGTCGCTCCGGCAGGAGTATCCCGAGCTGTTCGACATCGACGGTATCGAGGACGTCTCGGACAACACGTTCGAGGCGCTGGAGTACCTCCGCATCCACGAGGACCTGCGGGGCGCGCTGGCCGACGCCGAACTCGACGGGGAGTCGTTCGGCTACCACGGACCGTGCCACGCTCGCAATCAGGGGCTCCACCGGCAGGTCGTCGAACTGTTCCGCGACGTCGACGGCGTCGAAATAGAGGACGTGGGTGACTCCTGTTCCGGCATCTCGGGGACCTACGGCTGGAAGGAAGAGAAGTACGACAAGTCGATGAAAATCGGCGAGGAGATGTTCGACCACATGCGCCACGCCGAGGGCGACGCGGGCATCACCGAGTGTCCCACCTGCGCGATGCAGATGGAACACGGCACGGGCTACGAGATACGCCACCCGCTCGAACTGCTCGAAGACGCGCTCGTCGAGTGACGGCCGGGGGAGAACTCCGACGAAAAATGACCGGATTTATGTGTCCGCGTACGGGCATTACGCATGCATGGTGGAAGCAATCCCGCTAGACGTAGCAACGCAGTTGATCGAAGCGGCCGAGACCCGGGCCGACGAGATCGAGAACCCCATGGTCGTCACGGTCGCCAATAGCGAGGGGAACCTCATCGCGCAGCACCGGATGGACGGCGCGTGGCTCGCCTCCGTCAACATCTCACGTAACAAGGCCTACACGTCCGCCGCTCTCGACATGCCGACGCACGAACTCGCCGAGGCGTCCGAGCCGGGGAACTCGCTGTACGGGCTGGACACGCGAGACGACGGCCGGATGGTCGTCTTCGGCGGCGGCTACCCGCTCGAACGCGACGGCGAAGTCGTCGGCGCTATCGGCGTCTCCGGCGGCGCTGTCACGCAGGACCGCGACGTCGCCGAGGCCGGTGTCGAGCGCTGGACCAAACTCGTCGAAGCGGACGCGGTTCCGAGCGACGACTGAGCCGTTCCGAGGAAACGCGAGCGACTGACGACTGACCGCGGGAGCGACCGGACTCGGAGGTCGACGACGCCGGCGGCGAGACCGCGACCGGTCCGAGCCGTGACCGCGGTTCGAGAACGCTCACGCAGGCACCCACGGGGCGTCTGTCCCGCCTCGCTTTTCGCAACCGCCGCGGCGTCGGTCACCGCCCACATGTCGATATTTCGGTAGTTTTAGACCGGGTGCGCGCGTTGTGGACGTATGGCATCCGTGACCGTATGGAACGAGTACGTACAGGAGCGAACGGACGAGGAAGTCGCCGCGGTCTACCCCGACGGCATCCACGCGGTGCTCGCCGAGGCCCTCGAATCGCGGGGTCACGACGTGCGTGTCGCGACGTTCGACGAACCTGACCACGGCCTCACCGAGGCGGTGCTCGACGACACCGACGCGTTGGTCTGGTGGGGTCACAAGGCCCACGAGGTGGTCGAAGACGCGGTCGTCGAGCGGGTCTGCGAACACGTCTACGACGGCATGGGGTTCGTCCCGTTGCACTCCGCGCACTTCTCGAAGGTGTTCAAGCGACTGATGGGCACGCCCTGTTCGCTCCGGTACCGCGAGTCCGGCGAGCGAGAGCGAGTGTGGGTGGTCGACCCCGGCCACCCCATCGCCGACGGTCTCGACGAGTCTTTTGTCGTCCCGGAGACGGAGATGTACGGCGAACCGTTCGCGGTCCCCGAGCCCGACCGTCTAGTGTTCGCCTCGTGGTTCGAGGGCGGCGAGGTGTTCCGCTCCGGCTGTTGCTACCGGCGCGGTAGCGGTCGGATATTCTACTTCCGCCCCGGCCACGAGACCTATCCGGTGTACGAGGTTCCCGTCGTGCAAGAGGTGCTCGACAACGCGGTCAGATGGGCGGCCGCGGGCGGTGACGAGGCGGTTCCGACGGCGAACCGCGCGGTCGACCCGGTCGAGTGAGCGGCGCGGCCGAGGGTGCTCGGGGCGTTGCGGGACGGGACGAGACAGGATGGAACGAGACGGAACGGGACGAACCGAATTCGGGAAGGGACGACCGCCGTCCGAGGTTTTTTCTCGCCGTGAACGGATAGCCGAGTATGGAGAAGCACTCGCGCGAAGCAGTCGCGGTAGAGGCCGCAGAGACCGGGGCGGAGTACGCCTTCGAACACTTCAGAACGGACTTCGATATCGAACAGAAGGGCGACAAGACCGACCTCGTGACCGAAATCGACCGCGAGACCCAGCGTCGGGTCATCTCGACGATTCGGGAGCGGTTCCCGGACGACGCCGTCGTCGGCGAGGAGGAAGACGAGCGAAAGACCGTGCCGGAATCGGGCTACGCGTGGGTCATCGACCCCATCGACGGGACGCAGAACTTCACCCGCGGGACGAACGCGTGGGTGACGAGCGTCGCCATCGTCGAGGACATGGAACCGCTGGCCGCGGTCAACGTCGCGCCGGCGACGGGCGACACGTACGTCGCGACCGGCGGGGAAATCGAGCGCAACGGACGGCCGATAACCGTGAACGACGAACCCGACATCGAGGCGTTCATCGTCGCCTCGACGCTCCGGTTCGGACCTGAGGACCGCCCCGCGGTCGAGACGCTCGCCGGCGAGATATTCGGCCGGTTCGGAGAACTCCGCCGCATCGGAACCACGCAACTAACGCTCTCGCGGGTCGCTGACGGTTCGATAGATGCGGTCGTTGGCCTCGACGAGCACCCCAACGCGTGGGACACGGTCGCCGGCGTACACCACGTTCGGCGGGCTGGCGGTGTCGTGACGGACATTCACGGAAACGAGTGGTTGCCGGGACGTCCCGGACTGGTCGCGTCGAACGGTCAGGCCCACGAAGAGGTGCTCGAAACGGCGCAGGCGGCGTTCGAAGCGATTCACTGACGTCGAAGCGGTCGTCTATGCGGGAAGCCGTTCGCGGTGTACGGACTGGGAACGGTAGTCTATCGGTGCCTGTCGGTCGGGGTCGGTCAAGTCGTCGTCTCAGTCGAGTCTCGTGGTCTGCGGGTGAGTGTCAGTCACAGCGGCGGCACCCACGAGGTGTGCGGGAAGACGCCGAGTGCCCCGAGGACCGCGACGAGGAACGTCCCGAAGACGATGGCCGCGGCCGGCGGGTCGAAATGCGTGTCGCCGTGTGCGTAGAAGACGCGCTGGAAGAGTTCGCCGAACAGCGCGCAGACGAGGCCCATACCCGCACCGACGAGGACTACCTCGGCGAGCGGCAGCGAGCTCACCGCCGCGCCCTCGGGGGCCATCGCGAAAACCGCCGTGCTCGCGGGGAGGGTGATGTGGTGGGTGACAGGGAAGTGCTCCAAGCCGATGCTCAGGAAGATGAGCGAGACGGCGCTGATGCCGAACCCGAGGTAGACGCTGCCCGTCGCGTACCCGAGGTACGCCCCGAGCACCCCGACGGCGAGTCCGAGCAGGGAGACGTTCAGCCACTTGTACTGCTGCGGCAGCCACGGCTCGACGAGGTACCGGGTCGCCGCCCCGGACTGCGGTTGTCCGCCGTCGGTGGTGGCCTGCGGCGCGTCGCGGGAGCGCTCTTCGACGAACGGGCGCATGTTGAGCCGTCCCTCCGCCGACTGACCGACGAGGTCGTAGCCGAACGCGACGCGGTGGAGCGCCGCCGAGAGGACGACGGCCATCGCGACGGGGTCCCACGGCGCGGCGAACGCGACCA
The DNA here is from genome assembly GCF_003665865.1 of Haloferax sp. Atlit-109R. Lineage (NCBI taxonomy): Archaea > Methanobacteriati > Methanobacteriota > Halobacteria > Halobacteriales > Haloferacaceae > Haloferax > Haloferax sp. Atlit-109R. The sequence goes on from NZ_QPLO01000004.1 coordinate 152,816, forward strand.
TGACCTGCGCCATCAGGTAGCCGGCGATACCGAACAGCCCGCCGACGAGGAGCACGTCCGGTTTCGTGCCGAACGCGTAGTTGATGTTCTTCGCGGGGTGGTAATCGAACTCCGCGTCCATGTACCCTCGCTTGGCGGCGTAGGCGGAGGCGGCGGCCCCCGCGGCGAAGCTGATGTGCGGGCCGAAGACGGGACCGAACGCGACCGACCCGGTGAGGCCGAGCGCGCTCAGTTGCGCCGGGTCGGCGTTCGTGGCCGCGGCGACGGCCTCGGTCGCGAGGTTGCCGGCCTCGCCCGCGATGACGAGGAAGCCGGTGAAGATGAAGGCGGGTTGACCGCCGATTGCGGCGCCGAACGCGCCGCCGGCGAAGGCGGCGACGAGCATACCGAAAGAGAGGAACGACAGGTCAATCATCGTATCCCCCTTTCACCGTGTCCTTGCCGACGACGGTCTTCTTGTTCGGTCTCGCGCCCGCGGACTGCGACATGTAGCGGAGGTCCTCCAACGCCTCGACGCGCTCGTCCCAGACCGCGAACGTCGCCTCGTAGGCATCGGTGTACACGTCGTACCAGCGGCTGTACTGCTGGACCTTCTTCGGCCGCGGTTCGAACGACTGCGCGACGGACGACGTGGTGGACGCGGCGCTGGGGAGGTCGTCGTAGGCACCCGTGCCGACGCCGGCGAGGAGCGCGGCTCCCTTCGCGCCGAACTCGGTTCCCTCCGGGATGATGATGGTCGCGTTCAGGCAGTCGGCGAACATCTGACACCAGAAGTCCGAGTTCGCGCCGCCGCCGCTGAGATACACCTCGTCGGCGTTCTGTGGAAGGTGCGTGAAACAGTCACGCATGGCAAGCGAGATGCCCTCGTAGACCGCGCGGACGAGGTGTGCCTGCGTGTGTTCTTGGTTCAGCCCCATGAATTGCGCTCGCGCGTTGGGGTTGAGGAAGGGGGCACGCTCGCCTGCAGAACTGAGGAACGGGTGGTAGATGAGGCCGTCGGAGCCGACGGGAATCGACTCGACCTCCTCTTCGACGAGGTTGAAACTGCTCTTGTCCATAATCTCCTCGATGGCCCAATCGAGATTCGGCGTGCCGGTCATCGAGGACATGAACTTTGTCCAGAGTCCGCCTTCGACGCCGAGCGTCAGTAGGATACCCGTCTGCTCGTCGTCGTCGGGGGCCTCGTCGAGAACTGTCTGATTCACTGATGTCGTCCCGACGATAGAAGAGCCGTCGCCCGGGTTTGCGGCCCCGCTTCCGAAGGCTGACGCGGCAATATCGATGAAGCCGGAAACGACGGGCGTCCCCTCGGGGAGCCCCGTCTCGACCGCCGCGTTCCGGGTGAGGCCGCCGACGACGTCGGTGCCCGGGACGAGGTCGGGGCGCATCTCGCCGACCTCCGGCATTCCGACGACGTCCAGAACCTCGTCGGAGTACTCGGCGGACTCCGATTCGACGTACGGGAGCGACGCGTCGCTCGGGTCCGTAGTGAGCTCGTCGGTGAGCTTGTACTTCAGCCAGTCCTTGCAGTAGAAGACCGTGTCGGCCTCCTCGTAGCGCTCGGGCTCGTTCTCCTTGAGCCACCGGAGGATGACGAGGCTGCTCCCCGGGAACTGGGTGCCGCCGCAGATGTCGTAGACCCGCTCGGAGACGCCCGACTGCTGCCACGCCTGCACGACGGAACTCGCACGACCGTCGGACCAGAGAATCGCGGGACGGACCGGGTCACCGTCCTCGTCGACGAGCCAACAGCCGTCGCCCTGCCCGGTGACGCCGAGCGCGAGGACCTCGTCGTCGTCGTCCAACTGGTCTTCGACCTCGCTGAGCGTCTGTGCGGTCTTCTTCCACGTCGTCACCATGGACTGTTCCGCCCAGCCGGACTCGGGGCGGTCGACCGCGTTTTCGACGCTGCTCTTGTGTAGCTCCTCGCCGTCGAGCGAGAAGGCGACCGATTTAATTACTGTCGTACCGGCGTCTACGCCGATAATGACTTGCGCCATAATAGACCATTATCATTATCATTCTAATATAGGTTTGGATTGCTGTAGAATTGTGGACGGACGGACGCCGCGTTTAGTCTTTTCCCGGTCGAACTCGGCGTCGACACAGCATTCACTATTTCCGAATCAGCCGTGGGAGCCGGTCGAAACACCCCAACGTAGGGGGTATCGGCGACGAACCCGGACACGGCGATTCGGAACCACCGGGGGAGAGCCAGCGGTTAGCGAGCGACGCGCTTCAGTATGAAGAAACACGCACCGGCCCAGCGGCACCGATGGCGAGCGAGCGAATTACAGAGCTAATCGCGTAATCTTTTGTCCGATACCGGGGCTCCCGCTCCGACTCGCTCGCGTCGGGCATCGTCGGGACGGGTAGGCGGGGCTCAATCGATACCTCACTCCCACGACGGAGCACTGAGGGAATTATCCCACTCGACGACAGAGGTGAGGTATGCAGGTGTTCAACGAACCGACGAACTCACCCGGGAGCGAGGATGGGGGACCCGGAAACGGAGACCGGAACGAGGTGGTGCCGGCGTGAGCGGAGAACCGCTCCCCTCCGAACACCTCTCACCGCTCGCCACGCTCGTCGACGAGGTGCTCGCAGGCGTCGGATACAAGATGGCAGTTGCCACCGAACTCATCGACGACGCGGTCCCCGGATACGACAGCCTCCTCGACCCCGCAACCACCCCGGCGGAGTTCCGTCAGGCACTCGAAGATCTCCTGTCCTCAGATCGCAGCCGTCTATCCGTCCCGGAGCCGACCGACCGCTCGTTCGTCCTGTACGTTGGTGGCTCGTCTCGATCGCCCCGTCGGATCTCGGGCGGGGAACAACACCACGGAGTACGTCGCTCTCCAACTTGGCCTCTTCAAACTATAGCTCGCTACGAGCCACAGAACGTAGCGGTTTGAATCGAGTCGATGACCGTCATCCGCGATGTCTGGGATAGTAACGACTCGGCAGAGCCCGGCGTCGAGACGTACGGCAAGGCCACCGCCACGGCGCTGGCTCGTGTTCCGAACCACTGGTACGAGCATCTGGCTGACAGCGACCCGAACCTGCCGATGCGCTGGCGACGGTCGGGTCCGATATCGCAAATCTCGGAGCCTGATAAGGGCCGGAAGAGAGACACGCCCCGACGACCCGAGAGCTTTCACAGACTCGAAGCGAACGATTGGTATCCCCTCGGCCGCATCGTATCCACAACACATGGACCCACTACTCACAATCGACGGCGAGTTACTCACCGGAACTATCGTCGACCGACCGAATCGGTTCGTCGTCCGTGTTCGGTTCGAGGACGCCCCTGAGCGCGTCTTTCTCGGAGACCCCGGTGCCCTCGAAGGCACGGTCGAGCCGGGAAACGAGATTCTCTGTTCGCCGGTTGACGACCCGGAGCGTGCGACGGACTACGACGCCATCACCGTCCGCGTCGACGGCGTGTACGTGAGCGTCCGCCCGGCGTTTGCGAACGACCTCTTCGAGCGCGTGCTCGCCCGCGATGCAATCCCCGCGTTCGCCGGGTACAGTTGCCTGAAACGCGAGCCTGTACTACCGGAGCACGGCCGGACAGATTTTCTCGTCGAGACGCCGGCCGACGAGACCGCCTTCGTCGAAATCAAATCTTGCACGCACGTCGAGGACGGCGTCGCCATGTTTCCCGACCGCCAAACCGAGCGCGGTCGGCGCCACCTCCGGAGCCTCGAAGCGCTCTCTGAAGACGGCCACGAGACACACGTCGTGTTCGTCGTGCAGCGACCTGATGTCGAACGTTTCCGCCCCTACCGAGCTGTCGACCCGGAGTTCGTCGACTTACTCGCCCGTGTACAGGAGATCGGGGTGGGCGTACACGCGATTACGACCTCGTTCGACCCGCCTCACTACTCACTTCGGAACGACAACCTGCCAGTCGACATGGGATGACGAGCGGTACGCTCGGTGCTCGAACAGTGTTCATTTTGTACCTATATCCTGAGTTCTGTATTACAGAAGGCCCTTGTTTGGGTGTATTTTTGTCACTGGTCGCGTGAAATGAATATCTGAGTCTTGCTGAACTCCCCCTCTATATTCAGCACGCTACATATGTCCGGCCCAGAGGATTTCAACAGAGCCAGAACCACTGCTCAAGACTCGCGCCACTTGTGGCCGCACTCGACACATGTGAACAGCCGAACCTCGTAGGAACCTCCCGGTTTGGGCATCATCTGGTACTGGGCCCGGTCACTGTCGCAGTCCTCGGCCGGACAGGACTCCTGCATAGTCTCGGAGGTGTCTTGGGTTGCGTCGGCCACGGTGGGTGTGCCGTTGTTTTGCTGTCCATCTTGAATCGACATTGCTGCTTCCGCTTGCGAGTCCCGTGGCTCTTTGTGCTCACAAGAGCGACACACCCATGTCTCACCTTCCGTGTGCATTATCGACCCGCATTCGTCACAGAATTGCATATTGGAGAGAATACAGGGGGTGACGGATATATGTTTTAATTTCCGCTTCGTCGTGGCTCTCAGGCAGCTGTTTGTGGTGGCTGTTTCGGCCGAGTCTCGATGCCCGCCCATTGAGGAGTTCGTCGTCGCGTTATGGATAGTTTCACTCTTGAGAGCAGCAACGATATCCGAGCGATCGAATTGCCCCGGAGTTGGAACGTCGATGGCGAGCGGAACCCGGTGCGCTCTACCAGTGGTTTGGTGAGTGAAATCACACTTATCTCGGAATCCCTTATCTTGTGTGTATTGTTCAATCTTTAATTTTCTAACCACCGTCTATGAATACTCGAAACTTGGCAAGTCATGCTGATGAGGGAGCCCCGTGAGCTGTAAGTAGTCGCGGGTTGTATTTATATGCAGATATGTGTAGAAAAATAGGTTCATATCCGACTTTGAGGGGCAACTTAGAACAGGAAGCACTGGATGTGAGGATGGCTATGTACCGAACCGTCTACCAGACAGTCGATCTAGCAGCGACCCTGAGATAGTTATCTCTGCATATGTCTATAATATTCACAATACTTGTTGTGGAAGTGTCCATCTTGAGTATAGTCGTTTTATCTGTTCGCCCGCTCGGAAAGTCGGTGAAAACTCCATGACGAGTGATATCCGTAGCAGCACGCCGTGAGAAATTACAGACATAGTTCCGTAATCTATTCTCACGACGAGCGCGGGTCATCACCCGTCTATGGTCGTGTACTCGGAGTATTGGTTACGAACCTCGAGTTCGTTTTTGCTGTACTGCAGTACGTTCAGTAGCTCCGACATGTAGGTGGGTGTGAACCGGTCTCGGGGGCCGGTCACGCCGATAGACGCCTTGACATCCCCGTTCTTATCGAGAAGCGGAACGGCGATGCCTCGAATACCGCGGAGATGTTCCTCGTCATCGATGGCGTACCCTCGTTCACGGACCCGCCCGAGCGAGTCTTCGAGTTCCGCCAGCGAGCTAACGGTCCTGTTCGTTCCCGACGGGAGACCGTGTCGTTCGACGATTTCCGCCCGGCGAGCCTCGGGGAGGTACGCTAAAATCGCCTTTCCGAGCGAAGTCCAATGCATCTCCGTGCGATTCCCGATCGGAATCTCGTCCGCCGCGGCTTTCTTCCCGGTGCTTCGATATAGAATGACCCGTTTCCCGTTTTCTTCGACCGCAGCGCCGACTATCTCGCCCGTCACTCGGCTGAGCTCTTCGACCTTATTTCTGAGCAGTCGAGCGATATCGATCCGCTGCCGGATATCTCCGCCAACCTCGAGAAAGCGAAACGAGCGACGGTACTCTCCAGCGTCTTTGACGACGAAGCCCCGCTCAATGAGCGTGTTGAGGTGGACGTAAATCGTGCTTGCCGGAATGTCGACCGTCGACGCGAGTTCCGAGAGGCCGGCCGGTTCGACGCCGCTGAGGGCATCGAGAATCTCGAACGTCGTTTCGACCGCGCGTATTGTTTTGACGTCGCCATCGGACATGCTACGGTCTTTTCCACACTCGGTGAAAGTATTTTCCCCCTGTTCAACTGCCATTCAACTCTCTCGAAAAGAAAACTTCGAGTGTTTACCACAGAAAAAAGTACATCGAGTAACACGCTATTTTTACCTCGTGTTGACACGTATTTTCCGAGCGCGTCGAATCCGGGAGCGAAACCACGTCCCGTGAATAGGCCGAGATACCGGTTGAGAAGCCCTGTTCGATGAATGTTAACGGTAGTATAAGCGTACGTCGATATTCTGCATTTTTGACCGTGTTGAATACGAGGTACCGACAGTGGTGACCTTGCGGGGGATTACCACCGTGTCCCTCGGTTAGACGCAAGGGAAGTCGAGAACCGATGACTGGACAGGCGCTTTACCCGACGTCTGGGGTGTCGAGAAGATCGCAGCGGCCCCGGATGCGATTCAACACGGTTGGGAGCGCGTCGTTCACCTCCATTACCAACATTTATTATGCGGGATTGAGGAGTAGTCTTCAGCCGACATGAGCCAGGTAAGACTATCGAACGTGAGTAAGGAGTACGATGGGGGTATCCTCGCCGTAGAGGGGTTGGATCTCACCGTCGACGACGGGGAGTTCGTTGTCGTCGTCGGGCCGTCCGGTTGCGGGAAGTCGACGACGCTCAGGATGGTGGCTGGGCTCGAGACCGTCACCGGCGGTGAGATCGCCATCGGCGAGCACGTCGTCAACGACGTGCGGCCGCAGGACCGGAACATCGCGATGGTGTTCCAGTCGTACGCGCTGTACCCCCACATGACCGTCCGCGAGAACATGTCCTTCGGGTTGCGTCTCGCCGGGGAAGACGACGACGAGGTCCGAGACCGCGTTGAGGACGCCGCCGAGATGCTGGAGATTTCGGAGCTGTTAGACGACCTCCCGAAACAGCTCTCGGGCGGTCAGCAACAGCGGGTCGCGCTGGGGAGAGCTATCGTGCGCGACCCGGACGTGTTCCTGATGGACGAGCCGCTTTCGAACTTGGACGCCAAACTCCGGACGCAGATGCGGACGGAGATACAGCGGATTCAGGAGGACCTCGGCGTCACGACGGTGTACGTCACTCACGACCAGACAGAGGCGATGACGATGGCCGACCGTATCGTCATCCTCAACGACGGCAAACTCCAGCAGGTTGACCCCCCGGAGCGCTGTTACGACGAACCCAACAACGAGTTCGTCGCCGGATTTATCGGGTCGCCCTCAATGAACTTCTTCGAGGTGACCGCAACAGACGACGACGGCGGCGTTCGCTTCGAATCCCCGAGCTTCGAGTTCACACTGGATGTCGACGTTCCCTCTGGTGAGTACACGCTTGGTGTCCGACCGGAAGATTTCACGCCGGACTGCGAGGGAGGCTACGTCGAAACAGTCGTTGATGTCGTCGAACCGGTCGGTTCGGACAACTTCCTCTACCTGCAGACGACCCACGGCTCGTCCGAGGTCGTCGCGCGGGTCGAAAGCGAGCTCCGGCCGGCTGTCGGGGACGAGATAACGCTCGGGTTCGACGTGGACGACATGCATCTCTTTGGTAGCGACGGCGCGCGCGTCGCGGTGAGTGAGACACGACTGACGGACTCCGCCTGACATGATGTATGATTCAATCGGACGACGCGAGCACGAGTGGGCAGGATTGACCGCGGCTGAGGTCCGAGAGGTGGGAGCGAAACCGGGGTCGATTCTGGTGATTCCGGTGGGGAGCATCGAACAGCACGGCGAACATCTACCGGTCGTGACCGACTCGCTCTTGGTTGAGGCGATGGTCGATTCGGCGGTTGAGCAGACTGACGGTCTCCCCGTCGTCGTCTCGCCGACCGTGTGGAGCGGGTTCTCACCGCACCATCTCACCTTCGGCGGGACGCTGTCGCTAGACTTCGAAACGATTCGCGCGACGCTCGAGGACATCGCGCACACGGGGCTTCAAAACGACTTCGACGCCGTGTTGTTCGTCAACGGCCACGGCGGCAACGGCCCTCTCATTGGGTCCGTCGTCAGCACGGTCGGCGTCGAGACCGACGCCGAGGTGCTCGGAACAACCTACTTCGAGCTGGCGACTGACCGAATCGAGGCGCTTCGGGATACCGAAACCGGCGGGATGGCTCACGGTGGCGAGTTCGAAACGTCGCTCATGCTCGCGGTCCGACCCGACCTCGTCGGCGATTCCTCCACCCGGAACGGTGAACCACTAAACGAGTCATACCGTTGGAGCGGACAGGACCTCCTCGACGGGGGCTCAGTGAGTGTCTACCGGTCGTTCGACACGTACTCCGAGACGGGTGCCATCGGGCTCCCCGAGGAAGCGAGCGCCGAGAAGGGAGAGCGGATTCGGTCGATTATCGCCGAGGAACTCGCCTCGCTGCTCGATGCGGTTCACGAACAGAACGCGTGAGACACCGATAACGATAATGACAATAAAATATGGATAAAAACAATTATATATGTGGGGCAAATTGGTAGCGATGATGCGAGAAAATACCACAGAGGAAGCTAGCGGACAGACTCTGGACCGTCGGCGGCTCCTTCAAGCGCTCGGCGCTGGTGGCATGATCGCCATCGCCGGCTGTACCGGCGGCGGGGACGGAAGCGAAAGCGGCTCCGACGGCGAGGGCAGCGGTGAGGGTGGGGGAGACACCCAGAGCGTCCAACTCCTCACAATGGGTGTCGGTGACAACATCAAGCAGTTCTTCGAGGAGAACAACGCCGCCTTCGAGTCAGAGTACGACGTTGACGTCGAGTTCACGAGTGTAACTTGGGACAACGCACGGCAAACTGTGAACAACCGAGTCGACGGCGGACAGGCCCCGGACGTGAGCCGTTGGCCCGCTCGGTGGATTCCGCAACTCGTCGGGAAGGACGCGCTCGAACCGGTCGACGATCTAATGGACGGCAAGTTCGGCGAGAAGTTTGCCGAGGGAGTCGCCAACGGCACGATGTACAACGGCTCGCACTACGGCGTTCCGTGGGCCGCATCGAACAAGTGTCTCTACTACAACAAAGACGCGTTCGAGGCCGCCGGTCTCGACCCGGGAAATCCGGCGCTGGACACGTGGGAAGACATGCTCTCGGCGGCGAAGGCCCTCACCGAGAGCGACGAGGTGAGCGTCCCGGCACTCGGCCTCGCCGGCGCTGACGCCATCGAGACGGGGTCGCAGTACTACCACTACCACTGGTCGCACGGTGCCGACTTGGTCGACGACGAGGGGATGCCCGTCGTCAACTCCGACGGCGCCGTTGAGGCGCTTTCGTTCTACACCGACCTCCATCTCGAACACGGCGTGACGCAGTCTTCACCGCTTTCGTCGACCCGACAGGACATCCGTCAACTGTTCGAGAACGGCGACCTCGGGATGGTCATCGGGCACGTTTACACGGGGCTCAACATAACCGAGTCACAGGAGAACGGTGAGGTTGACTTCGATTACGGTATCGTCCAGGTCCCGAAGGGCCCTGCGGGCCGGTACAGCCTGTTCACTATCGACACGCTGGGCATCTTCAGCCAGAGCGAACATAAGGACGTCGCGCGAGACCTGATTCGCTTCTACTTCGACGAGGAGCGCCGCTTCCAGTACTCGAAACAAAAGGGCTTCCTCCCGGTCGTCGAGGCGGTCGGCGAACGGGAGTACTTCTCCGAGTCGAAGAACTGGGGGCCGTTCGTCGAGGCGGGACAGTACGCCCGTGCTCGGCCGAAACTCAGCAATTTCAGCCAGTTCAACGACCGGATGGTCCAAGCGATACAGGAAGCGCTCGCCGACCAAAAGAGCCCGCAGAAGGCCTTGAACGACGCCCAGAGTGACCTCGAAGACGCGATGAACTAATGCAACGATATGAGCCTCGCTGAAGAACATACCCAGACAGGCGACGATTCGCGGCTATCACAGTCCGCCGCGCACGTCAAGCGGAACCGCCGCGCATACCTTTTGATAGCGCCTGCTGCGTTATTTCTCGTCGCCGTCGTAGGGTACCCGATACTGGAGACGTTCCGCCTGTCGCTGTATCGCTCTCCCGCCGATTCGACTATCGAGACGTTCGTCGGGTTGCAACACTACGTCGACATCCTCAACAGCGACATCTTCTACCGTCTCCTCTGGCAAACGGGGCGGTGGGTCGCGGTCGGCGTCGCCGGTAAGACGTTACTCGGTCTGCTCATCGCAGTTCACCTCAAGGGCGACATTCGGGGTCGGAAGTTCTTCCGAACGGCGTTCCTCATCCCGTGGGGAATTCCGTACGCCATCTCTGCGGTCGTCTTCCGGTGGATAGAACATCCACAGTTCGGCTATCTCAACGCCATTCTGCTCAAACTCGGCGTGATAGAGCAGGGTATCGGAATTCTCGGGAACCCCGACATCGCGTGGTTAGGCGTCGTCGTGGCGGATATCTGGATCGGCACGCCGTTTATGGCGATCATCTTCCTTGCGGGTCTGCAGTCGATTCCGCAGGATCTCTACGAGGCCGCGGCCATCGACGGGGCTGAGCGGTGGCACCAGTTCCGATACATTACGCTCCCACAACTCAAGAGCGTCATCCTGATGGCGACGCTCCTCTCGACGATTTGGACCTTCGTCAGTTTCGACACTATCTGGACGATGACGGGCGGCGGTCCGATTAGCACGACCGCGACGCTGGTGATTCACATCTACCAGGTCGGCCTGCAGAACGGGCATCTCGGGCTCGGTGCCGCCTACAGCGTCATCGGGTTCCTGCTGTTGCTCCTGTTCGCTATCGTGTATCTCAGAGTCTACACCCGCGGAGGTGAGGAGCTGTGACGATGGCAGGCCACGACGAGGGCGGACTGCGCCGAGTCAGAGTCTACGGCATGCTCATCGCCCTACTCGGGATAATGATGTTCCCGTTCTACGCGATGTTCTCCAGTACGTTCAAACCGGAGTCGGAGATATTCTCCGCACCGGCGACGCTCGTGCCGTCCCAGCTGTCTCTCGGGGCGTACGTGGACGTCTGGACGCAGACTGACGTGCTCCTCTGGATCGCCAACAGTTTCGTCATCTCGCTCGGAACCGTCGTCCTGACGCTTCTGCTCGCGATCCCCGCGGCGTACTCCTGCGCGCGGAATGACTTCGTGGGCAAGCGGACGTTCCTGCTCGCCGTCCTCGTCGTCCAGATGTTCGCCCCCGTGGTTCTCATCGTGGGACTGTTCGACGTCATCAGCCGGCTCGGACTGTTCAACACGTACCTAGCCGTTATCGTCCCCGCAGCGGCGTTCACCCTCCCGTTCAACATCTGGATGCTCTACGGCTACTTCAAGACCGTTCCCGTCGAACTGGAAGAGTCCGCCCGCATCGACGGTGCCAGCCAGTTACAGGTACTCACGAAGATTGTTCTTCCGTTGACCAAACCCGCGCTCGTCGCCAGCATCACCTACACGTTCCTGTACGCGTGGAACCGGCTCCTGTTCGTGCTGACGTTCCTCACCGACAGCGGGAAGTACAACATCCCGCGCGGGGTCTTCTCGATGGTCGGCGCGCTTCAGACTGACTGGCGGATGATGCTCACCGTCTCGGTCATCGGTATCATCCCACTCCTCGTTCTGTTCGCGTTCCTTGAACAGTACATCGTGGCGGGGATGACCGCCGGCGCAGTCAAGGAGTAACGACCCTCCTGTATATTTATTATCGACCCGCGTGACGACCTGCTATGGAGTTCGCTATCTGGGCGTACCCGTGGGACGTGCTCGACGCGGGACCACGAGAGACGGGCGCTCGCATCGCCGAACTGGGCGTCGACGAGGTGACCCTCGCGACGAACTATCACGCCGTACAGGCGTTCGCGCCGCACAACCCGAAGCGGCGGACCTTCTTCGCACGCGCGAGTTCGTACTTCCGCCCTGACGGCGGCTACGGCCGCCTCGAACCGATTCCGTACGAAGGAATGACTGGTGATTGGGTCGCTGGAATCGCCGACGGTCTCGAGAACGTCCGGTTGAACTCGTGGACGGTCGGCTGCCACAACTCGCGGCTCGGGATGCGCCATCGAGACGTGACGCTGACCTCCGCGCACGGCGACGACCTCGTATTCGGCCTCTGCCCGTCGAACCCCGACGTACAGGAGTACCTCACCGGACTCGTCCGCGACCTGACCGACTCGGCGCACTTCGACCGAATCGAACTCGAGACCTTCGACTACTTCTACGGGACGGGGTTCGGTTGGCACCACCAGAAAATTCACGCTCAGCTGGGAACGCTCGGTGAGTTCCTCTTCGGACTGTGCTTCTGCGACCACTGTCGGGGGACCGCGTCGGATGCGGGCATCAACGTCGAATCAGCTCGAGAGACCGTCGCACAGACGCTCGACGAAATCGTCGATGGAACCGTTCCGCACGGCCTCTCGCCCGAGCTATGGCTCCGCGAGCACGACGCGGTCGCCGACTACGTCGACGTACGCGAAGAAACGCTGGCGACGCTCTACGCGGACCTGTCCGCGGCGAGCAGGTCGACACCGCTCGGATACTACGTCGGCGCGCCCGAACCCGGCCGCGAGTGGATGGTCGGGGCCGACCTCGACCAGCTGTCCGAGCACGTCGACTACTTCTGTCTGCCGGCGTACGAGTCCTCACGTGAGGCGGTGATGAACGCCTATCGAAGCGTCGATGCGGTGACCGATGACGTACCGTTACACGTCGGCCTCCTCCCGGGCCACCCGGCGATACACGACGGCGACACGCTCGTCGACATCGTCGACTCACTCCGGGCCGTCGACGTGCCGCGGGTCTCGTTCTACAACTACGGACTGCTGCCCGAGCGGTCGCTGTCGTGGATTCGGGAGGCCACGAACGAGAGTCTGTAACAAACGATACTTTCATACTGTCGCCCCCTACAAGCGTTTGTATGGAGATAACCGACGTGACAGCGGTTACTGTCGACGTTCCGCTGACGAGTACCGACGAGCATCTCGGAATCGCCCCGTACACCACGAATCACGGCGAACTCGAATCGATGGAGCGCGTGCTCGTCCGCGTCGATACCGACGAGGGTATCGAAGGCTGGGGGGAGATGCGCGTGTTTCTCTCGCCGACGGCGACCGAGTCGCTCATCGAAGACGGTATCGGACCGATGGTCGTCGGTCAGTCGCCGTTCGAAATCGAACGCCTTCGCCGACAGGTGTTCGTCGAGTACACGAACGTGGATATGTTCTTTTCCGCCGTCGAAACGGCCTGTTGGGACATCGTAGGGAAAGCGCTCGACCGACCCGTGTACGAACTGCTCGGCGGCTGGACCGCGCCGACCCAGAGCACGCTCCAGCACAGGTCCCACGTGGCCGACGGCACCCGGAACCCCGGTCCAGTCCCGGTCGCGTTCTGCCTCGGAATCCTGCCGCCCGAGGAGTCTCGCGTGAAAGCCCGAGAGGCACTAGACGCGGGGTTCGACGTGCTCAAGACGAAAGCGGGGAGGGACTGGCGACAGGACGTTGCGCGGATCAAGGCGATGCACGACGAGACGGACGGACAACTGGAGTTCCGACTCGACCCGAACCAGGGCTGGACACTTGATCAGGCAGTTCGCGTCGGCGCGATGCTCGAAGACGAGGGAATCTACCTGCAGTACCTCGAACAGCCGATTCGGGTGGACTCCCACGTGTCGCTCGCACGGTTGCGACAGCGCCTTCGGCAGCCCATCGCCCCGAATGAGGACACCTACGTGCCACACAACATCTCTTCGCTCGTCGAGGCCGGCGCGATGGACGTGGGCGTCATCGACCTCACCCCGGCTGGCGGCATCAGCGGGATCCGGCAACAGGCCGCGATACTCGAAGACGCCGGCGTGCCGTTTACCCACCACTGTGCATTCGACCTCGGGATTCGAACCGCGGCAATTCTCCACGCCGTGAGCGGGATTCCGGGCTTTTCACTCCCCCCGGACTCGACGTACTACGCGTGGGAGGGCGATGTCATCTCGGAACCGTTCGAAGTTGAAGACGGCTGTCTCCCCGCGCCGCTCGGGCCCGGACTCGGCATCTCGGTCGACCGAGACGCCGTCGAAGCGTATCGAATATAGTGCAACACCATAGCAAGGTTGAATAGCTCCGACCACATCGGTGCGCACGCTATGGTTGAGTTATCACTACGAGACCGTCCGGCAATCGTAACCGGTGCCTCTCGAGGTATCGGTCGCGAAATCGCGGCGCGATTCGCGGAGGCTGGCGGAGATGTCGCCATCTGCTCGCGCTCGTTGGACGACGTGAGACCGGTCGCAGAGGAGCTCACCGCCGCACACGACGGCCGGGTCGTTCCGGTCGAATGCGACGTAACCGACCGCGACGAGGTTCGAAGCCTCGTCGATACCGTACTCGACGAGTTCGGCGAGGTCAAGGTTCTGGTGAACAACGCGGGCGGGTCAGACGAGTCCGCGAACGTGGCGCACCGCTGCGACGAGGAGACGTTCGAGCGGATGGTCGACCTGAACCTCAAGAGCCAGTTCCTCCTGAGCAAGGAGGTCCTCCCGGCCATGGTCGCCGCCGGCGGAGGTTCGATGATCCACATGGGCTCGGTCAACGGGCTCTTCGGCATCGGTTTATCCGGCTACTCGGAGGCGAAAAGCGGTCTCCTCGCGATGTCGCGAAACATCGCGGCCCACTACGGCCAACACGGTGTTCGCTCGAACGTCATCTCCGCAGGGACGATAGAAACCGCGAGCAGGCGCGAGGAGATGGAGAACACAGAGGGCCGAACGGGCGATTCGAACGCGCGCGAAGGCTGGCTCGACCAGTACCCGCTCGGTCGCTTCGGGACACCGCGTGAGGTCGCGGACACCTCGCTGTTCCTCGCATCGGAGCTGTCCAGTTTCATCACCGGCGAGAACGTCGTCCTCGACGGCGGCCTCACAACGAGTCTCTCGACGTCGTTCATCAATGAAGTGTACGACGCGGACGAAGTACCATCACGACGGTAACCACATCAACGATGAAAGAACTAACCACAGCGGACGCACCGGACAGCATCGGACCGTACTCGCAGGGTGTCGTCTCGGGCGACAAACTCTACGTCTCTGGACAGGGACCTGTCGACCCCGAAACGGGTGAAGTCGTCGACGGGACGCCGGCGGAACAGACGATGCGAACCCTCGAGAACGTCGAGGCGATTCTGGAGGCCGGCGGATCGTCGCTCGCAGACGTGGTGAAAGCCACCGTCTTCCTCAAGGACATGCGCTACTACGACGAGGTGAACGAGGTTTACGGCGAGTATATGTCGGCACCGTATCCGGCACGGAGCGCCGTCGAGGTCGTGAAACTCCCCGTCGACATCGACGTGGAGATCGAGGTCGTCGCCGAGCGGTAACGCGCCGAGTCAACGACTCCGAGAGCACGTCCCGATCGTAGGTGAGAGCGGAAGCCGACGGCGCAACACCGCGTCGGGAGTGACGACGCTACCTTCCCACGGTCCCGAAGCGACACAGACTGTCGGGTTCCGCTTTCGTTTTGTGTAGTTCAGAACGGGTGACTCCTCGGTTGTCGCGGCCGTCGGAGCCAGTCGAACTCCTACTCCGACCGTGCGGCCTCGACAGCCTCTCTGAACACGCGAGCGTTCGCTTCGATAACGTCGAACTCGCCGCAAGCGATAGCTTCGGTGTCGACGATGGAGCTCCCAACGCCGACGGCCGTCGCGCCCGCATCGAAGAACTCGTCCACGTTGTCCAGTCCGACCCCGCCGGTCGGGACGGTCGGAATGTGTCCGAGTGGGCCACCGAGCGCCGAGATAAATCTCGGTCCGAGCGTGTCGGCGGGGAACACTTTCACCATGTCCGCGCCGGCTTCGAAGGCATTCACGGCTTCGGTCGGCGTGGCGATACCGACGAGCGAGGGTACACCGTAACGATTCGCGGTTTCGACGACGCCCTCATCGAACGACGGCGTGACGATGAACTCCGCACCGGCGAGAGTCGTCGCCCGCGCCGTCTCCGCGTCGAGGACGGTCCCCGCGCCGATGGTCACCTCGTCGGCCGCGAACGACTCAGACACGTCTCGAATCATGTTGAGGACGCTTTCGGTGTTCGCGGTTATCTCGACCGTCGAAACCCCGCCGCGGCGGAGCGCGTCAACCGTCTCGATTGCCGTCTCGGGGTCGGTCCCTCGGATGATTGCGACGATACCCGACTCTGCGATTCGCTGGGCGGTGGAAGCGACCATACCCGTAGCAGGATGACCCACGGCTTAACCTTCGGGGTCCGCGACTGCCGGGGTGCAAACTTCGTCCAGAGAGGAGTCCTTATCACGCGACTCCGCGACGTTCGAGTATGCAAAACCCACCCCGACGGAGTGGATACTGTGACGCCTGAATTGGTGACCCCCGGCGAGACGATGGTTCGCCTGTTATCTCCGAGGGGAGGCCGCTTAGAGACGAGTGACACGCTGCGGTTCAGCACCGCCGGGGCGGAGTCGAACGTCGCAATCGCGGCGTTGGGGTCGTAACCGGGACGACGCCGACGGTGTGGGAAAAGTATTTTGACAGTTCGGGCGGAGTCCTATTCGTGCCCTCCGAAATCACGACGCGGCGACGACTCCTAGCGACCGGCGGCGCGTTACTGACAGCGGTGCTCGGTGGCTGTTCACAGGTTCTCCCTGAGTCAGAGACAGACACGCGGAGTCTCGTGCTCTCGTTGTTCTCCCTCGATGGCTCGCTTGCCGAACGGTACGTCGTCGACCTGACCGAGACGCAGCCGCCGTGGGACGAAGCTGCGTTCAACGCCACGCTCAACGGCACGGCATACACGACGCGACACCACACGCCGTTCCTCGCTCGCGGGAGCGAGACACCCACCTACGCGCGTCGAAACGGGACGTACTACCACCTCGACTCGCTCGTTGTCGGCGAGGAGACCGTCAGCCATCCGGTGCTCCGACTGTTCGAGGTCGGCCGCGCCGACGAACTCGACACCGCCCCGGACCACGTCACGCACTCGTCGCTTCCCGAGGGCGACCAACAGGCGGTGCAAGTCGCGTACTTCGCCGCTCGGGCGCGAGGGAACACCGGCGGCGCTCCGCGCGGCCTCGTCCAACGCGGCGGCTACGTGTATCGGACCGACGACGCGGCGGAGGCGAGCGACCTCCTCGAAGAATCGGGGGCGTCCCACGTCGAATTCCGGGATACCATCTACGAAGTCGAAATCGCCCGCGAGACGTTTCACGAATCCGTCTACCGGGCCGACGCCGACCCGGTCGCCGACTCGACGGCCGAGATGGAGACGATACTTCGGGCGTCGCTCCTCGACGCGCGGGCGACCCGGGAGGCACTCTCGCAGGCGGAGCGGGAGATTCTCCGGCAAGCGGCGGCCGACACCTACCGCGAGTCGCATCCGTACTCCGAGGCGTTCACGTCGCTCCTGACGAAACTCGACCACTGGGCGTACCTCGACGGCGACATCGAGAACGACGCGGGCGTCGAGGCGGGGTTGCGTCGGTTCCTCCTGTACGACGAGCGCTACTTCACGTATAGACTCGACTTCGCATCCGAGTAATTCGCCCGTACTCTCGATTCGAGTCGAACGGAGGGTACAACCCCAGACGTGCGGCAGTCGGAGCGTCGCGTCGCCGCCGAGGGAGGCGAAAGTACGGAGCGGGAGAGACGACACGGCATCACAAAACCACGGTCGTGAACCGACGTTCGTCCAGTTTTCGGTGACGCGTCCAGCGGAGCGACTGCCGTACGATGGCGAACACCCGAAGCCGGGTTTCGTCGGGGACGCTTCAGAATATATTATTGAATACTGTCTTGTTACTCTATTAGTTTCTAAATTGATGCAAGTATTTTGAGTTCAATAATCTCGTATTTTTCAGCAATAAAGAAGATTTATTAAAAATTATTTCTATATGTGTATAGAAATCACAAAATAGGTGGGGATAGTGGGTATTATTTAGACAAATGGCTATAAATGGTCTTCGCCCCGGACACACACGACGTAATCCGAGTTAGTAGCAGAAAGCCGTCTAAACGCCTATTCTGTATTCGACCGTAAAACGGACGGCCGGCAGCCATCGACATAACTTATCAAAATTTAGTATTATCTGTGTAAATGGGGTTTTTCCATTATGCATCACCTATCGACCTCGACGGGCCACCGGTCGAGTACCCGAGACCGACGAGCGACGAGCGTCCGCATCACGGCACGCTCTGTGGATTCCGGCAATTGGCCGCCACCGCACGGAGTACGCGAGAGTGGTGTCGACGGCTGCCGAAGCGTCCGCGGGTCGCAACGGTCACGGTCACGCGTCGGGCTCGGTAGCCGGCGCGTCACCGAACAGATACTGAAGCAGGTAGCCAGCGAGCAGCGCGGCGACGGTGACGAGCGCCGCGACGGGATGCTCGACGGAGAGCCCCACGGCGAGAAGCGCGAGGAAGCAGCAGGCGATTGCGGCCGTCAAGAGACCGCCGGGCGCGCGGAACGGCGCGGCAACGTCACCGCGATAGACGCGTAGCCCGACGAAGGACGCGATGTTGATGGCGTACGGGAGGACCGTCCCGACGAGCGCGGCGAGGACGATTCCACCGACGACCTGCCTCCCGATGACGACAGCGCCGGCGCCGATGGCGACGGTGCAGAGCGCGACGTACGGCGAGTTCGTCTGCTCGCTGGTGGCAGCGAACGCGCTCGGGAGGAGGCTCCGGTCGGCGAGCGCCGAGAGGACGCGCGCGGAACTGGTCAGGCCGACGAGCATCGTCGTGAAGATGGCGATGAGCGCGGCAACCGGGAGGAGGTACTGCGCGAACACCGGAAGTCCGGCGTCGCCGAGGACGGCCGAGAGCGGCGCGACCATCACGAGGTTTCCGTTCCGGAAGGCGCTCGGCGCGACCGTGAGATGGAGCGCGAGGACGATAGCGGTGTAGAACGCAGTCGTGAGAAGGAGGCTCCCGACGATTGCGCGGGGTATCGTCTCGTTCGGCCGCTTTACTTCGCCGGCGGCCGCGGGGACGACTGTCCAGGCCCCGTAGCCTGTGATAGCGAGGCCGACGGCCGCGAGGAATTCCGTCCCGCTTCCGGTGACGAACGGCGTGGCGTTCGACGCGTCGCCGTTGGCGAGGCCGACGCCGCCGACGACGGTGAGCACCGCGAGGAGGAACGCGGTGAAGACGAGGTTCGTCCGCTTGGTGACGTCGATGCCGGCGAGCGTGACGCCGAGGCTGGCAACAATCGCAAGCAGCCCCAGCGGCACCGTCTGACCCTGGACGCTTGCGAGTTCGGGAATCGCGCCGAGGTAGTTCGCTACGTACCACGCCGAGACGGCGACGCCGAACACCCACCCCAGCGCGTACGACGTGCCCTCCATGTACGAGGCGAACCGGCGGACGGCCCTGCTTCTCCCAAGGGTCTTCACGGGAAAGATAGCCGGGCCGCCCGACTCGGGAAACGCGGTTGCGAGTTCAGTGTAACAAAGTGCGATACTGACCATCCCGACCCCCGCGACCAGCCACGCGAGAACCGCGGCCGGGCCGACTAACTGACCAGTGAACGCCGGAAAGAAGAATATCGACGAACCCATCATGCCGCCGACGCTCAACAGTAGGAGGTCCCAGAGTCCGACCGTACGAGGACCGTCGCTCTCGGTAACGGCTGTCATGCCTTTCGTTCCGAAAGTTCGCATCTTAACTATTGCGCTCTTACGAGCGTTCTCCGCGGATCACGCGGTACCCGACCACGTGTCGGACGCTTCTCGCCGAGCGCGTACGCTTGATTCGAGCCGAGCGCCGCGGTCTCCTGCCAACACGTACGGACACCCATTCCCAGTCTGAACGGATTAGGAAAAATTCCACATGAACGAGTAGCTAGTGGTCAGAAATAGATTAGAAACCGATATAGATAAAACAATATCCAGCTAATTGGCCTACTATACACAATTTGTCCGGCAAAATACCAAATTACAGCGTTATAATTGTAACATCTGAACCTCGTCTGCTCGGCCGCCCCGGTGAGTCGGTCCGACCGGAGTATCAGCGGCGGTGGAGTCGGGTCGTATGAGTTCTCACCCGCGCGTAGCGTGCGAGTCTGTGTGACAAAGACAAACACTAAATGCACGCATGTAACATATGATGAATATGAGCGTGACAGTCGAACGAGAAACGGCCATATCCATCGACGGACTCCGGAAATCGTTCGCCGGAGAGCCAGTACTGCGTGGAATAGACCTATTAATCGACGAGGGAGAATTCTGCGTCGTCGTGGGGTCCAGCGGGAGCGGGAAGTCGACGCTGCTGAAATGCATCTCGGGATTGCTCTCGTTCGAACGGGGCGCGGTCTTCGTCGACGGCGAAGACGTGACGAACCGCTCGGTCGAAGCGCGGGACATCGGATTCGTGTTTCAGGACTTCGAAGACCGGCTGTTTCCCCACATGACCGTCGAGGAGAACGTCGCTTTCGGCCTGCGTGAGGCCGGGACGTACGACGCCGAGGAGATATCCCGGCGGGTGGACGAGACCCTCCAACTGCTGTCTATCTCAGAGACAAAGACGAGTCTGCCCTCGGAGCTCTCGGGCGGCCAGCAACAGCGGGTGGAACTGGCGCGGCAACTCGTCCGCGAGTGCGACGTGATGTTGTTGGACGACCCGCTTGCGGACTTAGACTACAAGCTGCAAAAGCGGATGGTGCTGGAGATACGGCGAATCCACGAGGAGTTCGGAAGCACGTTCGTCTACGTGACTCACAACCAAGACCAGGCGCTGAAACTGGCCGACAAACTCGTCGTGATGAACGACGGCGTCATCGAACAGGTCGGCACGCCCGAGGAGGTGTACGACGCCCCCGAGACGGCGTTCGTCGGCCGGTTCATCGGCGACAACAACCCGCTTCTCGGGACGGTGACCGAACACGACGGCGACCGGGTCGTCATCGACACCGACCTTGGGAGCGTCGTCGCCGAGTCGCGGGAACAGCCGCCGTCGGTGGGCGAGGAGACGATGGTGCTCCTCCGGCCGGAGGACGTCGCCCTCGGGGACGACGCCGACGCGTGCGACAACGGCTCGACGGGGACCGTCGAAGACCTGACGTACACCGGCGAGTATACCGAGTTCGCCGTCTCGTTTCCAAACGTGACCCGCGAGTTCCAGGTCCGTCGCTCGGGCGATGTCCGCCGATTCGAGGAGGGCGACGAGATTCGAATCGGCTGGGACGCCCCCGAGGGCGTCTGCTACGACCGGCTGAGCGCGTCCGACTCGGTGACTGTCGACGACCTGATGGAGGTGTGAGATGGCGACGAGCGACCACACCCACGCGGACGAAGCCAGCGCGGGACTCTCGGTCGACGGCCTGACGAAGATATACCCCGACGGCACGCTCGCGGTCGACGATATCAGCTTCAGCATCGACGCGGGAGACTTCTGCGTTATCATTGGTCCCTCCGGCTGCGGCAAGTCCACGACGCTCCACTCACTCGTCGGTAACGTGCCGCCGACCAAAGGGACTGTGACGCTCGACGGACGCGACATCACGGACGCGCCGACCTATCGCCGCGACATCGGACTGGTCTTTCAGGACTTCCAGCTGTTCCCGCATCTCACGGTCGAGGAGAACATCCGATACGGGCTCGAACGGATGGACGTGTCCGCCGCGGAAGCCGACGACCACGTGGCGTCGATGGCCGAGATGATGCAGTTGGAGGGGATGCTTGACCGCGACCCCGCCGAACTCTCCGCCGGCCAGCAACAGCGCGTCGCGTTGGCCCGCTCGCTGGTGCTCGAACCGAAACTGCTCCTCCTCGACGAACCGCTCGGCGACATGGACTACAAGCTCCAAAAGCGGATGGAGCGGGAGCTGCTCCGACTCCACCGCGAACTGGAGACGACGTTCGTCTACGTGACCCACGACCAGACGCAGGCGATGCGGCTCGCCGACCAGATGGTCGTGATGAACGACGGGCAAATCGAACACTCCGGGCCCGTCAGGGAGGTGTACAACCGGCCGCGGACGGCCTTTACTGCCGCGTTCGTCGGGGACTCGAACCTGTTTTCGGGGACGGTGACCGACGTGGACGCCGGGGGAGCCGTCGCCGTCGTCGACACCGACTTCGGCGCGTTCCGCGTCTCGACCGCGAACGCCGACTCGAAGCCCGAGAACCTCGTCGACCGGTCGGTGGTGTTCGCCGTCCGCCCGCAGTTCGTTCGCCTCGAAGACGGCGAGAACGGCCTCGACTGCGACGTTGACGACGTCATCCACCGCTCCGGCGAGGGGACGCAAATAGTAATGACCGCGCGCGGGAGCGAGGGGACGAAGCAGATACAGGCGAAGTCCGACGACCGGGTCGAACCGGCCGCCGACGCGGTGACGGTCGGCTGGAACGCGGACGATGCCATCCTCCTCGAACGGACGAGCGTGGCCGGCGACGTGGACCTCCAAGAGGACATCCTCGGCGAGTAGCGGAGCCGGGGGCTGCCGAATGCGGCAGCGACACGCCGCGGGGGACACGTTCCCCTGGCACTGAGCTGTGCGTAGATTCGTCCATTGTTGTCTTCTGTCTGTGGACATCGAGTCACTGTCTGCGAAAATTTTTATACATTCTCCACAATGGGTACGGATACATGGCTATCGAGGTAGACGAGACGCGGTTCGTCGAGACGATGAAAGAGCAAGCCGAAATCGGCGGCACGGACGGAGGCGGGCTGCACCGCCTCGCGCTCTCCGACGAGGACGCCGAGATTCGGGCGTGGTTCGCAGACCAAGTGTCGGAGGCGGGGCTCGAACTCACCGTCGACGAGTTCGGCAATATGTTCGGCTACCGCGAGGGGACCGACCCCGACGCCGGGACCATCCTCGTGGGGTCGCATTTGGACTCCCAGCCGTACGGTGGCATCTACGACGGCGCGATGGGCGTCGTCGCCGCGCTCGAGTTGGTCCGCGCGCTGAACGACGAGGGAATCGAGACGAGACACCCCATCGAAATCGTCAACTGGACGAACGAGGAGGGCTCGCGGTTCCAGCCGGCCATGCAGGGCTCCGGCGTCTGGGCGGGCGAACACGACATTGAGACGGAGTACGCCAAGACGGACGCCGACGGCGAGGTCTTCGAGGAGGAACTGGAGCGCATCGGCTACAAGGGCGACGTGCCCGCCGAACCGCAGCGCGACTACGACTCGTACCTCGAACTCCACATCGAGCAGGGACCGTACCTCGAAGAGAACGACGCCGACGTGGGAATCGTCACGGGCATCGTCGGCTTCACCTGGGGCGCGATTACCTTCCACGGCGAGGCCGACCACTCGGGGCCGACGCCGATGCACTACCGGAGCGACGCCCTCGTTGCCGCGGCGGACGTCATCACGCAGATTCGGCGCATCCCCGACACGCTGGGCGAGCGGACCGTCGGCACGACCGGCTACATCGACGCGAAGCCCAACTCCATCAACATCATCCCCGAGGAGGTGACGTTCACGTGGGGATTCCGCGATCCCGACGAGGCGGTCATCGAGGAGGCTAGGGCGCGCGTCCTCGAGGAGGCGGAGGCGACCGCCGAGCGCGAGGGCGTCAACTGGGAGTACGAAGACCGGATGTGGACCGACCCGGTTCGGTTCGCGGACGGCTGCGTCGACGCCGTCGAACTGGCGACCGAGGAACTGGGCTACGACGGTACGCGTATCTTCAGCGGTGCGGGACACGACGCGACTCACACCCACAAGGTGATGGACACGGGGATGGTGTTTTCGGTCTCCGAGGACGGCAAGAGCCACAGCGAGGACGAATACACGAGCTGGGACGACTGCTACAAGGCGGCCAACACGCTGGCGAACGCCGCGTACGAACTGGCCACGGAGTAATTATGAAGGCAAATTTCGACCGCGAGTTCACTCGCGCAGGCATCTGGAACTGGGAGAAACCGCACATCGAAGACGAGATTCGGTACGCGCAGTACGCCGAGGAGGCCGGGCTGGACTCGGTCTGGCAGGGGGAGTCGCGGCTGGTCCGCGACGCCATGACCGTCATGGGCGCGTACACGCAGGTCACAGACGAGATAGATATCGCGCCCGGTGTGACGAACTGCTACACGCGGAACGTGGCGGTGATGGCACAGACGTTCTCGACGCTCCACGAGCTCTCGGGCGGGCGGATGAAACTGGGCATCGGCGCGTGGTGGGACCCGCTGGCGTCGAAAGTCGGCATCGAACGGGAGCACCCGCTCCGTCGGATGTGGGAGTACTGTACCGTCACCAAGCGCCTGCTGGACCTCGAAAACGTAACGTACGAGGGGCAGACGCTCTCCGTCGACGACATCGAACTCGATCTCGTTCGCTCGGACGCACAGCCCCGTGACGTGCCCATCTACGTCGGCGCGACGGGCGAGACGATGCACAAGCTGACCGGCGAACTGGTCGGGAAAGGCATCGCCGGCGGCATCTTCATGAACTACCTTATCCCGCCCGAGCACAACCTGAAAGGCCTCGAAAAGCTGAAAGAGGGCGTCGAAAAGCAGGACGGGACGCTGGAAGACGCCGACCGCCCGCAGCTCATCGCCGTCGCAATGGACGAGGACGCGGACGTGGCCATCGACCAGGCGCGCGGTCTCGCCACACAGTACATCGGCCAGCAGCCGCACATCAGGAAGGCGTCGGGCATCGATCCCGAACTGGCGGAGAAAGTTCAAGCCGAGATGGGCGGGTGGCCGGCCTCCGCCGAGGACATCGAGCGCGCCTCGCAGTACGTCGACGACGACGTGGTGACGAACATCGTCGCTGCGGGCACCCGCGACGACGTTATCGACCGGGTCCGCGACTACTGTGCCGCCGGCTGTACCGAGCCGGTCGTCTACCCCCTGACGGACAACATGGAGGCGGTCATCGACGCGCTGGCCGAAGCCAAAGCAGAGGCGTAGCAGCGGAGTCGTCGAGGAAACGAGCGGAGCGAAGCGGAGAGCTGACCGGACCGAACCCCGGCCACAGCTTTATCGCGGCCGCCGCCGACATCGGATCATGAGCCGAGTAGCGAACAAGACGGCGTTGGTCACCGGCGCGTCCAGCGGCATCGGCCGCGGCGTCGCCGTCACACTCGCGGAGGCGGGAGCGACGGTCGGGGTGAATCACTATCCGAGCGACGAGGAGCGAACGCGGGCGGCCGAGGTGGTCGCCGAAATCGAGGCGGCCGGCGGCGAGGCGGCAGCCTTTCCCGGCGACGTGAGCGACGCGGCGAGCGTCGACGAACTCGTCGACGGGTTCGAGGCGACGTACGGGACGCCGGACGTGCTCGTCAACAACGCCGGCATCCTCAGACGGTCCCGTCTCGACGAGATGAGCGTTGCGGAGTGGGACGAGGTGTTGGACGTCGACCTCCGCGGGGTGTTCCTTGTGACCCGCCGCGTCGTCCCGGGGATGATCGACCGCGGGTCGGGGAGCGTCGTCAACGTGGCGTCGCAGTTGGGCTTCAAGGGTGCGGCGGGGTTCACCCACTACTGCGCCGCCAAGGGCGGCGTCATCGCGTTCACTCGCGCGCTGGCGCGCGAAGTCGCCCCCGACGTGCGCGTGAACGCCATCGCGCCCGGGCCGGTCGAGACGCCCCTTCTCAGCGACATCTCCGAGCAGTGGCGGCGCGAGAAGGCGGCCGAACTCCCGATGGAGCGGGCCGGCCGCGTCGAGGACGTGGCACCGACGGCGGTGTTTCTCGCCAGCGACGAGAGCAGCTACTACACGGGGCAGACGCTCTCGCCGGACGGCGGCGACGCCATGCACTGAGCCGTCCGTGTCACAGCATACCGTGGACTTATATTGGTGGCTCCGAATGGCTCTCTGTAGATGTCGACACAAACCGAACGTTCCGAGGAGACTGTAGCGTCGGGTCAGTCCCCGATCACGGGGGTCATCGAGGCCGTCAGCGTCAAGCGAGTACTTCTGGCGTACTTCCTGCTTGCCGCGGCGTACATCTATTTGCCCATCTTTTCGGTCATTGCGTTTTCGTTCAATTCGGGTGGGCTGACGTTTCCATTCGTCGAGTTCACCTTCGAGTGGTACGGAGAGTTGCTTGCCAACGAGGGACTCATCGAGGCCGTCCGGCGGTCGGTCACGCTGGCGCTCGTCGTGACCGTCATCACGACGGTGCTTGCGACGGCGACGGCGCTGGCGTACCGCTACGACTTCTGGGGACAGCGCGGCCTGCTGTTTCTCCTCATCCTGGGCATCATCACGCCCGGCATCACGTACGGCGTCGGCGCGACGCTGCTTCTCAACGAGGTGCTCGGGCTGACGAAGAACCTGTGGCTCGCGGTTCCTGTCCACGTCGTCTGGGCGCTTCCCTTCGCGGTCATCGTCCTCCTCGCGGGGTTCCCGCCGGCGCTCAAGGAAAACGAGGAGGCCGCACGCGTGCTGGGCGCGGGGCCACTCTCGCGGTTCCGAAACGTGATACTCCCGCAGATAGCGCCGACACTCCTCGGTGCGGCCGTATTCGCATTCACGCTGTCGTACAACGAGGCGACGCGGAGTCTCCTGCTCGTGGGGAATCAGAACACGATGCCGCTCGAGGTATTCGCCATCGCCGCCGGCACGCGCGTCCAGCCCTACCTGTTCGCGCTCGGGAGCCTCACCACCGTCTTCTCGACGCTCCTCTTAGCCGCCGCGGGACTGCTCATCGTGTACAACCGCCGGTCCTGAGGGTCGGTGACTCGGACCGGGTCGGCGGTCTGCGATATTCTTGGACCGTTCAGAGACGTCGCGTGACGGTCAGTGGCTGGTCCACCCGCCATCGACTGAGAGCACCGCTCCGGTGACGAAGTCGCTCTCGTCGGAGGCGAGAAACAGCGCGGCGTCGGCCACGTCTTCGGGCGACCCGAACGTCGGCCACGGCGTCGCGGCCTCCCATTCGGCGATTATCTCGGGGGCGTTCTCGCGCCACTCGACGTTCTGCGCCGTCTCGATGATACCGGGAGCCAAGGCGTTGATGTTCACCTCGTCGGGCGCGTAGTCCAGCGCCATCTGGCGGGTGAGGTTGGCGACGGCCCCTTTCGAAGCGCAGTAGGCGGCGCTCCGGCCGCCGCCGACCAGTCCGAAGATGGACGCGAGGTTGACGACCTTGCCGGCGCTCTCGCGGAGGTGCGGCAGGGCGTACTTCGAACAGAGGAACGTCCCGCGGGCGTTCACGTCTACGATGGCGTCCCAGTCCTCGACGGGCGTCGCTTCGGCCTCATACTGGTAGTAGATGCCCGCGTTGTTCACCAGCACGTCTAACTGACCGTAGGAGTCGACCGCGTGTTCGACGGCCGCCTCCGCCGCCGCCGGGTCGGACACGTCGCACTCGACGAAGGAGTACTCCGCGCCGGTGTCGTCTAATTTCTCGAACACTGACCGCTCGTCGTCCAGTTTCGGCTCCCGGCGCACGTCGGCGACGACCACCGTCGCCCCCTCGCGGCCGAACGCCGCCGCGATTGCGTTGCCGATACCGCTCGATGCACCAGTGACTAACGCGACCGAATCGTCTAATCGTGACACGTGGTGTCAATTCATATCGCGGTACAAGTAGTTAGCGACGGGGGAGCAACCACGGGAGCGAAACGTCCGTTTCGGTCCGCTCCGTCGGGCGGGCGGGTGAAACCCAATCGGTCACACAAATATCCGAAAAAGACGCAAAAGACTAAGTAGTGTCGTTATAGACTCCTATTCCATGCCTGATAGCATGAATAGGCGAAACTTTGTAAAGTTTGCGAGCGGAGCGGCCGCCGGGGCCGCCCTCGCCGGATGCGCCGGGAACGGCGGCGACGGCGGATCGGGGACGACGAGCGGCTCCGGTGAAGGTGACACGACGTCGAGCAGTTCCGGCGGCGGAACCACCGACGGGTCTCGGCCGCTGGAGTGGATCGGTCCCGCGTGGGCGGTTCGCGACGGACAGGCTGACAAGTTCACCGAGATGACCGATATCTCGGTTAACGTCACCACGGCCGACATCCCGACGACCCAACAGCAGGTGCTCAGCGGCGGGCAGGCGAACATGGACATGGTCTCGTCGGACTCGCCCGGCGCGGGCGCTATCGTCCAGGACAATGACGCGAGTATTCCCGTCCCGGTCGACGAACTCGACAACTGGAACCCCGACCTGGTGTCGGACCTGTTTACCAACCCCACCGAACGGCTGAGCCACCTGGGAGAACAGACCGAGACGGTGCTCGACCTGCTGTGGGCCGACGACGAGCAGACCGAGATGCTGCTGCCGCCGCACGTGTACAACTTCGACGCCATCGGCTACAACCCGACGCAGGTGGACGACGTGAGCACGTGGTCGGCGCTGTTCGACGACCAGTACTCGGGGCAGGTGGCGATGGGCGCGGTGTCGTCTATTGCGATTCCGGAGACGCTGATGCATCTCCTGGACAACGACATGATAGACGCCGACATCGGCCAGCTCAACAACCCGACCGAAGAGCAGATGGACCAGGCGGTCGACTTCCTCGTCAGCGAGAAGCAGGCGGGACAGTTCCGCTCGACGTGGACCGCCTACGGAACCTCAGTGAACCTGATGGCGTCCGAAGAGGCCATCCTCGGCGACCTCTGGCAGCCGGCGGCGATGGACGTCCGCCGGAGCGGCACGCCGTGTACCTACGCCACGATGTCCGAGGGCGTGCAGGGCTACCGCTACTGGTACGGTGGCATCGCGCCGTTACGTCCCGGCGCGCGCGACCGGAACAACCTCAACGAGGTGTACTCGCTCATCAACGATGTCCACTACGGCGCGTGGTTCCCGGGATACATCCAGAACTGGGGATACTCGGTCCCGCACTACCCGAACCAGGAACTCGTCCGAACCGGTTCTGACGAGTCCGGCGAGGGGATGGGTCCGGAGTACTACGACTGGGCCTACGAGGGCGAGAGCACCTACACCCCCATCTCGGAGACGCAGTTCGAGTCCGAGGCGCTGTTCGACCCCATGGAGTACGAGTGGTCGATGGAGGAAGGCGACTCCGCCAGCGACGGCATTGCCCGCGACTCCGGCCCAATCGAGGAGCGCATCGACCGCATCGGCTTCTTCCAAATCTGGCCCGACAACTCCGAGTATATGCTCTCGCGGTGGTCGGACTTTACCAGCGCCTGAACCGACGCCCACCGCGGTGCGAAATTTATTTGTACCGTCCTCGTGACTTGCCAACACATGGCATTAGAAACGTCCGAAGACACGACCACGCCGAGCCTCGGCGAGCGGCTTCGGTTCGGCGAAGTGCAGGCGCTCGTGACACCGACGGTGCTTTGGTTCTCCGCGTTCCTGCTCGCGCCGCTTGCGATTATCGCCGTGTACAGCTTCCTCACCTACGAGAGCTTCAGTGTCGTCTGGGAGTTCTCGCTGACCGCCTGGGAGTCCGTGTTCGACCAGACAGTCTACTCCACGTTCGTCAGGACGCTCGTCGTCGGCGTTGGCGTGACGGCGCTGTGTCTGCTGTTCGGCTACCCCATCGCGTACTACCTGCGGTTTTACACGAGCGAGAGCGGCGGCACGCTACTGCTTTTGTTCCTCGTTATCCCCTTCTGGACATCGGCGCTCATCCGCACCATCGGGTGGAACCCAATTCTCGGACGGACGGGCGTCATCAACAGACTGCTCCTCTGGGTCGGCGTCGTCGAGGAGCCGCTCAGTTGGCTGTTATTCTCCCCATTCTCGCAGATGGTGGGATACGTCGCCGCGTACGTGGTGTTCATGGCCGCGCCCATCTTTGTCTCGCTGTCGCAGATAGACGAAGACCTGCTCGACGCCTCCGAGACGCTCCGCGGCGGGCCGGTGGCGACGTTCAGACACATCACGCTCCCATTGAGCCTGCCCGGGGTGACCATCGGTGCCATCTTCGTGTTCGTCCTCTCTATCGGCGACTTCATGGTCCCGCAGTTCCTCTCGGGCGGCGAGTCGACCATCACCACACTCATCTATCTCGCGGTGAACAACGGGCTGAACTACCCCAACGCGGCCGCGCTCTCTATCGTGCTCCTACTCGTTATCTTCGTCGTCGTCTACGCGATGACGCGCATCGTCGACATCAGCGAGATTACGCAAGGGTGAGGATGGCATGGCCGCCGGCGTAGCGCCCGACTACCGGCTATTTTTGCGACAACGCGCTCAGTTATATTCTCTCCGCGAAAGCGTACTAATGCTTAGCATGGGAGACATTGACGTAGCTATCGGTGTAGACGCCGACTGTGTAGCTGGCTGGCTCGGGTCGTACGGCGGGGCCGACTCGCCGGCGGACCTCTCTCGGGGCCTCTCGGCGGGCAACGAGGGAATTCCGAGAATGGTCCAGCTGTTCGAAGACGAGGGTATCGACACGACGTGGTACATTCCCGGCCACACCATCGAGACGTTCCGCGACGAGGTGGAGGCGGTCGCCGCGGGCGGCCACGAAATCGGAGTCCACGGGTACTCACACGAGAACCCGACGGACCTCTCGCGGGAACAGGAAGATGCCATCATCGAGAAATCTATCGAGCTCATTGAGGATGTGACGGGCGACCCGCCGGTGGGTCACCGCGCGAGCTGGTGGGAGTTCAGCGAGAACACGCCGGAACTGGTCGAGAAACACGGCTTCCTGTACGACAGCAGCCTGATGGAACGAGAGTTCGAGCCGGGCTACATGCGGAAAGGCGACAGCTGGACGAAGATTCAGTACGAACAGGACGCCGAGACGTGGATGTCGCCGTACGAGTACGGCGCTGAGACCGGCGTGGTGGAGATACCTATTAGCTGGTATCGTGACGACATTCCGCCGATGCTGTTCATCAAACAGCCCCTCTACCACTCGGGGTACAAGGACCCGAACATGATGTACGAGCAGTACTACAAAAAGCAGTTCGAGTACCTGTACAACCGCCGCGGGGCGGGCGTCTACACGTTCACCATCCACCCCGACCTGCACGGCCTGCCACACATGATTCCGTTCCTCGAAGACTTCATTCAGTACGTGAAGAGCCACGAGAACGCCGAGTTCAAGACGCTCGAAGCGGTCGCCCGGAAGTACAAAGACGACCCGAGCGTCTACGAGAGCGAAAGCGGCTACGTCTGACCAGACTGTCAGCGACCGGACCGTCAGTGCGACGACCGTCTCCGAACCGACTTTTTCGACGTTTCGACCGCGACGAACCAGCGCCGCGAGCGTCCGCGGCCGGCCGGTTACTCGAACGCTGCGCGGATAGCCGCCAAGTCGTCGCCGACCGATTCCAACACGAGCATGAGCTTGATGCGCGCCTTGTGTGCCGGGAGGTCCGACCCGTCGATGACGCGGCGGTCACGGAGCGTCTCTCCGCCACCGGGTGACCCGTACACCGGCGCGACCGCCCCGCCCTGACACCGCGTCGTGACGACGACGGGGTAGCCGTCTTCGGCCAGCGAGCCGGCGGCCTCGCCCAGCGCGTTCGTCGCATTCCCCAATCCGGTCCCTTCGAGGACGACGCCGTCGGCCTCCGCCTCGACGACGGACCGGAGCTGTCGGTCGTCGGCCCCGATGTAGCTCTGGACGACGGCCACGTCTTTCGAAGACTCGATGGCGTCCACCGACGCGGACCGACTCCCGGGTTCGCGGAGAAGGCGCGTACCCTCGCGGGTGAACCGAGCGACTGGGGACGCGTCCGGCGAGGCGAACGCATCGAGGTCGCTGGTGTGTATCTTGGTCGCGTCGCGGGCGGCGTGGAGTTGCTCGTCGAAAGCGACGTAGACGCCGCCGCGCCCCGTGAACGACTCGTCGACGGCCGCGCGGACGGCCGTGAGGAGGTTGCTCGGGCCGTCGGCGCTTACCTCGTTCGGGCGGCGCTGCGCGCCGGTGAACACCACCGGCACGTCGAGGTCCAACGCGAGGTCAAGGTAGTACGCGGACTCTTCCATCGTGTCCGTTCCGTGGGTGACGACGACACCGTCGGCACCGTCCACGGCGGCGTCGCGCGCCGCGTGAGCGGTCGCCGCGACCGTCTCGAAGTCCATGTCGAAGCTCGGACGGAGCGCCACGTCCCGTACCTCGACTTCGGCGTACTCACCGAGTTCGGGAACGGCGTCAACGAGCGCCGCGCCGCGCTTGCTCGGCGTCGCGCCGCCTTCGCCGTCGGTGCTTGCGATAGTGCCGCCGGTGCTGAGAACCGTGACTTGTGGAGGCATATGAGTGCTGTTGGGGCTCCGCGGATTAGCTCTTTCGTCCACGCAAACGCGAGCGGCGGCCCGGTGAGACCCCGCGACCACGGCCGGCGACGTTGACCCGCCGACGACCGCCGACACACCTCAACGGCGAACGTGTCGGTCGAGGGAACAATGCAGCAGTCTGCCAAACAATATTAAGAATCAATGGAACTATTACGATTATAGCTCTGTAATTTGGAGGGCGGTGACTCCGGTTGCACCGCCTGGTGACGGACGAAACGAATCTGACGAACGACTCGGTTCAGCGGCGATCGGGTGAACCTTTTTACTATCGGGCCGGAATTATCGATGGTATGCCAGTCGACACACTGATTACTGGTGGTACGGTCGTCACCGCGACGGACACGTTCGACGCCGACGTAGCGATAGACGGCGAGGAAATCGTCGCCGTCGGCGACGCGTCGTCGATGCCGGACGCGACGGAGACGATTGACGCCGAGGGACTGCTCGTGATGCCCGGCATGATTGACCCGCACGTCCACATCGACGACATGTTCTCGATAGACACCCACGAGACGGCGTCGGCGGCGGCGGCCCTCGGGGGCGTCACCTCCTACGTCGACTTCGCCTGGCAGGCGTGGACGGGCGAGTTGTCCATCTTCGAGGAAGGCGGGACGCTGTTAGAGGGTATCGAGCGCAAGCGCGAGAAGGCCGCGAACGCCCACGTCGACTACGCCTTCCACGGGGCTATCACCCGCGAGGACCCGGCGGTGCTGTCGGAGCTCGCAGACGCCGTCGACGCAGGGGTCTCCTCGTTCAAGATGTTCACCACCTACGAACACGGCCTCTCGAACGGGTTCATGCACACCGTGATGGAGGAGATAGCCGACATCGACGCCGTCGGCGTCTACCACACCGAGGACGCCTCGCTCATCGACGCGCTCACAGCGCGGTTCAAAGCGGAGGGTCGCGGCGACCCGACCGATTACCCGCAGTCGCGGCCGGACTACGCCGAGGCGATGGCCGCCGAGGATGCCGTGCGGATGGCCCAAGAGACGGGGGCGAAGTACTACGGCATCCACACCTCCTGCCGCAAGTCCGCGGAGGTGCTGTCGCAGTTCCGCGACGACGGCTCGGCGGTCCGCGCAGAGACCTGCACCCACTACACGACGCTCACCGACGACGTGTTCGAGACGCAGGGTAACCTTCCCATGATAGCGCCGCCAATCCGCAAACAGGATGACGTAGAGGCGATGTTCGAACATCTCGCCGACGGCACGCTCGACGTGGTTTCGACGGACCACTGCGGCTACAAACGCGAGTCCAAGGAGGTAGACAACTGGTGGGACTCGACGTTCGGCGCGAACGCCCTTCAGGTGTCCGTGCCGGTGTTCCACGACGAGGCGGTCAACGAGCGCGACTTCTCGTACCCGTTCCTCGTCCGCGTGATGAGCCGGAACCCCGCGCGCATCTTCGGGATGTCGGACAAAGGCACTCTGGACCCTGGCACGGACGCGGACGTGATTCTGTTCGACCCCGAGGAGACGTACACGATTACTGCCGAGGACAACGCCTCGAACGCCGACTTCTCCATCTACGAGGGCCGAGAGGTCACCGGTCGCGTGAAAAAGACGTTCGTCCGCGGCGAACTCATCGCTGACGACGGCGAAATCGTCTCCGAGCCGGGCCACGGCGAGTACATCAACCGGGAACTGCCGGACTGGGACGCCTGAGACCGCCGGGAGGGACAGGCTTTTCACCGTCTGGTCTCATTCGACGTGTGAATGAGTAACGCAGCACAGGAGCCAGCGGTGCCGACCGACAGCGACGGCGCACCGCTGTTTCCACACGCGAACGTGGTCGCGGTGAACGCCTTCGCCGACGTGCTGGCCTCCGCGCTGGGGCCGACGTCGCGCGACAAGATGATTGTCAACGCGCTCAGAAGCCGCGGGCCGGACGAAAACGAGGTTCCCCACGCGGCCAACGAGATGACAGCCGACGACATCACCGTCACGAGCGACGGGGCGAGCCTGCTGGAGTCGCTTCCGACCACGCATCCCATCGCGCCGGTCGTGACGCGGGTTATCGGCCCGGAGCGGCCGGGCGAGACGGCCGTCGAGGGCGCGGACATCCCCGACGGCGTCACCGCGACGGTGGTGCTCATGTCGGAGCTGCTCGACGAGGCGGTCGAGCTGTTCGACCGAGGTGTCCACCCGTACGACCTCCGAGCCGGTTACCACCGGGCGATGGACGCCGCCCTCGCGGAACTTGACGCGGCGACGACGCCGCACGACGGCCGGCGAGCGACGGACCTCGCGATTGCGCGGACCGCGATGACCGGAAACGACGTGGGCGGCGTCGTCGGCGGGTTGGCCGAGGGCGTCGTCGACGCCGTCGACGCCGTCGGCTTCCCGACCGAGGCGACG
Organism: Haloferax sp. Atlit-109R; assembly: GCF_003665865.1. NCBI lineage: Archaea > Methanobacteriati > Methanobacteriota > Halobacteria > Halobacteriales > Haloferacaceae > Haloferax > Haloferax sp. Atlit-109R. Next base: position 187,203 of record NZ_QPLO01000004.1, read on the forward strand.
CTTGCGGTGCGGTGCGTGAGCAAGGGGTCGATGAGTGACTCCCGGCTCGTCGACGGCGCGGTGCTCGACGTGAACCACCGCGTCTCGGAGGAGATGCCTGTCCGCGTCGAGGACGCGACCGTGCTCGCGCTGGGCGGATTCAAGCGGTCGCTGTCGGACCCAGAGCTGTGGACCGAGGGCGCCTCTCTTGACCTCTCGTCGCCCGACGACGCCGCGGCGATGGAAGACGTGTACACGGAGCGGCGCGAGCGGGTGGTCGACCGCATCGACGACCTCGGGGTCGACGTCGTCGTCACCCGCCTCGGCATCAACGACGAGTACCAGCGACTCCTCGCCGACCGCGGCATCGTCGGCATCAGGCGAGCGAACCGGCTCCATCTCGAACAGGTGGCGCGGGCGACGGGCGCAAGCGTCGTGACCAACCCGACCGATGTCTCCGCGGGCGACCTCGGACACGCCGGCGTCGTCGAGGAAGTGATGCGCGAACCGCGCCGGAACCGCCGGAAAAACCGGTTTATGACCGTCTTCGAGGGCTGTGAGAACCCCGACTCGGTGACGGTGCTCCTCCGCGGTGTGACCGATCAAATCGCGGCGCAGGCGACGAGCGAAGTGCGGAAGGCCGCCGCGGCCGTCGGCGCGGCCCGCGGCCGCGGCGGGAACCGGGGTGGTGTCATCCCCGGCGGCGGCGCAATCGAACTCCGCATGGCCGCCGCCGTCCGCGAGGCCGCGCGCGCGGAGCCGTCGCGGGCGCAACTGGCGATGACGGCGTTCGCCGACGCCCTCGAAGCCGTCGTGGCGACGCTCGTCCGCAACGCGGGCGAAGACCACGTCGAACTGCTGGCCGACCTGAAGGCGGCACACGCCGCGGGCGACGACGCCGCGGGGTTCGTCCTTCCGGACGGCGAGGTCGGAAACGCCGCCGAGTGCGGCGTCTTCGACGCCGCGGCGACGAAGCGCCGGGTCGTGCTGCGCGCCTCGGAGGTGGCGAATCTCGTGCTCAGAGTCGACGACGCCGTGGACGCCGACTTCACCGAGGAGCCGGCGGGACCGGGCGAGGCAATCTACGACGAAGAGGCCGAAAAACACGCTGACTACCTCGAACACACCGACGGGACGCGCTGGGATATCTGAGACGCGGCGCGTCGACGTGTGGGTGCCGACGGGTGGTCGCTGCCGACCTCGAAAAAGAAGCAACCGTGTTCCGTTCGATTCGGGTCGCGTCAGGCGTCCGGCCAGCGCTCGATGTAGACGGCCTCATCGGTGTAGAAGCGAATCGCGTCGTCGCCCTGCGCGTGGAGGTCGCCGAAGAAGGAGTCCTTCCAGCCGCCGAAGTGGAAGAACGCCATCGGCGCGGCGGTGCCCGCGTTCACCGCGAGGTTGCCCGCCTCCACCTCGTGTCGGAACCGCTTGGCGTCGGCCCCGCGGTCGGTGAACAGGCTGGACGCGTTGCCGAACTCGCTTTGGTTGACGACCTCGACGGCGTGGTCGAAGTCGTCGGCGCGGACGAGCGCCAACACCGGCCCGAAAATCTCCTCGCGAGCAATCGTGTCGTCGGGCGACACGTCGCCGAAGACGGTCGGCCCGAGGAAGCTCCCCTCGGCGGGCACGTCGGCGTCGCGGCCGTCGTACAGGAGCGTCGCCCCCTCTTCGACCCCGGTTTCGACGTACTCCTTGACGCGGTCGCGGGCCGCCCCGGAGATGAGCGGCCCCATGTCGACGTCCTCGGAGAGACCGTTGTCCAACGTCATCCCCGCCGCGATGTCGACGACGCGCTCTGCGAACTCGTCGTAAATCGCGTCCTCGACGACCGCGACGGGGTTGGCGAGGCAGCGCTGGCCCGTGTTGGCGAACGCGGATCCGATGGTCTGTTCGGCCGCGAAGTCGAGGTTCGCGGAGGCGGCGACGACGATATGATTTTTCGCGCCGCCCTGCGCCTGCACGCGCTTGCCGTGCGCGGCGGCCGTCTTGTAGACGTGCTTGGCGACGGGCGTGCTCCCGACGAAGGAGATGCCCTCAACGCCGTCGTGTTCGACGAGCGCGTTCACCGTGTCGGCGCCCCCGTTGACGAGTTGGACGACGCCGTCCGGGAAGCCGGCCTCGTCGACGAGTTCGAAGATGAGCCGGGCGGTCACGGGCGTCTTCTCGCTCGGCTTGAGCACGAACGCGTTGCCGGTGGCGACCGCGTACGGCAGGAACCACAGCGGAATCATCCCCGGGAAGTTAAACGGCGTGACCGCCGCGAACACCCCGAGCGGCTTTCTGACCGCCGTTTCGTCGATGCCGGGCGCGGCGTTCGGAAGGTGGCCCGCCTGCATCATCGACGGGATGCCGCAGGCGACCTCGACGTTCTCGATGCCTCGGCGCAGTTCGCCTTTGGCCTCGTCGAACGTCTTGCCGTGCTCGCGGACGAGCGCCTCGGCGATGTCGTCTTGGTTCGCTTCGAGCAGTCGCTTCAGCTCGAACAGGGGTTGGATGCGCTCTTCGACGGGCGTCGACCGCCACGTCTCGAACGCCGCCTTCCCCGCGCTCACCGCGTCGTCGATGTCCGCCGCGGTGCTGTAGGTGACCGACGCGACGGTGTCTCTCGTCGCCGGGTCGACCACGTCCCGCCCGTCGTCGCCGGACGCCGGACGCCATTCCCCGTCGACGTAGTTCTGTACTTCGCCTCCCGCTGAAGCGTCTTCTCGCATGGTACGTTCGACTGCAGTTCGCTCCCAATTAAGTCTTTCCTACGATTTTCGAAATATAGCTCTAAAGAAAGAATTTGTCCATTGAATTTCAAAGAGTCTCGAACGCTGTTCTAGAAATAAGCATCTAGTGCAAAGATTAATCAATAGCAGGGTAGTAGTCGTTCAACAACGATGCCGGAGCGAGAACCAAGCGGCGGGTCCGAACTGAACGAGACGGAGCGGGTCGACAAAGAGCACGTGTTCGGGACGTGGTCGTTCCAGAAGGACGTATCGCCGACGCAGGTCGTTGACGCCGACGGAGCGCAGTTCACCACTGCGGACGGTGGCCAGTACGTCGACTTTTCGAGCCAGTTGATGTGCTCGAACCTCGGTCACTCCGCGGACGCGGTCATCGACGCGGTCGAAGAACAGATGCGGAAGGCGGCGTACGTCTCGCCGGGCTACACGACCGATGCGCGGGCGAAGCTCGGAAAGAAGCTCGCGGAGGTGACACCCGGGGATCTCTCGAAGACGTTCTTCTCCACGAGTGGAACCGAAGCGGTGGAGGCGGCAATCAAAATCGCCCGGTTCTACACGGGGAAACAGAAAGTCGTCTCGCGCTATCGTTCGTACCACGGCGCGACGTACGGGTCGATAAGCGTCACCGGCGACCCCCGCCGGCTGCCCGCCGAACCGGGGATTCCAGGGACTATCAAAGCGCCCGACCCGTACGCCTACGGCTCGACGCTTGACCCGATGGAGAGTGTCGAGTACATCGACGAGATGCTCGAACTCGAAGGCGACACCGTCGCGGCGATTCTGGTTGAGCCAATCGTCGGGTCGAACGGCATACTCGTCCCCCCGGACGAGTACCTGCCGCGGCTGAAGGAAATCGCCCACGACCACGGGGCGCTGCTCATTTGCGACGAGGTGATGTCCGGGTTCGGACGGACCGGCGAGTGGTTCGGCTGCGACGTGTTCGACGTCGAACCCGACATCATGACGATGGCGAAGGGGCTGACCGGCGCGTACCAACCGCTCGGGGCGACCATCGTCACGTCCGAAATCGCCGAGCACTTCGAGGAGAACATGTTCTGTCACGGTCACACGTACTCCGGCCACCCGGCCGCCGTCGCCGCCGGCCTTGCAACCATCGAGACCTACCAAAAAGAGAACCTCATCGACCGCGCCAACGAGATGGGCGGGTACGTCGGCGAGCGCATCGAGGAGCTCGCGGCGGACCATCCCAGCGTCGGCGAGACGCGCGGCGTCGGTCTGTTCCGCGGCATCGAGCTGTCGCGCCGCGCCGACGAGCGCGTCCCCTTCGGTACACGCTCGGACAAGATTAGTTCGGGGAGCACCGTCGTCGACGAGGTGGCCGCAACCGCGAAGGAAAACGGGGCGTACGTCGCGAACATGATAAACACGCTCATCATCGCGCCCCCGCTCACCATCACGAAAGACGAAGTCGACACCGCCATCGACGCGCTTGATGCCGGGCTGGCGGTGTCCGACGCGGCGATGGACTAGCCCCGACGGACCGACACGGTTTTTTCCCGACGGCGCATAGCCGTCGGTATGACCAACGGACTCCGGTCGGTCGCGGATTTGGATGAGACGGACCTCGCCATCCTCGAGCGCGTCGAAGCCGACTTCGACGTGAGTTTGGAGACGCTGGCGGTTGAACTCGACATCTCGAAATCGGCCGTCCACTACCGGATCAACAAGCTGAAAGAAAGTGGTGTGATCCGCGGCGTCACGGCCGACGTGGACCCGCGGTCGCTCGGGTTGGAGATGGTCGCCATCACCGACGTCTCCGTCACCCACGAGACGGGTTACTCCGACGAAATCGGCGCGGAACTCGACGCCCTCGTCGGCGTCGAACAGGTGTACTACACGATGGGCGACATCGACTTCGTCGTCATCAGTCGCGTCCAATCCCGAGAACAACTGAACGCGCTCATCGACCGGATGGTGGCTATCGATGGCGTGAATGAGACCTCCTCGAAGTTCGTGATGCAGGAGTTCGAAAACGACCGCAGATACGTCTCGAACCTCAGCGAGGAGGCCCGCGCCGCCGTCCTCAACCCGTCGAGCGACGCCGACGGCTGACGGCCGGCGAGCAGGTGCTGGCGGCCGCCATCGAGAAAAAACACGACAGTCGCAGGAAGACCCACAACCTCGGCGGACCGGACCACAATCTCGGAGAATGATTTTGATGTGTGAGTTATTTGTAGCATCGTAAGGAAGAATCAGCCGCTCAATAGCGCGTGCTTACTGATCGAGATCCGGTTGTATCAGTACTGTCAATGAATCTGCGTCGCGGCCAACTGGTTCAACTCGGAATCCATGAGCTTCAACGATGTACCGAATATCACTCGGCACAAGGTCGATGTCCCCAGCATCGTATATCTGAGGAAGAAATCGACGCCAACCAGAGGGTTTCTCACGGCAGTCCTCTTGATTAAGTGGAACTACTCCACTAGCCTCCTTATCGTAACCCTCGTCCCGGGAAATCGTACTATATCCGCGTTCGTGGAGCGAATTAAGTAGATCTCGGAAGCCATCGGCCATCGTCTCACCCAATCATCACTAAAAGAATAAGTGTTTCCATGGCCGGTATCCGCGTTACCCCTGTACGTCCCCTCGACGAAAGGAGACGGAACAGCAGTGTTTGCAACGAACCTCAGGATTGGGCCAGCCGAGGCCGAGGCGTACTGTCAGCGATACAGCCGCCGATGGCAAATCGAAAACGCGTACAAGTCGATCAAGTACGACTTCTTAGCGAAAACCTCCTCGAAAGACTACCGCGTCAGGCTCTTCTACTTCGTGTTCGCAGCGTTACTGCACAATATCTGGCGGCTTACCGACTTTCTCCTGAAAGCAGGAGTAGCGGCGATATGGACTATGCGCCTGTCCTGACAGCTGGTGAATGTGTGGAATGGGTTTCTTCTGCACTGATCCCAGCAGACTAAGCAGCTCCCAATTCGGTTCGCCCTTCGTGAGTGGAAACACTATCTCGAGGCAGGAGTTTCGGACGGAAATCCGACATTTGCAGAGTTCGATTCGATAATCGACCGAAGAGGTCGATCAGGATAGATAATTCTGACTAATACATCATTGAATAAAACTGAAAGCTGGCCATCCTCCGAAACAGTGGCCATCCCACAGTTTCGGAGTTTGGGTTCTGTTGCGTGTCTTATTTTCACGCCAACTGAGTTTGATTAGGCTCTCTCCTTGCGGTTTTCGAATTTAGCACGGTGAGAGAACTTAAAAAGGTTTTCTGAGTGACATAAAATCAAAATCGGCAGACTGCTCCTATTTCATCGTTGTTGTGCTTGAACAGAAGCCACGCAACACTTCCATCCTCCGAGATTGTGGCCATCCCGACCAATAAATTTGGTATAGCGATATATGATTCATTGAGTAATTTCGGCAGCGGGTCGATATATCGCTAATCCTCGTTGTCTGCTATGGACAATGAGGTAATTGAGAATGTAAGAAATACGCTATTATTACGCTACCTCCGAACTCCTCGGTCCTTAGAATGAGATATCAGGGAAGCGACGCTCGTTCTCTTGGTCAACAAACCACCCAGCGGAGTCCAAGTTTCGGACCGTGACCGACTGCCAACTGTCGATTTTCGCACCTATACTGCTGTAAGCGCCGTTTCTTGGCTAGTCGAACGTCATCCCGTAGCCCCACTCTTCGAGGCACTCTTCTGTTTCATCGAGGTGCTGCAAGCCGACCTTCATGAGCGCTTCACGGAGGTCGGTGAGTGAGACGTTTTCTTCGAACCGGTCTTCGAACTCCCGGAGGGCGTCTCGCTCTGCGACCTTTGTCTCCTTCTGTAAGAACAGTGGGACGCGGTCACGACCGTCTTGGACGCCATCGCGGCGGAATTTGTATGGAATCTGGATCTGCTGGCGAGGTTGTTGGGTGTCTTCGCCCTCGGCTTGGTTCGAATCCGTTTCTTCGGCTGGTTCGGGCTCTGAGTCCTTCGTCTGGGTCTCTGTAGTGGTCGCTGACTCAGTCGACGAGTCATCCGCAAACGGATCTTCACCAGCTCCTTTCTTCATGCCAGTCATACCGTCACCACCTCGTGGTCGACGTCACCCGGTTCCGGGGGGTTTGGCGCGTCGATACCAACCTGTTCTTCCAGATGCCTCGCGATGCGGTCGAACTGGGCAAGCGTCTCGATTTCGTAGTCACGGCGGCGATTACGATGTTCACGAACGTATTTGAACGCCGAACATTGCTCCATCCAGCACCCCTCCATCAGGGAGGCACGCTCGCTGATGATCTCTGGGATCGGATAGTCGATTTCAGCTAGTACCTGCCGTTGGTCACGTGTGTTTTTGAATCCGGTTGGGACGGCGGCGAGCACACCAACGTCAATCTCGAGTTGGTCTTCAAACCCGGCGACGAGGGCTTCAAGCCCCTCAACTGCTGCACGGCCCTTTGCGCTTGGTTCGACGGGGATGACAAGCGACCGCGTCGCGTGAATCGCGTTGTAGAGGTGTGGCCCTTCAGTTGCTGGCGGGTCACAGATCAGTACATCGTACTCCTCCGGGACGCCGGCCTCGCGGAGCACACGGAGTAACTGTGCGTGCATCCCGAATGCTTCGCCCATGGCTTCCGCCTGGTCTTTCTCTCGCTGGAGAAAATCGGCTAAATCTGAGAGCATATTGTGCTCCGGAACGATGTCGACACCCTCAACGGTCCGAATGAGATCGTCAAAGTCGCCGTTGGGGCGTCGAATCATATGCCGGACGATGTTATCGACTGAATCCGTCCGCTGGTCGTCAACCCCGAAGAGACGTGAAAGATCGCCGTCTTGTGGGTCAAGCGGAACGACGAGCGGTTTCAACCCTGCCCGAGCGTGCGCAACCGCTAGGTTTGCTGCGGTGGTCGTCTTCCCGACCCCGCCTGCCTCGCTGTAGGTCGAATATGTGAGCATACTGTGTTCATGATGAACCATCACCTTGAATCTTCTGTGCATGCACTCATTGTGTTCAACAGGCACGTTCATTCGTTTAGTTCAGCAATGAATGTACTCAATGAACAAATCTACTGAATACATACGATGAACAAACACAACGAACGCCATGGCTGGGTGAGGCTATGCTCATCCATTATTGCAGCGGTCTGCGGAGTAATCTTGAGATTTAGTGAACAAAGTTAATGAACACAATTCATGAATGTATGTGGTGGGTACTCCGCTTGGACAAACCTCTTTGCTGTGACACCACGTAGCTACTACTGGAGACAATCTGTGTCACACACGTCTCCACAACTCCCCCATGACAACTGATTCAACGATACTTGGTCGGTGTCCTGACTGTGGTGACGAGCTTGCGCCGCATCAATTGCTGATTGAGTTTGAAGAAGCAGATGATACAACCGGCGTGTTCGCGGAATGCTACTCGTGTGATGACGTCGTTCGACCAGAGTGACCCCTGCTCTTTGTTGCAGGAATCGACTTTCACACATCGATGGTGAGGGGTGCGATATGTCTGGGAGAGTTCCAGTTGAGAGCTGCAGGAGATGTTCGATTTACACATCGATGACGGGGGGAGGGTCTTCAACCTCGACCTCGGTGAACACGTCAGTCGTCGCGTTGAATGTGCCAAATGGTTCGTGGCCCAAACCTACTTCCTGCGACGAGATCCTGTTCAGAGTGGCGAACTAACGCTACTCAATCTAAACGTCCAGATGTCTCATTTTCGATGTACTTGTAATAAAGCACTACACCAGATATGAGACATCGACAACTATGTTAACCAACAATTGGGCGTATATAGCCGATCTGTTGGTTAATGTAGCCCCTCGAATCATGTCGGAATAATCCGTGCTAGCAAGATTTATTCCTGTTACTCACGTGGTGTGAGTATGGAAGAACCGCGCTCTGAACTCCAGGCTGATGCCGAGGAGCGAACTAACGCGCCAGATTTCGACGCCCTGACCTCGCCAGAGGAACTTGTCCGTGGAGAGCGGACGCGAGACGATTTTTTTGACGCTGTGCTTGGGCTCAGCAAACCAGCGACCGCCAGCGAAGTTGCTGACCTCGCAGGCCACGGCGTCGACGCCGCGAGAGAGTACCTCGAGTGGTTCGAACAGATGGGTATCGTGAAGCAGGTTACCGAGTCGCCGGCCACGTATGTACGCAACCAATCATACTTGAACTGGCGGCGGGTCCAGATGCTCCAAGATGAGTATTCGTCAGCGGAGTTGCTTGAGTTCTTGAAAACGGAGGCAGCGAGAGCCGAGGAGTTGGCCGAGAAATTCGATGTCGCGTCGCCAGAAGCGGTCTCTCTCTCAAAGCACGCATCAGCTACTGACCAATCGATAGAGGACGTTTGGGAGGCTGTGTCTGCGTGGAAGACGGCTCGCCGTCGGGTTGAGCTCCTCGAACGGGCACTAGCAACCGAGCCGGGCGACGCTGCTGATCAGCAAACGGCGGTATGACAGGACAAGATGAGAGTAGTGGGTCGCATTCAGTTTCTGGTGCTCCAATTGATTTCGACCGCTTGGACGTCATCCGAGATCGATTTGCTTCCGACGAGCGGTTCACGCAGATAGTCGACCAACCTGAATTCGCCCCTGACCGGTTGGTCTGTGTGTACGATACACAGTTTTACCTATCGAGTGTTCACAGTGCCCGGGTAGAGATTGTCTGGTTCGAGAACGGTGACTTCTCGCTCCATTACCACGAAGACTACGAGCAAGGAACGTTCGATCATCGATGGGACCGCCATCCATCGGACCACAACGCTCGCGACCACATCCATCTTGGGCCAGATGCACCGACACCAGGAGATGATTCATCTCATCCCAGCGATTGGCGTGACGTCCTCTCAATGGCTCTTGTCGAGATTGAGGCTCGTCAGCGTGCATTCTGGGAAGGCTGACCCACCCGCTATGGTGTTCACTTTACTGCCTGTTGTACGCTTCATCGAGGTCATCGTACTCTCAAAATAGCAATCACTTTCGTCGGGTGAGGTACCTCCAAAGTACTAGACGACCCCGGACGTGAGAATGAACCCAAGTAAGAGTACGATACTGATGAGAAGGCCACCGACGAGTGGTGTATTCTCCATTGCTTTCTCGTGGAGGGCCATCTGTTCGTACTCTGAGCGGAACTCTTCGAGGTTAGATTCGTCGTAGAAGTACTTCGTTTTCAGCACAAATCGCTCGGTGACTGCACAGCCTGTACATACTGGTGTCCCCTCGAGCCGTTCTGTTTTGATGTGCGAGTCACAGTTGATGCTCCCACAATTTGCACAGTACGTGTACGATTTCGCTGTTTCTTTCTCACAGTGGACGCAGCGATGGATTCCATCTTCGATCGCTACTCGGGAGGGCCCCGCAGCGTAGTACGAGTACGGATAGGTGTACTGCTGGAGTTGCAGTGTCTGTCGAACCCGTGGGACGTAGAGCGGTGAAATCGCCTGGATAGAGATGTCTGACTGCTTCGGTTTACACGTCTTCTCGTAGGTGACATTGTTGCCACCTGTGTAGCTGACAGTCGTCGTGTGATGTTGCTGGAGACGAGAGACTGCCCACTCTTTGTAGTCGGTTTCTGTCTGCCCGTAGCGAGTGACGTCGACGTCGTCGAACATCGTGCTGAAGCGGTTGGAATCGAGTTCGACTGCTTGCTGGCCGTTGTTCGCGATGAGGTCTGCGAGTCTACTGTCTGCGACGCTGGGTTCTCCTCGCGTCGCATGGACGACGAAGCGGTTTGATTCGTTGACGCGATGGATGACACCGACTGAGGTTTCGAAGACAGCGTCTATTCGTGCACTAATGGTGAGATAGGGCTGGAAATCAACGAGCTTGTGTGGTTCTGGGAGTGCGTCTGCGTCGAGATTTTGGATGTCACGGGCTGCTTCACGTACTGGTGCATCAACGCCGCTTGCTGGATCGAACGGTCGGAGCGTTTCGTCACAGAGAATCTCGATACGGCCGTTGTAGAGATCCAAGCCGACTTCGTCGGCGATATCTCTCAGGTCGGTTCCGTCGATGAGCTCGATTGGATATGGATCGCCGTTCTGTCTAAGGCGAGTAGCGTACTCTTCAGCGGGTGCAGAAAATTGCCCTGTCGTGACGACGATACCACGCTTTGGGCCGTCGTAGTCGTACGTCGCGATGGCTGAGTGGAGTTTCTGGACGACAGGCCGTCCGACAGAGCCTGTGTGTTTGCACTCGACGACAACTCCACGGCGTGTCCCGTCGACGACCTCCTCCATGAGGATATCTCGTCCTTCGTCGGCGGTTTTGCGTGCCTGATGGACGTTTTCGTACCCGAGATTCCGAAAAACATCCTCCATCAGGTCTTCAAATTCGAATCCGGAGAAATCGTCTAAGAGTGGCATGAGAATTCCACTTGACAACCAGACGTACTGTAACTATTAATTAATTGCCTCCCTGTCACTAGGTGCTGTAACGCCCGTCAATGTGTAAGCGGTGAGCCGTCTACTCCACCCTCGACAGAGTTCAAGCCAGGTGTCTTTCTGTGACACACTCCATAACTTGTCTCAGTCCGACGGAATTCTATTGTGACGATACACCCTGGATTTGAGCGATGGACGTTCAGAGGCGCTTTCTGCCCTCAGAGAGGCAGTCCGTTCTGACTCGGATATTAAATTCGTGGTCACACTCGGCTCACAGATTATGGGCGGGGCGACGATGGCGTCTGATCTCGACATCGCAGTCAAGTTTGCAGACAGTCTTTCTGCTCGTGACCGATTTGAGAAGCAGTGTTTCCTATCGGGTGATCTTCAGTGGGAGGATGCGCCGTTCGTTGATGTCTCGGATATTGAGACGCTCCCGCTAGATGTTGCACACGATGCAGTCAGGGTTCGTTCGTCTGCGGTGATGAGCAGGTGTTCGAACAGTTCAAGACAGAGACTGAAGCACAGTTCGCCGAACAGCGCGACGACCTTCGGCGTCAGCGGCACGCGGTAATCGACCACATTGCGGAGGAGGGACTCCGTGGCTGACGAGCGAGCTGTCTCAATTTGGATGTACCTGTATTATCCAACTGCATCGAATATGAGACACGTGGTGAAGTCGTGATGCGACTTGAATTCAGAACGGCCTCGAACCTTAGGTTTCGATGCATCTCTCTCGTCGAACGACTATCTCTTATGGATTAGTTCCGGTCTCGCACGTGCAAACGCCGCCTACTCTTATCTGGCTGGTGACGTGCTTGTGGACACTCTTGGCAAGTTGTTGCATCGCTTCTGCTTGTCGCTGCGTTGGGCGACGTCCGCCGTAGTAACTGTCAGTTCGATTAGTATCGTACAAGTGCCGAAGGTCGCGTGTTGTGTCCCGAGAAAGAAGCCCTAGGTCAGATGCACGATCGTAACAGGTGGTATGGTCGTGGAAGTCATTGAGCTCGCTCGTTCCTTCGGCTAATGCAAACGCTTCGATAGACCGTTCGGTTGCACCGAAACACAACTCAATCGTCGCGGTGTAGAACCCTTGATCTGCGATTTGATCAACAGCTGCAAGCAATTGGCAGGCCTTCGTGAGCTGTGTTTTCCAATCGTCGTCCGGGTCGATCCCGTCTTCGCGTGATGGGACACCAAACCCCTCCTCGTTGAACGCGTCAGTTGCCGCGTTGAGTGCGTCGGTTATGGCTCGTGGATCGGATCTTTCACTCATCGAGCTCACCGTGGAAGACCATCTTTCGGACTGTTTCAAACTTCTCGGAGTCGTAGACAACAAGCCCACCACGAAGTACCTCTCGCAGTTCCTCAGTATAGTTCGGAATCGCAGGCAAGGACTCGACGTCGATATCGTATGCGTACCGGCCTGTTTCGAATTGCCGCTCTTCGAGATCCTGTCGTACACGGTTTGCCGTTCGCTGGTTCGCCATTCGATCTTCCTCAACGAGTACCCATAGGTCAATATCACTTAGCCGGTCTGCGTTTCCTCGTGCGACACTCCCGTAGAGGAGGATGCCAATGACACCGTCGAGATTCTCGACTAATTCGTTGGTTGCAGTGCGGACAGGTGGCTGGAATTCTGATTGGGGGATCTGAAGAAACAAGTCGTCCGGTCGTGACAACCTGGCTCGGTTGACGTGTACAAGTCGCGTGTTTCCTTCACGGCGGTCGATTACAAGGTTGTTTGCAGTCAATACGTCCACCGCCTTGGAAATACTTGGCTGGGAGTAATCTACAGCGTCAGCTAATTCAGTGATAGAAAACGAGTCAGCGTGATAACGAGATAAAAATAGAAGCACTTCGTGGACTGCTTGGCTTTTGAATAAATTCGTGTCTCGTGCTGGAATATCGAGTGATATGCTTGTCCCCTCTCTGTGGACTATATTCGTGCTACTTTGCATACTAAAGAGTAAGTTCGCCCAATTACTTATACTTTATATATAAATGGAGGGCCTGTTCAAGTAGTATGCTTAGTTGAACTTGTCCGGATAACCTCGCTTA
>NZ_QPLO01000005.1:0-115804 GCF_003665865.1 Haloferax sp. Atlit-109R
CAACTAGCGCCTCAGTAATCTGAGCAGTCACTCCACAATGAGAGAGAATACCCTAAGCACTTCGAACGATTCAGAGCTCGATAGAACGAGTCGGCGTAAACTGCTAGGGGCAGCTGCAGTGGCAGGAGGGGGCTTCCTTGCGGGATGTATACACCAGAGCGGGTCCGAGACGGAAGAGCAGAATACCCCCTCCCAAACTGCGGATGAGGACAGCGTACTGATCGTGTTTTTCTCTCGTACGGAAAACACCCAAGCTGTCGCTGAAATCATTCAACAAGAAGTGGGTGGAGAGCTGTTCGAAGTGTTGCCGGCAGACCCGTACCCCGTCGATTACGACACGCTCGTCTCACAGGTAGACCAAGAAAACGAAGAGGGCTACACCCCGTCTCTCCAATGTAACGTGGAGAATATTGAGGCGTATGACACCGTATTTTTCGGTGCCCCGACGTGGGATATGCAGTTGCCACCGCCGATGAAGACCTTTCTGAGTGAACACGATTTGGGCGGGAAGACTGTGGTCCCGTTCAATACGAATGGTGGGTATGGCGTCGGGAGTAGCTTTCAAACGATAGAAGACCGCTGTCCAGATGCCGACGTACGGGAGGGCTTCTCCACGAGGGGTGGGTTGGAGAGAGATGGTGTGTACCTGGCGATCAAGGATGATCGGAGAGCGGAGGTCAGGGCCGAAGTGACTGACTGGTTGCAGAGAATTCAGATGTAAGCTCAGTCTTGCCAGTGTTGCGGCCGCACCCTCTCAGGGATTCACCAAACAGGATGGCGTAGCGTTCGGCAACGTATTTGGCAGTTGCAACGTACTGTCCACATAATTGAGGATGGCTGTACTGGACGATCTCTCGGGGTTCGAGTTCGAGGACGTGATGGAGGACGTGTTCCGCAACCTCGGCTACGAGAACGTCCGCCAGGCCGACCGCACGGCTGACGAGGGTCGCGACGTCATTATGGAGGAGGTCGTCGACGGCACGCGGCGCGCGATCATCGTCGAGTGCAAGCACACGGGGACGGTCGGGCGGCCGGTCGTCCAGAAGCTCCACTCCGCCATCGCGACATTCGACTTCGACGGCCCGAAACGCGGAATGGTCGTCACGACCGGCCGGTTTACGAACCCTGCTCAGGAGTACGCAAACCGCCTCCAGCAGAACGACGACCCACACCCAATCGAGCTGCTCGATGGCGAGGACCTCCGGGAGATCGCCGACGAGATCGGCCTCGACCTCTACAACGGTCGCATCGAGATTCTCTGCGACGAGACGCTCCGCCCGTACGATCCGGCCGCCGACATCGACGCGCCAGTCACGGAGGCGTTCCGCGACATCGAGAACATCGAGGCCGCCGACCTCCCAGACCCACACTCATCGGTGACGTTCCGCCCGGTGGTCGCGGTCACCGCGGACACGAACGCTGTCTTCGAGACGTCGGTGGGCGTCGTCCACCGGATCAACGACCGGACCCGATTCGTCGCCCACGCCGAGCGGGGGCAGCCGCAGGTCGTCGACGAGGACGTCGCGACGCTGGTCACCGAGAACCTTCACGCGACGGTCGACCTCGATACCGAGCAGTTCGCGGAGGTGTTCGATGACGTCGAGGAGCGCCGGTTCGGGCAGACCCAAACCGAGTACAAGGAGTGGGCCGTCGAGCGGCTCCAGCAGCACCACACGACGACGGTGACCTACACCGGTGACAACAACGTCACGTACAACAAGACCTGCGAGCCGAACCGCTCGGACATCTCCGTCCAGTCGATCGAACCAGTGTACCTCCCGGAAGTTCGGCACACTACCGACATCCAGGAGTACACCTACCCCTACGAGTACTACGCGGCAGGCCCGTCGAGAGTGACCGCCGAGGACGGCATCCATCAGTGCGTCCACTGTGACACGAGTGGCGTAACCGAGACGTACACCTACTGTCCGAACTGCGGGGCCATCGCCTGCTCCAGCCACACCAAAACGGAGCGGCTGGAAGGCGAGCCGATCTGTACGGGGTGTGCGGTGACGGAACGGTTCGCGCTGAAGACGAAGTACTTCTACGACGAACAGAATCTCGAGGCGTTCCGCGAGGAGTACGCCGCGATGCCGCTTCACGAGAAGGCGATGGAGAACAAGTGGCTGGCTGGGGGGAGCGTGGTCGCGACGCTGCTGCTCGTCGTCGGACTACTCGTCATCGGCGGCATCATCTGAGCGGGCTAAGCGTTCACGCCGGCTCAGCGACCACCTCTTCGAGCGCGTGCTCAAGCGGGCCGTGGAACTGCCAGCTGGCCCGCTCGAAGGCTCCCTCGGTCGGACCATCCCAGCGCGGGAAGGCGGAGTGACCACTCACCTTGACGGTCCACTCGGACGGCTCCTCGAACGGGTTCCGGGTCGGGAGCTCGACGACGTAGAGGTACTCCTCGTCGCCGTGAATGCCGTCGGCTGGGTTCTCGACGCCGTGTCCGAGCAGGAACATCGGCTGGTCGAGGTGCTCCATATTGTCCGGCTCGAGGAGATCCGCTGGCTGTGTTGCGTCGATTGTTCGATCTGGGTCACCATCCAGATACAGGTCGATCGTCGAGAGCTTGTCGAGGAACACGAACGACGCTGCCGTGTAACCCGGTCCTCGCTCGGCACGGGTCGCGTCGAGAAGTTCCTTCAACTGCGCAAGATCGCGAAGCACGCTCTCCGGGTAGCCATCCGAATGTCGGTACACTTGCGCGACGCGGTCGTTATCGGTTGGTTCGCCGTCCTGGTCCACTCGTTCGACGAATCTGAGTTGACTCCGTGTCGACATCGATCATCGCCGGCACGTGTGCGCCGGCACCCCTCACCGGCGCAAAAACAACTCGCTCCGTTCATTCGGGCGGTGGAAGAGGTTGAATCGGGAGCTGTTCGAGTTGTCTGTGACAGCCCGCACAGACTGTCAGTAAGTTCTGCCGCACGTCGGCATCCTCGAGTCCTTGATCGGAAGCTCCGACAAACTCTGACCGCGGGATTCGATGATGGACGTGAAGATCCATCCCGTATTCGTCCTGATGCCGTTCGCGAGCCATTCCACACCAAACGCACTGTTCATTGTCCCGGCGGATGACCTCTTCGCGCTTGATGTGCCAATTCTCGCCGAACCGCTGCGTGGGTCGGAGGGTCTTTCGCAGCAGGTACTCCTCCAGTATTTGTTGATCACTTGCCCGGAGTGCCGCTTCCCACGATGAGAAGATTCGCCGGATTGGAACAGGCGAACAGGACCCATATTTTCGAACGTCTGTTGTCGTCGGTGGGCGACCCAACCGCTTGTAGAGGGTCCGTAGCTCCTTACAGGCTTCCTCCTCGGTGAAGGGATCCGGTTGGTTTAGCGAGGCTCCAACCGATTGAAGCGCAGCATTCCACGACCCAAATCTCCGCCTGTAGGGTTCGGGGCTGTATTCCCCATGCTCGATCATATCCCGCTTGCGAGGGGTTCGATCCAACTCATCAATCAGGCGTTCGAGTTCCGTCTGAAGTTCGGCTCGGGACAGCGCATCCGGCTGGTTTGAGCCATATCCCGCGGCCTCCAGCGCCTCGTTCCAGCTACCGAACTCCGATAGGTACACCCAGCTACTGAACGTCCCTTCCTCATCCATTTCGGCAGCGGTCGGCGACGAACCAAGTCGGCTTCCGAGACGCCGTAACTCGGCAAGGAGTTCGTCACAGTTCACTTTCCACTGTTTTGTAGGCTGATGACCCGCTTTTCGCAGAGCATCGTTCCAGCTGCCGAATCGATTCTGATACGTCGTTACGCTGTACCTCCCTTGCTGCTTCATATCCTGCTGGCGCGGTGTCCTATCTAGTTTTTCAGTTAGTCGATCAAGTTCCTCCAGTAGCTCTCGGTCTTCGATATTCGCTGTGCTACTGTGCATCGGTTCCAGCCCTGCTTCCTCTACTGCGTCGTTCCAGCTCCCGAACCGGTCTTGATATGTTGATCTCGAATAGGAGCTCAATTCGTCTATTTCACGGAGTGAGGGCGGCCGACCGAGTTGATCCGCAATGGATTGGAGTTCCTCTATGAGTTTCTCAGCGGGAATACGACTCGGACTCATGTTCTCACCGGTGGCGTCACCAATCGCGGACGGATTCACCCATCTTGGTATATGAATATTCAGGACCCGCACTGGCTCGCCGGCACCCCTCACCGGCGCAGAAACGACATCACGAGTTGTCGATATTCGAACTTCGCTATGCGAGATGCGCCACCTCGTTTGGTTCCTCGACGTCATCGAACTCGCCGCGCTTGACAGGGTCCCAGTCCTCACCCGGCTCTGGACTCCACCAGTCGACCTTGTAGGCGCCCGGTGCGCCGAAGATTTTCACGCGGGCCGACCCATCAGGCAGGTCGCGCCGCAGTTTCTCGTCGACGTGGAGGTTCCAGGTCGTGGTTGAATCGAAGCAGGCGAGCACGGCCTCCTCGTAGCCGCGCGTCTCTCGGGATTCCTGGAGTTCGACCTGGGTGTTGCAGTTCTTGCAGAACACCCCCTCGAACGGGATGTGGGTGAAGACCTCCTGCCCGCAGACGGGACACCAGAGGAACTCGAACAGTGCCTCGCTGTGTCGGTCAAGTACTTCGAGACTCATTGGTTGACTCACCCGGTCGTACCGGGCCACCACCTCGTGCCCGGCCGAAAAACAGCGCCCACCGCTCACTCACTCACCGTTCGGCGCCGTAGACGATGCGTGAGGGGGCTTCGTACCCACAGTCGGGGCAGTCGTACCATCGCTGGATTTTCGCCCCGTCTGCTGCCTTCTCGCCGACGCGAACGTCGTTGTTCGGACACTCCGGGCAGCTGAGGTCCGGGGCCGGCCGCTCCCGGAGTTCGTCACGGAACGACGTCGCGTCCTTCGTCTCGTACCCCCGCGACCACACCGGGTAGCCGTCGACGAGAATCACCCCGCGCCACTTGTACCGGTAGGAATCCGGGGCTCGATGCAGGACGGCTCGCGCACCGGTCTCGGTGTTCCGATACGCAAGCGTCGGCGAGCGGCTCTCGCGTCGCCAGTTGGTGATCCTGGGCATTATTCAGAAGTGGACGTCAGCGGGTACGATCCAGAGCTCCTCACTCTCCTCGAGGAGTCGATCCAGCTGTCCACGGTGACGAATGCCGGTTCCGTGTTCGGTGTACAGGAAGATCGTCGGGCCGTCGTACGCACCGACCTGGTGGAAGGCGTGCCGGGCGAGGTCCTCGTCGCGCATGATCTCCTCGTCGGAGAGCTCGTCGATGGCCTCTTTCACCCGGTCGAGATTACGCTCGAATTCCTCCTTCGTCGCCTCCCAGCCACGCTCGAGCAGGTCCTCGCCGTCATCAGAGTCGACGGGGGCTGCCGTCGGCAACTCCCCCCATCGTGCCTTCCCCGCAACGGACGTGTCCTCTTCGTCGAAGGTCACAAAATAGTCGAATCTTGCGCAAGAATGCGGCTCAGAGCCGACTAACCGATCGAACACCGCTTTGCCTGTTGCCAATGCTTCGTTTTCTGTCGATGCCTCTACGAGCGCATAGATGACCATATGCATCTGAACCACTCCAACGCCCGTCGGTACAGTCACCGACGCGCGCCACTCTCCCGCTGGCGCGAATAGACAGCTACCAGAGGAGACGATGAGTCAGGGGACCGTACGAAACAGGCCTCACTCAGTAGATAGATTCGTTCAGTACAGGGTGTTCAGTGACCAGTTGTTTCTGACTGAAATATACCTGAAAAAGAGGATTTCATCAGAGCCGGTCATGGTGAATTGCCGCTGGTCTGAGCAAACTTTATTAATTTCTTGAGGCTAAATAGTTTCATTCCAACATCAAGACGATTGACGTTGAGCAGGCGATGGATCGCTTTGACAGTGGCACTATTCAGTGTCGTTCTCTTAGCAGGTTGTCTGTCAGGGCCGATTCTCGGAGATCAAAATCAAGAAGGGCCGGTTTCGGTCAATCTCACGAACGCGGCGGGTCAACCGTATGACTTTCGCGTTGTTGTCGCAGAAAGAACACTAAACAATAACGAAGTAATTGTCCGGGAGGAAACCGGTGAGGCCAGTTCAATCTCACCGGGCCAAGGGTCATCGACATATGGATTTTCCCGTCCGGGTGAAAACAGTTCGACTGTGTCCGCAGTAGAGGTGCCATCGAATATTTCGTTTATCCATTCCGAGGAGACACTTCAGCCCGGGGAATCAGTCCGCAGTAACATTGGCGAGTTCGAGACTGGCTGGACGGTTCTCGTCATCGTTTCCCGGCAAGACCGAGTCCTGTGGATGTATACCATCTCTTGTGGGAACGGAGACCTCGTCGGACTCGAAGTGACAATGACGCCGAACGGCACCTCGTCGGGGCGGTACTGTCGGTGAGTCCCCATCTTGCTCTCTCTCGAAGTGTATTGACGAAATGTCATTATGGCAGGCAATATCTGCGAGTAGAATCCCGACGAAAGCGGTCCTT
Organism: Haloferax sp. Atlit-109R; assembly: GCF_003665865.1. Classification (NCBI taxonomy): domain Archaea; kingdom Methanobacteriati; phylum Methanobacteriota; class Halobacteria; order Halobacteriales; family Haloferacaceae; genus Haloferax; species Haloferax sp. Atlit-109R. Next base: position 6,449 of record NZ_QPLO01000005.1, read on the forward strand.
GCTAATCGGCAGTTTCGGTAATCGCGCAAGTACACTGAGTAGCTATCTCAGTATCTGACATTCGAAAATAAATCTCCGTAACCCCTCAGTCCAATAGAGCCGATATTCCTGAATTGGGTCACTTCTCTTCGTCAAACGTAACGTATTGACGTCCACCTCGAATCGAGGATCCCCCACGCTGGAAGCAGAGTTCCACGGGAGTGACTTACGGGTTTGTGCGCTGTTCGTTGGGATTTGTCTCGAACTCAGGGGCGTCTGTGGTCGAACGCCACTCGTGATTGTCCCACTGGAACCGCACGGGCCGCGCCATCGGCCTGACTTGCTGCTCGGTGTTCCGCCGGAGGAATGTCTCTGCTGCGGTGAGATCGGCGTGTCCCTCGAACCCGCAGGGACAGGTCAGCGTCTCTCGATGCCGAACCGTCTCGTCCTGCTCTCCGCACTCCAGACACGTCTGGATCGTCCATGCCTCACTCTTCTCCACTCCCTCGATCCCATACTCCTCACAGACGGACCGCAGTTGATCGACGAACTGCTTGAACGCCCAAAAGTTCTCCAGCATCTCGTTGATTTCAGGGGATGGTTGGATTTCGATGACGCCGGTGAGCTCGCCGATGTACACCGTTGCGATCCCCTCGTCGTGCAACCGTTCGACGAGGTCACGGATGAGGGCGTTCTGGGCATGGGTCCGCCGGCGAGAGCGTTTGCGGTAGAGCCGGCGGATTCGCTGGCTCGTGTCCCGCTCTGGCGGCAGCTTGGATGACAGGCGTGCGATCTCTTCGGTTGTCGTCCGGAACTGCTCGAACAGCTCCTCACCGTCGTAGAGGTACTGTTCCCCTGTCGTGGTCGTACAGGCAACGAGATTGTTGACACCGATATCGAGGGCGGCTTCTTCCGAAGCCAGTGGTGAATCCAGTTCCGAGTCGTCGACTGAGACTGGTTGATATGCCCGATAGGTGTCTTCGACCTCGTCGTATTGAATCTCCAATTCCCCCTGTTCGCCGGACCACTTCGGATCGCCACGTACCTCCAGCCGGAGCCGTTCGTAGTACCCCAGTCCATACTTCTCTTTGAGTTCCTGGCCGACCGGAATTTCGATCCGGGAGTAGTCGCCCCACTCGATCTCGTACGAATCGTTCCGAACGAACAGCCGGAGATCTCGCCCGTCCTCTTGATTCCCCCAGTAGCCCGGTGGGGACGCGTCTTCACCACTTTCCAACAGCGCGAAAAACGACTTCCAGGCGGCGTTGTTCTTTCGTGTCACCGTCTGGACGCCGGCAGCGCCGAGTTGGCCTTTGTACTGTCCGCGAAACTCATTGGTCTCCCAGATGTTCTCGTCATCGAAGAACCGCTGGCGGCGGGCATAGGTCAGCTCGTTCCAGAAGCTCGCCGTCGCGTCCATGACCTCTTGCAGGAGGGCTTCGTCTGATTCCGAGAGGGGACGTACCTCGAAGGTATTGGTCCGCTTCATCGCTGTTGCAGATCCTGCTGGTCAGGGTGTTCCCACTGTCGTGGAATGTAGCCGAGGCGCTCGATCTCGACGGCCTGCTCACGGAGGAGACCGAGGAGAACTTGTTCGGGAACGCCTACACGGGCCTGTTGGGCCAGCAGACTCTGGAGCGCCTCACGGGCATTCTCGATGGCTACGGGATCGTTATCGCCCATCGGTGCGCTCCCGGGTATCCCCGGTTTCGTATTTGAATGTTGGCGGCGCCGTCCGGCTCTGAGAGTTACAGTAAGCTCGACCGAAGACGGCGCCGGCGTGTGGGTCCGCGCCGACCAGGCGGTCGAACACCGTCTTTCCGGTGGCCAGCGCGTCGTCGTGCGTCGATGCCTCTACCAGTGCGTATATCACCATATGCATCTCGAACACCTCGAAACGCCGACGCACCGGGGGTCGTTGCTCGCTCCAGCTGCGCCGGCACCCATCGCCGGCGCTCGAAAAACCTGCTCGTGACAGCGGATTCTCAGGCCTCGTCCGCTCGTTCGACAGTGATGGTCAGGTCGCCCGACGCGTAGTCAGCCTCGAAGTCGACGACGAACGCGTCCGCTTCGTAAGCGGCGTGGTAGGCGCGGTGGCGTTCGAGCGAGCCTGTCGCCTTGAAGTGGAAGAACGCGGCCGCCGTGTAGGGCTTGCTCTGCGTCTCGATTTGCGTCTCAACTGACGCTGGAAGTGCGATCTGGGGCGTCTCCGTGTCGATACTCGCAGCGAACTCCTTCGCTTCCTCGACGGTTGCTTGCGAATGTACCGGTGTCTCGTCGGTGAGCACGTTCACCGGTGTTTCCGTCTCGTCGGTGAACAGGGCGTCTTCGAAGGTGTGTGTCCCGAGGATCGCCTCGGGATCCAACTCGCAGTCGTGAAACGGATCGTCGTCTGGATTCTCGGGCATCAAATCACGAGCCAACGGTGGGGCTCAGTCCTTTCTGCCCCAGACAAACCACAACTTGTCTCGATGTAGCGGAGGTAAGTCCCGAAAGAAGAGCGTCCTGCCCGCACTTCCCGCCGCAGAATCAGGCGTCGATGATTCGATCGGGCTCGATTCGTGACAACCGCATCGCGTTCCCGGTGACGCCGAGGCTCATCCCCATATCTCCGACAACGACTGCCAGCGCAACGCTGACCAGGCCCAGCGGCACGCCTAACGCGAGCATGAGCTTCACGCCGAGGCTCGCCCAGATGTTCTGCCGGATCACGCCGTTAGCCGTATGCGACAGGTCGTACAGGTACGGGAGTTTCCCGATGTCGTCGCCCATCAACGCAATATCAGCCGTTTCGAGGGCGGTGTCGGTGCCCGCCGCGCCCATCGCGATGCCGACCTCCGCAGTGGCGAGCGCGGGGGCGTCATTGATGCCGTCGCCGACCATCGCAACCTCCCCGTACTCCGCCTGTAACTCTTCGACTGCGTCGACCTTCTCGTCGGGCAGGAGTTCGGCGCGATACTCATCGACACCGACCTGCTCGGCGATGGCGCGGGCGGTGCCCTCGTTGTCGCCGGTCAGCATCACCACGCGCTCGACGCCCAGCTCGTGCAGGCGTTCGACAGCCCGCTTCGAGGCCGGGCGCACCTCGTCGGCGATGGCGATTGCACCCAGCAGTTCCGACTCCGTCCCGACGATAACGACCGTCTTGCCCTCCCGCTCCAGTGAGGTGAGCGCGTCCTCGGCGAATGCCCCGTCGTCGTACTTGGCCGCCTCTTCCGCCGCGACGCCGCCGTCCGTCTCGCGGCGTGCCCGAGCGAGGTCGAAGCCCAGCTCCTCGAAGAGCGCGGGCTTGCCCGCATAGTACGTCTCGCCGTCGATCTCCCCGCGGATGCCCTTTCCGGTGAGGCTCTCGAAGCCACTCGGGTCGGGCAGGTCGCCCACGCCCGCCTCCTCAGCACGGGCGAGAATCGCCGCAGCGATGGGGTGCTCACTGCGCCGCTCCAGCCCGGCGGCGCGACGGAGCAGATCATCCTCAGTAGTGTCGCCGACCGGGACGACATCGGTGACGGCGAGTTCGCCCTTCGTGAGCGTCCCCGTCTTGTCGAGCGCGACGGCATCGACTTCGCCCATCGCTTCGAGGTAGTTGCCGCCCTTGATCAGGACGCCGTTCTTCGCGGCGCTGGTGATGCCCGACACCACCGAGACGGGTGTGGAGATGACGAACGCACAGGGGCAGGCGATTACCAGCAGGGTGAGCCCGCGGATGAACCAGGTCTGCCAGTCGCCGGCGAAAGTGAACCCGTACCCGGCCACGTCCACCGAGATGGGGTCGGCGATAACCAGCGGCGGGATAGCGGCGGTCAGGATTGCCAGCACGACGACGAGGGGTGTGTAGTAGCCGGAGAAGCGGTCGACGAACTGCTCAGACTCGGTCTTCTTCGCCTGTGCGCCCTGTACCATCTCGATGATGCGCGAGAGCGTCGAATCGCCAGCGGTCGAGGTGACCTCTACCTCGAGGTACCCCTCTTCGTTGATCGCGCCGGCGTAGACCTCGTCGCCGGCAGTCTTGTCGACGGGGACGCTCTCGCCCGTGATCGGCGACTGGTCGACTGCACTCTCGCCGTCGATGACCGTTCCGTCGAGCGGAATCTTGTCGCCGGGGCGGACGACGACGGTCTCGCCAACGTCGACCTCCTCGGCGGGAACGGTCACTTCCTCACCATCGCGAAGGACGGTCGCCTCGTCGGGCGAGAGTTCCATCAGCTCGCGCAGGGAGTCCCGTGCCCTGTCCATCGCGTAGTCCTCGAGCAGCTCGGCGATGCTGAATAGGACGGCCAGCGTGGCGGCCTCGACGAAGTAGCCGATACCGGTCGCCGCGATGATCGCCGTTCCCATCAGCAGGTCGATGTCGAGGCTTCGGTTCTTCGCGGAGTAGTACCCGCTACGGACGACGGGGATGCCGCTGGCGGCGACGGCGCCGAGGAACAGGACATCTGCGATGTGGAGCGGGTACTCGAGGACGCTCGCCACCGTGACGTTCTGTCCGGTGAGGAGGAATTCGAAGAGGAGGCCGAGCGTGACGAACGCCGCGCCGAGCCACGTCTTCTTCGCGCGAGGACTCGTCCAGACCTCCGATGGTGGCGCGATGTCGACGCCGTCGGTCGCCTGGTTGTCCTCATCATCGCCCTCAGCGTCCGAGCCCCCGACGACCTCGTAGCCGGCGCCTTCAATCGCCTTGATTACGTCGGCTTCGCTAGTCCGATCAGGGTCGTACGTGACGTTGGCCGTGCCGGTGGTCGGCTGGAGCGTGGCGTCAGTAATGCCGTCGACACGCTGGAGGCTCTTATCCACCTTTTGGGCGCAAGAGGGACAGTCCATCTCGGGAACGGCGAGGCGGGCGGTCAGCTCACGTCGCTGTCCGCCGCCGCTCGTTCCTCCTGCTGCGTCCGGATTCTCTGTCATCACGTCACGGTAGGAGCGGGAGTTCGATATGTCTTTGTTGGAATATTCCAACTTCACCCCTCAGTGGGATGCCAGCCGTTCTTCCGCTACCCGCTCGCCGGCGACATGTTGCTTCGCCAAATGTTCTTCCGCCCGACGGAGTCGGTAGGTGAGTGTTGACCGTGGCACGTCGAGATGCTCTGCGAGTTCTCCAACATCGACCTCGCGGGGTGATTCGTAGTAGCCGTGTTCGACGGCGGCCTGGAGAGCAGCCTCTTGGGCTGGAGGCAATCCACTCGGTGTTCCGTCGCTTCCCCTAGCTGATGTTGTGTCCGCTGTGCGGAGCATCTCCATCTGGGCGCACTCCCCGACGGCGACTTTGAGAGCGTCGAAGAACGCGGACACGTCGCCCTCTCCGGAGTGGATGAGTCGCCACGTGTAGTGGTGGCCCTCGTGACGAGTCTCAAACAGCACGCCGTCGCCGAGGTGGTCGCGAGCGATGTGGGGGACTGAGGCGCAGGTCGGAGTGCGCTCCCAATCTGAGTAGAGGATGAGCGCGTCGTCCGTGCGGTCGAGGACGCGGGTGGTCTGTGTGGCGTTGCAGTCCTCGGTGGCGAGACAGTCAGCGTAGTAGTCGCCGTTGAGAAAGGCGTCCTCGATAGCGTCGAGCGCCCCAGGTGTTCCGGTAGCATGGTCGACCCGCCAGAGACGTTCGGCAGTGGCGTGCAGCGAGAGCGAGCGGACGCGGGCGTCGGAGTGGTCGGCGAGAGCGTCAGCCACCCGGTTACAGCCCGGCTCGTATTCGAGTGCGAAGATGAGTTCGCGCATATCTTGTGTACGGCCTCCTACGACATAACCCATGGTCCGGGGTGTTGTCTACTGGCGGGTATCAGATCACGTCGTCCGGGTCGTGGACCTCCTGCATTCGCTGCGCTTCGGCCGCGTATTGTTCCTGGAGGTCTGGCTCATCGACCATGCCAAGATTGTCGAGTTCAGCATCGACTGCTGCCGTCGTATCTCGGACATCGGTAAATGAGGTTAGCGCCCGCTCCTTCCGATAGTACTGTTCTCCATCGGGTGTTGCGTAGGTGAGGATGATCAGGTTCTGTTCGTCATCGGAGTACGTCCGTTCGACAAGCCAAACACGAACGTCATCTTCAGACTGATTTGACATACTTAGACATCCCCCGATATCCACTAAGAGATTGGTGTTACGGCTTGCCGAGACTCGCTGTCTCGAAGGGTGATTCTCCGGTCGGAATGAGGAGCTCCTGTCGGTCTCCGACTCGCGCGGCCAGCTTCCGTTTCAGGTACTGTCTCGCCGTCGACGGCGTGAAGACGCCTTTGTCGAGCATGTCGCCGACGACGTCTTTGAGGGCCGCGAACTGTCCCTGGAGGTGGCCGTCGCCGACCGGCTCGCCGTCGTACCAACGCACCGTCGCAAGCGCGCCGTTCCCGACTGTTTCTCCCTGTTCGACCGTCTCTGAGTCGTACTGGAGGCCGAACCACAGCGTCCGATAGGCGGTCACCTCGAACGTCGTCGACACCACGAAGAACGCCTCGTGGTGGAGGTAGTCGAGATGGTCAGCGACGATCTCGTCGAGGGTGAGCCCGGTGGCGCGGGGCTTCGGCTCGACGACCGTCGACGGTCGATCCTCGTCGGCGAGGTAGCCGTCGACCGCATCTGCCTCGAGGCCATCGGCCAGTTCCGCCAGCAACTGTTTCGCCCACTTGGAGTCGGTGTCGTCGCCACCGAACGGCGACTCAGCCGAGATTCGGTGCTTGAGCTTCAGGTTCGCTGCGCCCCAATGGCTGTAGTGGAGCGTGTACTGTCCGTCTGTCCGTTCGTACGCAACGAGTGCGCGGTGTCCCATTGAACAATCACCTCGCAGGACGACCCACGACTGGATCGCCCCGCACCCCTCCCGGGGGACGAACAACGCTACTCGTCGATCGGTTCGGGGGAACTGAGGTCCGCGTGGAGGACTTCGCCGTCGCGAACGACGTATCGCTTGGCCAGGACTGGGAAGCGGCATTTGGTGAACCCCGCCGTCTGGATATCGAACTCTTCGTTGGCTTCGAGGTGGTTGGCGAGTTCTCGCAGGAATTCGTGGGTCACGATGCCGCCTTCGTAGTCTGGGAGGCCGTTCTCGCGCGCCTCGTACACTTCAAAGTCATCGTACCCCCAGATGGTGAGCTCTCCGTCTTCGGTCACCTCCCAGTTGAGCGTCCCGAAGCAGTAGCTCTCACAGAGCTCGCGGACTGCCTGTGGATCCGATACGATCGCGCCGGTCGACGTCGTCGCAGCTTGCAGTGTCGCCATGTCTGGAGTTCACGGGGTCGCCCCCGCACCCCTGTCGGGGGCGATAAACCAACGTGAGAGCTGCCTCCCTGGGCGTGGCCGGGGACTCCAGTTAGGAATCTGCGTGGGCGTCCGCCCCGGCTCCGTCGCTCGGCCGTGTGAGAAGGCTCACCTCTTCCAGGAGGTCTCTCGCGGTCTCGACTCGCTCTCGATCCGCGTCGTCCAATCGGTCGACGTCGAGTCGGTTGAGATTGCTGAGTATACGATGCATCCGGTAGCCCTGTTTGAACTCTTGCTCCATCGGAAGCGCCTCACCACTCGCCGGCGCGGAAAGACTCAACGTTGCGTCTATTAACAGCAATAATAGCTCGCTTTCTCAGTTCGTGTAGGACCCCAAGGTTCCTGTCGGTTCTAGTCCGGCCACTAACTTCGACTAGTCGAAGCGAATTCAACACTTCGGACTTGACAGTATAATTACTTCGAGTATAGATGTATAGGAGCATGTCTAATCAAGACTGCAATTGCGCCGACCCTTCGGTTGGCGAGAGTGACGCACAGACCCCCTCAACGGACAACTGGATCGAAGCACGACCGGTGAAGACCGCAGAATTCCCGACCCGCGTCGCAGACAACATGAGCCGGTTCTTCGGCGCCTCTATCGACACGTTCGACGACATGGTCGCGGCGATTCGCACAGTGGTCGAGGGGGACGGGATTGCTATCGACGAACTCTGTCACGTCGACGGCGAGACCCCGCACTACGCGAAGACGGCGAGCGAGACCTACTACTTCCGGTGTTTCTACGACGGGATCGCGCTCGCGAATCTCGTTGATGAACCCGTCGAAATCCGGACTGAAACTCCCACGGAGGAGCCGATCGAGATCCAGATGTCACCCGCGGACGGTGTCGACGTCACGCCGCCAGACGCGGTCATGTCCTTCGGCGTGACTACTGAGAGCGACGTACCCGCTGACGAGACGCCTTCCGCGCCGGATGTCTACGGCGCTGTCTGCCCGTACGTGAAGGCGTTCTACACTCGCGAGGACTACGAGCGCTGGGCAGCGGACGTGGCGGCCACCACGGTCGGTATTCCCCTCGACGCCGGCGTCCCTATTGCCGCCGCACTGACGGCACCCGCACAGTCGGAGGGTGCCCAATGAGCCTGGGGACCATCGCGCTCGCCGGTTCCCAAGCTCTGCTCGGACTCGTGGGCGTGGCTGTCGGCGGTGCGAAGGTCACCCATCAGGAGGACCAGGTCGAAGACTTCCAGCGATTCGGATATCCACAGTGGTTCCGAATCCTCACCGGTCTTATCGAGATTGGCGCTGGTCTCGCGTTGCTCGCGGGCCTGGTGTGGCTCTCCGAGTTTACCGTGGCGGGTGGAATTCTCCTAAGTAGCGTGATGGTGGGCGCAGTGGCCACGCACATCCGTACTGGCGATCCACTCTCGAAAACTACCGTGCCAGCGGTCCTCTTCGCCTTCACAGCGGGGCTGCTCATAATCCGTGACGTGACGATCCCGCTCTAACGGTACCGCTCCTTACTCCTGGCCAGTAGCGAGTTCCGTCTCGTCGATTTCTTCGGCCCACCTGAGCAGTGGTTCGAGGTGTTGGCCCAGTTCTTCACCGGTCTCTGTGAGTTCGTATTCGACCCGTGGCGGGATTTCGTCGTATTGCTCACGGGAGAGGATGCCGGCATCGACGAGTTCCTCGAGTCGCGTCGAGAGCGTCGAGCTGCTCACCTCCTCGAACGTCGCTTCGATGTCGCCGTAGCGGGCCGGGCCGATCGCGTCGACCACGCAGACGAGCTGCATCGCGTACCGGCGGCTGAGGAGGTCCATCACACCACCCAATGGACAGAGGTAGTCGTGGCCGAGAGGCGACGAGTCGACAGTATCAGACGCTGAATCGGGGGTTTCTGCCATAGCTTTCGTTCACCAGACCTTGTCCAATACTTCGGAGTTAACAGCATAAATAGTTCCGCATTCAAAGTAAGAACGCATTATGAGTCAAAACGACTCCAAGCGCGAGGTCGCGTGCACGCTCACTGAAGAACAAGAAGCAGAACGACGGGAGGACGTTCGGGCCCGCCTTGTCGAGCACTACCTCGGGTACGAGGAACACGAGAACGGCGTCATCGTCCGCTTCGACGGGACGGACGGGTCACTCGAAGCTCTCGCCGAGTTCACGTCGAACGAGTTGCAGTGCTGTTCATTCGCCGAATACGAGATCGCCGTCTCGCCCCCGTACGAGGAGACTGTTCTGACCGTCACTGGACCCGACGGGACGACGGAGATGTTCCGGGACGGGTTCGTCGACCGACTGGACGTCGAATCAGCCTGACTCACTCTGTCCGGTCGAACCACTTCGCGAGTTCGGCACTCTTGATTATACGAGACAGTACAAACATATATGAGAGTAGGACGCGAACACTGTCCCAAGAGGTGCCAACCATGACCGAATCCCCGCGAGATGTGGTCCAATCGTGGACTGAGTCGATGAGCGCCCGCGACCGCATTCGGGCGGTCGCCGAGTCACTTCGCGAACCCCGCTCAGTTAACTGGATCAGCGAGCAGGCCGACGCTGCCTGGAGCACGACCAACGAGGAACTGCAGGATCTCGTCGACCAGGGCCAGCTGCGTCGCGTCGAGGCCGGCGAGACGACGCGCTACCAGCCGGACTACACGCGACTGCTCTTCGAGGAGATCCGCACGCTCATTGAGGAAAACACCCGCGAGGAGTTGCGGAGTGAATTGGCCGCGATCACCGAGGAGATCGAGGAGTGGCAGGCGACCTACGACGTCGAGACGTGGGAAGAACTCGAACAGTCGCTCGCCGACGGCGACCTCGCAAGTGCGGAGCTCCGGGACCGCCGCGACGTCATCGCGTTCTGGCGCGAGAACGAGGAGGATCGCCGCCTCATCAAGCACGCACTGGAACTCTACTCCGATGTCGAAGCCGCCCGCGAGCAGATGACCGACGTGGCTGACCGCGCCACGAGCTAATCCTCCTCTCTCACAGAATGATCTTTCTTGCCGGTCGCGACCGCTATACACAGCGGACCCTCCTCCGCGACGTTCACGACCGATTGACGAACCAGCCAGGGTGTGAAGAGGTCCGCTATCGCCCGTCTCGACGCCGACCCCGGTACGTCATCGCGGATGTCGATCCGACGACGTTCCTGAGTGACTCTTACGACGCGGCGACAGCACGACTGGAGATTCGCTTCTGGTACCCCGCCGGCGTCGACCACGAATACTACCGCATCAACTGGGTCGAACCGGACCGAAATCTGATGCTCGGCTTCCACCAAGACGCCGACCATCTGGACCTTGGGCCCTGTCATATCCAACTCAATCACGAAGACACGCCGGTTGATCGGCACAAGGCGACGTTTCTCGATGCGCATCCACTCGCCGTCCTCGATGACCGACTACAGCAGTTCCCGGCCGCGCTAGATGCGATTCACTGGAAGAATGGAGCGCCCTCGCTCCCTACCTGGCCCGTCTAGACGCGAGTTCATCGAGCGTCTGGTGATGCGTCCGTGCCGTGGTCGGCGTGACGTTTCCGGACTCGGCGATGTCACGGTGCGTTACCCACTACCCCTGTTCCCGCCCCGATTGGTGGAGGCAAGCCGCTGCGAACTCTGCCTGATGAACGCCCGCCGTGACTGCCGTCGGACTTGAGGGTACTCACCGTATTAACCAACAGAAGCTATCTCTATCGGAGACTGTTGGTTAATCGGTGAGGTTCCTCTGCCCTATTCGGGAGCAGGCCCGTAGCGACCTGTGCCACACACCTGGCACTCCCAGATTGGGTGGCCTGTCCAGGTCTCGTCAGGGAGCGACTCGCGTGTCCTGAACCGATGTTCTGTTTCTCTCGTACAGTGCTGGCACTCGAGGGCTGTCACGGTCGGAATTTCGGCTCCGGTACTGGTGGATTCCGTTTCACGAGGAACTGTTTCAACAGCGACTGCTGGGACGATCCACAGCTGGTCGCCGTCGTCGAGAGCGTGCTCGAGGGATGACTCATCACGAATTCCCTGGCCACGCTCGTCATAGACGCGTGGGATATCCGTCTGAGAACCATCGCTCCTCTCGTCCCACGCTGTCCGCTCACGGGCCGCTGATAGCAACGCCTCACCGGTCGCTGAGGTCACCTCGGCGGCCGCGGGGAGCGTAGGCCAGCGTTCGGTTAACTGGGGTGCGGGCTCGTCGTCGAGATCGTAGATGAGCGTACAGTCGTCGATCGGCTCGTCGCGACCTGACGTAAGAAGTGTCGCTGCAGCTGCACCTTTCGCGACAGCACCATAGAACGTCCCCGATTCGACGAGTAAGTGGATCACACCACGGAGTGTTTGCTCGGAACTCGCAGCATCCGACGCTGACGCGGCGTCGAGTTCGTGTTCGAGACAGAACCGGCATTTTCGTTGCGACGCCGGAATTGATGCGCCACAGGAGACACAGGCTCGGTCTGTGTCGGTTGTTCCATCCGGATACCCACCCGAATGCGCGGCTTCACGCTGGCGGCTTGGCTGGCCGTCTGCTGGCTGATCCAGTGCTGGGTCCGGCACCAGAGCGCCTTCCCCGACGGGTTGGAACGCCTCTCGGTCTGAGTTGTGGTCAGTCATCGATTCGCTCCGCGTTTCCCCCGGTTTGGTATTTAAACTCAAGGGTGAGAAAACGCGGGGACAGATTCGGCGATGACGGGATAAATCCGGGCCGAGACGGGGTCAGTCACGGAGCTCAGCGACCGCTCGACCGACCTCACGAACGTGCTCACTCCGCTCGATATCGAGTTCTGTCGACAGATACTCGACAGTCTCTTCGAGGTCCATACTCCTTGGTAGGTTCTCTGCCTGTATGTAGGTACTCCTCTACTGGAGGCGTCTCAGATCGCTTGGAGTTCGTCCCGCCGGCTTCGGAGCGTCACGACTGACACCTCCGCTGCCGACGCGACGGTGGATTGGGTAATCAACGCGCCCTGCTCTTGGGCAGCCAGATAGACGCAGGCAGCCGCGACGCCCGATGGTTGACAGCCGTTCGTGAGGGCTGTCCCTTCGGCGTGTTCTGCGAGTTCGTTCGCGCGTCGGCGAATGTCTTGGTCTAATCCCAGCTCCGAGATCAGCCGCGGAACGAACGACGTCGGGCGCATTGGTGGTGTCGGCAGTTCCAATTCGCGATTCAGTGTTCGGTAGGCGTTGGTCACACGAGTGGACTCGACTCGGGCGGCGTCGACGACATCCTCGAGGAGAAGCGGGTGTTGGTTACATCGGCCGGTACCGTAGATGCTCGCTGCACCGATGGCTTCGATGGATCTGCCGCGAAGCAGATCCTCACTCTGAGCGCTTCGGAAGAGCTGGCACGCCTGGTCACGAATCGACTCGGAGAGCTCGAGCGCACTCGACAGCCGGCGCACCTCGCCCAACCCGTGTGCGAGATTCCGTTCCGCTTTGGACCGCCAGCGACCGCGGGTCTGCTCACGTCGCATCCGGGCCAGCCGTCGGCGTTTCTGGCCTGAGAGTTCGTTCCCGTGCGCATCGGTTTCGTGGCCGATCTCGGTCGAGAGGCCTCGATCGTGACGGGCTGCAGTGAGTGGTGCGCCTGTTCGCTCGCGCTCGTCTGCATCGTACGCCCGCCACTCCGGCCCGCGATCGATACGTTGCTCTTCAATAACGAGCCCACAGTTCTCGCAGACTGTTTCCTTCACGTTGGTAATGACGTGTCCATCGCACTCGGGACACTGGTTTGCGCTCGACTCCGTTTGGACGTCTTCGTCGAAGCCAGTATCGTAGATGTCTCTGGTTGCCATCGTTCTCACCGTGTTCAGGAAATCGCCAGTACGGCGAATCCCTCACCCATCGAGGGGATAACAGAAACCAATCCTCACATCGGCCGTGGGAAAATCTGAAACGAAGTCAGATCTATTTCCGATATTCTCCACGGAAGAACATTGAAGTGGAATGTAGTCGAATTCATCGCTATGCTTGACATATATGGATTACTGAAGTGGTCATACGGTTTCGAGCGACGTCACCACATTCTTGTGGGTGCTGCAGGCATCGGTGGGATTGATCTTTACCTGGCGAACCTCAACGGAAGCGTCCATCCGCTACTCGCCTTCCTCGCCATTCTCTCACCGTTCGTCGCACTAATCGCACTCGCTAAGTCGTCCGTTGATGAGATAAAAACGCTGTCAGCTTGGGCGTTCCTCGCATTATTTGGGGGTGGAGCAATCAAGCTGTTCGTCCATCCCTATATTGCACCTGGTATGACGCTTGACCAGTTTACCGCAACGAGCCCAGTGGGAATGGGGATTACAGTAGTAACCGCCGTTGCCATGGTGACCCTGATTGAAGCAGTGATGGTGTTCTTTGGTAAGAAAATATACTACCGCAAGACGGGTGGCTCCGGTGGTTCCTCAGGCACGCCCGAAGAACGAGTGCTCACCGAGGAAGAGTATGAGGACTTTGAACCAATTGAGGCCACCAAGAGGATAATCAACCGAATTTCGTCTATCTCTCTCAGCGGATTGTAACCTGTCGAATCTTGACCTCGATTCAGTAATTGTACTCCGACGCGGCGAAATACAGCATCAGTCAGGTGACTTTCTTTTTAATTGATTGAGGGGGAACGGCCTCAGTCATCGGTCAAAATCTCGCGTAGACCAGGAGTCATGATGGTAGCTGCGATACCCGAAAGGGTCAAATCCTGGGTGAAGTAGTAGGACAAACCGACCATGAGACTCCCAATTACGGACTGTTGTGCTCCTCTGGGCAGCCCGTTGAACCAAGCACGAACCGGTCCAGTCCCCAGGATTGACTGAACCAACATCGCAGGAATCTCGAACGCCAGTTCGGTTGAGAACGCATCGGCATTCGGCGTCGCGGCTTCCATCGTCGCATCAGCAGGCCCTGTCGACGGAACCGTCGATCCCGATGCCTCCAATGACTCCGCCTCAACTGTGGTCGTAGAAGCCTCAGCAAAACGTGATCTTCCAGTGACCGGAGAACTTTCTACTCTTCCGGCGACAGCAGCGGCATTGATTGCTGGCTGAATTGAAGCAAGATCAGCGAGAATAGGCTCTGGAACCTGAATGCCAGTCATCGCATCCGACAAAGCTCCTGAGATCGCCGAGTTCACGATGGACTGCTGCAACTGGAGATGCTTCGTCATATCCGGAAGACTGGCAGCTACTAGTGACGAAACCATACGCTCTTGGCGAGCGATCATCGGCTCCGCGATACTCGCGATCATACTCGCTTGCTGAGCAGCGATGGGTTCCGTGATATTGGCGAGAATACTCGCCTGACTCGCGGCGAACGGTTCCAAGATATTCTTCTGAAACTCCCCGATCCTACTGGCAGCTAATATCGACTCTGTAGGAAACGTGAAGCTATCTGCTATCTCCTCACCGATCTCCGCAAAGTCCACCGCTGGTGGTGGTGTTGATCCCTCTGGAGGTTCTCCCACTGGCTCTTCGTCCACGTTATGCTCTAGGTAGACCGCACCAACGTACTCCCGTAGCAGGTCTTCGATGGGTTCCTCCTCATCGTCATCCAGTTCTTCAGTAACTTCCTGCTCAAGCGAGAAGAACGCTCGACCAGGTGTCGACGCTTTCACTGCGACTTCCTCCGGGGGCTTCTCAAAAATCAACCGGTAGACTGTAACAGCCTCTCTGATGCGTTCCTCAGGGCGATTCAGCTCATCAGACACAGCGTCAATATCCTCTGATTCCCGATAGAGTTCGCCGGCCTCACGGATGGATTTGACCCACTCGAAGGAAACCTGCTCCCGGCGCTCCCTTCGCCGTTCCTCAATTGCTTCCATGAACTCGTCAAAATCAAGTTTCTCAGCCTCTTCCCCTGCCATTCTTAGAAAGCAATTAGAAATACGGGACTATCAAGGCCCCGCTGAAACCCCGGTAATCGAGGTTGTGGCTGCGCGCGCAGCGACCGCAGGGAGCGAGCACGGAGCGGTGGGTGGGGCGGCGGGGCTTGGGCCGGTCCGGCACACATCAAAAAAGAGGGTGCTCAGCCCTCCTATTCTTCCCACCAGCGGCGGTCGCGCTCTGGGAAGACGATCATACTGTCGTAGGTCACGGCGAGTGAGCACCGTCCCTCGTACCAGTTCTTCTTGACCGCTCGCATCCGGACGGTATCACCTTCCTGGACGAAGGCGGGCTCGCTGGCCTTCCACGACGTGAACTTGATTTTCCCGGTATCGTCCGCGACCAAGCCCACTTGAGCGATCTTCGGGCTGGAAGCATCCCAGAGCTGGACGACTTCTCCTTCGATGCTCACCTCGTCGGTCTGCACGTCCGGGACGTCCTCGATCGGGCAGATGGCGCCGGGGGCCGACTTGAGCGCGTCCATCGTGTCGAATACTGCTTCGGTGATGTCCTGTCCCTGGGCGACCCGCTTTGCGAGTGCCCGCGAGACGGCCGCCCGACTGTGACCGGTGCGAAGCCGCTGTGCCATCCGGTCTGCTTCCTGGTTCACCTTCGCCAGCTCCATCCGGGAGAGGCGTTCGCGCGGATCCGTCCGTTCGGGGGTGCGTTCCTCCCGCTTGCGCCGGCGCCGTTCGGTGACGACCTCGCGAGTCCGCTTCGCCCGACCCTCTTGGGTGCCCAGTTCCGCCTGGGCGCTGATGTGCTCTAGTTCGGCCTCCCGGGCACGAATCTTCTCTTCCTGCGCGAGGGGCAGGTGTGAGAAGTCCTGGACGATGCCGTCTGGGTGGTTGGAATCAACCTTCGCCTGCGTTTCCTGCTGGACCGTCGCCCGGAACTCCGGCTTGTCGTCGACGACCTCGAAGCCGTCCTCGTCGACGCCGGCCTCTTCGGTTCGTTCGAATGCCTGTTCATCCACCGTAACGACCTTGCGACTCGAGTTGTTACTAGACATTGGGTACTCACCGTACCTGTGAAGGCGCTCGCGCGCCGCCACCGCGATGTCCCAGCATCGCGGTTTTCCGACGACGTCGACGTCCAATAGCACCGACTGCGCGCTCTCGCTCGCGCCTTCGCGAGCGCCCTACCGGGCGCGAGCGAGAGCGCGCCCAAGTGCGGCGACCCCAACCAGCACCGCGCGCCGACCCGCCCGGAGCGAGCGGCCAGCGCATTCCCCGTTTCGCCCGCGACGCAACCACGTCCGTCGCGGGTCGGAGAGTCCCGGAAGCCTCCGGAAGTCCGGGACCGAAACGGGAGAAGCGCTGGCGCCGAGGGCACATACACTTTAGCCCGGCAGCCCGCCCGCTACTGCAGGCAGGCAGCCCGGAATGGTCGGTCGCGAGCGACGCGGAGGGCGGCAGCGGCGAGCGGGGCGGGCCGTGACGTACACACCTGTCCAGCCGGCTGCGACACTCGGCGATCCAGCTACCGTCCTGGCGGACTCAGAAAGGGCGAGGCCGTCTCGGGCGTCCCCCGACCCCGCAAGCACCGCAGGGACGAGGAGCGCAGCGGTGGTCGCGGGATGCCGAGCGGCCGAGGGCTTTCAGGGAACGTCGCTGTCGCCGAATTCGATCGCGCTATTGGTCCGGTCCCCAGCTGGCTCGTCGAGAAGGACATCGACGCCGTCCTGGCTGACGGCGAGATGGATCCCCTCTACAGTGAACCGGACCTCGACATCGCCGGCTGAGGAGGCGAGAAGCTGTTCGAGTGCCTCGACGTCGACGGCGTCGTGGAGCTGATACGACTCACTCGCCAACCCGTGGGCTTTCAACGTCTCGACGATTTCAACGAGTAGATCAGGGGATGTATCTGAGTCTCGGGGGGTGGAGGGAGCCATTGTGGCCTCGGCGGGTACATAGGACGAATAGGAGTTAAAAATGGGGACTCGACGGACCGTCACTACGGGCTTTCAACCGGTCCCTCAGCCGTCGTCCTGTGCGTTTAGCTCCTGGAGGAACCAACTGGCGGCGGTCCCGATCCGAACGCCGTCGACGTTGCGCATCTCAAGGCCGTTCGTGGCGGTCCGAAACGGCTCGTCGTCGACGAGGATGCGGTGGATGACTGTCCGGACTGACTCCGGTCCGTACCTGTCGACGAGCGCCGCGACCGCCGTATCGAAATGCGCATCCTCGTGCTCGGCTCGCGGGTTCTGCGCCCGGTGGATCACGAGGTCGACCACATCGTCGACCGATGCGTGGTCGGGGTTCCCGGTTTGCTCACGAACGTCATAGTTGGACTCTGTATCAGGCATTGCGAGTTACTCCGTGGCGTCGTCCGTATCGGTCCTCGCCGGGTCGGTTGCTCGTTGCTGGCGGATTGCAGCCAGCGTCTCCTCAAGCGTACCCACACTCTCGATCGACGCGAGCTCGTCGGTAATCTCGTCGATGAGTGTGGCTCGCTCGACGGCAGTCTCGTCGCCGGCGGTCGTGTCGATCGATGTGACGCGAAGCGCCCGCGTTTCGTGCCAGCCACAGTCCCAACAGTCTCGCGCCACCTCGATCTGCTCGTCCTCGTCCGCTGCGAGGACGGCGTCGGACAGCGACGTCGAAAGCGGCCGGTCCGGTCCGACCTCGAGGGTGACAGGGGACCCGCACGCGGGGCAGTCCATAGTCATCCCGAGGAGCGCCCGTCTGTTGAAGATAGCGGAGCGACGGGACAGCGACACAACCAGCGCTGCTGAGGCCGTGGAGTGGGACAGATACGGGCAACTGTGGACCCCCCCTGGTCGCCGTTCAACTCGTGTCGACGGCCGCTCGGCGGATCACTCAGGGATGATGTGCGCGTCGAGGTCGCGCGTCCAGTACGTTGCTGGCCCGCCTGGACTACACCGCGCACAGACTTGTATCGGGCCTTCGAGATGGCCGAGTTCGATCCGAAACCGTGTGAGCGCTGCGAGCGCGTCGACGACGAGGCCACAGCTGTCACAGGCGTAGTGATCACGCTCGTCGGGATCCGGCGTCTCCTGAACCGCACAGTCGACGCAAATCGGGTGACTGACTCGCTCTTCTTTCCCCCACGTGTAGGCGATCCCGGTCTCTGTCCCGGGTGGCGCCTCGCAGAAGGCACAGCCGGCCAGCGTCTGCTGCATCATTCGTCCCCCTCACTGGCGTCGCGGGCGGCCGTCCAGCCCGTGTGGAAGACGGCGAGCTGCTGCATCGATTCGAACGCTGTGTAGCTGGGTTCGTGAACGAGAAGCCGCTGGTCGACGACTGGTGTGACCGTCCCGGCATCGAGTAGCTCTCGAACCAGCTGGCGGGCTGTCTCGTCGTCGAGATCCGCCGTCGATGGTGACCGCGCATCCCGATCCTGAGCGAGCAATTCCGCTTCGAACCGTTCGTGATCGTCTGCCGTATCGTCGTATCTATCCGGACCAGACATACGAATCAGGGGCAGCGCACGAACCGCCCCGCACCCCATTCTGGGGCAGAAAAAACAGTTCCCACAGCCAGCAACTCCCTGTCACTACGTCGACCTGCTCCCTCACCCTCCACGCCCCACGCCATCGTCCGGGTGGCAGCCTACTCTCGCTTGGCCTGCGGCCTGGCACCTTGGCCCCGTTGGCCGCGAACTCAACTTTGGGCGGCCACCCCCACCACATATCGGTTGATTTTCCTGCTGTCTAGTGGCCGAATTCGCCTCCAAATCGCAAGACAGCGATACCTGACACCAGATTTCGTGGGCTGTCCGGGAACTCCCTCGTTAGTGAGTCTGGTGTCTAGTGTTGTCGTCCTGCGATATATGGACTCAGCACGAGTCCTGCCATACCGGGTGTCTAGGACAGCCCGGGGCTGGTGTCAGGCTACCCAGTCGGTCGATAGGAGTGAACTGACTCGTTGATCTGTTCTAAAAATCCAGAATTAGCGTGGCGCATACAGAGGATTCATCTTGTACAGAGGCTTCGGGAGGATCCGGTTGTTCGGATTAGTCATGCGGCTGACTCCAGTCCCACAATACTTCCCGACGAAGATCTCGGCTATAGGTCACAGCCACTCAACTCAAACCATCCGACAGCAGCCCCTATCAAGAATCCCGACGTGTGACCTCCGTTGATCCATCGAGGCTCGAAATACGGCCCGGTGAACGGATCTACAAGCACTGAGACTAAGGCTACGAATCCGATGAAAATGGCGAACATCTCTACCAAGTCTAAGCCGTCATGCTTCCGAGGAAGGTGGGTGAGTGAGTAGCCAGCGAGAGCGTAGATGATCCCGCTGGTTCCGTAGAAGGCCAACTGCTGATCCGAGAATGTACCAAGCACCGCCGCACCAGCCAGTATCGTAGCATACCCGGTCAGTACGAGAAAGACTGTGTAACGTTTCCGAGTCCAGTGTCTCTCAATAGGCAGCCCTACGACTGTCAGGCCAACAAGGCTGGCAGCAAAATGTAGAATCCCCTTGTGTAGTACAGGGGAGAGAGGCCATGCGATCCACGGGTATACACCGAAGACACCTGTAGCGAAAATCTGGACAGTTCCGAGGCCTCGGAAAGCTGTGACAACGATCTCGATTAGGAAGACTGCCGCCAGCAAGATCATCAACAGGTAAGTGATCGTTGAGTCCGACTCCTTGTACTGCTGGAAACAGGTTTTCAACGCGGAGATGCCAACGCTCTCATCACTTTCTTCCGAGGAAAGGCCCAGTATTGAGGTAATACGTTGAAACACGGAAGGCTGCTCATCTTCCTCTCGCAGCATCACCCGGTCGATATCTTCCTCCAAGAACAACATTGACTCTCCACCCGCCCACTCGTAGTCTTCCTCCTCTAAACTGTATCTGTAAGGTTGCTCGATCCTGACTTCCTTGGGCTTGCCTGCGCGACTCCATTCGACCACGTCCCCGGTATATAGTTCATCATCGCTCGTTTTGATACGGATTGACCGAGCACCCTTCATGAAGTTCTCCCACGGCTGGCGAGGATTGTACTTGATATGCGCCGTTGACTGGATACTGCGTCGAAGTCGACCAGGAAGGTCTGCCAAAATCCCTACAGCGTAGACGACTCCAACCACGACGGATAGCCCGAGAATTATGAGAATCAAGTCGGCACGGAAGAACGGTGTGAAGAAGAGGGAGCGTAGCGCCTCAAATGACTCTATCGGGCCTTCGAGACTCTGGTATGCTTCGAGGAAGAGCGAGTCGATGACGACGCTGGATACTAGACTCCAAATCAAAAGAACGGACTGAGAGATGTCATTTTCAATGGCTGCCAAACTTACAGCAGTCATCACAGCCACGAACCCGGGCGCAATCAGAACGACGTAGAATATGATATCGCTAGGAAGTAGAGCCATAATGTCGGTTTATTATTCAGAGCTGTCAGAGCCGGAATCGCCGTCAGAACCGTTTGAACCATCGGAGCTGCCCGATTGACGAACGCTGCGAGGGATACTTTCTCCCTCCGCACTAGGTGCTGAGTCGCCTGATGGCTCCTTACTACCACTCTTCTCTACCTTTTGAGAACTATTGCTATCCTTTTGGGCAGCGTTCGCTCGTGGATTCTTTTCTCCTGATAGTTCTGCGGAGTCCTTGCTGCTGGAGTCACTGCTTGAACTGTCTCCCGAATTCGAATCGTCTCCCATACGGCACAGTTACCAACTAAACCGCTAAAATAATTCCCTTCGCTATACGATGGTTATCCAATAGGTCTCGGTTCAGGGAGAACAAACCGGAGATCAACATCGCTGTTTTCCGCCAGCTCTCGCAGATTTCTCTCTGCATCGCTGTCCGAGTTACGTCGGAGTAGATCGTAGTTGGAGAAGACCACACAGCGTCGGTCGACGCCGTCGGGTAGTTGTCCCAGTCGGACGATATCGTCGGCAATATCTCTGTACTTACTCTTGTCGTCGTCTGGTCTGTACCGTAGGTAGTTGGTGTTCTTGACGTACTTGAACTCGACAGCAGCAACTAGATCTGATGGGTCAAATTCCTGTGTCCCGTTGTCGACTGTGATTGTGAGACCGTCAGAGAACACTCCAAGGTCAAGTCGCTCAGTGGCACCGAATGGAAAAGCTGGGCCTCCAATCTCACATTGGGCACGGTCAATCTCTTCGGTAGCGCTGTACCGACTTGTGTAGGCCTCATGGTCAGGAATCGACCCTTGGGCCTTCGAAGATTCTTCGACCGAGACCGCTTCCACGGAAGCCGGCGACAGTTCAGAACACATTCTGGACCGGACGTCTTCCGCCAAACTTCGTTCGTCGCTGTAGTTCGCCGGTTGCTCTAGGAAACACTCTGCTGTCGTATCGATCGCGGTATCAAGCACCCTGCGAACCCGACTCATTGCTGCTTAACTCTGCTAACACAACTACTTATAAAAGATATTTCAAACTGAATGGATTCTATTCACCGGACGAAATGAACCGCTTTGCCCTGTCCAGAGGGGACTGGTCCTTATCCTGATCTTCTTGCTTCGGCTCTTGCTCAAACTCACGTCCTTCGAGAGCAGTTTCCAGACGATCGCGTTCAGAGCGAACGGTGGCAAGTTCTGATCGAAGTTGGTTGACCTCCGTTTCAAGTTCCTTGATTCGCTCCGATTTCTCCTCCAGTTCGGACTCGAGACGCTTGACCTTCGCTGTCAACAGCCGGTTCTTTTCGCGGAGGTGTGCCCGGTCCAAGTCACCAAGTTGCTCGTCGTCCGGGAGGGCATCAGGGGCCGACTCTGATTCGTCGTCAACTGCGTCCTCCTCGGGCGTGACTCGTTCTCGCCCGTGGTTCAGGCCCGCGTCTTCGATGGCTTCCAGCGTCTCGTTGTAGGTTTCGTACCCGGGGAACCCCTCGTAGGTTCCATCCTCACCCTCCCGATCGACGAACGCGTCTTCGGGACAGATCTCGAGCGCGACAGCTGCTTTCCGAACGGCCCAGAACGGCATCTGGTCGTAGGTCCCGCCGTCGACGCGGTCCGATCCGGCCTCTGGAACCCACACCGGAATGTCGTAGCCGGCGCTCCGCAGTTCGTCGACGGCAGCCCAGTAGTCCTCCCCATCGAGGTCCGCATCGGCGGCGGAGATAATCCCCGTCGCGAGCGCCATCAGCTTCGCCGGCCCGCCCCCGGCGTTAACCTTCGAATCGCCGAAGGTATTGGCCTGCTCGTCGACGAAACAGGATTGCCCGCTCTCACTGTGGCGCCAGCACGGGTCGAACTGCGGCCGCGGCTGGTTCGGATCCGTATCGTAGGCATCGCTCGCGTAGTGACGGGCAATCTCGGTGATGTCGATATCCTCGACAGCCTCGTAGACGTCCTCTTTGAACGGCGTAACGGGACGGCCTTCGAGGGTACCGTCGAGTTCTGCCATTCGCTCTTCGCGTCGCTGGAGCGCTGCCTCACGCTGTCGCTGGCGCTCCCGTTCCCGCTCACGCTCCGCTTCCACCCATTCCTCCAGCGTGGCCTGCCAGCCCCCGTGGTCCTCGTACAGGTCCGACCAGAGCGTCGCGACAAGCGAGTCGACGCAGTCCGTGTGCTCGACTCGCGTGAGGTCATCGGCCCAACTGACCGCCTGCTCGAGGAGTGCGTCGTCGACACCCTCGAACGGACGGAGTTCGTAGCGGACGTTGTCGGTCGCGATGGGCGTGACGACGGCATCGTGGTCGGCGTGGATCGAGAGTGGCGGCTTGTACTGGCGGTTCTTGTTGTTCACCCAATCGGGCTGAATGACGTCGCCGGCGCCGTCGACGCGCTCGTTCACGCGGGCCTCTGCCTTCTGGAGCCATGCGTTCGAGCGGTCGAGGAACTCGTTGAACACCCGTTCGAGCGCATCCGGATCGTCATTGAAGTGGTCCGCAATTGGTAGTGTGGCCTCCGGGGCCCCAAAGACGTACGCGCCCCCGACGGAGTCCAGCGCATACACCGCCTTCCGCGTGCCGTAGAGCGTTGCATACTCGTCGATGTAGGCGTCGAGGGTACGCTCGACGAGGGCACGCGTCTCGCCATCCAGGTCGCCTCGCTGCGGCTTGATGTCGTCGGCGAGGTCAATATCGCCCCAGGTGGGAACTGCCCGGAGGTCGGCATACCCGGGGGTTGGGGGCTCATCCTGCCAAACGGTCGTCCCCTCAGACTCGTCGTAGCGACAGGGTTCCCACTGTTGGAAGGCGGTCGGTGTCTTGTAGGTGGTGACGGCATAGAGGGTCCGGTCGAGGCGGTCGTGAATCTCGTCGTAGTCACGATCGAGGCGGGCAACCCGTCCGCGCTGCGGATACCCGGCCTTAATCGCCTCGACGTCGTCGTGGTCGCGTTTGATGTACCATCCGACGAAGTCGTTCAACCCGATGGTTGGATAGTTCTTGACGGTCGCCAGCGCCTCGTAGATGGGTTTAGCACGACGGTAGTGCTCGCGGATGGCTGCCTCGGAGAGCGTCATTTCGTGTGCTCCTGCACCTCCTGAGCGGGAGCGAAACGACTACGCACTGGCATCATTCGGTTCCTCCTGGTCGCCGGCGTCGTCCAGCTCGATTCCGACGTAACAGCGTCGCGTCTGACCGTCCAACCACTTCTTGTCACGCTCGAACGCAACGTGGTCGCGAAGCGTACGTGTGAACCGGTTTTTTGGCTTCACCTCGTACTCCTCGGCCGTCGCATATTGCTCGTACGCATCGTAGACCTCAGCGACCGCGACGACCCCGTCGCTGGATTCAACGATGCTATCGCGGACGAATGCTTGGATGCCGAACGGATCGTTCTCGTGGTCTTCCTGCTTCATAGATTGCTTATCGGCAGGTTCGTCTGGCTCCACACCTGCCAGATGGAGTTCATTGTTTTCGATCGCCTCAATGAGCCCAGCAAGGTCTTTGGTCGCGTCAGAGTCTCGAGTGTAGAGCTCGAGATTCTGCTCATCCTCGATGACACCTATCGCATACGAATCATCCGTGTACTCCGGAACGGGTAGGTCGGTACTGGGCACGAACGGGCGCTTGACAGGTACCCAATCCGCTTCGAACGCCTCACGTGACTCGTAGGACTCGGGCAGTTCTCCCGGCCTAAAGACGGTGTATGACTCGCTCTCGGCGTCGTAGCTGTACGTCGCCGGGAACTGATCTTTCGACACAGCGTCGAAGGAGTCGATCCGGGCGTGCTGGTCTCCGGCACTATCCTCGAGGACGAACGCACCGTCCCGCTCGAACCAGCGGGTGTGGCGACTACCACCAGTGGCCGGTCGGACGGCCGTCACTCCATCCGCGGCTCGCGCACCACCGTTGAATGTGACGTTGTGGTTCATCGTATACAGCCGTGTTTCCCCGGAGGAGAGCTGATTTCGCGGCTCGCTGAGGATTTTCGCAAGCCGGTCGGCAATCTCGTCAGCCGGCTGATCGTCGTGGTCTGCGACGACGAACAGCGGGATTCGCTCCTGTTCCTGGGCCTTCCGGAGGTTCGTGAGGACCTTCGCCGGCCGGACGTGGGTGGTGGTTTCGACCTCCACCTGGAGCTCCCGGTCGAGATCCGGATGCGTCGCGATGGCATCGGGGCGGGACTCCCCGTTCTGATCGAGGACCTCCACGGAGAACCCCGCAGTTGCGAGGGATTGCTCGACCGTTTCAAGGACTGCATCGTGGTGCTCGCCCCCGCCGGTCGGTGACGTCGACGTGTCGGGCGCGGCTGCTTGCTCACCCTCGTCTGTGAGCCGACACTGCACCGACGAACCACCGTCCGGGAGATCGACCTCGATGAGCGAGGACGCCTCCCTCACTTCTGGTAGTGTCTCGTAGCCCTGCGCCTCGATGGTGTCTTCCTCGATACGCGAGAGCAGTTCCTCATCGACGTCCTCGACGGAGACCCAGCCGTTCGTCTCACGTACGTCGTTCGACAGCTGGACGGCGCGAATCGCACGGACCATCGCGACTTCCAGCGGCAGATCGTCGGCGTTTTCCAGAGCGACGTCAGTCGCAGCGTCACGGCTCTCCACGGTCGTCCCGCCGGCGACTCCGTACTCCTCGCGGGTATGCTCGTGGACGGCGTCCAAGGCGTCTTGGAATCGCTCTTCTTGCGTCCCGGTCAGTGGCTGCTCGCTATCGGGATGACCGGGTGGAATCGGAAGGGGTTCGATACTGAACGGGTCGGGGCCGGTTTCGCCGAACTCTGGGCTCGGGAGCTGTGCGATCCACTCGCCACGCGGGAGGGAACTGATCCGATTCTTGAACTCGACGGGATCCATTGCCTCGTGTGAGAGTGCCTCGGCGATGTCGGCGTCGACGGCGATCTTCCCGACGAGCGGACTGCCGATGTTGTTCAGGACGTTCAGGTAGACCTCGCGGTTGCCGGCCTCCTTCATCTGCTCAGGGAACTGCGTCACGAGTTCGATGGATAGCCGGAACTCCCGCCCCTTTTCGAGCAGCGTCGTCAGCGTATCAGAGACGACGACCGACGACGCTTCGTCGATGAGCAGGTTCGCCACGTAGTCGTCTGGCTTGCGGGCCAGCTCGTCGCCGTCGCGACGCTTGACAGCATCGTAGAGCTGCGTCAGAATGACGCCGGTCATCACACGGGCGGCCTCGTCGCGGAGATCGCCGAGGTCGAAGATGACTACTTTGTCCTCGTCGAGGAGGTCGCGGAAGTCGAACTGTGACTCGGTATTGTTGAAGATCCGCCGGAGATGGGCGTCCTGCGTGATGTAGTCCATCCGGTTGCTGATGCCGCTCACGACGTTCGAGAACGTCGCCGGGTTCGAGCGCAGGTGTCGCTCCAGTTTCTCGGCGACCTGCGGGTCGCTGGCTCGCGGTGCATCTTCGGGTGTCGAATCTGGTGGCCCGGCGGCGTGGAACTGGGTCACCGCCTGCTCAAACTGGTCGTGGGTGAAGTAGTTTGTATCTTGCCGGAAGTGTCCGTTTTCGAGACCGTACTCCTCGTCGTACATCGCCTTGATGAGGTACTTGATGAGCGTCGGCGAGGCGATGGCGTCCTCGTACCGCTCCGGCCCCATCACGAGCTTGATGAGCTCCTCGTAGTGGTCGGCCTTGTCCTGAATCGCGTCGACGCGTCGGACGCCGTCCTCCAATGCCGGCGTGATGTCGAAGAACGCGAAGCCAGGCAGGATGTCGGGCACCGAGAAGTGGAGGACGTTCTCCTCGAGGTCGTCGGTGCCGAAGCGCTTCGCGTGAGCCCGCATATAGTTCTCGGGGAAATTCCCGCCCTTGGAGTCGATGATGAACACTGGCCCGTTCGTCTGGTCGTACAGCGAGAGGGCGTCGTTTTCAAGCGCGACCGATTTGCCGGCGCCGCTCTTCGCGAACCGGCCGACGTGGAACGGAAGTAGATGCGGGGGAATCCGCATCGGCTCCGACGTGGGCGTACCGTCTTCCCCAAGACCGCGGCCGATCGCCATCCCGGCGTCCGTGAACGCATCCATGTGGTCCTGCGCCGGGAGTGGCAGGGGCGTCCGGCTCTCGGGTTCGGCGTCGGACCCCCGCCCGCCCTCGGTCGTGAGGTCAGTTGCCGGCGGAACGACCACGAAGTTCGCCAACTCAGCCGGCCCGAGGACGAGATCGGGGCGGGTCTTCCGCCAGTCGCTCTTGGTAGCCAACGTAGCGTTGAGTACCCGGTCGGCGTGCTTCTTGGCTCGCCGCCCCTTTCGAAGCCCACGGCGGATGCGCTTCGGTCGGAGCCGATAGTGCGGCCCGTTCAGGTGATCGAATACCGACCCGATATCATCGAGACGATGGTCAACCCGCTCTCGTTGTCGGTCGGAGGTCACGAGCGAAAGTGCCCGCATATTCACCGTGAACGTGTGCTGTGGCTCCTTCTCGTCGATAGCCTCGACCCGCTCTCGCCCACCGATGTCGAGATACCGACGCTGTCGCCCGGTGTTCGACGGACTCTGTGGTTCGTTCTCTGTGTTTCCGAGGAGTTCTCCGAAGAACCAGTCGACGACCCGGTCTTCGCCTTCACGGAGCTTCCGCTGGCGCTCTCGTGCCTCGTGCGTCCAGTCCGATTTCCGCTGAAAGAGTACCTGGAACGCGATCGGGTGTTCGGCCCGGGTCAGCTGATCGATGAGTGACGCGAGCGGGGCCCGAGCGTGATCGTCATCGTCGTCTTCCGTATTCGTGAATTGGGGTAGTGTCGTCATCCAGTCTTCCCGCCGGGTAGCCTGCCCGTGCCAACTGATTCCGAGTGGGGTCGTCTCATCGACGGTCGGTTGCGTATGAGCCGGCTGGTGATCGGCATCGAGTTCGGAGTCGGACGGACCAGCCGCTGTGGACTCGTCACTCGAATCGGCCTCGAACAAGACTTCGTCCTCGTCCTGCGACATAGTGCTCTCCGACAGCACACTTCCGCCATCACCGACCGGTTCCTGCCCCGTCGAATCGAAGAGAGTCACGGGCTCTGAATCCGAATTCGGGTCTCCGGAGAATTCCTCAGCTGTCCTGGGGTTCATTCCGTGGCTATCGTCACCTCCGGCACTGTGGTCCTGAGACGGGTCTGCTGTCGATGGGAGTAGCTTCGTTTCCAAGTCAAGGGTGACCCGCTCGAACGTGACGGTCGGAGGATACAGCGTCCGGAGGCGTTCTTCGAAGGCATCTAACCGACGGTCGGCCCCGTAATAGAACTCGACCGGCTCGTCTGCCCCCTCACTCACTGCGAGGAACTCGAACACCGGTGGCGGATCGCCGAAGGGACCGATACTTGCGAGAAGTCCGTCGTTGCCAGCGTCAAGGCCGTGGAGGCCGGCCAGTTGACGGACTACGGTCTCCGGCGCGAGATCGCTCCGGGAGGGAGTGATCCGGATGTACTCGTCGCCGTTAGCCACTGACGGGATTTCTGACGGGGTCTGTTCAGTCATCCTCCTGAGTGGTAGTGCTAGTTGGTTCACCGCCGTCGGCACGCGTTCCGGCGGGTCGGCTATCTGGATTCGTCACGTTCGTGGCCAGTTCGGGTTCAAGCTCGGCCACGTCCGCAGCGCCGCCGTCGATGACGTGGGCCTCGTAGTCGCTCGCCCGAATTCGGAGTGGGAACCAGCCCTCCTGGTCGATGCCGACGAGCGCCTCAGAGTAGCCGTCCTCGTCCTCTCCGGCCTTCGCGGAGGTGACCCAGTTCACCTGCCGCTGGCTGAGGTCGAACCACTTGGCGATCTTCTCTTTCTCCTCGTTGACGCGGTGCAGGACAGTCAGCGAACAGAGGTTCGCGATGGTGCGTGCCTCCGGCGTCAGCGCGAATTCACCCCCCGTTTGCGTGATGAATTCGAGGCTCAGATCGAAATGACGGCTGTGCCGGACGGCCGTCTCCAGGAAGTCCAACGAGACGGCGTCATTCATCAGGTAGTGCGCCTCGTCGATACAGAAGACGACGCGCTTGTCGGTCTGCTTGACCCGCTCGTAGACACTGTTGAACAGCACCTGCATCATCAGGCTGGTCTCCGCCCGGCCACGGGTGCCCTCCTCCTGGTGTAGATCGAGGTAGATGACCTTCGAATCGAGGTCGAACTCGGAGGGGCGAGCGAGGTTCTCGAGTTCACCACCCTCGCGGAACGACGGGCGGAGATCCTTGAGTAGCGACTGGGCATCAGACTGGACGGCTTCCTGCTCCCCATCCGTGACGTACCCGTACTCCTCGGGGTCTTCGACCATCTCTTCGAGGACCGTGATGACGTCGTGGATGGTGGGCGAGTCCCGGGTATGCGTCTCCGGGTCGCGGGTGATTCCGCGCTTCTCGTAGGCTTCCTGGACGGCCCGCCGGAGCGTCTGGTTGCGCTCGCCGAGTGGATGGTCTGCGACGTGTTCGAAGAACGTCGCGAAGAAGGTCATCACCCAGTTGATCTGTTCGCCCCACGGGTCGATGTCGTCGACCTCCTGCAGGACGTGGTCGGGCGTCGGTTTGATTTCCAGCGGGTTCAGCCCCCGCCGGCCACCGACCGTGATGCGCTCGCCATCGAGTGCCTCGTTGACGCCGGCGAATCCCCGCATCGGGTCGAGCATAATGACGACCGTATCCTCGTCGAACATCGCCCGCCGCACCAACCGGAGCTTGGTCGCGAACGATTTGCCCGCGCCGAGTCGGCCGATAACCATCATACAGTAGCCGGTTTGCCGCTTGAAGCGGTCGAGGATGAGTGGACTCGAATTCAGCGCGTACGTCCCGTATTCGATGCCGGGTTCCGCAAACGCACCGGAAACGAAGGGGAACATCGCGCCGACTGCCCCGCCGAGCATCGGCGTCTTGCTGTCGAGCGTCTCGTTGAACTGATCCAGGGCGATCGGGCTCGCTGAGGTGAACGTCTTCAGCTGTGACCACCGGGGCGTCACCGGCGTCAGATTCGCAGGCGCTTGTCGGGCTGTCGTCGACACCGACTCGGCGTCGATGTTCTCGCGATCGTTGCCCCTGACCGTGAGATACATCGAGACGTCGAACGCCTGCATCGTCGTGTTCCGAAGGACGTCGTACATCTCCTGGTGGTCCTCGAGGTCTTTCTCGACGCCCCGGGCGCTCGCACGATGCTTCTCGGTCAGGTACTCGTAGTCGGCTTCGAGGTCCTCGATCTTGTTCTCCAGCGAATCCAACGTCTCTCGCGTATCACGAGGATCGATGTGGATGCTGACATCCGTCTGCTGGGTCTCGGCGGCCGCGTACAGTTTTTCGAGGAAGCCATCCATCGGCGCATCGGGATATTCACCGACCCACAGACTCTGCGCCCACTGGGTGTCAGTCCGGAGGGCGCTTGGCGTTCGCTCGATACTCGACGGCGAGACGACGGTCTGATGGATCTCGGGGATGCCGTCGACTGCCTCACCGTCGGCCTCGTAGTCCACGGTAAACTGTGATTCAGCATCTTCCCCCTCTTCGTCGGGGGCCTCGTCTGCCGTGGCCTCGTCGTCGGTTTCCGAACTATCCGAGCTGGTGAACGGAAGCAGGTTTCCAATCATGACTTGTTGATGACGGGGGACGTTCGAAGCACCTGTTCGGGGTCGCCGTACTCGATTTCCGTGCCGGTCCAGTATTCCGCGATGAGGCGGGTGAGTTCGGCCGCATCAACGGGGCGCGTGTCACACCCCTCGATGCCGCGGAGGCCGCGCTCGACCCGCCGGCGCCGCTCGTCCAGTTCCTCGAGCATCGCGGCTCGCTCTTCCTCCTCCGGCGGCGCCGTGACAATCTGGATGAGGATGCCCAGTACAGGAATCCCAGCGAGCTTTTCGAGGAGGCTGGCCCGTTCGTATCGGACCTCCTCAGGTCGCACTGGAATCAGGACGTAGTGGTCGCGAATGGTCATCTGACGCTGCGCCAGCTCCCGGTCGTACCAGTCGACGTAGTGCTCGATGAGCGCCTGGAGTTTCTCGTTCGATTTGACGTCCGGGTCGCTCAACCGGTCTTCGTACCGCCCGACGTACTCGTCGGCGGGGAACGCCTGCGTCGTCGAGTAAATCTGGATCGGGAACTCGACGGTCGTATTGACGAAGTCCTGGAAGGCCTCCGCCTTCTGGGCCCACTCCTCGTCGGTCGCGAGCGCCATTGTCGGTGGCGACACCTGAACGGCTCCGACAAGGGCCCGATCCGTCCGCTCGATGGCGTTGTGTCGCGGGTAGACGCGCTCGACGTGGGTGTACTCCTTCGCTTCCTCGTGGGCGATCTCTGTCTCGCTGCGATGGAAGCTCACGAACAGGCCGAGCCAGTCGAGACTGTTGGTGTAGCCTGGCGTGAGGTAGACGAACAGCCCACCGAAGGCGATCGCAATCGCTGCGAGTGGGATCGTGAGGGCGGACACCGGAATGCCGCGAACGGTGAGTGACGGTGGGATAACGACCTGCGTCACCAAGACTACCAGTACGCCGGGAAGCCCCGCGACGGCGAGGTCCGTCAGCGAGTACTTTCCGAGGAACTGAGTGTCGGTACCGAGCGACTTCGGAATTCGTTTTGCGGGGTCAGTTGCGGAGCTCATAGGTTGTTAGTGGATGTAGCGTGGCGGGTCATCTGCTGAATCTCGATTCCGGTCCCGAGTCTGGGGGTCCCGGAACGCATCGTCTCGATCGAACTCCTCGCTTCCATCGTTCCCACTACTATCCTCGCTGGTGGTGGAGCCGGCCGTAGAACCATCACTTCCGCCGTCGAGGTCTCCGCCTCCGCTGTTTCCTCCCCCTCCACCACTGCCGTCGGTGAGCGCTTCACGGAGGCGAGAGCCAGTCGTATTGAGTCGTTGGCCGGTAGAGTGAGCTCTCGAATCACCAGAGTTCAAGACGTATTGGCCACCGCTCTTGACTGCGGGCTCATCGCGCACTCCTCGAACGAAGTTTCTCCCACCCTGTTTGGCCGATTGGACTTGTTCACGCCCTCTAGACAACCGACTACGGGCCTTCTCAGCAGACATATGTCTGGCCGCCCTGTCGGCGATAAAGAACAACGCCCCGGCCTGCCAGAACAAAACAAACGGAGAGGCAACGGCGAGAAGCGGGATAACGAGTGCCGTCAACCAAGCCCCGAACTCACCAGCTGAGGGGCCGAAACTCGTTCCCAAGATGTCCCCGAGACGGAACAGGAGAGCAACTGGGACCGTCATAAACAGGAAGGGGACATAGAACCCGGCCAACTTCTTCATGAATTTTGAGACTAGAGCGAACGGCCCGACGCCAGGGATCCAGAATACAATGAGTAGTGGCATCAGGAACACGAATAGGTAGAGTGCCAACTGTCTCGCGAGGTAAATCAGGCCGATCAACACGAATAGGAGCAAATTCGTTGAGAGAGCCACGACCGTGCCGAGCACGCCCATCCCAGTGAACGACAGCGTCTGGAATAGCGAGATCTCTGACACCGAGGGGACGAGGAACCCAGCTAATGCATCCATCAACCGCAACGATAGCGCTGCGATCCACCACCACGATAGAATACCGAGAAGTCCGGCGAAGGCGCGTTTCTTGAGCTTCGAACGGTGGTATCCGTTGAACAAGTGACTCGTCGATTCAAGGAATATGACAATGCCGATTGAGAGGCCGTACAGCGATAGCGAAAGCGGGATGATCATCTCCCAATAGTAGTCGTAAATTCCGGGCCACGCTGCGTTCGTCGGCTGATTGAACACCGAATCTGGATGGGGAGTACCCACCACTGTCCGCAAGACTGCATCACCGTGATTCTCGATGACGGTCTCTATGGGACTGAAGAGTATCTCAAGGAGTTCTTGGATAGCGTTGATGATAATGTCTCCAAGAGCACCGCCATCGCTGCCCCCGTCACTTTGAGCTAAAACCGGAGCAGTGCCCGTACTCAGTAGCCCGAAGAAGACGACGATAGAGCGAATTAGGAATCGAACGGGACTACGCATTGTCTCCACCCCCGTCCAGTAGTTCAATCTGGACGTCTTTACACGGGTGTTGGATCGCGCCTTGGTCGTCGATATGGTATCCACCGGACAGCTCTGCCCGAATCGGTTGCTCAATATCTCCGTGTGGGGTCTGAACAACGACGGTTAATTCTGTAGTATCACTCTGACATGAGACATCGTCGTTGTCATCGATGACGAGAACACCCCGTTGTTTCAGGAATTCCCGTTCAGTACCGGGGCTGAGGAATTCTTCGCTCGCCTCCGGACGCTCGAACGTTGTATCAGCAACGCCGTCTCCTTCGATGACCTCAGGTGCGTTCCGATACGGCGCATTCCGGAAGCCAATATTATACACCCAAGAGGGACCAGTACCGACGTTCTCGACCGTCACAAAGAGCCGACCGCTACTGTAGCCATCATCTTCATCGAACTCCGGTTCGACATCGACAATCTGGATATCGGGCCGGATCTCCAGCGACATCGACTCAGATGTCTCGCCCGAAACGGCGACTAACTCGTATTCGCCGGCAGAGTACGTCCCACCAGTCTTGAAGACGATCTGTATTTCGACTCTTGTAGCTCCCTGTGCTACGGTTGACTGTTCGAACGTAGTACCATCTGGACCAATCAGATTGAGTTGGTCGACGTCGTGATCATCAGCCAGCGTCACCACGAGGTTGGGTCCCGCGAAGCTGATTTCCTCAAATACCGAATCTGTAGACGGCGACGTTGAGGACGAATCTGTTGGGGATTCAGTCTGGTTGCCGGGACCATCGGTTCCGGAACACCCTGCTACTCCTGCAAGCAGGGCTGTTCCAGACGAAGCCAAAAGACGGCGTCGACTAATCCACCGTTCCGAATTCCGGTCATGGGATTCTGAATGTTCTCTGATCATTATAGTGACCTCCACGGGGGCCAGATACGCCACCCTGTAATCCGATCGATGAAGAACACTGCAAGGAGGAACAGCGAGACGGGAACGCCGATCCGGAACAGCGTCGACACCAGCTGGAGCACCGAGCCTTGCAGCAGGACGGTATCCGAGTCGCCGGTATAGCCGGGAGGATTGAGCCACCAGTGGCCGGGTTCGTATCGGGCCGACACACCGCCAGGGGAACGTTCAATCATCATCGTGACGGTTCCGTTCCCAGTCGTGTTCACCCGCTGCCCGTTGACGACAACGTAGCCGTCCCGTTCGGCGGTGTTGATTGGTGCGTCGGTATTCGCGTTCAGGAGCGTAACCCGGACGGTGACGGTGTCTTCCGTCTGGTTCATCACCTCCAAGGTGAGGTTGCTCTCGTAGATCTGGATTCGAGCGAACTCATCGGCGGGTCGCTCTGCCTCGACACCTCTGACCAGGCCCCACGCACGGACAGTCTCGGGCTGTACGTCGGTCGTGGCCCGCGTCGCGATGCCGTAACTGGCCGTGTACGGCTCCGTGAGAACGTCCAAGTGGATGCTCGATGGGAGCGTCGGCGGCGACGTCGACGTGCCGTATACATCCAGTATTGTCACGTTCTGGCGGGGCGACGGTGTCGGCCCCGTCTCGATGGGGTACGCGTTCACCTGGAGTGGATGGAGCGGTGAGTGGGCGGTCCGCTGTCCGTCGTCCGAGCTGTAGACCAGCGTATCCCAGTCCTTGTCTCGGGCTGAGTAGAACCGCCAGACACCTCGGACGTCACCGTTGGGCAACTGGTAGCCGAGCCACGGCTGGTTCTTGTAAACGACGAGGCCGAGATCACCGTTCGGATACTCCGCGATGAACCCTGATACCGCGAGGTCGTACTTCCTGACCTCGATGGAATCGGTTACCGTGACGTTCTCAGTCGGGTATGAAACGGAACTCTCCCAGTTGGTACAATCGCCTTCGTCGTTGTGAGCGGTACAAACTTCGACCTCCTTCCGAAGTCGGACCGAGATGTTCGCCTGGAGCGTGAGCTGGTGGTCCTCGCCGGCGTATCCATCCAAGGAGTACGACAGTGCCGGCGTGTGGGAACCACCAGCCGTCGTCTCTTCGTCGCCGTCGACGAGGAGTCTCGTCTCCTCAACCTGGTGGCTCTCCAGACTCCAATAGACGCGTCGATCGCCGGAGGTGTCGTCAGGCGGCACTGCCACCCGGTAATCGACGGTCCCGCGGAGCGTCCCGTCTGGAGCGACGTAAAGCGGCTGTCTGGACGACGAGAGGCGCGCTCGGGTGGACGGCTGAACGGCGAACACCTCAGTATAGGCTTCCTTGATGAACTGGTCGCTGGTGAGGTCCGCATCTGGTGGATGGATCGACACGGAGCTGTTGGTCGCCGGGAACTCCTGGTGGTCGCCCCGGTTCCATTGCTCGACTGCCCGCGGGGGCGAATCGAACGGGACATCGGTCCCCTCGCCAAGCTGCTCGACCGCCGACCCGTTACTCAGATTCGCACCGTCGGTCGCACCGTCTTGATCCCCCGACCACAGTTTGTGAAAGGTCTCCTCCGGGACGCCGTGGTCAGTACTATTCGGGGGATGGGCGCCCACTGGAACGGCGGCTGTCGATGCGACGAGGACGGCGGACATGACGAGTGCGAATCCTGTTGCGTAGTTAGAACCCACAACTCGTGCCACCGACCACGATGTTATTCAGGATGAACTGGACGATCTCCGTCCCGAGGGGGGCGACGATCACGCCCCAGAGCAGGCCCTGATTCCGGACAGATTTCATCTCCTTCTTCCAGTCCGAGCGACGGGTAAACGGGATCGCCACCGTCGCGCCGAGCGCGAGGACGCCGCCGACGAGCGGCCCACCGAACTGGATGATGGTGAAGATGTTCTGGATGGTGTCGGCCATGTTCGAGTCGCAGAATGCGCTCCCTGGATCCGACTGTGCGGCCGCCGTCCCCACGAACAGGATCAGCGGGAGGAGCGCCAGCAGAATCGGGCCGATGGACCTGTGGATGATCCGAATAACGGACGTCGATTCCTCAGTACTGGCCGGCGTCTCGCCGGAGGGGACCTTAGCACACATCGTTTGTGGGAAAGGATAGCACGACCAAAAGAGGTCAGAAAATTTGAATGAATTTGGAGATCTTCAAAGTTCTCCAAGTTCTCTAGAGAAGTTCTCATTCTACTGGGATATATGCGACCGCATAGCTTGGGTCGAACTAATGTCAGACGCAGACACAGCGACCAGCGCCAGTAACTCCAGCTCGGATGTTAGCGACGATGTGGCCCGAATCAATATGCGAATCCCGCAGGACAAATACGAGTGGTTACAGGAGGAACTCGACTCATTCACGAGTGACACAGGTCGATTCCAGTACCTCATCCAGTTCTATTCCGACCACAAAGAAGACGACGCCGACTGCTGATCTGCGACCCACAGGGCGACTTAGACCTGCAGCGGAGCAACGATGAGAAGCGGGCAATCCTCGCCCTCGAAATAGTACTGCTTTACCGTCGTCGCGTCCTCGAACTCGTCCGCATCCTCGGGAAGGGTGATCGTGCGGGCGCTGCTGTGTTCGTGGATCGAGTAGATGCCGAGTTCGGAGAGGTCCTCGCACTCGGCGGGATCCAGTTCTCTACTGACCGCCTCCAACCACGCTTCAACTGACACGGAGGACCGCTCGTCCGTATCAGTTTCACGGGGGGTACTGCGGGGACTGGCTTGTGCCATGATACATTTGCACATACTTGCGTCTTATCTACTAAATACTGACGGCCAATGACTTTCTTAAAATCTGACTATGTAACTAATGAAGTGTTTGTCTGACGCGGACCGAATACACGTTAAGAAACGCTATTATGAGGCGTTGAGACACGCTTGGATATCAGCATCAGTCGGAAAAGTCAAAATCACGAGGGGAACAGCGACAAGCGACCACCCGACTGGATCCAACTGTGGAACCGGATTCGACGAGAGATAGGCTACGATTCCAAATACGACAATGGGGGTATAGAGGAGGGTCGGTGCGATCGAACCGAGTCGGATAGCGACCGTCGGAGCAGACGGGGCGTAAACGGCGTCGACGTAAGGGCCACGTCGATTGACACCGAACGAGACTGATTCCGCATAGAGCCTGTGGACGGCGTAGTGTGCGGACTCGTGGAGGATCCACGCTACACCACACGCGAGTAGGTAGACGCCGAATATCAGAACCGTCTCATGGAACATTGGAATTCTCGCCGAACGGTTCGAGATGGGAGCACATCGCAGTTAAGCCTGAAGGGTAGCCGTGGTCAGCGAGCTTAACCAACAACCTTTGTGATCAACGGAGTCTGTTGGTTAACAGAGTGAGACAGTCGATACCGTTGCCGTTCCTCATTCGATCTCGATGACCTCCCCCTGGCCTTCGTGGAGTCGCTCGCGGATTTCAGTCAACACCTCCTGCCCTTCCTCGTACAGCTCACTCCCTTCATCAAGTGAAACCCCATCCGCGTCGAGTTGATCGATAATCTCTTCGATGCGGTTCATCCGACTCCTGATATCCGAGTCTTTCGCCATCGCTTAGATCACCCCCAGCCAAAGTGCGGTGATGAGCAGCAACAGCACCAGCAGCACGGCGATTGCAACTTTGTAGTAAACCGGCGACAGACCCTCAGGCGCGGTCGCCTCTTCGACTGCCTCGGCCAATTCCTGTTCGTGTTCGTGCTCCTGTTCAAAGGTCTCGTACGCGGCCTCAAGCTGTTGCTCAAGCGGGTCAATATCGCTAGCAAGGAATTCATTCCGAGACTTCGCGATGTATTCGCCGGCCGCTGTCGGTGTGATCGCGGCCATATCCGCTACCCGATCCGCGATTAGCCGGTCGTCAGTATGGCCAATTGCCGTGACGATCGGGGTGTTCGCGGTGAAGATCGCTTCCGCGACCCGCTCGGTGTTGAACGCCTGAAGGTTCGAATCGCTCCCACCGCCGCGGCCGACGATAATTGAATCGACGTCCTCGGAGCGGTCCAGATGGTGAATCCCGTTCGCGATAGACGTCGGCGCGTTCGACCCCTGGACGGTTGCGTCCTTCACCAGGATGTCGACGGTGGGGTCCTGTCCGTGGATCGCGTTCTGGATGTCGTACCGGGCGTCTCCTCGAAGGGACGTGACGACGCCGACCCGCTCCGGGAAGGCCGGCGGCTGTTGTTTCTGCTCGTCGTCGAACCAGCCACGCTCTTCGAGTTCGCTTCGCAGTCGCTCGACGGCAGCCGCCTGGTCGCCCTCGCCGACGACGATCACCTCACACGGTTTGAGGTCGATTTTCCCACCCTCAGTCCAGTAGTCGATATCGCCTTCGAGGATGACCTCAGTTCCGTCCTCGAGGTCAGCATCCATCTTCCGATAGCGATTAGCCCAGATCATACAGGGAAGTTCGGCGTCGCCGTCAGTGAGGGTGAAATAGAGTGCAGTACTGTTCTGATGGAGATCCGTGACCTCGCCGATACAGCGGACACCGTCGAGGGCAGGCGCATCCTCCACGACCGTCGCAATCCGGTCGTTCAGCTGTGACACACTGAGAACTTCTCCCGCCACAGGTTCGACCGCCTGCCGTTCTGTATTCGGTGCGTCCGCCATACACGTCTACTAAATTCAGAACAGAGTCCTCAAAAAGGTATCTTCGATTGACGAGTTCACTCGCGAAAGCCGACTATTACAGGTCGCGAGGCTGGACCGTCTTCCGGTCGTTCGATTCGGCACGCTCTGCGGCATCGTCGAGCAGTTCGGCGACCTCCGTGTTGAGGGCGTCGTAGAAATCCGCCGAGACGTTGTGGTCCGAGAGCGCGTCCTTCACGGCTGCTTTGACGATTAGGTCAGACATTCCATCGCGAATTTCTCGTGATTATAATATAAAGGTTCCAACTCTGGGTTTGTCATTCTGAGTGTCGGTGAGTAACACAACAGGAAGATACGGAAAATCAATGCGCCAGTGTTGACCGTGGCGATAACCGGACCCATCTCAGATTTACGTCCACAGCTGTCGACAAGACGAATCATTCCGTGGCAAATTATAAACTTAGTCCCGTCTAATTTCGCTCTAATGCTGAGCGCCATCATGGAGGACTATCTCAAAGCGATCTATTACCTCCAGGGCGAAACGGATGAACGGGTGCGGACCTCGACGCTCGCTGAGCATATGGGCGTAGAACAACCGTCAGTCACCAGTATGGTGAAAAAATTGGCCGAGCGCGATTTTGTCCATTACGAACCCTACAAGGGCGTTGTACTCACAGACACTGGAGTTCCTGTCGCGCTCGAAATCATTCGGCATCATCGGCTATTAGAACGATACCTGACGGAGCGCCTCGAGTACGATTGGGCTGAGGTACACGACGAAGCAGATCGCCTCGAACACCATATCAGTAATCAATTTGCCGACAGAATTGCAGAGCAGTTAGGGAATCCGGCAGTTGACCCGCATGGCGACCCGATTCCCACAGCGGATCTGGACGTTTCACCGCCACAATCGGGTGAAACCCTCGCTGATCAGCAGGTCGGCGACAAGGTTCGAATCGAACGGGTGCCAGACAATGATCCAGATCTACTCCGGTACCTGTCTGAACACGGGATTACCCCAACAACTGTAGTCGAAATTGTTGAGACCACCTCATTTGGGATGGTGACGCTTGATCCAGATGGCACCGACGAACGAGTTGCACTCCCAGAGGAAGTGGCCCGATCCATAACCGCTCAAACGCTCACTGGAGCCTCAAACTAAACTGATGTGTCTCCAGTAGCGAGTCTATTAGTTTAGCCTCAATCTAAGTTTAGATGAGTCTAATTTATATATTGGGTGGTGCAATGGACGTGTATGGGTATGCGTAGGCTTGACCAGCGGAGGAGATCATGCCATCGATAGATTACAATAGCGCAGCAGATGTCACAGAACGCCTCGAACAGCGACTGGTCGAATCACTCACTGGTGAAACGAGTGTCAGTCGCCGCACAGTGCTCGGTGGTCTCGGTGTTGCCGGGAGTGCAGCCGTCGGACTCGGGAGCTCCCGGGCAAGTGCCGCCTCCGATCACGACGATGAAGACGAACACGGTAACTTCGGTGCGGTGGGTGAATACCGAGATTTGGATTTCGACCCGCACGAGTTCCTCACCGCGTTCAATACCGGAAACAGTGGCCAGGATAACGTTCCCCAGCAGGTCTACGAAGAGGATGGCCGGACCGTGCGGGAGTTCGAGTTCACCGCCGTCGACACCACGATAGCAATCGCGCCAGGCGTCGAGTTCCAGGCATGGGCATACAACGGCCAAGTGCCGGGTCCGACGATCCGTGCCGTCGAGGGCGACCTGATCCGCGTCAAATTCACGAACCTAGGGCGGCACGCGCACACGATTCATCCACACCTGAAGAACCTCAACCCGCGAATGGATGGGATTCCCCAGAATGGACCGGGCGTCCTCGATACGGGTGAGTCGTTCACCTACGAGTGGCTCGCCCAGCCTGCCGGTACGCACTTCTATCACTGCCACTCGCTCCCCCTGAAAGAGCACATCCACCGCGGACTCTACGGCACGATCATCGTCGATCCGGACCCCGGCCGCGTCAGGGAGAACCCACGCGATTACGTCAACTATCACGGGCCGATTACCGACGACTTCCGGGCGCAGCTCGTCGAAAAGGCGAAGAGCCGGAATCACGAGTACGCCGAAAACGACGCCGTCAACGAGATGGTGATGGTGATGAACTCGTTCGATACCAACTTCGACGGCGGTAACGAGGTCTATGCGGCGAACACGCGGGCGTTCGGATACGGAGTTGGTGACACCGACGGACAGGGCAACTGGACGGCGGGCGAGACGAAACGTCCCATCCAGATCGACAAGAACGAACGCCAGCGGGTGTATCTGTCCAACGCGACGGAGTTCGACCTCATCAACTCGTTCCACACGCATTCGCAGTTCTTCGACTACTACGACCACGGGACGACGCTGACGCCGACGAATAAGACTGTGGACACGATTATGCAATGTCAGGCGCAGCGCGGCATCATCGAGATCGATTACTCGGACCACGAGCCCGGGCTGTACATGTTCCACGCGCATCAGTCAGAGTTCGCCGAACTCGGCTGGATGAGCTTCTTCGAGGTGGTCTAACATGACTGACAAAACACAAGATCCGACGACGGACGGTGGTGTAGCGGCTGACGAAGAGATCACACAACCGCTCGGGCTTCCGCGATGGGTCAGCGCGTTACTCCCGATCGTGTTGCTCGTACTCGTCTTAGGCGTGTTTGCGTTCACGTCCCCGCTCGCCGGTGTTCAGAGCGGCACACCGCTTCCCGACGTGACGATCACGCACACGACGCTTCCGAGCGACGAAACGGTCGTCCTGCACGTGACGAACAACGGACCCGAATCTGTGACGATATCACAGGTCCTCGTCGATGAGGCCTACTGGGATTTCCGAGTCGAAGGAGCCGGTGGTGACCAAACACTCGCCCCGATGGAAAGCGCACAGATCGTGATTCCGTATCATTGGAATCCAGGGTGGGATCTCGAAGTCGCTCTCGTGCTCTCCGATGGAGCGACGTTCCACAATACGATCGTCGCTCCGAGTCAGTCGCCTGGGTTTAGCCTCAGTCTGCTCGGGACGCTTGCGGTCATTGGGCTATTCGTCGGCGTGATTCCGGTCGCCTTAGGGATGCTCTGGTTCCCTTACATCAAGACGATGAGCGATCGGTGGCTGCACGCCGTGCTCTTGTTTGCGGCCGGCGTGCTGGGTTTCTTGGCGTTTGACGCCGGGTTCGAAGCGTTCGAACTCGCCGAACGAGTTCCGGGCGCGTACGAGGGCAACCTCTTGGTCGTCTTCGGGATATTCGGCGCACTCCTCCTGGTCCAGGCGATCAGTGCGTGGCGTGAGGGCCGTGTCGCCGCTGGTGATAACCGGGCAAGCAGCGGTCTCTGGATCGCGTATCTGGTCGCGGTCGGGATCGGCCTGCACAACCTCGCCGAGGGGCTTGCGATCGGGAGTTCGTTCGCACTCGGACGGGTGTCGCTCGGTGCGTTCCTCGTGATCGGGTTCATGCTCCACAACGTGACGGAGGGTCCGGCTGTCGTTGCGCCGGTCGCTCGCGGGGAACGTCCGGCGCTCAAGCACTTCGCAGCG
Organism: Haloferax sp. Atlit-109R; assembly: GCF_003665865.1. Lineage (NCBI taxonomy): Archaea > Methanobacteriati > Methanobacteriota > Halobacteria > Halobacteriales > Haloferacaceae > Haloferax > Haloferax sp. Atlit-109R. The sequence continues at coordinate 47,859 of NZ_QPLO01000005.1, forward strand.
CTCGGCATCATCGCCGGCGCACCCGTCATCCTCGGTGGCTGGATCGGCAGTCTCGCGTACTCGCCGACGATTGGTGCCTTCTTCCTTGCGATCGGGGTTGGTGCGATCCTCCAGGTCGACTGGGAGATCGCGCGAATGGTTCGTGATGCCGGCGGTCGCGTGGCGAGTGCGACGAACCTACTCGCATTCCTGCTCGGCCTCGCCATTATGTACGTGACTGACCTCTTCGTAGTGCTCTAATCGGCACCACCCATCTCTGTATCAATGTCACCCGAATTCTACGATCGGCGAACGGTGTTGCGACTCAGCACTGCCACCTTAGCGATGCTTAGCACTGCTGGGTGTCTCGGCGGACAGTCCTCGTCGGCCCAGACCGTCACGATGCCCGGCGACCTCAGTTTTGAGCCGAAGACCGCGACGATCGAACCTGGTGAGACGGTTACGTGGACGAACGAGAGTGACATCGATCACACGGTCACAGCGTATGAAGACGAGATTCCGGACGATGCCGCGTACTTCGCAAGTGGTGGCTTCGAGTCAGAACGTAGTGCGAGGAATCGGGTCACCGAGGGGCTCATCGCTCCGAGTGAGAATTACGAGCACACGTTCGAGGAACCAGGCACATACGAGTACTTTTGTATCCCACACGAGGGGTCCGGAATGGTCGGAACAGTACGGGTAAAGTAATCGAACAATCAAGTTCTCGTTCCGACGAAACACAATTGATTACCACCTGCTGACAACGGGCCGATCACAGCTACGGAGCCACAACGGAATGCCTCTTGTAGTAGCTAGAAAGGACCTCAGTCAGCGGGCTGTGTCTCCGTAACTGGTGTCCCACTCGGAAGCTCGGGAATGGACAGATCCACGCGGCGGAGCAGCTGAGCGTTGATCGCGACGATTACTGTACTCAACGACATCAGGAGCGCACCCACAGCCGGGGAGAGCAGAATCCCGATCGGTGCCAAGACTCCTGCTGCGAGCGGAATCGCGAACACGTTGTACCCGGCCGCCCAGACGATGTTCTCCTGCATCTTCCGGTAGCTCGCCTTGCTCAGCTTGACCAGTCGAACGACGTCCATCGGGTTGTTCTGGACGAGGATGACGTCAGCCGACTGGACGGCGACGTCGGTGCCGCTCCCGATCGCGATACCGACGTCGGCCCGCGTCAGCGCCGGCGCGTCGTTCACACCGTCACCGACCATCCCCACGAGCTTCCCCTGGTCCTGGAGTTCCTGGACTTTCTCGTCCTTGTCCTCGGGGAGGACCTCCGCGAACACCGTGTCGATACCCAGTTCGTCGGCGACAGCATTGGCGACGTCCTGGGAGTCCCCAGTCAGCATCGCTACCTCAATGCCCAAGTCGTGGAGGGCATCGACGACGCGGAAACTCTCCTCACGGATCACGTCGGCCATCGCGAACGCGGCGATCAACTCTCCGTCACGAACGAGATACACCACCGTCTGTGCGTTCTCTCCCGCATCGTCAGCGAACCGCTGGAGGTGGCCCGGAACCTCGCTATCGAGCTGTGAGAGCAGATTCGGACCGCCGACGTACACCTCGCTTCCATCGATGTTCGCGCGAACCCCTCGTCCTTTGATCGCCTCGAAGTCGGTCGCATCAGGGGCTCTGAGATCGCGCTCGTCGGCGGCCTCGCGGATGGCTCGCGCGATCATGTGCTCGGAGTCGGTCTCGACAGCTGCCGCCAGTGCGAGCGCGTCGTCCTTGTCGACGCCGTCGACGGTCGCCATATCGACGACGCCGTGCTCGCCTTCGGTGAGCGTCCCCGTCTTGTCGAAAATGATGGCATCCAGCTTCCGTGCGTCCTCCATCGCGATGCGGTCGCGCACGAGCATCCCGTTGCGCGCCGCCAGGGAGGTGTTGATTGCGACGACGAGGGGGATGGCGAGTCCAAGGGCGTGTGGGCAGGCGATGACGAGCACCGTGACGACGCGCTCGATGACGGTCGCATCGAACGACACCGCTACCGTCCACGCGATTGCGGTCACGACTGCCGCCCCGAGCGCGACGTAGAACAGCCAGCCCGCCGCGCGGTCGGCCAGCACCTGCGTCTTGGACTTGCTCTGCTGAGCTTCCTCGACGAGCCGCATGATGCCAGCAAGCGTCGTCTCCTCGCCCGTCGCACCGACACGGACACGGAGACTGCCGTCACCGTTGATCGTCCCACCGATGACCTCGTCGCCGGGTTCCTTCGAGACGGGCTTGGACTCACCCGTGATCATCGACTCGTTGACGTCCGAATCGCCCTCCTCGACGACGCCGTCGGCGGGCACGCTCGCGCCCGGCCGGACGAGCACGAGGTCGCCCTCGGAGAGTTCACTGACAGGGACCTCTTCGGTCTCGCCGTCATCGGTGAGTCGTTCCGCCGTGTCCGGCATCAGTTTCGCCAACTCGTCGACGGCGCTCGAAGCCCGCCGCACCGACCGCATCTCGATCCAGTGCCCCAGCAGCATGATGTCGATCAGCGTGACGAGCTCCCAGAAGAACGCCGACTGCGTGGGGAAGACCACGCTCGCGAGACTGTAGATGAACGCGACCGAGATGGCCATCGAGATGAGCGTCATCATCCCCGGTGCCCGGTCTTTCAGTTCCGGGACCGCCATCTGGAGGAACGGAATCCCACCGTAGGCGAAGACAATGACCGCGAAGATGGGGTTGATCCACTCGCTCCCCGGGAACGTGGGGACGGAGAACCCGAGCCACTCTTGGAGCATTTCGCTGTACAGGAGGACGGGAATCGACAGGAGTGTCGAAACGAAGAAGCGCCGCCGGAACATTTGCTCGTGGCCTTCGTGCATCCCGCCATGTCCCTCACCGTGTCCCTCGTGGGAACTGTGGCCGTGTCCTTCGCCTTCGTGGCCGGCGTGTTCGTGCTGGTGACTGCTGGTGTCCTGCTGGTCTTCTCCTCCCGGGGAATTCTCAGTTGTATCTTTGTGGTCGTCCATAGGTCATATGCTCTTTAGAGGTGGATTCGCTGGCTTCCTGAATCTTCGCCCCCTGAAACCGTACAGCAGGACCATCGTAGGCAAACTCCAAAGACAACTATAGACCGTCGTCTCGAAGCGGTCCGTGCTATCCGCTAATTCCTATACTCAGGCGTGAGCGGTGTACCCTGCGCCTTCGACAGCCTCCACAAGGGCCGTGACCTCTGCCTCACCCTCGACACTTGCCTGTTCGCTTTCCCTGTCGACGGTCACGGAAGTCACGCCAGAGACTTCTTCAAGGGCCTCTTCGATCGTCTCCTCACAGTGACCGCACGACATTCCTTCCACGGTGATGGTCGTCGTCATACAGGGATATATACGGTCCCCTCTCTTTAGCGGATTCCCCCTTCGATCATACTGGTCTCTTGGGGGTCAAACTTTAGAATCCAAGTAACACCTGCGGGCGCAACGAACCAAATCACAGATTCACCAGCTGTCGATGGCGGGAAGATTCAGGTCTCGTTGTGGCGCTCCCTGTACGTCTTCGCTGCTAAAAAGACATATAGTGCGCCGATAGCCCGAATACCCGAGCGGAATCGCTCATTCCATTCTATCGACTCCGGACGCTCGTACAGGAACGCGGTGGCAAATCTCCGATACAGATCGGGAAACAGGAGGACGATCGCGCCGAACAGGCCGGTAAGATTCATCAGCCACGCGTATGCTCGCCCGTTACGGAGGGAAATCGCAGCTATCAGAACGCCCTCCGACCGGATAGCTGGACGGACCCACTCTCTCACAGTTCCCTCACTTGGGTTCGCAATCGCGAGTTTCTCGAAGAGCCCGACGATCTTGTCCGGGAACAGTGCTGAGATAGCGCCGAGGACACCCACGAGTGTTCGAATCATACGGTATGGTACGATCGATACGGATATAATTCTCGCTGTGGTCCGACACTATCGAGAACGAGGGAAGTCCGAACAGTACCAGCTTCGAACCGAGAACGAGATGCAGAAAGGAGTAACTGCGTGTGTACCTTAGCGGACGGTCACTCTGATTGTTCGAGTTTGTTTCGGCGGGATTCGAACTCTTCGTCCGTGAGATCGCCACGGGCGTACGCCAGACGTAATTCTTCCATCGCGGGGTTGTCAGAGGTTTGTGTTTTGCTTACCCGTCTGAAGAGGAGATAGCCCCCGCCAAGAAGCGCAACGAGGAAGACGAGTGGAACAAGCATTCCGATAACGGGCCACCAGCCGCCGGTACTACCGTACTGGCCCATCATTCCCCCGTATCCCATCATCCCGCCGAAGCCCATCCCCATCATGAGCAACGGAAGGAGGATGAACGCTCCGAGGATCAGTAGCAGTATCGTCGTTGTGTCCAGTTGATTCGATGAAGCCATCGACGATCAGGCCTCCGACGCGGGGTCGAACTCGTCTCTAACAGCTGCCAGTACACGATCAAATCGCTCGGTGACCTCGGTTGCGATGGAATCAAGCGCGTCGTTATCAGCAATCCCGACCAACTGCTCCGGATCGACCGCACTCACCACGATGTCGCCGTCATCAGTCTCATAGACGATGACGTTACAGGGCAAGAGCGCACCAAGCTCGATTTCCTCGGTTAACCCTTCGTATGCTAGCGGAGGGTTACACGCACCGAGGATGCGATACTGACGGAACTCTTCGCCAAGCTTCTCCTTGAGTGTCGCCTGAATGTCGATATCACAGAGGACACCGAATCCCTCGTCCGTGAGTGCAGCGTTCGTTGCATCAACGACGTCGTCGAATTCGCCAGTGACTGTGGTCTGTATTGTGTATTCCATGGAATATCATACCCCGTCCGCGGGGTTAACCGTTGGGTGCCCAACAGCAATCGTTGGGGAGGGCAGTGTTTCGGCTGGAACAGCAGCCGTTCCGATCATCCGGTACGTTCGAGCTGTTTTCGCCGCCGTTCGAATTCATCGTCGTCGATCTCGCCACGGGCGTACCGCTCGCGGAGAACCGACAACGACTGCTCATCGTTCCCACCGGATCCTCGGTTGAGGAGCGCATAGACGAGGTAGAGCGGAACGGCGATGAGGAGTCCCATCCAGAGGAGTCCCCAGAGCCCCATCGCTCCGCCGAAGAGGCCCCAGCCGCTTCCGCCCATCATCCCGCCGCCATAGCTCCCGCCGCCGTGGGCGGCAGCCGTTCCAGTCGCCGCGACCAGCAGCGGGATGGCGAGGATCGCGAGGCGGCGAGCAGTGCGTCCGAGATGAGTGGTAAGTTGCGTCATTATCCTGAGTTGGTGAACCGTGGTTGTCGTTTGAAGCAATCGAAACGGTCAGAGGCCGTCAGCAGTGGCCCTGCCCGTACATCCCGCCGTTGTAGTCGTTGTCAGCCATGTCTTGGCCCATCTCGTCGACGGTCACACCCATGTGCGTCTCCATCCACTCGACGCTACCAGGGCCCATGTGCTCGGTCATCTGTGCCTCCATCCAAGCAGCCCAGTCATCAGCGGTAGCGTTGTCCGTGGGCGCGTCGTCAGCTGTCGTGTCGGTACCGTGTGCGCTGACCACGGGGGAGGCGAACACGAGTCCGACGAGCGCGAGCGCCACGATCAGCCACCGACCGAGTTTGAAGTTGGTCATTGTCTTTCTCCTCGGTTACTCGTAGGACCGCTCAAGGGTTATGACAATGGACGTGAACTCACGCAGGAGAACGTTCGAGAACGTGTATACAGCGTTTTAATCGTGTTTCAGGAACAAGAGCGTTCATCCGGCTCGAATTCGCAAGGATGGCACTCAACGCTTCGTCCGGGACAGGACCAAGACCATTCGCACGACAGATTGATCAACCAGAAATCGAGTCTCAACCCACTCATTCGACGTATTCCACAACACGCGCCATCCCCGCATCGAGGTGGTACAGATTGTGACAGTGGAACAACCACCGACCGGGGTTATCCGCGTGGAAGTCCAGCGTCACCTGTCCTCGATGTCCCGGGACGATAACCGTATCTTTGATCGCGTTGCCGACCTGGAAGAAGTGGCCGTGAAGGTGCATCGGATGGACGACCGGGCTCTGATTGGTCATCCGAATTCGGACGTGTTCCCCAGGCCGAATCTGAAGCGGGTCGGCATCCGGATAGGCTTGTCCGTCTATCGTCCACGTGTAGGACTGGTTTCTACCGCGTGAGAGCGTCAGGTCGAACGTCCGGTCTGGATCTCCACTCACACCTTCGAGCGAGGAGCGTGCTCGCAGGTCACCGTATTGCAATCTGTTACTCGAAGATGATGGAGGCTGTGGAGTGATCGAACCGTCTGTGGATTCGTACTCGACGACGGCTCTGGCCGGTGGTTCGTTCCCGTCGAGCGCGTTCGCCTGAACGAACCATCGCCCCGGATTCGTCGCTTCCACGACGACATCGTACCGTTCACCAGCACCAAAGACGAACGAGTCGGCCCCGACTGGTTCGACGGGCTGGCCATCGGCGTGGGTCACCGACATTTCGTGTCCAGCGATTCGCACACCAAAGACTGTCGCGCTGGAGGCATTCACGAACCGAAAGCGAACCCGATCGCCCTCCGTTACGTCGAACGTCGGGGGGTTCTCGGGCAGTTTACCGTTGATCAAAAGCCCTTCGTATGGTGGTCGAACGTCTCCCATCATTCCACCCATTCCACCGCCACCCATCCCACCGTCCGACGGAAGACGGGGTTCTCTAGAGAGGTAATCGTCAAGCACGACGACATACTCGCGGTCGTACTCAACGTGTGGGTCTCGTTCTTCAACGATCAGGGGGCCGAGTAAGCCACGATCGAGTTGGAGTCCGACGTGGCTGTGGTAAAAATACGTTCCAGCGGGTTCGGCACGGAACTTGTATGTGAATGTATCACCGGAGGCAACCGGCTCTTGCGTCACGTTCGGGACACCGTCGACCGGATTCGCAACAGGAATCCCGTGCCAGTGAATCGTCGTCTCCTCCTGCAGGTCATTAGCCAGTTCTACGCTGAGCACGTCACCTTCCTGCACGCGCAACTCTGGGCCCGGATACTGTCCATCGTATAGCCACGTAGTCGTCGACGTATCCGAAGCTGGTCGAATGGTCCCAGATGTCGCAGTGAGGCTGACCGATGTATCTGGGTCAGCCGTGACAGTCGGACGGGGAGTCACCGCACGACCGCCACCATCGTCGGTGCCCGGTAGCGGACTGGCACACCCCGCAAGCGCTCCGAGAGTCGAGATCCCCGATAACTGGAGGATTTTACGGCGAGAAAGTCCCGAGGAGGTCATTGCCTTTGTTTTCGCGGTCAGCGAGTAAAGGCCTCGCGATGAGAGACATTCATACGAACATCCTCGTTCCGAGTTTAGTCGCGGCGATACGGTGAACAGTCACGGATTCCCGAGAATCCCCCGCTAGTTCGCCTGTTTCTGTTGTAAGTCGTCGCTCGGATAGATGCGATACGTTCGCCCTTGTCGCTCGCGGTACAGTAAGCCGCGCTTCTCGAGGGCACTCACCGTCTGACTGACCTTGCTTTTCGAGAAGTTCGAGCGATCCCGGAGTTCGATCTGTGTGATACCGGGCGACGAGAGGACCGGTTCGAGAATTCGGCGTTCATCATCCGGCAAGAGGTCCAATACGCGCGCCTGTGGCTGGGACTCCGGATTGATCTTTCCCTCTGATTGAACGGGCCCATCCTGCGATTCGATACTCTCCGAATCGGTTTGATTCGCCATGCCAGTCTGTGATCGATCGGTTCCCTCTGTGCTAGTGAACTCGTCTCGAACCACGAGATAGCCCCCACCAACGACAGCCGAGACAAGAAGCGTTCCGAGAACGTACAAGAGTGGGTTCGTTCCGTGAACCGCGCCCATCGACGTACCCATCATCGAGCCCATCTGCTCGAAGGCCTGCTGTTGCTGGTACGCTTGCCAGGTGAGCACACCACCGACGATGAGGACGGCAGCGACCAACGCACCGGCTACGGTATCGGCTCGCCGTCGATTCATCTTCTCCACCTCGATCCTCCGAGACACTTGCTCATATGTGTGAGTTCGTGAGACATTGCTGTACCAGTTTTGATTGGCCAACGCAATCACGGGGCTGGCAGCCCCGCAAATTCGATATCCCCAATCGATGTTCAATGGTGGTCATGATCCTGAGACGTTCCCGCCTCTGGGTGTTGATGGACGAATTCATCTGGGTCCTTTTCGAATGTCTCCTTACAGGTCTGCGAGCAGAAGTAGTACGTCTCGCCGTCGTGCGTCGCCGATGGCTCGCTATCGTCAGTCCGCATCCCACAGACAGGGTCGCGGTACTGGCCGGGCGCACCGAGACCGCGACGATAAACATACAGCAGGAACCCGGAGAGCGCGAACGCGATGAGGTTGAGATAGAACGTGTAGTTGAGTTTGAAGTACGTCTGCTCGGTCGCCGTCTCGCCGCCCGCCAGATCCGGAACGATTCCCAGCGCGTCGAACAGCAGCTCCATGAGGAAGCCGGTGAACGCCATCGTCACGAAAAAGACGCCGAGGATGTACAGCATGATCTTCCAGCCGTAGTACTTCCGGTAGACGTTCAGCACGGGGATCGTGATGAGGTCGGCGTAGACGAACGCGATGATCCCGGCGAAGCTGACGCCACCGCCCCACAGCGCGACGGCGAACGGGACGTTACCCATACTGCCAACGAAACTGAGGACGGCTATGGTGACACCCATAATTGCGTTCTCGGCGGTCACGAGCAGGCCGTCGCCCTGAATGAACAGCGTGTTCCACACCCACTGCGGGACGAAGACGATGACGAACCCAGAAATAAGGAAGCCAGCGACGATGTCCTTCCAGATCATCGACCACTCCTTGCGGTACTGATTCCCGACTTTGTACCAGCCACCCCACGACAACAACTCGTCACGCCACCCGCCGCGACTCGACGTCTCCTGGCGGTAGGTCTCCATACAGCCCTCCGAGCAGAATTTGAGCGTCTCACCGCCGTCAGTCGTGAGCGTGTACTCGTCTTTGCCTTCCATCCCGCAGGTCGGGTCTTCGGTGACGCCCGCCTCACGGTCGCGCTCGTTGAGCGTTTCTCGAACTTCGGCAAAGAGATTCTCGGGAAGCGTGAGGTGGACGATCACCGCCATCACGGCGATGAGGATGAGGCCACCCAGCAGTTCCGCTAGGAGGAACTCCCAGCCGAGCAGAATCAGAATCATCAGCCCGAGTTCTACGATCAGATTCGTCGACGCGAACATGAACGCGAGAAAGTTGACCGCGTGCGCCCCCTTCTTGAACAAACCTTTCCCGATGGCTACGGCACCGAAGCTGCACCCACTGCTCGCCGCCCCGAACGCAGTCGCCTTGGTGAGCCCGCTCAGATCACCGTCGCCCAGCACCTGTGCCATTCGCTCCTTGGAGACGTAGACCTGGACGAGACTCGTGATCGTGAGTCCCATAATGATCGCCCACGCCGCCGTCCAGAGGAACCCAACACCGATTCGGAGGGCTTCGAAGATGCCCTCGACCATCGTCACCTGCATAGATGTATCGTCGTACGGATCATCTTTTGCAGTTTTCCTTCAGATAGTTCAGGTTAGAGCCGTTGAGAGTGTGAATTCAAAAGATTAGCGGTGGGTGGAACACGCAGGTCGAAGGCACAACCGCATTGAATAGTTAGGACGTAGTATTACTTGAGACCCAAACTCACGGAGGGATCACAATATGCCGACAAATTCAGACGACACGCGACTTGTTACGCTCCTCCTCGTTATCATCGGCGCCGTATTCATCGTCCCACTGTTCTTCATGGGCTTCGGGATGATGGGATTCGGCCCAATGATAGGCGGGATGTGGGGCGGTCACATGTGGGGTGACGGGACGATGCCTGGCTGGATGTTCATCGTCGGCATCGTGATGCAGCTACTGTTCCTCGCTGCCCTCCTCGGCGGTGGCTACCTCATCTACCGTGCGATTACGGGAAGTGAGAGTAGCTCAGACCAAGCCCTCGAGGAGCTCCGGCTCGCCTACGCCCGCGGAGAGCTGACCGACGAGGAATACGAACAGCGACGCGAAGCACTCGAACGAGATACCTGATTTCCACCCGGGAAACTTGAACGATGACCGGATTCTCCGACCGCCGTCAAGAGTCAACGCATCTGCAGCTTCCACCGTGGCTCGACCGATACACGACGCTGGGACTGTACGGACTACTCGTCGGGACAGTCCTCTGTCTGGTCGCGTTCCTCACGAATCCTGTTCCCGACCCCTCGTTCCCGTGGGCGACGCTGCCCGAGTCTCTACGATTACCGATTACACAGCCCCGCATCGAGCACTGGCCAGTGACCTACACTATCGGCATCTGGCTGTGGGTTTTCTGCTTCCCCGCACTCTTCCTCGCCGGATACCGGCGATACGGTGACAGGAGCCGTGGGGCAGCAGTATGGCTCGTCGGGTTGCCGACCCTGGCGATGCTGGGCTGGACCACGTACTGCCGGTTCTTCTGGCCGAAACTCCATCCTCCGACTTGGAACGCCCCAGCCTACACGTTCGTTTGCTGGCTGTACTGTTCGACCTACGACGTGCTCTGGAGCAACACGGCATACACAATTGCGCTATTCGGCATCGTCGCGACGCTCCTCGTCGTGCGACACCAGGATACAGACCGATATGCCCTTCTCGGGTTCGGGTTCCTCGCACTTCCGCTCGGATTACCGGCCCTGCACGAAGGGTATCGACGGGTGACGCGAACCAAGAGCTGAGGAACTGTGACGGGTGGCTTTGCAGCTCTGCGGGGGACATCTGTGGGTGATAATGCGGACTGGTGATTGGCATCACTCAGTACAGCCCGAGGAAACGTTATCCGTGGGAGCCTCCTCAACACAAGTATGTCGACGACCGTCTCAACACCCGAAACAGACGAGACGTGTGCGTACTGTGAATCCCGAATCTTCGACCACGACCCCATCTGCGTCCGCGACTGCGATGATGACTGTGGCTCGCCCAAGTACTTCTGTAACTACGCCTGTCTCTCCGCATATATCGACGAAAACAACCTTACTACCGGCAATGCGTGTGAGTGGACTCCCGACGACACCAGCTGTTGCTGATCGGTCCGTTCGAAGCCTTCAGAGACCATTATTCACGGAATCCGAGTAACCGAAGCCCGTTCAGTGAAACGAGGACGGTGGACCCCTCGTGGCCGACCACGGCCAGCGGCAGGGGGATGCCTCGCAACAGAATCGTCCCAACCATCAGGGCGATCGCACCGAAGGCGATTGTGAGATTGACCGTCAACGTCCGGCGCGTCCTGCGACCGAGTCCGAGCACGTAGGGGATCTTCCCGATGTCGTCGCCCATCAAGACGACGTCAGCCGTTTCGAGGGCAACGTCGGTCCCGGCGCCACCCATCGCGATCCCGAGCGTCGCCGTCGCCAAAGCGGGTGCGTCGTTCACCCCGTCACCCACCATCGCCACGTTCTCGTATCGCTCAACCAGGTCTTCGATAGTTGCCACCTTCTCTTCCGGCAGCAGTTCCGCCTGTACCTCGTCGATACCGACTTCGTCGGCGATCTGCTGGGCGACACGTTCGTTGTCGCCGGTCAGCATAACGATGTGCTCCACACCGAGAGACCGGAGATCCTCGATCATCTCTGCAGCCCCCGGCCGGACCGTGTCGGTGAACGCAAGCCATCCCAGTACCGTGGCGTTGCCAGCGTGCTCGCGGGCGACAAGGACACTGGTCTTCCCCTCCGCCTCCAGGGTCCGAAGCCTGTCGAGACCGGGATCGAGTCCCTCGATCGCAGCGTCTTCGAGAACCGTCTCGACGTAACTCCGATTCCCGATGTGGATGGTTCCGTCGTCGACGTCGGCGCGCACGCCTTTCCCGGCCTCCGACTGAAACCGTCGCGCGTCGGGGACGTCGAGGGCGCGGGCTTCGGCTTCCGAGACGGTCGCACGAGCCAAGTGATGCTCCGAACGGGCCTGGACGGAGGCTGCGAGCGAGAGCAGTTCGTCGGACGTCAGTGACTCATCCGCGAGGCCATCCCGGACGAACACGTCCGTCAGCTGTGTCTCGCCCCGCGTGAGGGTGCCCGTTTTGTCGAATGCGACCGCGTCGATGTTCGCCGCCGCCTCGACGTGTTCGCCGCCCTTGAACAGGACGCCCTGCCGGCCGCCGGAGGCGATCGCCGACAGCACCGCTGCCGGCGTGGAAATGATGACCGCACACGGCGACGCAGCGACCATCAGGGTCATCGCGCGGTAGAACGTGCTGGTGAACTCGCTTCCAAGCGCGAGCGGGATGGCGATCGCCGCGATCGTGAGTCCGAACACGCCGAGGACGTACGGCTGCTCGAGACGGTCGATGAGCCGCTGTGTCGGCGCCTTCTCGCTCTGAGCACGCTCGACCATATGGATGAGACGGCTGATCGCCGACTCGTGGGCCTGCCGCGTGACCTCGATTTCGAGGCTGCCGCTCTCGTTGATCGTCCCCCCGAACACCTCGTCACCGGGTTCCTTCGGCACGGGGACGGACTCACCGGTGAGCGACGCCTGATCGACCGTCCCCTCGCCGGACGTGACGACGCCGTCGAGCGGGATTCTGTCGCCGGGACGAACGACGAACACGTCGCCCACGGCGACGTCGTCGATGGGAACGGTGACTTCCTCCCCGTCGCGTAGCACCTGCGCTTCGTCCGGTCGCATCTCGACGAGGGACTTGATCGCTCGGCGTGAGCGGCCGATGGCGTAGTGCTGGAGCGTATTTGAGAGCGAGAACAGGAAGAGGAGCATCGCGCCCTCGAACGGGGCGCCAATCGAGAGGGCACCGAGTGCCGCGACGATCATCAAGAGGTCGATGTCGACCGCACGGTGGCGCAGCGTCTCGACCGCGCCTTTGAGCCCGTACCAGCCACCGAAGACGTATGCGACGCCGTACCCGGCCCACATGAGAAGCTGAGGTCCTTCGAGCCACCCCGTCACCAGGCCGACGGCCATCCCGAGGAGGGTCAAGCCGACGAACACGGCCTCCTGCCTGAGTTCCGAGCGGGTACTCACCTCATCCGTTGCTGTCTCAGATTCGTCCTGAATCGACACGTGGCGGTCGCGGACAGCGTCTCGAATCGTTTCTTCTGAGATGACGCTCCCCTCGTAGGTGATCCGGGCGTCCCCTGTTCGAAACGAGACGTCGACATCGTGGACGCCGGAGAGACGCCTGAGATGTCGTTCAAGTGCCCGTGCTCCCGCGTCGCCCCGACCACCCCGTCGTTCAATGTGGATCGTACACGTCGAGAGAGATGGAGATTCAGTAACAGCCACGTTCTCGGTACCTATGAGTTGGTTTGATTTCACGTTTGAGGTGGGCCCACGAGCATTCATCCGATCCTAATCCCGGCACACGAGTCGAGGCTTTCATCCAATGATGGTTACCGGGATCTGTGCTCGGCGAGTGACTGTCTCGGCAACACTTCCGAGGAACGTCCGGTCTAGACCTGACCGACCGTGGCTCCCCATAACGATCTGGTCGATGCCGTTGTCGGCAGCGTAGTCGAGAATCTCACGCGCTGGTTTCCCGACTTCAGTGACTGTAGCAAGCACAATATCGTGGTCCGCCGCGAGATCCGTCGCAGTCGTGTGAATCTCGGTCGCCCGCTCTTGGGCGGTATCGTACCAGTCCTCTGCGACTGGCAAGCCACCGGCCTCTACATCGATTACCGAATCGATCGGGTTGATGACGTAAATGGTGGTAATCGTGGCGTTCGGAAAGGTCTCGAGTGCGTAAATGAGTGCACGCTCGGCAAGCGGGGAGCCGTCCAAGGCGACGAGAATGTTGTCAGGCATGCGATAGAGTTCGAGAGGTGTTGAGAAGAGTGTAGTGCCGAAAACTCGGCACTGGGAGTACCGTTAATTACCCATCAATTTCTGAGAGCGCCTCTGTTGCAACGTCACCGAGTTCTCCGGCCTCGATGTGCGAATATCGCTCCCGAACCATCTCCTCCGAGTTATCGAGATAGCGAGCCGCAACAGTGTACCCGAACGCCCGGACTAGCACCTCGCCCATTCCACGTCGACCACCGTGGGGCGCGAGATAGTCGTGTTTCGGATGAGCGATGTCGATCTCTGCAGCCTCTGAGAGCCGTTGGAGAATCGACCGTGCGCCGTCCGTCGTGATCGATGGCGGTCGGATATCTTCATCAAGCGCCAGCAGGAGGTCGCGAGCGTACTCCTCACGCCGCTCAGTAATTGCTTCTGGGCGTTCCCCTCGGTCGGCGAGATCATCCTGGACGAGCCCTGCGAGCGTCCGTTGGTCGAACGTCGGAAACACGGGCCAGCGCTCCGTCGGTGGGTCCATCAGCTGGCGATAGCTCCGTAGCGGCGAAATCACCGGGTCGGGGAGACTCGCAGCGTCCCATTGCTGTTTCTTCCGGTAGACGTCCATACTCCCGTCGTCGAGGGAGAGATCCTCCCAGCGGACGCCACGCCGTCGCGGATCGTTCGGATCGCGGACGAGTTCGCCGACGCGGACGGCGGTGTACGCTAGGACGAACACCAGCGCCCGGTCACGAGCCGCCTTCAGCGCCGCGTAGCGCGCTCGCTGCTTATCGATGGGGTCAATATCCTCCGAAAGTGTCGTGTACGCCTCGACGGCGTCGCGGGCCCGTTCGTCGACGTGGCGGGTGAGGGCGTGGCGCTGTTCGGACGTCCAGGCCTGTTGGTCGCCGGGCTTGCGGCCGTCGTCCTCTGGCAGCGGCGCCATCGCACTCGCTCGCTGCGCGTAGTGTGCCTCGAGATACCCTTCGTTGACGCACCAGCCACACCAGGCAGAGATATAGCGGTAATAGGTTTGTACCGTGTTCTGCTTGAGTCCCCGATCGCCCACGAGATGCCGGGCGTACTCCCGGAAGACGCGTTCATCGAGATCTTCGAAGGTGGGTTGGCGGTCGACGTCATCGGGGACGATCCCGGTCCAGTCGTCGCCGCGGTCGCCAGCGGCCCACTCGGCGAACCGCTCGAGCTCGCGTGCAGCGTTTCGTCGATAGTTCCCGCCGTCGCCACCGCGGCCTTTCCCCTTGTCCTGGAGGTAGCGCTCGAAGGAACTCGCGAGTGACTGATTAGTGCGTTCTCGAGGTGTCATGGTTCTTCGTTCGCGTACTGGTAAGTCGGACGGACGTCCTCGAGGAGCGCTTCGACGATTTCCCAGAGGATTAGGGAAGGAGTCTCGTATTCAAATGTGATCCCCCAGCGGTCCTCCGTATTGGCGGCAGAGTACTGGAAATGCGCCCGTCCGAGATCGGGATGGTCCTCGTCCTGGTGCCAGCCGGCGTGAAAGCCCGTGTTCGGATCGGTGTAGTTGATACGGAACCAATCGTGTGGGTCCTGTCGATACCACTTGACGGTCAGTTCCGGCGAATCAGGGCCCGTTGGGGGATTAAGGCGGGCTGGATCAAAAACCGCCCGCAGCTGCTTGGCCTCGATATCGTCAGGAACGTACTCGACGGCCGTGATCTGGGGGACACGGTCGAGGACGTCCCGCTTCAATTGGGCGTAGAGGTTCGCGTTCGGGTCACCACCTGGATGCGGGACAGACATCCGTTAGCTGCTGGCCTCGGCAGGCTCTGTCGTTGGAGCGAGGAAGTCCCATTCGCGGATGGCGAAGCCAACGATCTGGATACGCCGTTGAAGGTGCTCCCACTCGCGGGCGATTTCACGGCGCCGATCTTCCTCGTCACCGTCAAGGGATTCGTCAGCGAGCGTCCCGCGAAGCTGGTTCGGTGACTCGACGCCGAATTCGTCCTCCCAGTCGCGGATCTGCGTCTTCATATCGGCGAGACGGTCCGTAAGCTCCTCGACAGTGTGTCCGCTGTCTCGAAGGCGCATCGCCTCCTGCATCGCTTGGCGGCGATAATCAGGGTAATACGTCGTGTGAGTACCGCTTTCGTCACGGTGGAGGATGCCATCGTCGACGAGCCGATCGAGGACGCGCTTAGTTGGTTCGTGTGACCAGCCCGCTTCGGAGGCGATCCAGTTGGCCGTCTGTGGCTCCGACAGCTGCCGAGCAACCATCCGCACGCGGTCTTCACCCGTGGTCTGGCGTTCCATCAGGCCCTCGGAGTTCGATTCGTCTTCGGTCATACAACACCCTTCGGACTGTGTCTTAATATAGATTGAGGTCATTAGTCCTATATCGAATCCTCTTTTTCGCCATCGCCCTGATCTCAGCTGAGGGTAGCCAGAGCAAACTCGGAGCCCGGTCTTGGCGGCTCTACCCCGGGGGAAGCGCCGTCGTGAGGTGGTTACAGCATTCGTGCTTACCCGACGGCGGCGGGGTACTTCAAAGTGGTCGTGATTACGGGCATAATCAGGACCACTTATTGTATTCGACCCATCGAGAGAATTCGGGCATATAGAGTCTCCTAGCGCCGAAATTCCGCACTACAGGAAATTGTATATCGTATATTGCTATACAAAATTCCGGCCTCGCTCTGCGCGGCGTCACTCCCCACCGAGTTCCGAAAGCCGAGCCTGGATTTCCTCGGCATCCGCCTCAGAGAGCGCCTCTACACCGAACTGGACGAGTAGCGGGTAGAAGTGGCGGTTCTTCTTGAACTCGTCCTGGCCCGCCTTACGGAGCTTCAGCTGGGACTCGAGGTAAGTGTCCTCCATCTCGTCGAGGACATCGTCGGGAATGTAGATCGTCCGCCCATTCCACTCGTCCTTGATGTTCGTCTTCGTTTTGCTCGTTTCGTTCGTTTCACTCGTTGAAGTCGATTCGGTCGTTTCGGTCGATGAACTGGTTTCCACCGGTTCACTCACCTCACTCGTTTCGCTGGAATCAGCCTCGTCGTCCTCCTCTTTGTAGTTACCCTCGATGCCGGAAGCATCGCCCCAGCCGTCGGTCATGCTTCCACCTCCTCAGGTGTGGTCTTCTCAAACGTCTCGTCGAACAGGTCGGCAATCTCATTGAACAGATCGCGTGCATCCTCGACGCGCTGGTTCTCCTTGCCGAAGCCGAAGACGGACACCCCCTCGCCGATCGACTGGGAGAGGTCGGTCCGCTTCGGGATCTCGAACACCGGGAGAGAGTACGCCGACTTGATCTCCTCGATGGTGTCCCGGTGTTCAGCGTTCTGCTCGACACGGTTACAGACAATCGCGAGCCGATTGATGTCTCCGTACGCCTGTTCGAGGGAACTCAGTTGCTTTGCGAAAATCTGGAGGCTGTTGGCGTTGAGCTTCTCGGGAATGACGGGGATGACGACGTTACCGGTCGCGACGAGGGCGTTGTCAGTGAGGACGTTCAGGGATGGCGGCGTGTCGACAATGATGTAGTCGTAGTCCTTTTCGAGTTCGTCGAGAGTCATCTCCAACCGCTCGCGACTCTTCGGTGCCTCAAGCAGCGTCTGGATGTTCTTGTTGTTCGCGAGCTTCTCGCTCGCGGGGAGGATGTCAAATTCCTCGTGCTCGAGGATAATGTCGTTCACCGACTCCATCTGATCGAAGTCGAGGACGTCGAACAGCGTTGTACGGTCGGTATCGTAGTACAGATCGTTGTAGCCAAGCGAGCAGGTGAGCCCCCCGTGGTAGTCGATATCGACCAGGAGGACGTCGTGGCCTCGGGCAGCGAGTGCGCCGCCAGTATGAATGACGTCGGTTGTCTTCCCCGCGCCTCCCTTCTGATTCGCCACGGTGGTTCGTGCGGTGTTGGTGTCGGTCATTTCTTTCGTTTACCTCGTTGTGTTCGTTCCGTTCGTTTTGGTCGTTCTGTTCGTTTGGTTCGGTGAGGGTGTTTCACTCGGTGAGAGGAATACTACGATGTTAAAACCAATTGTTCGTTTCGCTCGTTGAGTCAAACACTATCGTTGCCATCAATGCATTCGTTCTATTCGTTACGTTCGTTTCACTCGTTCTGTTCATCGAATGGGAGCCGGCCAGGTCATCCTCAACCAGTTCGTTCCTCAGAATTCGTTCAATCCATTCATTTTTCTCGTTCTGTTCGTTTTGCTCGTTGAATTCGTTATAGTCGTTCCGCGTGTTTTCAGTGGGGATCTGGACTACCTTCGAAACAAGTGGGGAGATCGTGCTTTACGGCCAGTCGAGTAAGACTTTTAACTGTTACCGGATTATTGGTAACCACCAGATGTATGAGGTGCTCGACGACACGGCGGCACAGACTATCCTCGCCATCGAGAGTGGTGACTCCATCCGCCGTGTCGCCCAACACCTCCACACGCCCTACGAGACGGTGAGACAGGCCGTCAATCGGCTGGAAGACGCAGGGTACGTTTCCTATGACGACGGCCTCTCAGTCGTCGACGAGCGCGTACACGACGCAGCGCTCCAGCTCGTCGCTGCCAGCGCCGGCGTCAGTCCACCCTCCATCGAGGAAACGTACGTCATCCCACAGTTCGGTGACTGGCCGTTCGCGTTCACGCGGATCGACGCCGTCTACGTGTGGACTCAGGGCGGCTACCAGGTCGGTCGCGAGCCCGACGACTATCCATTGTTCCTCGCTGTTCGTGAGCAGGACGTCGACGCCTGGGAGACATTCTTCGAGTCCTTCGACCTCCCCACCGCATTCGAGCGACAGCCCCGAGACGAGTTGAACGGACCGCTGCAGATCGTCCTTGAGCCACGCGCGTCACTCGACATCGAGCACGTCGAAGGGTACCCGGTGATCCCGAGAGCAGAGACGATCGAGTACATGCGCGAAAACTACGCCCAGTTCCAGTCGGCGCTGGCGATGCTCGACCGGATGTACGAGGACCTCGACCTCGGCGTCACGTATCGAGAGACCGAACGGGCGCAGCCATGAGCTTCAACAACCGAAGTGACGCGCTCATCGAACTGCTCGAGGAACTCACCCGAGAGGGCCATGAGTACGTCCTTGTCGGCGGTTACGCTGTCTCAGCGTTCAATGCTCGCTTCTCAACGGACCTCGATATCGTCGTCGCCCCGGACTCCAAGGGTGACTTCGTCGAATTCCTCGAACGACAGGGATTCGAGGAAACGGACAGCCACGCAAAGGAGTGGTTCTACGACACCGAAGTGATCGAGTACGAGAAGCGGCTCACGCCGCAACAGCCGATCGGCTTCGATCTCTTGGTAAACGGTCTCGGGTGTCGCCAGACGGAGGCACAGTGGTCGTTCGATTACCTGTACGACCACAGCCACCAACAGGAGGTGAGCGGAGGCACAGTAACGACGACAGCCAGAGTCATCGATGGGGCAGTCCTCGTGGCGGCAAAGCTCCACAGCGGCCGGGAAACAGATCTTCGGGACGTCCTGGCAGTGGCAGAAGAGATCGACCTCGACGCTGTCACACCCCACTTGCGGCGAGGGGACAACAATGCGCTCCGGGAGCAGCTTGAGCGTGGTCTGGAGATATTGGAGAGCGACGAACTCAAGCACGGATTCCGGAGTGACTTCGGGGCCTCAGCTGTCGCAGAAGAAACAGTCACCGCTCTCCAAGAGTATCTGTCTGCACAGAGTGACCACCTGAGCTGAAGCGGTCGAGACCCTCTTGATGGGAAGTGAAGATAGGGCCCTTCAGCGGTGCTTGCAGTCAGTCAAAAAATTGGAGGGGCGGTGTCAGTCGACCGTCGCTAACACACGGACGTCCGTGGCTGAGTGTCGTTCCCGTTCAGTACGAGCACCGTGCTCGCGGAGGAACTCATCAATACGGTCGGCAAGGGACTCCGCATCCTCCCTATCGACGTGGACGATCAGCGTCGGACGCTCCTCATCGCTGTTCTCAATCACGAGCGAGACATCCTTGAATTCGTCCGGCTGTCTATACGCCTCGAACTCATCGGCGACCTGGTCGGCCAGGTCGTCGAGTACCTCAATCGGTTCCTTTGTCATAGATTTCATTTCGGCTTTGGAAGGTTGTGCCATCACGAACGGGTGGAGAAGGCGTGACTTGACTTTCAGAACCACCTCCATCAGACAAACGCGAACGGAGCCTTCTCACACCGATGGTTTACCGAGAAGAAGACCGATCCACAGAAGGGACAATGGGTTAGAGTGCTCGCGGATCGCTATCGACGATGCTCGCAAACGCGACATTCTCCTGAACTTGTTCAATTTCGACGGTTGGCTCGTCGCCGGGTTGAGCGCCGGCAACGATCACGACGTAGCCACGTTCGACCTTTGCGATACCATCGCCCTGATCGCCGACTGTCTCGATGGTCACATCACGTACTTCGCCTTCCTCCACGGGAGGTCCTGAGAAAGAATGGCTCGCAGTCTCACGAGAAGGTGCTCTCTGTGACTCCTGTTGTACTGACGACTCCGTCGAGACAGGAGATTCCAGAATCGCTACGCGATACGTTTCGTCAGCTGACAACGCTTCAAAGTCGATTTCACTCGATGGGACCTCCACTATGTACCTCCCATCCTGCTCTTTAATTGGAGCACTGAACAGAGAGCGAAGGGAGTTGGGAATTTCGACCATTGAGTTTCTAGTGCTCAGTACCCACGAGACAAGTAATTTAAACACTATGTGTTACCACTAGCTCTCGAAGAGCTGCCTTATCGAGAGGGGTAATATTGTGCCGAGTGCCATCATCGGTGTAGAAAATAGACGCAGTAACCGACCGATCAGGATATTGGTCGGCGACGACATGGTAGTAGATACTGAGCTGTTTCCGGTATTCATCTTCTGCGTGCGTTGTGAGATCGGTTTTGTAGTCGATGATCTCAACACGGTCAGATGTCACGTGGAGCAAGTCGATGATGCCGCCGATCGTTACTTTCTCGCCGTCGACGGTAAGCGGAAGGAACGCATCGATCTCGGCTCTCGTCTCACCCTCGAGTGAGTCGAGTAACGCCTTGACGTGCTCTTTGTCAGGGTTATCGCCGGTTTCGACTGCTTCACCGAGAACATACCGTTCCGCAAACTCGTGGACGTCTGACCCGAACTCCATTCCCCGGCCGCCGGTATTCCCTTCGAAGACTGCGTCATCGATGAAGGTGTGTGGTGAGTAGCTTGCCGGTCCATCAGGCTCCGGAATATCGACCGTGTAGGTCGAATGCTCGCCGGGTTCTGGGTCGAACGCAGATAGATCGGGGTCGATATCTTCGACATCAACGGGGAGTGAATCGAGGAACGAATTTGGGTCAGTACCGCCAGTCAAGACGAGGTGGCTCTCAGCACGCGTGACAGCCACATAGAGAAGCCGACGTTCCTCGTCGTAGTTCTGGGGGAGGCAGCGATTAAGAACGTCAGTCTTCCAGTCGTCGTAGACGTGTGGAACGCCGTGTGCGTCCTCTGAGTACACCTTCCGCTGACGGAGGCCAATCGGGTCGGTGTAGGCGATATCGCTTCCGCTGCCACCGGAAGACGGGAATTTGTTCGCGTTCATATTTGCGAGGATGACGATTGGGTATTCGAGCCCTTTCGTCGCGTGGATCGTTTGGACAGTCACCGCGTTCGTCCCAGCCCCGGCGTCGACGTCGTGTGTACTCCCATCAGCAATCGCCTCCTCGATGAATCGGATCAGCTCTCCACGGGTGAACGTCGTCGTCCCGTGAACCGACTGAATAGTGTCGAGAACGACGTCTGCGGTCGGGCCGGAATGGCCGTACTGTTCGAACACGCGTCGGGCGACGCCGCCGAACGTCTCTAGCTCTCGGAGATCCTTTCGGAAGGCGACCATGGCTTCGGGGTACGCCTCACGCTCGATGATCGCCTTCGCCTCGTCGATCGTGTAGCCAGCCTCTTCGAGGACGAGTGCCCACCCGCGTTCAGCGTCACGTTCGAGGATACGCAACCACGCTAACACCAGCTTCGCGGCGTCGGTCCGGAAGACCTCGATCCCACCCTCGTAGGCCATCGGCAGACCGAACTTACTCGCCGTATCGAGCAGATCCCGACCGAAATCGCGGGTTCGCGTCAACACAGCGATGTCGCCGTACTCCGGAGCGCGATACGTGCCGTCGTCGCCTTCGACGGCGTAATCATCGTTGTCGACGATTGCGTCGATCTTCGCGAGAATGGCCTCGTGTTCGTCCTCACTCGTGAGCGCCTCGATGTAGCTATCATCTCGGTCTGTATCGGCGATGAGTGGTGTTACCTGCTCGGAGATAGCCTCCACATCCAGCGATTCGTTCTTTGTCGCACAGGCAGTCAACGCGTGGGTAGAGAAGTCCAAGATGGACTGCGTCGAGCGGTAATTCCGCGTCAGTTGCTTGTCGTCGACCGGCGTGGTCGGGAACGTGACTCGATCTGCGTCCCGATTCAGCTCCGCGGCAAACCGTTCGAGCCGCTCGTCGAACTCGCGGATGTTGTCGACGTCTGCGTACTGGAAACTGTAGATGCTCTGTTTCCAGTCACCGACCACGCAGATGTTGTTCGTGCCGGCGAGCAGCAGCGTGAGTTTGAACTGGATCTCACTGGAGTCCTGGAACTCGTCGACCATCACGTACTCGTACCCCAGCTGCTCTCGGAGGTCGTGATCCTCACACAGAAGCACGAACGCGAACAGCTGAAGGAACCCGAAGTTCAAGTAGTTCCGCCGAAGCGCGAACTCAAGATAGGCGTGATATACGTCGTGGACGAACCGCTTGAGAGCCGTTCGGTCCTCCTCGAAGACGCGTATAGCGAGGTCCGCCGGGACTTGCTTGCCATCGCCGCGAATGTCCCACTTTGCGGGCGCCTCCGGGAGATACGTCTTGTCTTCACCATACTGATAGAGCTTCTTTCGAAGCTTCGATTGCTTGCTCCCGCCGTTCCGTGGTTCATTCCGGGCGGTGAACAGCGTCTCGAACGCCTCAAAGTCCCCATCGAGGTGTGACTCACTGTCACGGTACCAGCCATCCGCAGTGGGGAACACACCCTTTGCGGACAGTTCCTTGATCAGATCGAGTAGCTCCGACGTCTCCGACAGTGCCGTGAAGAACTCGTCATACTCTGGGTGATTATCGATGAACTGGCCGACGAACTCACGAAACAGCGCCTGTTCGATGATTTCGTCTTCGATAATCCGTGTCGAGCCAGTGATCGTCTCATCAATCCCGAGGGACATCGGTGCGTCGTGTCCGTATTCGTCGAGCAGGTCGTGTGACAGCGAGTGGAACGTTTGGATCGGCGCGTTCGCGAGTTCCCGCATCCCGTACTCGCTGTGACGCACAATCCGCTCTCGCATCTCCTCGGCCGCGTTGTTCGTAAAGGTCACCAACAGCACGTCTTCGGGATCGACGCCATCTTGGGCGACAATGTTTGCGTATCGCCGGGTAACGGTGAACGTCTTCCCGGTGCCAGCACCCGCGTCGACGAGATAGAGGCCATCAGTCGCCTCGATGAGGTCGCGTTGCTTCGGGTTCGGGTCGACGTCGCTCATTTTTCACCCTCTAAGAGAAGGTCACGATTGTCCACCCGTCGGTAGTTCGGCTCACCGGCGAGCCCCTCGATTGGGAACGCCTCGTCGCCAGTGCGGCGTCGATTGAGTTCCGTTAGTCGCTCGTCGACAAACGATTCGAACGCATCGAGATCACGTTTGAAGAATGCACCCTTCTGTCGGTCAACGATTGCTCGCATCACCTGCTTGCTCCCTGTTGTCACGTACTTGTACTCGCCAATCTGGGCTTCGAGCCGGTCAATCATCGTCTCTCCGAACTCCGATTCGATGAGTTCGTCGCTGTCGGTGGTCTCGACAAGCGGCGCAGCATCGAAGAGCGCGGCGTATGTCTGATAGTCGATCTTCGAGAGGATCTTCTGGCACTTCTGTGCCCCCTCCTCACGGAGATACTCGAAGAACTCCTCACGTTGCACGTGCTCGGTGAGCGATTCAGGGTAGTATGTTACAGTCGTCAACGCGTCGTCGATGTCGGCGTCGCCGGCGATCACGTCGTCGACGAGTTCGGTGACATAGAAGAAGGTGAACGAGAGTTGGTCACCCGGACGTTGTGATCGCCAATAGGAGAAATAGAGTGCTGCCTGAAAGTCAGGCTCGTCTGTCGGCTCGTCAATCGCTGCGTGTTTGACGATCGAGGTGGCGCTGCTCTCGCTACCGCTCTTGTAGTCAAGCAGATCTCGCTCCGACTGAACGAGATCGATCATTCCGTTGATGCCCAGTTCTTCATCAGTGAATCGGCGTTCAGTCACGGGGGAGTCGACATCCCGGTCGAAGTGAGCAGCGACGGCATTATCACCGCCACTGGACGGCGTCAGAAACGCGCCCTCGGTCGGCTGGTTCGCGTCAAAATATGAGACGATCGTTTCGAGGCTCGCACGATATTCAGTGCGCCGGGTCCGTTCGTCGACGGAGCGAACCAGCGGACGGACGTCCTCAAGCATGAGTTCGACGACCTCCGATAGTGTGTCTTCGCCAACCGCGTCCGGATGGTTGACGTAGAACTCCGCAAAGTCATGGAGTAGGTTTCCCTCGGTGAGATACGCCTTCTCCGGACCGTCGACGATCCGGCTGAAGTAGTAGTCCCGCGGTGAGTTCACGTAGGTGTTGAGACTCGACTTGCTGATCGTCTCGACCGGGTCGGAACTCACGCCGACGGGGTCGTTCTCGAACCCGTCACCAGCTCGTGCTGCGGATTGGATCTGATGACTTGTCGAACGCAGATCGGAGAACCGGTCGTACTCCGGTTCGAGGAGCTCTTCGAAGTACAGGCATGGCGTAACGGGTGATCCGCCGGTCGCGTCTTGGACGAGATAGTGTTGCTGGCTGCCGCTCTGTAACAGCAGCTGGAAGCTCTTGAGATTCCTTGTGAACTGGGCGTCCTGGTCGACCCACGGACGGCGTGGTGCCGAGTGGGTCCAGCGGTCGTCGAGCCCCAGGTAGAAGACAACCTCACGACCCACGTAGGACGCCGATTTCGCGTCGGCAAGCAGGACGCCGTCGTTTTCTCGGTCGACAGGGACCTCGTAGGTCTGGAGATAGAACGACAAATCGTCGAGGCGCGCTTCTGTAATAGATTCGTCGGCGATAGTGAGTGTCTCCAGTTCCTCGCGGAAGGCGTCAAGCGTGTCGTCGGCGTGGCGTTCAAACACTGAGAGCGCGTCCGAGAACGTGTACTCTTGGACATCGTGGCAGAAGTCGATTAGCCACTTAAGGTCTCCATCGTCAAGCTCGTGCAGTCGCTTGTCTGTGTCAGCGTCATCGACGTCGCAATCGAAAACCGTCAACAGCGACCGGATCTCGCTTATTCGGGTATCAGTCCCCCGGTGGGCGGTCCGGAGGAGGTGGAGGAACAACCGGTGTTCGCTGCGATCTGTGAACCCCGGCCCGCCGAAAAACGGGATATCGGCCGCTTCGAGCGCGGACTCGATAAGCGGTGAGTACTCGCTTTCCTGGTCGAGAACAATCCCGACGTTATCAGCGTTCTCGCCATCGACGGAATCGACGATGGTCTCGACGATCGCCGTCGGCGAATCGTGTATACGGAACGGCGGGAGCTCGAACTCGGTATCAGCGAAGAGGTCGACCGTGTCGTACTCGGCAGGCAGATACGCGCGTTCGAGTTGGGTGAGCATCGCCGGTTCGACGACGACCACGTCGAGATTCGAATCGATGGTCTCGTTTGTGAGCTTCATCGAGGCGGTCTCGAGTTCCGCGATTCGCTCCACAGCTCGTTCGGTGGCGTCGTCGACGTAGCCGTCGTACTCGAAAATAGCGTCGTGTGACCCTCGGTGTTCCCAACACTGGAGGATATTCCCAACAGCGTATGCACAGCGCTTCCAGGAGAAGTCCTCGTGATCAAGCATACCGAGGAAAGCGAGACGGTCCTCGGACTCTTGGCGCCGACCGACTGCAAGTCGGCGTGGTGGGATCGCGAACGGACCGAGATGCGAACGATCGAGGTGGCGGTTGAGAGCACTTGCAAGTGGCCCATCCGGAGTAATCACCCGGTCGTACGATTGAACCTCTTCGTAGAGTTGGCCTGGCGATTTGGCGCGGGGAAATGGCACGCACAGAGAAGGTCAGCGATGTCGGTTAAATCTTTGTCAGATGAGTTCGTGAACAGGTGAAGTATATACAGATTCTCCGTATCAAGATCCCGTTTGCTCGCCTTCTAAACAATTTCAAAGTCGTTTCCTATCTAGATGGCACCAACACGAGAGAAGTCACTTAGTGAACGCGAGTTTGAATTACTGTTAGAAGGGGCAGGACGTATCGACGAACCCGTTCAACGACTCGAATCGCGGGCTGCGATTCTAATCGGTGGACGTCTCGGACTAAGACCAGGTGAGACAACACATCTGAGTTCGTCGTGGATCGATCACGAGCGACAGATGATCCGCATTCCCGAGCACCACTCTTGCACCAAAGGAAGGGATGGTGGCCTCTGTGGTTATTGTCGTCAGGCAATCGAACAACGCCTACGACATAATCCAGATAGTAGATTCGAAGATTTTGCTGAATTGTATTGGCTTCCAAAAACAGAAGCGGCTGCCCGAACGGTACCATTTCATTTTTCGTATCGGGTTCGAGTTGCGATCGACCTCCTGATTACGGAACACGGTGGCTGGCCGTACTCCTTCTCCACATTACAACGAAGATTGAATACTGCCCTTGATCTCGCTCCGCGTCTTTCTAGAAACACCACTTCATTACACGGTCTTCGAGCGACTGCAGCCTCCTACCACGCCAGCAGAGGCTTAGACTTAGCAGCACTCCGAGCAATGTTTGGTTGGGAAGATATTGCTACAGCTCGGCAATATCTCAACGTAGACGGAGCGATGACTCGTCGGGCACTCAACAATATTCACTAATGCGAGTTGGTCAGTGAGCTGTATTCAGAATATGTGTTTCTATAGCTTCGGCCCTTCTTTTTTAAGTGTATTGTATTTCTCAAGCACCATGTCGAAGTAGTCTTCAGTCATTATTCGAGGGTTTGAGACCCTGTGGAAATCCTTAAGTACAAATTGAACTTCCATATGTTCTAGACCGTAAGCGTGGAATGCCGCTGCGTCAATTTCGGCCTGAATTTCACGCCTTGCTTCTTCAGTCGTTGCAGGATCAATTCCTCCGAGACGGTCGCGCATTTCGGCGAATTCATCACCGTAGCAACTCAGCTGAGCAGCCCGTTCTGAAATATAGTGGAACCAATTATCATCCTCAGAAATATCAGGCATCTGTGATTCTTTAAACTTATACATGACAATACCGGTGTCCACCTTAGTTCTAAGCAGGTAATCAAGCGGGATCGAGTTGAGAAGTCCGAGCTTAGCGAACAGTTCCTCGTCAGTGAACATCCGGGTATAGAAGTTATGAAGTGGGCTTTCTGAGAGTCCTTCCTCGTAGGGCTGAATCAGGTAGCTGGGGATAGTCAACAATGTGTTGTGACAAACGATGCCCTTCGGCAGTACCGAGGCTATGAGTGTCCGCTCATTAGTGGAGTTCGTAATTCGACGAATACCGATTCGATATTCAGTGGAATCCAGAAGTACGTCATTCTCGGTGAGTGGTTCCCCACGATGTTGCTCCAATAGGTCATTGACGAATCCTTTCTGAGAGCCCGTGCCATCAAACGCTTCATAGATAGCGGATTTGAGATCGCGAACAGTCTTCTCCCGCATTCGTTGCTTGGCACTTCGCTCTGGGTCGTCATCTTCTTCGACACTCCAAAATTCGGGTTCCTGTACGTCTGTTATGAATTCTGGAGTATGGGAATATTGATAAATATTCTTACCACCGTAGACAGGGTAATCGGCTTCGGACTTATCCACGAAACGGTCTGCATCACTCGTACGACGGAGTCCCTGATACGGCTCCATATATCCGGTCGGAGCGTCCTTTGGAGCGATGGGGGGGTTTTCGATAATCGATTCGAGAACACTGAGTTTCTGTTCGGACTCAATAAATGGGAAAATGCCAGCCTCTGGAGAGTACAATTCTAACACGTCCCGGGGGATGTGAATCGCCTGATTATCGAAATCATCAAATATTGAAAGGTCACCCTCCATATACTTCCCGGCGACTTGGTTCGTTGAACCACTGTTTTTGAAGACTACTACCCCGAATTTGTACTGGCCGTGAACCTGCTCAAATATTTCGTGATTCTCAAAGATCGTCAGTACGTCAAGGGTAGTGTTATTCAACAGGTGGGTTCGAAGGTCTTTGCCTGATGCTCCGTTGAAAACCGCGCCAGGGAGAATTTGAGCGACACGAGAGGAGTCACTAGCAAGCTTGAATACGCGCTCAAAAAATAGAGATGAAAGATCATTCGTACTGGGATTGACCCGCCCGTCAATTACAGGACGCTGTAGGTCATATGCAGGCGTGTTCTTGAAGTACTCTGCGCGAAGTTCCATTTCATCCTGGTATTCCTGCCACCCCTCAGCGATATCATCCTCTTCTAGAAGCTCTTCTTGGACTCTATCTTTGTCGTCGGGTAGTCGTGTTCGAAATGTCTCATCGTATTTAGAGAAATAGTCGTCACGAAGCGGCTTGATACGATCCCATGGAGGATTTCCGATGACAACATCGAATCCGCCATCTTCGTACACAGGGGCGAACTCCAACACCCAGTGAAATGGACTGAATTCCTGTAATTTCCCTTTATCAACTTCGTCAAGCCCCGCAGCGTGGAACTGGTCTAATACTTTCTCATTCAATTCCTGGCTATGAGAATCAACTAGCGATTCAGCAACCTGACGTGCATTTTGCGCCTCAGCAGTACTGGTGGCCTTTTGATGGCGTTTGATCGCGTTGATTACATCCTCATATAACTCCTGTACCCCAGTTCCGACACCACCGCCCCAATTGGTGAGGGATGCATCCCCGTCGTCAGTTACTTCTACTAAATTTGTGAACCCGACAAGAGAATTCCCTTGTCGGATATTGAAGTCAATGTTCGGCAGCGGCTCGACCTCATGTGGCTCATCCTCAAGATCTGCGACCATCGAGAGCCACAATCGGAGTTTACAGATCTCAACAGCCCCTTCATCAATGTCTACCCCGTAGAGATTATTCAGAATAACTGTCCGCTTCGCGTATAGCGAGGGCCCCCCCTGTCCTTTATTGACCTCTTCTAGCTCATCACGTGTGCGGGAATCTAGCTCCCACCCCTTACCTTCACTTTCGAGTTGTTGGAAGTACTCGAGACACTGCATATAGATATCTACCAACACATCCTGTGCAGCGAGCAGAAACGCACCACTACCGACTGCTGGATCAAGGACGTGCGCCCCTTTCAGTATGTCGTGATACAGCGTTTCGACGTGCTTTGTGTCTACGTTCTCAGTGGGTACCTGCTGAGTCATCGTTCCGCCATCTGCTAACGCCACTTCACTACTACTGGATTCTACACTTGGGAACCCAAATACGTCGTCAATTTCGTTGTATTCGGCATCAACGACGTCGTTAAGTTGGTCAAGCAGGTACGGGTGAATCGTCCGGCGGGACATGAAGCCAGTAATCTCCTCAGGTGTGTAGTACGCGCCCATTTCTTTCTGGTTGACCGTCTGTTCGAAGATATGCCCGAGAATGGCAGGCGAGAGGTTCTTCGGATCAACGATATCAAGTCGTTCGTCCACATTCCAGTTCCACCCCGACAGGAAATTTAAGATCTCGTCGAAGAGCTCGTTCGTCTCCTGAGCGGACTGACCAAGCTTTGCGTCAGGGAATTCTTCCTCAACAGGGTTCTTGGCGAACAGTCCACCGTTCAAGTACGGGAGGCTGCCGAAGTCGGGATTCTGCTTGTCTTCTGCAAGGTAGTCGAAGAACAGCGGCTGATAGAAGTTTTCGTAACGGTCTTCGCCGTCAGGCACTACCTCGCTAGGCTGTTCGTGAAGGTAGTTTGGGTTCCGGTCTAGCAGGCGCTTTTCCTGTATGAAGTACAGGAAAATCATCCGATCAAGGATAACTTGCACGTAGCGTTGCTTCGCATCGCCCCGGTCACTTGGGATACCGTAAACTTCCTGAACGAGATCGGTGCGGAGGTCTTCGAACTCCTCGTAAAATTCTTTGACTACTTGTTGCGTATCGTACAGCGTATCGTAAATCGCAGCTGAGGAACCGTATTCGATCGAATTGAGCTTCTTCAGAACGGTGTTCTTTTCTCCACTATCCCTTGTGAACTGTTCTTTGGTGAACGAGATTTTCTGGTGCTTGATACGACCGTGCTGCTGACCTTCCCAACTGCGCGTTCGGGTGAGAAAAGTAAACTCATTGAAATTGTTCGTGGCGACGAGGTTCGTGTGTCGGGAACGGTTGTCTGGTTTAAAGTCGGTCGCTGATTCACCAGGGCCGGCGTTGACGAGTACGACGAATTCGTCATCGGCTAGTTGGAGGACAAGTTCGTTGTCCTCTCCGAGATTCGGACGGGGTTTCAGTCCACGTTTCTCAAACGAGTCTGCGATATCCTGTAGAGAGTCCCAGCTCGCGATATCGGTCGCGGTGATTTGCTGGAGAGCCATGGGTCATTGAAGAAATCATAACCTAATGAATGTACGGATAGCAACGATTCAGTAGAGTTCTCACGAAGTCTTTTCCCACAGAACCCATCTCTATTGATTAATCCAGTTTGGCTATCGCTATCTGAGGTCCGGTAATGCAGCTGAGCTATAACCCCATAATTGCGTTATGATAACTAACCAAACGTGATTACTGTGGGGTAGACATTGATGAAGGGGCTGTTGAGATCTGTAAACTCCGATTGTGGCTCTCGATGGTCGCGGATATCGAAGACGAGCCCAACGAGGTCGAACCGCTGCCGAATATCGATTTCAATATACGCCAGGGGAATACACTCATTGGGTTCACGGATGTCGAAGAAGTAGCCACTGAGAGTGGGGATGCATCTCTTTCGAACTACGGGGGTGGAGCTGGGACTGGCATCAAAGAGATGTACGAAGGGGTGATCGAAGCCATTGAGCGTCACCAAGATGCGACAAGCTCTAAAGTCGCTACAAACGCAAGGAAGCTGGCAGAATCACGGATTGATTCTCACAGTGAGAAACTGAATGAAAAAATCCTCGACCAGTTCCACGATGCTGGTATCGAGAAGGTTGATGAAAAGACGCTAGAAGAATATCACCCGTTCCATTGGGTGATTGAATTTCCTACAATCTACCGGGATGGTGGGTTCGACATCATCATCGGAAATCCACCCTGGGACGTACTCACACCGGATCGAAGTCATTTCTTCCCCAAGTACGACGAGAGATTCAGAACCCGACCACCAAGTGAAAAAGACCGAAAAGAGGAGGAGCTTCTATCGGATCCTGACATCGCAGCCGAGTATGAAGAATTCAAGAAAAATATGCAGATCCGGTCTGATTATTATAACTCATCAGACCAGTATGAACTACAGAAACCCACTGTCGGTGGTCAGACCGTTGCCACTGAAACAGATCTTTCACTCCTGTTTTTTGAGCGAGTTACCCAGTTAGCTGGAGACCAATCATATGTTACCCAGATTATGCCGGGTAATTTCTTCCTTGGAGCGACAGCCAAGGACCTTCGGGAGTATATTATCAATAAAACTGAATTGGAGCACTTCGTCCAGTTTGAAAATAAAGGAATTTTCAACAATGTGGATGACCGCTATCATTTTGCTATCTGTACTTTTCGAAACTCCGGCTCCACGGACATAGTAAACGGCGGCTTTGCAAGCGGAGATACCTCCATTCTTGTCAATTTCGATGGGAGTTCAATTGATATCCCATCAGAAGTTCTTGCTGAATACTCACCTGAATCACGTATCTTCCCCTTCTTCCGGTCACAAGAATTGATCGACTCACTGTCTAAATTCGTAGACCACCCTCCAATTGGAGAGAAAGTAGGAGACGATTGGTTTGTCTCTCTGTACATGAAGGAGCTTGACCGGGCAAATGACTCCAATCTCCTCATAGAACAAGAAGAGGACGGCGATTACCCAATCTACGAAGGAAAGAATATGCACCAGTTCGCCTATGATGACACCTCCGTCTTCAACATCAACCCTATATCTCTATGGGGAGTGGACGAAGGCGATCCAGACCGAAGTGCGAAACACAGAGTTCGGATGAAGAACTTCCGGTCACGTGATCCTGATGCAAGTTTGAAAAAGGCGATCTACAACAAATTCGATGGATCAGGCTCGCAGAAGTCGTTCGTCAACGATCTGCTTGAGCAACATGGTCGACCAGAACTATCGAAGGAAGATGTGCTGCTTGACTGCACGAAATACCGAATCGCTATTCGAAAGATTACGAACAGCACCAATGAACGAACATTAATCGCGGGGGTCATTCCAAAGGACACCGTTACTGTACACAGCATCGCCACAGTCCGCCCCCATGTTGTGGAACCGACAGAGGATGATCTCGGTGATTACCCGATGCACAGCGCCTACGAAGAGGTGTTTACCAATGAGGAATTATTCGTCGTTCTTGGATTATTGAATAGCATCCCCATCGACTACCTGATGAGGACAAAGATCGACACCAATATGGTCCAATACAAACTTAATGAGACGCAACTTCCTCGACTCACTGCCGGTGACAACTGGTTCAATTGGATTTCTCAGCGTGCGGCGAGACTGAATTGCTATGGAGACGAATTCTCCGAAATGCGCGACCGCCTCGGAGGTATTGATCCAGCTATTGATACACAAAAACGCCGGGAGTTACAAGCGGAGATCGACGCTGCTGCATTCCATGCCTATGGGATGAACGAAGAAGAGACAAGATTCATACTCAATGATTTTTACCAGGTAGACAATCCAAAGCTAATGGATGATCCCTATTTCGATCTCGTGTTTGAGAAGTACTCTGAGTTAGATGAAGAGGGGCCTTACCCGTAGGTCCCCTCACTACAGGTTACCGAACTTAGTCAGGTTCCGATAACGCCCCAACACATTAGTCTGGCCTGTACCTCGCTTTCGCCTACGAGTTTAGCTTGGTACTCTGTTGAACTTTCTACGTTTTCTTCAAGGAAGAGTTCAAGCTGCTTCAAGAATTCTACAGGGGGCCACTCAGGGAACGAGTCATACTGATCGTTATGCCGAAATGTATTCCGAAGAATTCGGTCTTCGTCAGTATTTGCTAACTTCACATCTTGAAGCGTCTCACGAAGGTCACTAGCCCACTCTTCAAGGGTCTCGTAGTCATCTCTCTGAACAGATATCTCACCGTGGTTTGGCTGTAGGTAGTGAGCAATAAAATCGAGGATGGTCTCTTGCTCTTTCGAGAATGCCTCCCCCTGCTTGAATGCACCTTCGACTTGCCCTTCTCGAATCGCTTCCAAACGGTCATCGAGAACATCCTGGATTGCCTCACGGTTTGACAGCACGTTCTCAGCGTCTCCAGTGATCGGTTCACCACCTACCGATGGATCAATCTTGAGCGTACCAACAGGACGCTCCTTGACGTCGTCAGTGAACGGTTTGTAGTAGAACCCCCGACGAACACGCCCAAGTGGTGGGTTGTGATCTTCGTCATCAAACCAGAGGTGAGCAAGAGCAAACACGCCGGGCCGTGGCCCTACATCGTGGTCGGTTACGTTCGTGTACAGGCGTTCGCGCTCCTCTGGGGCCTCTTCGAAGTAGTCTGCCGCGTATTCGAAGTCGTCTTCTGAAAGTCCGAAGTCCTCGTTCAGTTCCTTCTTGAGCAAGAATCGCTCGTAGGCCGCGTGCTCGTTACTCCCCGCATTTCGAAGGAGGGGATTCTTACTCGTGTCATCAAGCTCGTTCACGTCATCGATTTCTCGGGACTTCTGAAGCGAGTCTTCGATCTCATCCACCTGAAGTTCACCAATCGTCTTTTCGGTGTCGACACCCGTCTTCTCCAGAATCTGGTCCTCATTCGGGTCTAGAATATTGTTCTCTTTCCCGACGATGAGCGCGATGTCGTTGATCTTTGCCTGCAGCCGCTTCAGGAGCTTAATCGCAGCTTCGATATCTCCATCAGGATAGAAGTTGTGGACGTACTTCTCCTCAGTACTCCCGATCCGGTCGATACGCCCCACACGCTGAACGATCCGCATCGGATTCCACGGAAGGTCAAACGAAATTTGAACTGCGACGTCCTGGAGATTGACCCCCTCGGATAGGGTATCGGTTGCCACGACGTACTGTAGTTCCGATTCACCGGACTCAGCTAGCGTTTGCTGATACCCCGAGGCCTCCGGTGCAAATCGCTTGATAACGTCTTGTTTGTTGTCGTCACCACCTTTGACGACGGCACTATTCGCCTCTGTTACCGGGGAGTCAAGGTTGTTGAGGAGCGTTCGATGAACGTAGTCCGCGGTGGCACGGTACTGGGTAAAGACGAGGACCTTCTCGTCATCGTATCCATTGAGTACGTCCGCGAGCCGCTCAACCTTCGGGTCACGAAACTCCCGTAACGAGAATACCGCCTCATAGAACTCTCTCGTCGCCTCATCAACGTCAGTCAGGTCACTTTGCGGGTAGAGGATCGGGTTTAATTCCTCTTCGGGGACGTCCGGAAGGACACCGACATTGTGGTCGTGAAGCCACTGCCGTGTCGAAACAGCTTGATCGCTCACATCGCCAGAATCCTGTGCGATATCGCCGATGAACTGCGACAAGAAGTAGGCGAGAAGCGTCAAGTCCTCTCGAATGTAGGTCTTCACCTCACCGATTGTCGCATCCGTCAATTCGTCTGGAGTATCACTCTCAGAGTCCTCATCGGCACGAACAGCGGTTGTATCGAAGCCGAACTCTTCCAGTGTCTGTTCAAGATCTTCAGCGGCATCACTCCCCTCCACAAAGTCATCAAGCGTCTCAGTTTCTTCGTCGTCCTGTGCCGCGCGCAGCATATCGATCTGCTCGTCTTCAGGAAGCCCATCGAGAAGACCGAGAAGTTGCCTTTCACTCTGATGGAGGGTTTCAATGGACTGTACAAACGCGTACGTCGAAGACTCCAGACGCTTGAGCAGATTCAGCTTGTATAACGCTTTCAGTGTGCCACCTGCTTTCGGGTTCTTCACCGTGATATGCGGGAGATGAAGCGCATCCATTACGTCCGGCAACATTCGGTATACGGGCTGGTACGCCGCCGGGAGCGAGTATTGCTCCTTGCTTAGCGTTGGGGGCTTGAAACTCATCTCGAAGTCCTCCCCATCTTGGATCTGGTCTTTGACGTGCTTCCGCGTTCGAAGCACCATCACTTCGTTCAGAATCTTCGAGATCTCCTCCGAGTGCCGCTGGAGTTGCTCGGTTATTTTCCGTAGGTCTTCCTCACTGGCTTCCTCCTTGCCAGCAGCGATCTTCTTCCGAGACTCCGAAAGCTCGATGTACTCCTCGAAGGCATCGAAATCCAGCGACGCCTTGTTCCGTAGTTCCTCAGGACTAGTGAACAGACTAATGAGGTTCTCTAAGTCGGTCGCAGAATTATTGATCGGTGTTGCTGTCAGCATGATCATTGTCTTCCCGCGGAGCTGTCGCAGATTCGCATGTCGACGGGTTCCCTTGTAATCGTCCTCGTCATCGGGGTCCGGCCTCCACTTGCCGTGGTTCCGGAAGCGATGGGCTTCGTCAATGAGTACGACATCGAATCTGTCTTTGAGGTCCTGTACCTCCTCGTACGCGAGATTCTGGAACTTGCTAATACTCATTACCTCTAAGTGGGTCCCATCAACTTCGAGACCGAAGTACGGATTGCCGTCTTCATCAGTATCGTCTTGAAGAAGGTCTTCCCACTGTTCGGTGAGGTTCGCAGGTACGATGAGGAGGCAGTGATCTCCTCGTTGACGATAGTCGTGGAGAAGCTCACCGCCAATGAACGATTTTCCGAGCCCGACGGAGTCAGAGATGATACAGCCGTTGAACTGAGAGAGTTTCTCCTTCGCGCTTTCGTATCCGAGTGTCTGGAAATAGTACAGCGGGCTATCCCGGATGTTGACGTTCCCGCTCAGTTCGTCGTATGCGAGAATTTTGTACAGCTCGAATGGTTCAATATACGTGCCTAAGTCATCAGGCGTTTCCTCATCATCTGATTCCTCTTCCTGTTGTTCCTGCCAGTCCTGGTACTTGTCACTGTTCTCGATGATCCGGATGATCTCTTCACTGAAGTCCTCGGCATTCGCCCACTGGTTATCGTACCAGTCTTCGAACGCCTCAGCTTCAGGACGATCTTGACTCGTAAGATTTAGTTCGATATTGTTTCGGTGGCCACTCGCGGTGAAGTTTGAGGACCCGACAATCGTCGCACAGGGACGGGTATCCGTATCGTCGTCAGTTGCCCAGTCATCATCGTCCTGTGGCGCTCTAAATGAGGCTCCTTTGGCGTGGAAGTAGCCGTTCTCTGGATTTCGCACACGGACGCTAACCTTGTTTTCAGCTATGAAGTCTCGCAGCCGGTCCAACCGTCCTAACTGTGCGTTGTTGAGCTCGTCAATGCTCTCTTCGACCTCATCTCTGAGTTCGTCACGTAGGCTTTGTCCTTCTCCGATTTCATCTGCTGTACTCTGATTCGTTTGTCGCCCCATCAATATACGAAGGGGCGCGTGACCAAGTTCGTCTGGGTCAGCGAGTTGTTCGAGATCTTCGCGATACAGATCGAATCCAGAAAGGTAGAAGTAGCCGGTAGCGATTCGTGCTTCTTCGATTTGTGGAATAATCTTCCTGTAGACATCTTCGACAGTCCGGTTGGCGTTGTCGACGAGGGGAGGGAGAGAAATCATCGTGTTGCCGAATGTATCCCTCAAGGTGACTTAGTGTTTGGTGAGAAAACTCAAGTCCATCTATCGGCTTCCCATTGACAGAATTATGTGGTGGTAGTGAGCAAGTCCGGTCGAGACCGAATTAATGAATGATCGGGATTGGAGAGGAGGGCTCTCAGCGTGGACTCATTCCCTCATAGTTCGATCTGTCCTCCTTACGCTAACCGCGGTTGCGGTAGTTGCGCCACGGACTTCCTTCCTCAATCGGACTGTTGAGTTCGAGAAAGACATCTACGAACGGACGGAGTACCTCCGGGAGCAAGAATGACGGATCACCAGTACGAGGAAGGAGACCGCGTCCGAATCGATATCCCTGACGAGACGGATCCAGACTACGACCGGCTCCACGGACGCTACGGCGAGATTATCGCTATCTTAGAGGACGATGCCGGCTTCGTCACGGGCGATACTCGCGATGCTGTGCTGTATCGTGTTCAGCTGGAGGATGGAACGAAAACGGATGTCCGTTGGCGGGATCTCCGGCCATTCTGAGGTATTGTTCTAACGTAATCCCGGAAGTTCCTGGAAGCCTGGGTTTTCCGCAAAATAAATCGCGTTGCAACGCGGGAATCACCACAGACAGAACGGGCTAATTGAATCGTTTCCGGAAACGACCCGGTCACGCTTTTAGTACTAGCCGGAAACCAGTCTATCAAGCAAAGATGATCCGCGATGCTCGTGTTCTCCGTGCCGGGTTCGTTCCTCGGGAAATTGAGCATCGCGACGCCGAAGTCAACCACCTCTCTAGCGTTCTCGAGCCCATCACGAACGGTGAACCCGCCGACACGGCCATCGTCACTGGACCCAGCGGCGCCGGCAAGACCTGCATCTCGAAGTTCGTCACCGAACGACTTCGGGAAGAGGTCCTCGACGTCGAGACCACCTACGTCAACTGCTGGCGTAACTACACCCGATTCCGGACGCTCTATCAGATCCTCGACGATCTCGGCGCCACCATCGACATCCACCGGCAGTCGACGCCCCACGACGAACTCGTCGACCGACTCCAACAGCACGACGGCCCACGAACAGTCGTTATCCTCGACGAGGTCGACCAATTGGAGGACCCCAGCGTCATCTACGACCTCCACAGCCTCCCACAGTTCGCGATCATCTGCATCGCGAACAAGGAAGAGGAGCTGTTCGGTCGCGTCGACGATCGTCTCGTGAGCCGACTGCGATCCAGCGAGCACGTCCGGATGGACAAGTACCACGACGAGCAGCTGTACGACATCCTGAGTGCGCGGGCGAAGTGGGGACTCGACGAGAACGTCATCACCGACGACCAGCTTTATCGGATCGCCGACGCCGCCGCCGGCGACGCCCGCCTCGCAATCGGCATCCTCCGAACGGCGGCCGGCAAGGCAGATCGCGAGAACCTCGAGCGCATCACCGACAACATTCTCCTGGACGCCGCCGAGGATGCTCGGGCCCAGATCAAGCAGAAGAGCCTCGACTCGCTCACGCCGCACCAGCGCGTCGTCTACGACATCGTTCGCGAGCACGGCCCAGTCGGGCCGAGCGAGATTCACGAGCGCTATTCCGAGGAGGTCGATAACCCACGGACGAAACGGACTGTTCGGGCATATCTGTCAAAGATGACTCAATACAACCTCCTCGAAGCGGACGGATCCAGCCGAGATCGGGAATATACAGCCATTGACCAGCCATCTCCTACACTCGCTGAGTAGGTGGCTATGGATCTGATAGGCCGTGTTTAGTTTCGTGTAAAAATGTGTGGAGTGACCTTATCGAAACCTTCACTCGGTAATAGATTTCACCGATCGTGCTGACTAGAGACTCTAGTCAGAATAGAGGTTAGGAATTCACTCAAGGTAGAGTTCTATACTACACGGATTAAGCATATACGGGGTTACACACTACCCGAAGGTCGTCACGTATTCATTCCCGTCATTAGATTCCAGCTCATCTACTTCCGCCAAAGAGTCACAGACTTCTGCCACCGTCTCTACATCAGTCTGGGTGTCCATCTCCTCAAGCAACTCTTCTGGAGTGAATGAACTTCTGAAGAACCGGCTGGCCCGGACCACATCAATTACTAACGAATCGTCTTCAGAGATTTTGGCTGCGATATCTTGGTTGCGTGACCCCAGAGCATCGTTAATCCGGTTAATTTCCTCGACAACGAGTTGTCGGTGATTTGACCCACTCGAATAGTCATTTCCGTATTCATCGATCTTGTCTAGAAAGGTGACCAGCGTCGTAATTGTCCATTCGGCCTCATCTGTTATCGACACCTCGTCTGCTACAGCCACAATCTGTTTTGACTTCGCATCCTCCGTTGCGAATTTTTCACCAATCAATCCTAATGATAAAATACTTCGTTTGGGATTTCCACTCGGTATGCGGAGTCGGGCTTCTACAATTGACCGCAATCCGTGCGTTATCACTCGTGCTGACCTGTAATCATCTTGGTCGATTGACTCAATAGCAAAAGCCAAACAGTGGTCCACAAAGGAGAGTTTCATCGCGCCATTAATCCGGGTATGCGGAGAATCAATGTCTTCAGCAACAACACTAGCTATTGAACTATAGTCAGATGCCACCGAATGCCGCTGGCTTCGGTCACACTCCACGGCATAGTCAGTCGTAATCCGACCAAACAACCGGAAGAAGACTTCAGGAACATCTCGATCTTCTGCGTACCACGAGATGATTGATTCACTAAGAAGTGTGATGATCTCAACCGTTATGATATGGTTGTCGTGTTTGAGAGCGTGTCGGAACACATCTTCAAGAGGAGCATAGACATACCAACAAACCAGCTGAGACTTACTGTGTGAAGTTTTAAATTCCCTGTACCGGCTATTGATTGTAGGTTCCAATCGGTCAACGTATTCATTGAGCACGCGCTTCGCGGTTCCGGTGTCTTCTTCGGCGATACTGGAACGGACAATATCCGAGACAGCATCTACGGGATCGTTTTCGGTAGTTTGAGAATAAGTAACTTCCTCGTAGATCTTATTTCCTTTAGAACGTGAATCATCGAAGAACTTCTCCCGCTCGTCATCCACGATCTCTTCAACCAGTTTCAGGTAGTCGTCATCAATCTGATTAATTGATGTCGTGAAAACCGTACTCGGAGTTAACGACCCAAGTAGCCAAAGTAGAAACGGGAAAGTACTGAGAATGGCGGCGACACTGGAAAATATCAAGAGGCCGAATACAATCGGGTTATACTGGCCTGAGGATAAGAGAAAGACACCGAGAAGAATCGCTAATAGATGGGGCGAAAAATGGAGTCCAATCGGACGTATTTGAAGTACTGCTGAATCCAGCCGATGTGAATACCGGTTTGATGCAAGCTGTATCCCCATTGTAGTGATAGTGAGACTAATAGTGAATAAGGTGATAACTCCTACAAGTAACGAAGCCACCACTGACTGGCGCGTGATGATGTTTGACAAAAAAGTTGAGACGCCAGCAACAAAAATGGAGACTAGGAATAGTCCGAGCCAAATTCGTGCAATAAGAGGGTGGTTTACAGCTGCGGATCGGACCTTTGCTACGTAAGATGAAATTCGGTTTTTAAACCGACTGATGAGTAGAGCCACTCAGGAAATGTTCTCACGGAGTAACAAACTACTTTCGTCAAAGAAAACGAACCATCCGAACGTATCTCTCGAAGATGGAGCAGTGAATCGCCCAGAGTCAAGTTCCGAGGCTTCCTGTTTCCACGACGCGCTTTGCAGACACCGAATCGGTGTCCGTAGGGAGCGCAGTCTCCACAGGCGTGTCTTCGGGCCATCCCAGCCCTAACTCAGCAAAGCCGCGTTTAAGCACATTCATCGCTGCGTTCGCGTCCCTGTCGGCCTCGAACCCGCACGACGGACAGGAGTGTTCCCGAACCCAGATGGATTTTGCCGTCTCCACACCACACTTCGCACATTCTTTCGTTGTCCCAGCAGCTTCTACCTGCACGACGTGCGTGCCATACAGCTCGGCTTTGTACTCGAGGAGGGAGATGAACTGTCGCCACGCAGCATCCTGGGTGTTTCGCGCGTGGTGCGAATCCTCCAACATCCCCTTCACGTCCAAATCCTCGACGAAGACGGCGTCGTACTCACGGACAAGCCACGTCGTAATCTTATGCTGGAAGTCCTCGACCTTCCGCTTGATGTGGCGCTTGACTTTCGCTACCTCACGACGCTGCTTCTCGTAGTTGGACGACCCCTTCTGCTTGCGAGACAGCTTACGTTGCTCGCGTCGGAGGCGCTCGTATTCGCCTTCGAGATCGAGCCAATCCACGGTCTTGCCATCAGATGTGTGGATGTAGTTGAGGATGCCGAGGTCGATACCCACGCTGTTGCTTGCGTTCAACGAATCCACGTCGGGCTTCTCGGGGAGATCAGCCTCGTCGGTTTCGAGGGCGA
Organism: Haloferax sp. Atlit-109R; assembly: GCF_003665865.1. Lineage (NCBI taxonomy): Archaea > Methanobacteriati > Methanobacteriota > Halobacteria > Halobacteriales > Haloferacaceae > Haloferax > Haloferax sp. Atlit-109R. The sequence continues at coordinate 88,799 of NZ_QPLO01000005.1, forward strand.
AGGTGACGAACCACTCACCAGTCGTCTCCTTCTTGATCGTGACCTCCTTGATGTCGGCTTCATCGGGAAGGGGACGATGGTAGCGGATCGGAATATCTCCGATTTTAGAGAGCCAGAGCGTCGCACGTCGGCCACTCGTGTTTTTGAGTTTGAAGCCGTGCTGCGAGTACGTTATACTCTGGAACTCTCGTGGTGATTTCCACTTGAGATTCCCGACCTTGTTCCCGTTCTCTTTTTGCTGAGAGAGGTTCGAGAGGTTGTCGTAGAACCGGGTGACGGTTCGCTGAAGGGCTTTCGCGTTCACCTCTGTGAACACGGGGAACTCGTCCTTCCAGTCCGGGAGACGACTGTGGTGTTTGTATGCGGACCCGGTACTGTCAGCATCGAGGTGCGTGTACTCGTATCGGGTGTAGTTGTACGCTTGGCGATGAATGTCGATGTGATGTTCCAACTCAGCCGCTGCCTCTTGTGTCGGGTACGCAGGGTAGCGGTGAGTGTACTCCATCGCTGTCCTTTCATTAGAACGTGTCCGGCAAATGGTTTGTGGGACGGACCATCGAGTTCATCCCCCGGAATTCAAGCTCCCGGGACAGTCGCCTCAACAGTCAGTACAACCTCCTCGAGGCGGAAGGGACGAGTCGGGACCGAGAGTACTCGCTCGTCGATTCAGCGGCGGCGTCGCCGATGCAGTAACGGTGACCCCGTCAGCCATCAGGAACTGAACTCGCCGAGGCCCGATTGCTCGTGGTCTAGCGGCTCGATGACCTGGGGATCGTCGTTGCCGGGGTTGTTGACTCGCGTCGAAATCTCGTAGGCGTCCAGATCGTCCTTCGGGTACGGCTGGCACAGTTCCTTGCGGGTGTCCGGATCTGCGGCGAGCCAGTCGGACTCAGCGTCCTTTGGGAGGACGACCGGCATCCGGTCGTGGATTGAGTTCATCAGGTCGTTTGGCTCCGTCGTGAGAATCGTGACGCACGAGATCGTCTGGTCGTCGCCCTCCCAGACGTCCCAGAGCCCGGCCATCGCGAATGCAGGGTCGTCCTCCCGGTAAATCCGATAGGGCTGTTTCGACCCACCGTTCGGCGATTTCCACTCGTAGAAGCCTGACGAGGGGACGAGGCAGGGACGTGATTCCCATACCCGCTCGAAGACGCGTTTCTCGTCAGCAGTCTCGGAGCGAGCATTGATGATGCCTTCCTCGGGTTCATCCGCCCAGAACGGAATCAGCCCCCAGTGGTAGGCGTCGATCTCGTCTGGAGCCTCGTTCGTGATGATGTGAAGGTCGTCGCCAGGCGCGATATTGTATCGGGGTGTGTACCCGCCGTCCGCGACGACCTCGGCATCGAAGCGGGCCTCGAGGTCTGCTTGGTCGATGAAGAGCGAGTTCCGGCCACACATACTAGAGAGTTCGGAGGGAGGCATCTTCAACGTGGTCGCACAGGAACTTCGTGGAAACAACGTACTTAACCAACATACGCGCCGTCATCCATAGAGCGTTGGTTAACGGAGGCAGTACTTGACAAGCCTGATTCTGGAAACTTCTTGGAACCGAGCGCACAATCCCAAAAATTCGGCGACTAACTCACCCACACCGTAACTCAGCAGTTCAGCCAAGCCTTCGAGTTAATCCGGGGGAGAATACACCCGGAATTCGATGGGCGACGACAGAGTATAAATACTCATCTTCCGTTCTGGTGACCATGTCCAGACAGGTCTCGGATTATTTGTCTGAAATAAACGACCATATCTTTCTTCCCGGCCTCCAGCGGGAGTTTGTCTGGAATCCCAGGCAGATTGAGGAACTGTTCGATTCATTGATTCGAGACTATCCGATCGGAGCCATAACTGAATGGAGAGTTCGAGCGGCCAATATCAGCGACTACAACTCGTATAATTTCCTGCGGATGTATGTTGCCGATGACTATCGGCCACCGGATCCAGTTTTGGCGGAATACGACCTCTACAATCAGGAGGTTGAAGACAAAGAACCGGAGATTCTGATTATAGACGGCCAGCAGCGCTTGAACTCGCTCTATATCGGTGTCGAGGGTGGAATAACAGTATATAATGGCGGACGGGGGAAGCCCAGTGATGAGCTCCAGTACTGGGAAGGCCAGCGGCTGTGTGTTGACCTATTCGGTCACCCAGAGTACGATCGCGACGATACAGCAGGCGACTACGAGTTTGAGTTCAAATCGACAGGGAAGTTTGGAGGAACGGACGAGACGGGCTATACCATGACCGGCGACACGCGACACCTGTGGATGCCGGTCGGGGAGTTATGGAACGGAGGCGACGAAGGGAGCTCCGGGAACTCCACGGTACTTGAGGGAAGATCGCTTAGCGAAGTCGTCGATGAATACGTGGATACCGCCGAACTGAGGGCGGACAACGAAACCCGCTACCAACTGCGCAATATTTCGATGGCCGTCGCGAGAGACATTACGAGCAACGTTCTACAGGACGATCTCGAAACTGACAGTACGAACAAGGATAGATCCGAAATCCCCGAGATATTCACGAGGCTGAACATGGAGGGCTCTGATCCGAAGCCCTACCAGCTCCTCCTCTCAAAGCTCATGAGTTATTGGCCGTACGCCGAAGAGGAGGACGAGCGAATCAATCCTAGGGAGGTCATCCAAGATTGGATTGACGAATTTAAACAGAAGTTCCCTGAGTATGAGCAAGAAATCGACCGGAAGCTGTTCCTCCGGTATACAGCATACTTAGTCGGAACAGACCTCCTCCGCAGCAATCTTAGCAGTATCGACGAAGAAAGAATGGACGAGATGCGCGAGCGGTGGCTGTATAATGAGCCCGTCGTCGCCGGACGGCGCTTCGAGTGGTTTCGGACATCGCTCGAGAAGGCATTCCAGACAGTAATCGAGAGCGGGATTCGGAGCTCGGTTATGAACACGATGCCCATCTTCGCGCTACTTGGCGTGTTCTATTACCAGAATCCGGATGCTGAGGTCTCCGACGCGAACCGCGAGAGTGTTTTCCAGTTCGTCGCAAGAGCCCTCTTGCTGAACAAGTACTACCAAGTTCTGACCTACGGCAAGTGCCGCAACTGGATGCGATACCTTCGCGAGTGGGAACCAGAACCCAACGAACCCATCGTTTTCCCAGGCGAGGAGCTATTTGAATCAGAGAACATCAGCCCATCTGCTGAAGATATCCGTCGAGTCGTAGCCAACGCTCGTTACGAGAGCAGTCCAGGAGAGCCTGTATTTACCGACACAGACGTCACGGCAGTACTCGGCCTCATCGAGGAATCGTATACGCAATCGACGTCCACCAGTATTGGCGACTACTCGGTTGACCACATCTACCCGAAAAGCAGGAAAGAGTCCGTATCTGAATCTATTGGAGAGACTGTTGATCTTAATCGAATCGGGAATCTACAGCTGTTGCCACACGAGATGAACGAAGAGATCAAAAGCGACCAGTGGCCCCACGACTGGTTGGACGACCTCGGCAACGCCGAGGCTGAGCGTATCCAACGTGTCAATCAGTATCCCGATATCGAGCCGACCCCGGAGAAGGCACAGGCGTTTATTCAGGCTCGCGAAGAGCAGATTACCGACTACTTGATAGACAAATACGTGAAGTAAAGAGAGAACTGCAAGTCGGAGTTTCCTTAGAATTTTCACAGAAATCAAAACTGAGACACCGGGCTATTGAGCTCCCCACGTATTAACCAACAGACAGAGGGCGTATGCATCCGATTGTTGGTTAACGGAGGAGGCGCCTCATATCGGAATTGTTCTCGGAAGTATTCATCCTAACACGAAAACACGCAAACAGCGACGCCACTCGTTGTATTTTGATCGATTCCCTGAAACGCGGAAGCGACACGCCGCGGCTTATCCGGAATGTAGACCTCTAGTCGAGTATGGGAGAACACTCAACGTCGAACCGATTGGCGGTGGACCAGCCGACACGGAGCGCTGACCGCAATCAGGCCTTTGCTGACCAGGCCGATCCAGCTACGGACGAGATGCTGCTGCTGCAGCTAGACGACGGCATCACGCTGCTCGATGTCGAGGGAGGCCGCGGCGTCCCGATCCTGCAATCGCTCGTGCTCGACCATCTCCTCCTACACGACGGGCCCGCCTTCTGGGTCGACGCAAACGGACACGCGACAACGACGACACTCGCTCAAATTACGCCCAGTCAACGGCTGCTCAACCGAATTCACGTCGCCCGCGGATTTACTGCGTATCAGCACTACGGCGCCGTCTGTGATCTCCCGTCAGCGGTGAACCAGTCAATTCAGACATCCACGGCCGATACTAGGGCGACCGATCGACGGGCATCAGATCGTGACGAGGACACGTCACCCCACACGCCCGCTCTCATCATCGCGCCGGCCGTCGACGCCCAGTACCGCGCCGACGATACCCTCGGCGGGGCCCACGCGAAAACCCTCCAAGCCCGAACTCTCGCCCGGTTGGCGACCTACGCCGACGGATACGACATCCCGGTGCTCGTCACACGGGCGCAGCACGACGACTTCACGGCGCCGGTCGCGACGGCCGCCGACCACCACCTGGAATGTGAGCAGACCCGGATGGGGCCACGGGTCGTCGGCGAGGACTTCGAGACGCTCGTCTATCCCGTCGACGACGGCGCGTACTACCAGACAACGTTCGCGTACTGGCGGCAGCTGCTCGCGGCACGCGCCACGCAGGTCGGCGTGGAACCGACGACGCCGACGCCGTCGACGCCGACCCCGGAGGGTGTCGGCACGGGGGTCACAACTGACGGTGAAACCGTGGCGGCGACCGCGGATCCCTTGCTCGATGCGTGGACCGCGACCGGGACAGGAGGCCGATAGCGATGGGGCGCACGAACCCAACCTACCGTGATGCACTGCGGGCCATCGAAGAGCGGTGGGCGGAGTTCCGCCGGGCACTGCGGCGTCGCGACCAGCCGCGCTTCGACCGGCTGTTCGAGTACGCCCGCGAGCACGCCGACGCGAGCGGGCTGTTGAACCACCAGAACCCGCTGCTGCCGGCGCTGCTCAGCATCGATCTCGAACAGGAGGGACGCCTCGACGACCACGAAGAGCGCCTCGAGGAGCTCGAAGCCGTAGTTGCGCAACTGGACGCACAACAGCCAGAAACTGCCTCGGAGAAACGAACTAGAGAGTCACAATGACGGAACTCAATACCGTCGTCTTTGATATCGAAACGACGGGGTTCGAGACATCGGATCAGCTCGCAGTCATCGACTTCGATTCGACTGTCGCCTCCCGAGTGTTTCTCAATACGGATGGGACAACGGCTACGGCCACCCTCGAGGCCGAGCTCAATACAGAGTTGACTACGCCGTTCAGCTTTCTGTTCACGATAGCGACAAGAGCTATTGAACGAGATGGCGACGTTCGTGGCGTTGATACTTACACAGCGTGATGTGAAGCTCGTCGCCGACATCCTGGACGGTGTCGAGGACGCACTAGTTCATCCCGACCTCCAGCCGAGTATCCGTGAAGAGCTCGCCGAGACTATCTCCACGCAGAAAATAGAGATTGAGGTGTCGAATCCGCCTATATCGGTACAAATCGAATAGTTTTGAGCCTTATTCCGAGTTTGTTGTATTTTCTATATCATCCTCAGATGAATCTACTGAAGGCGTATCTAACCGACTCTCCAGAAACATCTCGTTCAGGCCCTTATACGGGTTATTTTCTCCACCCTGTTTCTGTATACTGTAATACTCATCAGATAGTCGAACCAACTCTCTAGCAACGCGCTCAACGGTACGCTCGATGTCACGGACTTCCTCCCGGGTAATAGTCCGAAACCCGCCATGAATGATTTCTGAACGTGTTTGATACCAGTCCTTCACATGATAATAGAACTCAATTTTGTCAGAGACATCATATTCCTCCTCCATTGCCTCTAGCTCCTCTCGATTTGGAGAGAGTAGTTGAACAGTTTTCTCAGCCATCTTCCCTGCCTTTGGGCGTTCATATTTTGTCAGAAGTAATCCCTCAAGTGCAGCAACAAGAGTTAGGAACGAGTGTTGGTTCCTGTAGTTCTTGCTATGGAGATTCAGTAACTGAAGTGAGCCCAGGATATTTTCTTCCAAGGGCGTACGCTCTCCCCGCTCCTTACTCAACATATCCGAAAAGTCTGATAGCGTCGGTTCCGCAATTCTTTCATCATATCTGGTCCAACCGGATGGTTCATGATCGGGGGTGAGATACCAGACCAACCCATTGTTATTGTCTATCGCGCCAGCGAGATCCTGAGGGGTGGCGGTCTTTCCAATGGCGACTTTTAGAACACCCAGTACCTCTTGAAGCTCGTCAAACAGCTCCTCCTTAATGTATGCTCTCCGCTTATATGATTTGAACTCAAACTTAGCCCAAGTTCGCCCCTCATACAATCGGGTATAGTGTTCATGCCCTTGGAATGAATTGTTCATGCGTTCCATTAGGCGGTCTCTGTCTTCCGGTTTCTCGATAATCTCTAAATCCCCTATCTCCTTGCCAACGGGCATTTCGACTAGTTCGGGAAAATACAGATAGGCAGAGAATTGCGTTTCCGTCCGAAGATCGTCAATTACCTCCTGAAAATACCGCTCCAACTCATCATCATCACTCGGCCTATAGAACGGGTCAAGCGCTTCGTGAACTTCCTTTCTTATTGTCCTCTCAGATAGATCCCAGTCTTCCTGTAGAAACAGCTCGGTGAGTTCCTGCTTTGTCTCCTGCCAAAGGCCGTGAGTATCTTCTTCATCACGTTCATTGGAATCTCTCTCACGACGAAATTCTGTGAGAATTTCAGCAGCTTCGGTGGCTAATGGCATATAAGGGAGCTTGCGTTGGTGGTACAAACAATATTCGCTCCCACATTTTTGTTTGCGTACTATGACTGGCCAAGGAACTCGTGTGGAAGATACTACAAGCAATTATAGAACGCTCTTCTGTAGGAGATTGTTGATGAAGCCGAGGTCGCCAGAGTGGAGGTTCAATAGTCATAATGCCGTTCACAATCGACTTCCTGGACGACGGCCACCTCATGGAGTGGGAGGCGACCGCCGACGGCGCCGTGGCAACCGAGCGCGATGACACGTAGCGAGCGGAGCCAATATCTTCAGGGGTGGTCTGACCGCCAATACGGCCCTGTCTATTCACTGACTACGACTCGTCTGGACGTTCCACCGCTTCCAACCCCGCTTCGATCACCTCTCGATACGCCTCACTCAGACTGTCCACATCGGCAGCCTCCTTGTAGTCCTTCACGCGTCCAGCCAGCGTGTGGCTGATGTCGATATTCGGTCTCATCGTCCAAAAGACCTTTAGTCAGAAAATGATAAGAAACTGTTGTCGTGAAGCGAACCAACATCTTCGCGGTCAGACCGCTTACTGACGGCGACGAGCGGCTACTCCACGAGTTGTTGGACGCCTCCGCCAGTCTCTGGAACGAACTAAACTACGAACGTCGCCAACAGTTCTTTGATGGCAAGTCAGTGTGGGACACCGCCGACTACCGGAAACAGTACGTCGGTGTCCTCGGCTCTGCCACCGCTCAACAAGTAATCCGCAAGAATAAGTCGGCGTGGAAGTCGTTCTTTGCTGCCCGTGAAGACAGCGAGGATGCCGCTCCGCCCGGTTACTGGGGTAGCGAAGACGCTGGACGTGAGCTACGTACGTTTATCCGGAACGACCAGTACACGCTTGAGCTCGGCGAGCGGAGTCGAGTCGAGATCCCCGTAGGGCAAGATCTGAAAGAGAAGTACGGACTCGGATACTACGAGCGACTCCGTCTGGAACTTGTTGGGAACCCGAAGTGGGACGGCGAGAAAGGGCAGCTGGAAATACAGTACGACGAAGTGAGCGACACGTTCAGAGCCTTTCAGCCCGTCACAGTATCAGATTCGCAACGGGATTCACCATTAGCCGACGAATCGGCTGCTTTGGATGTGGGCGCAAACAACTTCGTCGCCTGTACGACGACGACCAGCAAACGGTTTCTCTACGAGGGTCGCGAGTTGTTCGCTGACTTCCGTGAGACGACCGAAGAGATCGCCCGTCTACAATCTAAACTCCGCGAGGGTCGGTACAGCAGTCAACGAATTCGCCGACTGTACCGTAAGCGAACGCGTCGCCGTGACCACGCGCAGGAAGCACTCTGTCGTGATCTGATCGAACGGCTGTATGATGAGGGCGTATCAACGGTGTACGTGGGCGACCTTACTGACGTGCTCTCGACACACTGGCACCCAGAAGTCAACGAGAAGACCCACCTGTTCTGGGCACACCGCTCGTTTGTCGACCGTCTCATAGACACTGCCGAGGAGTACGGAATCCTTGTCGAAGAGCGGTCAGAGGCGTTCACGACGGCAACCTGTGTCGAGTGTGGCGAGCAGGTGGAAACAGAGCGTTATGGCGACGTGTTTCGGTGTTCGTGTGGACACGAGAGCCACGCTGATCTCGACGCCTCACGGACGTTTCTTGAACGGGAGACTGGCACTGAATTCGAGACAGGGTCGATGGCACGGCCCGTGCGCCTCACGTGGGACGACCACACTTGGTCGGAGTCACCACGCTCTCCCGAGAGGGCAAGTCCCAACGAGGAGCGCACAGACCGGAGTACCCGCACGGGGAAACTTGCCTCCGTGGGGACGGCATAGCCCACAGCCTCACCGGAGGAATCCCACGGTTCAGCCGTGGGAGGATGTCAATACACCCCACGCTTCTACGTCTTCCCTCACGCCCCAGAGGCCGACCTCGACCTTACAATCCTCCAGTCGGTGTACGACCAGCATCCGTCGTCGCCACGACCGAGGAGATTGCGAGAAAGAACATCGTTCTCTGAAATCCGGAAGTGACACGCCATCGGTTATCCGGAATACCAACTATTGGGTCTACAGGAATGCCGTTCACAATCGACTTTCTGGACGACGGCCGCGTCCTGGAGTGGGAGGCGACCACCGACGCTGCCGTCGTAACAGAACGGGACAAGTACACCCCACGCTTCTACGTCGCCGCTCGCGACCCAGCGTCCGACCTCGACCTCACGACACTCCAGTCGGTGTACGACCAGCACCCGGACGTCGTCGCGACCGAGACGGTTGCGCGACGCCCCGGCTTTCGACGGGACGAGGAGACAGTCCTCGCCGTCGATGTCGCCCACATCGACCGCGTCACTCCACTCGCCCGACAAGCACGCCAGCTGTCGGACTATCCAGTCGGGGATCTCGCCTGTTTCAACGTCGACTTCTCGCGGGAGTTCCGGTACTGTCTAGAGACCCGCGCCGATCCGACGCCGGCGAGCGGGCTGTCGACGCTCCGGCTCAGCGTCCCGGTGACCGAAACGAGCAACGACGTCTACGGCGAGCTGTCCGTCGCCGGCGACACCGTCACCGGCTCGCCGACGGATCTCCTGACCGCCGTTCAGGGGGCGCTCGACGCTCGCGATCCAGATGTCTTGGTCTGCTCGACGAGCGAGATCGTCCCGACGCTGTACGAGATGGCGACGAACGCCGGCGTCGACGACTTCTCGTTGAGTCGGTGGCCGGACGTCGATTATCAGCAGCTCGCGAGCCGGTCGACGTACTCGAGCTACGGCCGCGTCGGTCACTCGCCGGCGCGGTACAACGTGCCCGGCCGGGCGATCATCGACGAGTCGAACACGTTCTTCTACGGGGAGACGAACCTCGACGGCGTCCTCGACCTCGTGTCGCGCTCGAAAAAGCCCGTCCAGGAACTCGCGTGGGCGTCGATCGGGAACGTGCTCACGGCGATCCAAATCTGCGAGGCCCACGACCGCGGCGTCCTCGTCCCGTGGAACTCCTGGCGTCACGAGTTCTACAAGCCGATGGGGACGCTCCACGATGCCGACCGCGGCGGCTTCATTTTCGCGCCCGAGGTCGGCCTCCACGAGAACGTCCACGAACTCGACTTCTCCTCGTTGTATCCGAACATCATCTGTACCCGGAACGTCTCACCGGACGTTATCCGGTGTGACTGCCACAGCGACCGCGACGACGTCCCCGGCCTCGGGTACTCGATCTGCGACGACCGGGGCTACCTCGTCGACGTGCTACAGCCGATCATCGACGCGCGCGACGAGATCAAGGCGGCCATCCGTCGCGAGAAGGAACGGGACGACCCTGACGAGGACCGCCTGGCGGAGCTCGAGGGACGGTCGGGAGCGCTGAAGTGGATCCTCGTCGCCTGCTTCGGCTATCAAGGGTTCAGCAACGCGAAGTTCGGCCGCATCGAGTGCCACGAAGCGATCAACGCGTTCGCTCGCGAGATTCTGCTGACGGCGAAACAGCGACTGGAAGCCGGCGGCTGGCGGGTCGTCCACGGCATCGTCGACTCCATCTGGGTGACGCCGGACCCCGACGTCGACGACGAGGACCGCGAGGACCTCCAGACGCTCGCGACGGAGATCACGGAACGCGTCGAGATTCGGCTCGAACACGAGGCCCACTACGATTGGGTGGCGTTCGTCCCGCAGCGCGAGAGCGACGCCGGCGCGCTAACGAAGTACTTCGGGAAGGTCGCCGGCGACGACGACTTCAAGATCAGGGGCATCGAAGCCCGACAGCGTTCGACTCCGCCGTTCATCGAGAACGTCCAGCGGGACTGTCTTGACCGGCTCGATGCCACGCGGTCACCGGACGCGGTGCTCGGACGGCTCGAACGAGCAATCGACGAACTGCAGGCGGGCAACGTGGCAGTGGAGCGGCTCGTCGAACGGAACCGTGTCTCGAAACCCCTAGAGGGGTACTCACAGAATACCCAGAACGTGGCCGCCTTGAAGCGAGCCCGCGAGCAGGACCTGGCAGTCCACCCGGGCCAGGATATCGAGTACGTGGTCGTCGACGACGAGAAATCCTCGCGAGACCGGGTCGCCCTCGCCCACGAGAAGATCGAGACCTACGACGCCTCGTACTACGAGACGCAGCTGGTTCGAGCGATTGAGAGCGTGCTGTTGCCGCTGGGGTGGGATCGTACAGATATTCGACGGAGACTCGCGGAGACACGAGAGGTGGAGCTGACGGAGTTTACAGCAGCCCGGAACGGATGAGTAGTCACAAATCTCTTCTGAGGTGAGCAAAATCACAAGTGGGCGACGAGGTCGATCCCATTCACACTCTGGGGGGTCCTGCTCTCTGGAACACCCCCCGGAGTGTGAATGGAGGCAAATCAATCACACCGAGGGTGGACAACCTATATGTGAATGGGGCGAATTGGTCCGCTCATGCCAAACAACGATTCCACACAAACCACCGTCGACGAGATATTAAATGTCGACGAGGGGGATAGCGAAGATGAATCGGATATTTTTGAGAAACCGTGGTTGCTCGAGATCGATAACGTTCCTGACGCCAATCGAATTGTCGGACGAGACGACCATATCACGTTCTTGGCCAAGAATCTCCGAAAAATGCGGACAAATAGCGTCCCGGATAACGTCCTGGAGTGGGGCGAAACCGGGACGGGGAAGACACTAGTTGCAAGACACGTCTGCGAGCGGCTTGAAGCAGCAACTGCAGGAACGGACTCCCCCATCGTTACTGCCTACATTAACCCAGACCCCATCTCTACGTATACCTCCACCTTCCGAAAGATTGCAGAGCAGGTGAACGCGAAAGCAGAGAATCCGCTTGATGTCCCCTATCAGGGCCTCTCAGCCGAGCATTATCGGGATCAGAAATTGTGGCCCGTTGTTCAGCGGGAGTTTTCTGGCGGTCTTGTCGTCATTATCGATGAAATCGACAAGCACGGAGAAGTGAACGAAGTCCTCTACACGCTATCACGGTCACAATCAAAAGACGACGTTGACTTCCCAGTCCTTACAATCGGGATTTCGAACGACATCGAATTCAAAGGAGAAATCGAGTCACGGGTTCAATCGACTCTCCAGCCAGAACACCGAACGTTCACACCGTACGAAGAAGACCAGCTCATTGCAATCCTCGAAAATCGACGGGACGCATTTTACGACGGTGTCCTCGATGACGAGGTGATTCCAACCACGGCTGAACTCGCAGCTGAAGAACACGGTGACGCTCGACGGGCAGTCCGATTGTTCCGGAATGCGGGCGAGATCGCCGACGAAGAAGGCGACGATATCGTGACCGCGAATCACGTTCTCGAAGCTGACGAACTCGTCGAAGTTGAACTCTTTATGGAGATGGTGAAAGGGACTCCGTTGTCCGGGAAATTACTCCTGTTTGCTCTCACACGTCTTGACCGGAATAACCCGGAGAAAGAATGGTTCCGGACGTCAGAGATTCACGAGGTTTACCAAACAGTAGCACGGGACGTCGAAGTAGAGCCCAAGGGGTACAATCGTGCGCTTGAGCTTCTGAACAAACACGTGACGACAGGAGTTCTCGAATCGAAAAAGAAGGAAGGCGGAGATCAAGGGAAGTTCAGGTCGTATTCGCTCCAAGGAGACGTCGAGAGTACACGAACTGGACTGATCAACTCGACGCCGGAACTCCAGACGTTGATGGGATGGTGACACCCCCACCCCTCGGTGTGAATGGTCCCCCATAGGTCGCGACTGTAGGAAAGACGGAGCTGGACTCAATCCGTAGAAGCTGTGTCGTCTGTCTGAGTCCCATTACGGCACGGAAAGCGGCTTACACGTTCTTCCTCGGCAGTTGACCCGACCTGCTACTGCACCGCACCGCAGCTGTAGTTATCTTTATTATACTGCAGTCTAAACAGCCCTCCGAGTAGATATATTCTGAAAGGCGAGGCCTTGTGCCGAAGCCGAAGGTTCGCCAATGAGGCGAGAACCCTCCCTACGGCGTGAGGACTTCTGCTGTTAATGCCTTCTTAATCGCGGTACCCTGGGTGGTGGACCATTCACACTGAGGGGTGTGGGGGTAAACGAGGCGTAATCTATCCGCGTGTTGCTCTGTCTTCTCTCGGCGTGAAGTCTCGTTAGAGATCGGCGGTTGGTAGCCCATTCACACCGAGGGGTGTCGGGTAAACCGATCCCATTCACACTCTGGGGGGTGTCATCTGCTACGCTACGAATCACGTTGAAACGAACAGCAGGCTACAGTTCCATCTCGTCTATTCGTCGGGATTCACCGGCCCTTTGTACTTCGACGTCACCGAATCGCCTTCCCGCCACTGCCAGTAGTAGTAGCGGTTGTCGTTGATCTCCTTGATCGTGATCGTCGCCTTCGCCGGCACGTCGTCTGGGAGGTCATCGGGGCGCTCCTCGACGTCGGCGTCGTCCGCTTTCTCCTCGAGACGAGCTTCCCGCTCTTTGTGTTTGGCCAACGCCTCGGCGTAGCTGGCAACGTCCCGAAGATGCTCCGGTGTGGCTTCATTGAGCGTGTTGACGATCTCCGCCGGGAGGTTCGCCGGTGGGGTCGGGGGTTCGTAGGACATCGGCTACTCTCGTGTTAACCAACACAGCCGATGAACCCATAGTTTTGTTGGTTAAGACGATTGGGACGGTTCTCGCGATTGCTGGCTGTAACACTACTCGAAACTTCTTTATATACAAGTTTCGTACTATGTTACACCGTGCTCCGGCGTATCGAACTCGAGGTCCTCGCCACGGTCGACCGTGGCGACACGATCTCCGAACTCGCGACGAAGCTCGATCACAGCGAGAGCTACCTTTCTCGTGCCGTCGGCGACCTCGTTGAGAAAGGGCTCGTCTACACGGAACGCGATGGCCGGCGAAAACGAGTCGTTCCGTCGGATGCTCGCGCCGTCGAACTCTATCGGGACCTCGTCCGCCAGCACTCCCACATCGAGTTCCCCGAGCTGCTGACCGGCAAGGCACTCGAGGTGCTGTACTACCTCGACCAGCCGCGAACTGTCTCCGAGATCGCCGACCGGAGCGACAACTACCGCAACACGGTCAACCGCATCCTCAAGCGGTTTCGCGACCGTGGTCTCGTCGGGACGGCCGACGGCCGCTACGAGTTCAACGCCGACTTCGACCGCCTCCACGAGTTCGCCCGTGAACTCGCACACCATCTGCATCGCCACCGCCTCGAAGCCGTCGCCCCGAAGGGGACGATTCTCTGGGAGGACTACGACGAATTCCTCGCCCAGGCCGAGAGGGAGATCGATGCGGAGGCGTTCCACGAAACCGGGCTCGCTCGATTTGCAGCCTTCGACCTCCAGTTTTTGCTCACCGGCCACCGCTACTACGTCTACTCCGAGGACCTCGACGCAGTCTCGCCGGCGGAGCTCTGCTGTCACACCCTCTTGATCGACGACGGCAGCCGCCACCGTTCGTACTGTCTCCTCCTGCTCAGTCACGTCGACGTCGACGAGGCGGCCCTCCGAGCGCAGGCGGCGAAGTATGGCCTCGAAGACGAAATCGACGCCTTGGTCCGCTACCTCGAGACGCACGGCGAGGTCGACGATGACCGGCTCCCGGAGTGGGACGAGTTCCAGGAGCTGGCGGCTGACTACGAGGTACCACTACCACAATGAGACCAACATTCGGACGCGAGTACATCGAGAACGAATTCCAGCGAATCGGGGATGGGTTATCTGAACCGCTCACAGTCTACTTGATCGGTGGTGGCGCGATGTCGCTGCGCGACCTCAAGGGGGCGACGAAAGATATCGACCTTGTCGTTCCAGATGGCGACGCGTACGGCCAGCTGTGGGCCGTCCTGATGGACCTCGGATACGCGGAGGTCCAGTCGCTGGATCCAGATTACCGGGCGCTTGGGGCGACGAGCTGCGTCGAGAACGACGATGGGTGTCGCCTCGACATCTTCAACCAGCAGGTCGCGAACAAGCTCGTGCTCACCGACGGGATGCAAGAGCGTAGCGAGCCGTTCCTCAACCTGGATCGACTGACGGTCCGGCTGGTCAGCAACAAGGATATCTTCCTGTTCAAGGCGATCGCAGGCCGCGACGACGATATCGAGGACATGAATATGCTCGTACAGGCCGGTCTCGATTACGACGTCGTCCGGGATGAACTCGAAGCCCAGATCGAACGCCTGGGTGACGATCAGTTCGCCACGTTCGCGAACGAGGCCCTGGTCGAACTCGAGGAGCGGTACGGAGTGACCACGCCGATCGAGGGGCGCGTTCAGGAGCTGACGAACAGGTACTACCGGGGGCTCGAAGTTCTCCAAGCACTCGACGAGCCGATGACCGTCGACGAACTGGCCGCCGAACTGGAGCTGGACACCGACGAGGTTCACGACCGGCTCGCGTATCTCTCAACGTTCGACCGGGTCCGTCGGGATGGCGACACAGTCCGTCCCGTGGAGTAGTCTGGTCACGACTACGGGGAGGGAAGGCGGCCGTCTGGTCGGGGCACGCGGCCCCGTTTGATCTCGTGATCGACGCGGCGCAGGTGCTTGCAGCCGCCCTCGGGTGAGCGCTGCTGCCAGTCGGGACAGGTACACGATTCGTCGATAACGTCGACTTCGTACCGGTTCCCGGACGCAGACTGCACCTCGTAGCGGCCACCTTTCGAGAGGAGCGAGACGTCCATCGCTTCGGCGACGGCACGCTTCGTGCGGGGCTCGAGTTCATTCTGCGACTGTGTGTTCTCGTCGACGACCAGTCGGTCGCGAACGTCGCCCGTTCGGCCACCGTCGGGAGCGACGGCTACCGCAGGGCCACTGAGCCGCTCGTGGAGCACTTCCTCAACCGGATGGCCTTCCGGCCAGAGGTAGTGGACCTCGCGGCGCTCGCGATGGTCGTAGGAGCCACAGGCGGCTGCGCTCCCGGTCCACACTTGCCAGGCACCGATCGCGGTCATCACGTCGACGATGTCACGGGGAACCGTCTGGTGGTCGTCCGGGAAGAACACCCGAAAGCGGGTACACGCTTCTTGCGGCGGGACGGTCTCCCACCAGTCTTCGCTGGAGCCCCAGCTGTCGTACATCGCGTCGTCGCTCCCGTAGCCGACGGTCACGCCGTCGATCGGCGTCCAGTCCGCCGGGAGGTGTGCCGACTCGCCTTCGAGCACCCGAAGAACGGCGTATCGGAGGTATTCGTGGGCTTGTTTGTCTGTCGTTCGGGCGACCTGATCGTGCTGCTCGGCGACGTGCTCGGCTTCCTCGAGGACCGTTGTGAGATAGTCGTCAGTCATGGTTCGCGGAGGTCAGAATGCGCCTCCACCCCTCTGCGGGCGCAAAAAACTTAACCAACGAAAGAGGGAGATTCGGGCAATTTGTTGGTTAACCGATTTAGGGAGCAGGCGGCTCTTCGAGCACGTCGATGAGCTCCTCTGCCGTTCGACTAATCCGTCCGAGGCGCTCGCGAACGACCTCGGGATCGTCGGACTCCCACGCAGCGAGGTAGAAAGCTGACCCGCTAGTGTCGAGTCCGCAGTAGCGTCCGACGACGTACGCGACGGCTTCGGCCTCGACTTCGCGTTTCGCCCGCTCGGTGTCGTCGTCGACGTCGAAGTGGAGCTGGGCGTGTGCGTACTCGTGAATCAGCGTCCGCGCAAGGTCGGCATCGTTCTCCCGATCACGAACCTCGACACGCGGCTGCATATCGATGAGACTCAGCTGCTCGCAGATGCCCTTCGCCTCGCCGTGGGTCCACTCCTCGGCTGGAACGATTCGAACCGTCACACCGAGTTCATCTGCGGCGTCGGTCAGCCGATCGATAAGGTTGCCGGCGTCCCCGGTCGCTGCCGTGTCCAGGTCGGGAAGCGGCTCGCCCTCGGTCTGGGAGACATCGAACACCGGCGCGGGCTTGAATCCGACGAGGCCCTCGGACCACTCCTCGGGCGGCGTCTCGTCGTACTCACAGTCACTGTCCTCGTGGTAGCTCGGCGAGTTCTCGCACTCCGGGCACTGCTTCGTGATGATCGGCGCCCAGATCCAGATGGCCGACTCGCCCTCCGTGACGTGACGATCGAACTCCTCCTGCCACGTCCGGTAGCCCGCAACCCGGCTCGCCTCGGGACACTGCCGCTTGATGAGGAGCGTGTTCCGGTAGGAGTAGTCGTGAAAGCGACTCTGGACGTCGAGCCACTCTTGGAACTCCTCGCTCGCCTGCGCGTCGTCAACGCCGGCGACGAGCTCGTCGATCCACTGTTCGATGGTGCTGTTCATCTCGTCGTCTCGCGTGTCGGTCTGATCGAAGGAGACCGACGAGTCTCTGGTCGTGGACATCGTGTTCACCGAATCGAATTCACGGCGACTGCGTCTGTTCAGACCGCGCCGCACCCCTCTGGGGCGAATAAAAAATCGCCCTCTTGGTTAGCGGAGTTCGTGGGTCTCGTCAGCGAAGCCGACCGTGACGAGGTACTCAAGGAACTCGTCGAATCGATCGACGTCGCTGGGCGTGTCGGTCGCTAGATGACGCGTCCACTCGATGGCCCACCTGAAGGCGGGATCCGTTCCACCCTTGCCATGGATGTACCACCAGCGAGCCGCTTTGAGAACGACCAGGGGGTTCGTCGGCGGCTGTTCGCTCGCTAGACCACGGGTGATCGACTCGATTTCGTCGGGGACATCGGCGGGATCGATATCCCCGGACTGGGTGTTCGAGATATCGATTGGAATCTCATCGACTGAAACGTCGTCTGCAGTTTGTTGCTGACTCACGGAAAGTCACCTCTGGACGAAGGTTCACGACCGAGCCTCCGCCCTCTCCCGGGGCTCGAAAAACAGGTCGCTAAGTCACGCCGGCGGAATGTAGACGCTCTGCTCGCCGGCGATTTCCTCCAGGTTGTTCCGGTGACGGTGACTGAAGTAGCACTCGTAGCTGCAGTATCCACAGATAGCGCCGGTATCATATTCGGCGACGTACGGGCCGCGGCGAGTTCGCCAGACATTCGCCCCGCACTCGGTACAGGCGGCGCCCTCGAGATCGGCAGGACTCGGTCCCTCGTACTCGACGTTGAGCCCCTCGTCTTGCGGTGTCGATTCGGGCCAGATTCCGTGAGTCCTCCAGAACTCACGGACGCGAGCGAGGCTGTGGCGCACCGTCTTTCGTACGGTGACGTGGTCGGCGTCGCGACCGCTGTCGTCCCAGCCGTCGGCCGTCCAGAATTCACCGAACTGTGCGCCACGATGCAACCCGTTCCAGTCGACGCCGACGATGTCGGCCGGTGGCTCGTCGGTGAGTGTCGGTCGGGTCAGCTGTCGAATGGCGTCGAGCTGCTTGGACGGACTTCCGCCGAGGATGTGGACGCGCCGCCCTCTCCAATCGGCTGGGTCGGAGAACTCGTGGGCCAGGCGGTCGGCGTATCCCCGCGAATATCCGAGGACGAGGTTCTCGGGTATCGCGTCGATCACCGCCCGCGCCTTCGGAACGACGATGAGCTCCGCCTCGGGATAGCTCGCTTGGATCTCGCGAGCAGCAGCGACGTGGGCGTCGACGTCGTCGATTTCGTCGACGTCTCCAATGACCCCGACCTGTGGTTCATGCTCGAAGAAGCGGTCGACGAATCGGTCCAGATCGGGATTTCGGAAATCGTTGTCGAGCATCCCAACGGGAAGGCTGAGGTTCTGATACTGCGTCTC
Organism: Haloferax sp. Atlit-109R; assembly: GCF_003665865.1. Lineage (NCBI taxonomy): Archaea > Methanobacteriati > Methanobacteriota > Halobacteria > Halobacteriales > Haloferacaceae > Haloferax > Haloferax sp. Atlit-109R. Next base: position 107,267 of record NZ_QPLO01000005.1, read on the forward strand.
TTGGTACCCACAGTCCTCGCGAAACCCGGGAAGGAAGCCGAGGGCGAGAGCATCGCCGGCAAAGGGAGCTCGGTGGAGGAACGCCACGAAGTCTGTTTGTCTGGCGGCGGAGATTTCGCGGGCGGTGCTGGCGCTGGAGCTCAGCTCGAGGGACATGATTTGGCTCGCGAGGTCGCTGCTGGCTGCCCCGCACCCATTCAGGGGCCCGATAAACCGAGGGACAGTCTGTTAACCAACAATAGGGGAACCCACGCGGAATATGTTGGTTAAGAACAGAGCTTACTCTTCGTCCTCACGCAGCTCTTCGGCCTTCCACTTGAGCCGGCGCAGAATCTGCGTTCGATTCTGGTGGGCGTTCTCGTAGGCAACGCACTCTTGGAGGGTTTCCATATCCGGAATCGTCGCGATCCCTGCCTTGATCAATCGGTAATTCGGTGCTTCAAGACGTTTCTCAGGGGGGAATTTATCCTCACTCCCGTCGCTAATCGTGGACTGTTCCATCTCGGTTGGCCTCCACCCCTCCAGGGCGAGAAAAACAGAACAGACGACTACGTCACCGATGCGGCGTCAGGCCATCGCCTCTTGGAACCGCTCACGAAGCGCGTCCTCCCGCTCTTCGAACTGGTCGACCTTCTCCTGCAGATTGTCGCTGACGCGCTCGATGTTTGAGAGCCCCCGTTCTCGCCCGCTGGTGATGCTTGTAACCTATCGGCGCCTTCTGCCTCCGGATGTTACTATAGAATCTGGGACAATAGACTCGATCGGATGTTCTTGCCTTTCGGAAAACGAACTTAGGTCGGATTTGGAATTTGACTCTTCGAGAGCTTTTCGATTACATCCCGTCCAGACAGTAGCTGTACCTCTACACCTTTTGTTTCCATAGCAGCCCGCCTTGCGTCCTGCGTAAATCCAGACGATGTTGCGACCACGCAGACATCTGCGCCTTCTTGTACTGTCGCCCCGATTGCGTTTCGGACCTCTGGACCAGACACGTTCCCGGCCCCGTTAGGATCGTAGCGTTTGGCCTGAATAGCGATTGTTCGCTGGCCGTTGCGTGCAATAGCGTCAATTCCTCTATCTCCCGATTGCTGTGTGACCTGGACGTCGTATCCATTCCTTTGATAAAGCTGTCCCAGAACCTCTTCAAACTGCGTTGGCGTTAATGAAAGCAGATCCGATGGCTGCCACGTCGAGTCAAGCTGGGCCATTACTTCATCCCTGATTGATTTGATGCGAGTGTAGTCGTTAGTGGCGCGGGCTTGGTCAACCCGATTCTGGACATCAGTCGGGTCGATAGAACTGTGAGACAAGTCCGTAGTTGCGAACATCTGTGCCACTTCCTGCTCGGCGACCCATGCCTCTGCCTTCACCATCGCCTTCTCGATGGCATCTAGATCGCCCTCCCGAACCGCATTACAGGCGTCCTCGATCGTTGTATCCTGTGCTTGGCCAGCTGATAAGGGATGAGACGACCCACTGTTGCTTCGTAGTGGTTCGGTCTTAGCTGCGAAATCTTCAACCGCCTTTGCTTGCTCGCAGAATTGATCGAGAGTTCCTTCAGTCAAGATGGTATCAAGACGTTCCCAGATCGCTGTTGGCTCAACCACTTGGCTATCGACACGAACAGCCAGCTTACTTTTCCCCGAGTCTGCCGGACTACTACTGGGCTGACTCCACTGTTCGACGGTTGCTCGGGCGTCCTCGAATCGATTTATCTCTGCAGCAGCCTGTTCAAGCTGGTCATCTTCCGAGGACGGAAAGTCAGCAAGGGTTTGGTCAAGCAGCTTGGCCCCATCGTAGCTTTGGCCACGAATTCTAACTTCAAAGCCAATATCAATCCCCGTAAGCACGTCATTTAGATCGCTCGCGGTTGCGGGATCGTTGTCACTCCACGTCTGGGCTGCGAGTGACCGAACCTTTGTCCTTGCAACCGGTAACTCCTCGAAAGGAAGTCTTGAGAGCGTCTGGTCCAGTACTGCGAACTGTTCCAGCCTCTGACTCCAATCCTGAAGATTCTCACGCGGAGCTGCTTGAATAGACTGTTCAACTGGTGATCCCGCGCTGGCTGTAGTCTCTGTGTCGAACTTGTCGTCGAGTCTCTGTGCTTTGGAAAGGAGATCCTGGCGCCATTGTCGATCAGCGTAGCGTTGCACCGGTTCGGCGAGACGGTTACGAACCGACTGGTTGAACGTCGGTAGTGTTGCACCTAGGAGAACTATTGCAGCGAGCAGTCCCCATGCCCGTGGCCGTTCCCAGAACGGTCGATATACTGTGTAGGTTCGAAGTATCTCAAAACGATTGGTTCCAGCGTTTGACGCCGCGTAATAGTATAATGTCGCCTCCGTAGGTCCGACCCCTTTCGGTGCGATTGACGCTGGCAAGTGTAGTACTCGTTCGAACGTCGCGTATTCGCCCTGCTCGTATGTGGAAGTGTTCGCAAAGAGGACTGTCCCCTCTCTGGCCGCCCGTTCGGGTCGCCATGATGTCGGTGCGGCGATAACGGCGACTTCAAGCGGTGCTCTTGGCGGGCTCTCTGTGTTGGCATATGGATTCCCCCACCCGGTCTGCATCCGTATCCGGACACTTCCGTTTGTAGCGACGCCAGTTGTCGGAGTCGTGATTTGGATATCGAAAGTCCCGTACTCGGTTTCTCCTCCTGTAGTCGTATATTCAAGCGGTACTGACGTTGAGCGCGTTACAGGATCAACTTGGTCAAACGTCCCCGTAACGGGGACTGAATAGACGAGCAGACATAGTCCGAGGACGACGAGGATAGCCCGTGTCGCTTTGAAAGGAAAACCGGGTAGGTATTCGGAACGGTCCGTGGGGATATCCATATCTGATTATTATCTGATTACCAGAGCAGTCTGGTAATTCTGGCGGTAATAACTGTGCTTGGGTCGCGAATCACTCCTCCCGGTCGTTGTATCGCTCCAGTTCGCGCCCGATTTTCTCGAGCGCCTCGACACCACGTTCGAGGAGCTGATGGGTGGCTCGCGCCAGTCGAAGCGTCTCCATCAGTGCTCCCCCTCCGGGGATTCGATGAGGTCGTTGCTCTCTTCAGCGAGTTCTTGGATTACCCGTTCCACGTCACCCTCCTCGACAACCGTCCGATGTGCGAGCGGGGCAGGATATGCACGGTCGCCTTGGCTGCAGAGTACGACCAGCCACTCCTCGCTCCCATCCCCGAGTACGATGTAGTGGTCGCGATCAGCGCGCTGGAACACTCTTCGATCAGGGCGGGAGACGGTTCGCCAGTTCTCGGGAAGCGTCGGTGACGGCCGTCCGCCGTCGGCGAGGGCGACGACGTCGTCGGTAAGGGTCGCCATCGCGGCGTCGATCTCCTCGCCGGGGAGGTGCCAGCACGCCGCGGCACCGTCGCACTCCAGCTGCGAAACCACCTGATTCCGGAACGCGATGTAGTGCTCACGGGCGAACTGCTCATCGTCGTAGTAGTCGAGGAGGAGCGCGCACGCGAGCTGGGCGGGCCCGCTACCACTATACCCGACCTCGAAGCCACTCGGACTGTGATTGACGAGCTTGAGACTGCGGTCGGGCGTGAGTTCTGTGTCCTCGGGACGGCGAGTGACAACGAGCTCTCCTCGTTGACGTCGGCCGACGTACGCCGTCGTCATTTGAATCGCCCCCGTTCGTCCCGCTCGCGATCGGACACGTCCCACTCGTGGTCTGTTGGTTTAATCTCAGACCCGAAGCCGTGTCGTTCGGCGTGTTCGGCCCGACTGAGGAGTTCGAGGTTTTCTGGCCTGTTGTCCCACTGGACGCCATTCTTGTGATGAACGTGCTTGTCCGCGACGGCGTCGAACCCGCACTCTGCGACCATTACGAGCCGGTGAATCCCGACGGAGTCTGTGGTTCCACGATAGTTCGAGGCGCAGATGATGTAGCCACGGTCGGTGAACACGGCGGGATGCCGTCGCCGGTTCGGGGCCGCCTCGCGTGCGTCTCGACGAGGAATGTCGAATCGCTGCATCCACTTCGAAACCGTCTGTTGTGTACAGCCCAGTTTGTCCGCGATCTCTACAGTGCTAAACTCCTGTTCCCAGTAGAGTTCGTAGAGGCGCGATTCGTCTCGCCAGGGGTACTCTGAGTCGGTCATGGCTCGGTTGAGGGGAGTGAATTCCCCCGCACCCCTCTCGGGGGCAACAAACACTACCGACCGGAATCGTACTTGAATTCCAGATCGATAAATAGCCTACAGGAAGCCGGAAACAGCTCGATGACCTACCAACGTACTACGGGTGTTTCTATCAGTTCGTAGAATAGTTCTGCGAGTCGTGCTGAATTCAGAGGTTGTATGCAGCAGTTGGTCGTCGTTTGTTTCCTCCTATCATCGACGAAACAGCCGGTTGGGTAGGTATGCGAATTCAGCAGTTGGCCCGAGCCACGAGCAAGGTTCTTCACCGCTTCGTGTCAAGCGCAAATTGCGATAATGTGGCTCTGTTGAAATCCTTCAGCGTTGACATTGCAGAGAGCGCTCTTTCTGGCTAGTTTCCGTGAATCACAGTGAAAACTAGTCTCTCAACAAATCGCAAGACGGCAAGAGGGTTTCAACAGAGCCGATAATGTTCAATTTCATCTGGCAAAGCACTCTCTTCAGCGTTCGTCGATTGATTTTCTGTCTAGTCATCACCGTCTTTGTCGTGGCTACTGACGTACTCTTCATCCACCTCAAAGACATCCAGACGGCTGCTGACTTTGCTACCGAGGTCGTAATCTACACGCTCGGGTTCTATGGTGGCTTCACAATCACGGCCTTGTTCAACCAGCCCAGCGATAACCAGTAGTTGACCGACTTGCGCTCTATACTTACCGATCACCCGGTCCAGCGGGGAACTATTTTAGAATCCCTCTCACGTCAGTCGTTTTGATCGGCCTCTCTGGCTGTGGTTGACGAGGTCCAGACTGCGCTCGAGGGAGAGTCGCCGATGCTCCGAGAGGTTCAGGACGACGGCTTGGCCGTCGACGCGGAAGCCGACGTATTCGACTGCGTCTCGGTGGGACTGACCGGGCGATGCTACTGGTACCGATTCCGAACTTGCTACAGGTACATTCCCGTTCATTCGTTGCTCGCGGGCGGTTCGGTGACCCCCGCACCCCTCTCGGGGGCAATAAACACCACCAGCCCAGAATTATCCTTGAGTTACAACAGATCCGCTGATTTGCTCTACGAGGGTGGAGCTGCTCAGACCATCTCCTGTTGGAGTAATCCCTGTAAACACGGGAGTCCCGAACGTTAACTACCGGGGAAGCATACGTCTATGTATGACAATTACGACTGAGTTTTCCCTCAGTTCACCGTCTCTCCCGCTAGTCAGTATCACTGAGAGACTCCCACCGGACCAAATTGAGTGCGTCCATGGGCTCTGTTTCGAACAGGACGCCCGGATGTTCATCGTCAAAATCGATTCCGAAGTCAACGTTTCAGAAGCCGACTTGGAATCGCTGGACGAAGTCCAAGAGGCGACAACGATCGGCTACGCGGGCGAGGAAACCGTCCACAACCTTACGATAGACCTCGACGACGCGATCTCGGACGTATTCAGTGGGGGCAGTTCCGTAGCGGCCAAACTCGAGCCGACCGTCGTCACACCGGACGGATGGTACGAAAGGAAAGTGTACAAGGACCGTGATGCGTTCATGGAGTCCCGGACCCGCTGTGAGAACTACGGGATTTCGCTCGACCTCATCTCGATGACCTCCACTTCCGCTGCATCGGACGATGCTATCCCGTTTGGGTTGACTGAACGGCAATACGAGGCGCTGACACTCGCGCTCTCTCGTGGCTACTACGAGAGCCCACGACAGACCTCGACTGAGGAGCTCGCTACGGAACTCGGCATCTCACAACCCTCGCTCTCGAGACTCCTCAGGCGGGGTGAGCGGCAGCTACTCTCTTCGGCACTCCAAACACAGGAGCACTTAAACACGGTATCCAATTAGCACCGTCGCTATCTGGCCGTAGTCCCTCTGATCTGGTAGACAGAGACCTACTATGAAGACAGTTGAACTCAACAACGGTGTGGAGATGCCGATTCTCGGATTCGGCACGTATCAAATCGAGGACCTCGACGAGTGTGAACGCAGTGTCTCGGAAGCACTCGATACGGGGTATCGACTCATCGATACCGCGGCGTCGTATGAGAACGAGGAGGCGGTCGGGCGGGCAATCGAGAAGAGCGACGTGCCGCGAGACGAGGTGTTCGTGACGTCGAAGCTCTGGGTACAGGACACTGGCTACGAAGCCACCTTGGACGCGTTCGAGCGATCGTTGGACCGACTGGGCCTCGACTACCTCGACCTGTTTCTGATTCATCAGCCCTACGGCGACGTCCACTGTTCGTGGCAGGCTATGGAAGACCTCTACGAGGACGGCAAGATCAGGGCGATCGGGGTCAGCAACTTCCATCCCGACCGGGTGATGGACCTTATGGTCCACAACGATGTCGTCCCAGCCGTCAATCAGATCGAGACACATCCCTTCTACCAGCGAATCGAGGATGCAGCATTCCTCGAGGAACAGGACATCCAACACGAGTCGTGGGGGCCGTTCGCCGAAGGGCAGAACGACATCTTCGAACACGACGTGTTGACCACGATCGGAGACCGCCACGGCAAATCCGCTGCACAGGTAGTGCTTCGATGGCTCATCCAGCGCGAAATCGTCGCTATTCCGAAGTCGGTTCACGCCGACCGGATCGCCGAGAATTTCGATGTCTTCGACTTCGAACTCACCACGGAGGAAATGGAGACGATTTCGGAACTAGACGAAGGAGAAAGCCAGTTCTTCGACCACCGAGACCCGGAGATGGTGAAGTGGTTGGGGGAGGCTGAACGGGACACGTGAGCTGATCTGAGCGCTCTCTCTACGTGACCTATCCGTCTCTCAGACGCGATCTCCGGTATCCCCTTCGCCACTTCAGAGACGACGGGAGTTAAATACGGTTTCCAGATAGCATCGAAGTCTTGGATATCAAACCCGCAATTCGCATACGTACAAAACATGGATGTGACAAACGTTCCGTCCGCTGATAGAGAAGAATCCGATCACCCGGCCCAAGTGACGACGGTGCTCGTTTCGGATGGTGTTTCGAGCGAGTTCGACGGGAATACCGTCCGCTCGGTGGAAGTTACGTTCCGACCGGGAGAACGAACCAAATTCCACACGCATGCTGGCGTACAGGTGTTGTACGTCACTGAAGGCGAAGGAATCGTCGCAACCCGCAACGGAGAACGTGAGGTCTCGGAGGGCGACCTGATCGTCTTCGAGCCTGATGAAGAGCACTGGCACGGGAACACACGGAATGCCGATTCGCCGTTCAGCCACCTCGCCTTCATGCCTGAACCGGACGGATCTGAAGTAACTGCCCTCGAAGAACCATAACCATGGAATACACTACTCTCGGTTCGACCGGAATGGAGGTCAGCCGCATCTGTCTCGGCGGGATGAGTTTCGGCGTGAGCGACTTGCACGACTGGACGCTCGACGAGGAGGGCTCGCGCGAGATCATCGAACGCGCGATTGACCTCGGTATCAACTTCTTCGACACGGCCAACGCGTACTCGAACGGGGAGTCCGAGGAGATCATCGGGGACGTTCTCGGAGAGTACGACCGCGACGAACACGTCGTCGCCACGAAATGCTACTTCCCCACGAACCTCTTCTCCGATGCAGACGAACCACACCCGAACGCGTCGGGACTCTCCCGGAAGACTGTCGAACAGGAACTGGAGAATTCGCTAGACCGACTGGGGATGGATACCGTTGACCTCTACCAGATCCACCGGTGGGACTACGAGACACCCATCGAGCAAACGCTGCGTGCCCTTGATGACGCAGTACGACGCGGGAAGGTTCGATACATCGGCGCGTCGTCGATGTGGACTCACCAGTTCGCCGAGGCACTGTACACCAGCGATCACCTAGATATTGAACAGTTCGTGACGATGCAGGACCACTACAACCTCGTCTACCGCGAAGGCGAGCGGGAGATGTTCCCCTTCTGCGAGAAAGAAGACATCGGCGTCATCCCGTGGAGTCCGCTCGCACAAGGATACCTCACCCGCCCCCACGAAGAGATGACGGCGACCACCCGCGGCGAAGAGCTCACCGAGACGCACGAGGAATACCGGATGGGCGGCGGACCGGCCGTCAACGAGCGAGTTGAGGAACTCGCTGCGGAGAAGGGGGTGACGATGGCACAGCTCTCGCTGGCGTGGTTACTCCACCAGGACGTCGTTGATGCGCCGATCGTCGGCACCACGAGCGTCGAACATCTCGAACAAGCCGTCGAAGCGCTCGATATCGACCTGACGGATTCAGAGCTAGAGTACTTGGAAGAACCGTACGAGCCCCTGCCGATTGCTGGCGCTCCTGTCCCTGGGTCGGAAGCCAACTAGCGCCTCAGTAATCTGAGCAGTCACTCCACAATGAGAGAGAATACCCTAAGCACTTCGAACGATTCAGAGCTCGATAGAACGAGTCGGCGTAAACTGCTAGGGGCAGCTGCAGTGGCAGGA
>NZ_QPLO01000006.1:0-5422 GCF_003665865.1 Haloferax sp. Atlit-109R
CCCCTGAAAGCTTCCACCGAACGCCCCTGACCCCAAGGTCGTCAGGCGCTCGCCGGGATGACACACCTTCCCGGGGGTCGCCACGATACGACGGCCTTAAGTGGTCCAAGGCATTTCGGATGAATGCGAACGACACACCGCGATTGCAGGGCGATTCAACGCGTCCTGCCTCACCGGACCCGAACCGAACGGGGTTCGAAGGGTTTATACCCTCGAATCGCTTCGATTCAGGTCCGAAGGAAATGAGGATTCCGCCCCTGCGGTACGCCGCAAGACGGTATCTGATGTTAGCCCTAGTAGTTCGGTGACATCCGAACGGATGTCACGCGAACTCGGACCTTTGAACGGTGATTTGACAGCAACACGCTGTCATTCACCCGCCAACACCCCGCGACCAGGTTTAAATGGTCGCGACCCATTCCGGTTGATCCTGCCGGAGGTCATTGCTATTGGGGTCCGATTTAGCCATGCTAGTTGCACGAGTTCATACTCGTGGCGAAAAGCTCAGTAACACGTGGCCAAACTACCCTACAGAGAACGATAACCTCGGGAAACTGAGGCTAATAGTTCATACGGGAGTCATGCTGGAATGCCGACTCCCCGAAACGCTCAGGCGCTGTAGGATGTGGCTGCGGCCGATTAGGTAGACGGTGGGGTAACGGCCCACCGTGCCGATAATCGGTACGGGTTGTGAGAGCAAGAGCCCGGAGACGGAATCTGAGACAAGATTCCGGGCCCTACGGGGCGCAGCAGGCGCGAAACCTTTACACTGCACGCAAGTGCGATAAGGGGACCCCAAGTGCGAGGGCATATAGTCCTCGCTTTTCACGACTGTAAGGCGGTCGTGGAATAAGAGCTGGGCAAGACCGGTGCCAGCCGCCGCGGTAATACCGGCAGCTCAAGTGATGACCGATATTATTGGGCCTAAAGCGTCCGTAGCCGGCCACGAAGGTTCATCGGGAAATCCGCCAGCTCAACTGGCGGGCGTCCGGTGAAAACCACGTGGCTTGGGACCGGAAGGCTCGAGGGGTACGTCCGGGGTAGGAGTGAAATCCCGTAATCCTGGACGGACCACCGATGGCGAAAGCACCTCGAGAAGACGGATCCGACGGTGAGGGACGAAAGCTAGGGTCTCGAACCGGATTAGATACCCGGGTAGTCCTAGCTGTAAACGATGCTCGCTAGGTGTGACACAGGCTACGAGCCTGTGTTGTGCCGTAGGGAAGCCGAGAAGCGAGCCGCCTGGGAAGTACGTCCGCAAGGATGAAACTTAAAGGAATTGGCGGGGGAGCACTACAACCGGAGGAGCCTGCGGTTTAATTGGACTCAACGCCGGACATCTCACCAGCTCCGACTACAGTGATGACGATCAGGTTGATGACCTTATCACGACGCTGTAGAGAGGAGGTGCATGGCCGCCGTCAGCTCGTACCGTGAGGCGTCCTGTTAAGTCAGGCAACGAGCGAGACCCGCACTTCTAATTGCCAGCAGCAGTTTCGACTGGCTGGGTACATTAGAAGGACTGCCGCTGCTAAAGCGGAGGAAGGAACGGGCAACGGTAGGTCAGTATGCCCCGAATGAGCTGGGCTACACGCGGGCTACAATGGTCGAGACAATGGGTTGCTATCTCGAAAGAGAACGCTAATCTCCTAAACTCGATCGTAGTTCGGATTGAGGGCTGAAACTCGCCCTCATGAAGCTGGATTCGGTAGTAATCGCATTTCAATAGAGTGCGGTGAATACGTCCCTGCTCCTTGCACACACCGCCCGTCAAAGCACCCGAGTGAGGTCCGGATGAGGCCACCACACGGTGGTCGAATCTGGGCTTCGCAAGGGGGCTTAAGTCGTAACAAGGTAGCCGTAGGGGAATCTGCGGCTGGATCACCTCCTAACGACCGAGACCACCCCGACGGGGTGGCTCACACGCGATCTTCCGAGTTCACCAATGACACCCGTTCGGACACCTTAGAACTACTAGGGCTAACACGGGCCCATAGCTCAGTGGTAGAGTGCCTCCTTTGCAAGGAGGATGCCCAGGGTTCGAATCCCTGTGGGTCCATGGTAAGCAGTACTCCACTCCGAAACGATCGTGCCCCTTAAGTGTGGCAAGACGTTTCGACAGAATGGATACTGACGACAGATGCACCATCCCGCGCAAGCGAGGTTGGGAAGGGTCGAAAATTCGCCTCGGGTCGTCACCGAGGGGATTTGATGAAACCGTGTGTACGTGCAATCCAGGCGTCCACTGGACCCGTTCTCCGGGTCACAGTGACTATATCAACTGGCTACTGTGCCAGCTGGTGGATAGCTCGGCTCGAGAGCCGATGACGGACGTGCCAAGCTGCGATAAGCCTCAGGGACCCGCATGGAGGGAAAGAACTGAGGATCTCCGAATGGGAATCCCCACGCAATTGCCTCGCGCAATGGGGAACGTTCCGAATTGAAACATCTTAGTAGGAACAGGAAAAGAAAGCAATCCGCGATGTCGTTAGTAACGGCGAGTGAACGCGATACAGTCCAAACCGAAGCCTTCGGGCAATGTGGTGTACGGACTACCCATAACGGACCTGGATCATACGTGAAGTCTCCTGGAACGGAGCGTGATACAGGGTGAAAACCCCGTAACGTATGAACCAGATCCCGGGGTCGTTCCAGAATAGCGGGGGTTGGATATCCCTCGTGAATTTCGCAGGCATCAACTGCGAAGACTAAACACTCCTCGAGACCGATAGCGAACAAGTAGCGTGAGCGAACGCTGAAAAGCACCCCGAACAGGGCGGTGCAATAGGGCTTGAAATCAGTTGGCGATAGAGCGACGTGGCATACAAGGTCACTCGACGAAAGAACTGGGAGCGATCCCGTAGTATGACTCGAGTGAAGCCGATGTTACGTCGTGCGTTTTGAAAAACGAACCATGGAGTGTGTCTGACTGGCGAGTCTAAGGGGTGAACCCCCGGAGGCATAGGGAAACCGATACGGCCGCAGTCTTTGACCAGGGCCACCGTCTTCAAGGGCGGGGAGCCAACCGGACACGACCCGAAACCAAGTGATCTACGCCGGAGCAGGGCGAAGCGTGGCGAAAGCTGCGTGGAGGCCCGTTAGAGTTGGTGTCCTACAATACCCTCTCGTGACTCTGGTGTAGGGGTGAAAGGCCCATCGAACTTGGCAACAGCTGGTTCCAACCGAAACATGTCGAAGCATGACCTCTGATGAGATAGTTCGTGAGGTAGAGCGACCGATTGGGAATCCGGACTCCGAGAGGAGTTCGCTTCCCTGTCAAACTCCGAACTTACGAACGTCGTAGACTCAGGGAGTCCGGTGTGCGGGGTAAGCTTGTGCACCGTGAGGGAGACAACCCAGAGCCAGGTTAAGGACCCAAAGTGTGGATTAAGTGTGATTGAAGATTGTCTCGAGCCCTAAACAGCCGGGAGGTGAGCTTAGAAGCAGCTACCCTCTAAGAATAGCGTAACAGCTTACCGGCCGAGGTTCGAGGCGTCGAAAATGATCGGGACTCAAATCCACCTCCGAGACCTGGCGGCGTGTCACACGACACGATTCCGTAGGTTGGCATACTGCATGGGTGGAAGCACGGGAGAGATCTCGTGTGGACCGTGCAGCAACGAAAATCATGGTCTCAGTAGCAGCGAGAGTCGGGTGTGAACCCCGACGGCCTTACGCGCAAGGGTTCCTCGGCACTGTCAATCAGCCGAGGGTTAGTCGATCCTAAGTCTATCCGTAATTCGAAATAGATGAAAGGGAAACTGGTTAATATTCCAGTACCTTCTTGCACTAAACGTCGACGCTTTAGGAAACACCGAGCGGGGCCTTCGCCCCGTCGAATCACCGAAATTCGTGGAAGCCGTAACGGCACGAAGCGAACGAATGGTGAGATAGGGAAACTCGGCGGTACCTAGAGCCCGTGAAAAGACAAGCAAGAAGCTCGTACCGAGATCCGACACAGGTGCGCTGGCAGAGCAAGCCAAGGCCTGTCGGGATCAACCGACGTTAGGGAATTCGGCAAGTTAGTCCCGTAAGTTCGCGATAAGGGATGCCTGCTCTTGACCGAGCAGGTCGCAGTGACTCGGACGCTCCGACTGTCTAGTAACAACATAGGTGACCGCAAATCCGCAAGGACTCGTACGGTCACTGAATCCTGCCCAGTGCGGGTATCTGAACACCTAGTACAATAGGACGAAGGACCCGTCAACGGCGGGGGTAACTATGACCCTCTTAAGGTAGCGTAGTACCTTGCCGCTTCAGTAGCGGCTTGCATGAATGGATCAACGAGAGCGTCACTGTCCCAACGTTGGGCCCGGTGAACAGTACGTTCCAGTGCGGAGTCTGGAGACCCCCAAGGGGAAGCGAAGACCCTATAGAGCTTTACTGCAGGCTGTCGCTGAGACGTGGTCGCTAATGTGCAGCATAGGTAGGAGCCGTTACACAGGTACCCGCGCCAGCGGGCCACCGAGGCAGCATTGAAATACTACCCGTTAGTGACTGCGACTCTCACTCCTGGCGGAGGACACCGGTAGCCGGGCAGTTTGACTGGGGCGGTACGCGCTCGAAAAGATATCGAGCGCGCCCAAAGATTTCCTCACGCGAGTCGGGAACTCGTGGAAGAGCGCAAGAGCAAACGGAAGTCTGACAGTGACATTCCCAACGAGTGTCGCTGACGCGAAAGCGTGGTCTAGCGAACCTACGAGGTTCATTCATGGGACCCGTAGATGACAGAAAAGCTACCTTAGGGATAACAGAGTCGTCACCGGCAAGAGCACATATCGACCCGGTGGCTTGCTACCTCGATGTCGGTTCCCTCCATCCTGCCTGTGCAGAAGCAGGCAAGGGTGAGGTTGTTCGCCTATTAAAGGAGGTCGTGAGCTGGGTTTAGACCGTCGTGAGACAGGTCGGCTGCTATCTATTGGGGGTGTTAAGGAACTTGACGTGAACGTTCGTATAGTACGAGAGGAACTACGAATGGGTGCCACTGGTGTACCGGTTGTCCGAGAGGGCAGATGCCGGGCAGCTACGCACCACGGGGTAAGAGCTGAACGCATCTAAGCTCGAAACCCACACGGAAAAGAAGTTCCACTGAGGACACTCGTAGAAGACGAGTTCGATAGACTCGGGGTGTGCGCAACGAGGCAACGAGTTGTTAAGCCCGCGAGCACTAACAGTCCAAGCCACATTCATACGCACTGAGACCCGAGAACGGGTCCAGGCGCAAACTGGATTGCACGGACACATTGGTAAGACGGCCCGACCGATATTGGTATGGCAACGGTTCGATTCCGTTGGTCGGCATTAAGGCGGCCAGAGCGGTGAGGTTCCACCCGTACCCATCCCGAACACGGAAGTTAAGCTCACCTGCGTTCTGGTCAGTACTGGAGTGAGCGATCCTCTGGGAAATCCAGTTCGCCGCCCC
>NZ_QPLO01000007.1:0-642 GCF_003665865.1 Haloferax sp. Atlit-109R
GCTCCCGGTGATAATTCCGCGGGACGCCCCCACGATCCGGGAATCGGTCGCCATCCGGGCCCGGTCCGATCACCCGAGGCCGCGGATCATGGCGACGAGGAACGCGAGCAGCAGCAGCAGCGCGACGAAGAGCAGCAGCGCGGTGAGCTTGATCCCGAGCGCCGACCGCCGCGCGCACGGACTCCTCCCGCGCCCCTCTCCGGACTGCTGCGAGCCGATCGGCGCGTCCATGATCACGTCCCGTTCGGCCGGTCGGACGCGGGCCGCAGATCGGCGTCGAACGCGTTCGCCGGGGCCGAGACCGCCGTCGAGTTCTCCGCGCCGCTAGACTCGTTCGTCGACGGTTCGCCCGTCTCCGACGGTTCCGTTCCCGTTTCGCCCGGGCTCGACTCGCCGCTGTCCGCGGGCGCCGGGGCGTTACCGCCCGCGGTCGGTGCCGTTTCGGTCGGACTCGACGTGTTGCCGTCGGCGGGCGCCGAAGCGCCGTCACCCTCGGGCGCCGAGGCGTTGCCGTCGGTGGCCGGTCCCGTTTCGCTCGGGCTCGACGTGTTGCCCTCGGTCGGTGCCGAGACGTTGCCGTCTGCGGGCGCCGAGACGTTCTCACCGGCGGGATCCGAGACGTTGCCGTCGGTCGGTGCCGAG
>NZ_QPLO01000008.1:0-582 GCF_003665865.1 Haloferax sp. Atlit-109R
CCTCTTCTTCGACGACACGCAGGGGCCGCGCCTCGGCGAGTTCCTCGGTGAGTTAGAACAGGACTTCGTCGTGACGCGTCTCCGTCGCGAGGACTGAAAAGACCGAACGCGCCGGGTTTCGCCCGTCTCGGTCTCGGACGCCGACGTTCGGCTATTCGTTCGTTTTACTTGGGCCGTTTTGATTATGAACGTCGCCCGGCGAGGAACGCGACCGCACCGACTGCAGCAAGTGCGAAGACGGCGGTTCCGATGCCGAATCCGGGAACCATGATTCCGATGCCGTCTTTTTATGTCGTCTCCGTCCCGGCCGCCGTTTCGTTCGTCGAGTCTGCGGTTTCGGTTGTCGTCGATTCGGTATCTTCGACGACGACACCCTCGGATTCAACCTGGTCATCGTCCGTGGACGGCAGAAGAATCTCGGCAGTAACGGTGAACGTTCCCCCGTCTGGAGCCTCGGAGAAATTGAATGCGGCAGAGAAGTTTCCGTCCTCGCCAACGGTGGTCTCTGTCGTCTTGAGGAACCGTGGTTCCGTGTCGTCACCTGACACAACGCGAAGGCTGACGTTGGTTCCCGGTTCGAGG
>NZ_QPLO01000009.1:0-565 GCF_003665865.1 Haloferax sp. Atlit-109R
GCACCGGGTTCGAACACGGGCCGGTTGGGGAGGATCGTCTCCGACTCGTCGTCCAGCGTCAGACAGGCGACCTCGTGGCTGACGTTGTCGCCGTCGGCGGCCGCGGCGACGGCCTCCTTGCCGATGAAGTCGGTGTCGACATCGACGGCCCAACCCAGTCCGGCCTCGTAGGGGTTGTGCTCGGTGTGCAGGTCGTGACCCCACAGGCGGAATCCCTTCTCGATGCGGAGCGCGTTGAGCGCGCCGTTGCCGTACGGGCGGATGTCGTACTCCTCGCCGGCGTCGAGCAGGATCTCCCACAGGCGCTCGCCGTACTCCGAGGGCGTGTAGAACTCCCAGCCGAGTTCGCCGGCGTAGGAGACGCGCAGCGCCGTCACGGGCACGTTCTTCACGTAGAACTCCTGGCTGGTGAAGAACGGGAACGCGTCGTCCGAGAGATCGGCGTCGGCGACCTTCGAGAGCACCTTCCGGGCGTTCGGGCCGGTGCAGACCATCGCCGCGTAGCTGGAGGTGACGTCGTTGACCGCGACGCCCGCCGGCGACTGCTCGCGGACCCACGCGACGT
>NZ_QPLO01000010.1:0-555 GCF_003665865.1 Haloferax sp. Atlit-109R
CAGATTACGAAAAAGATAAACTCAGATATAGAGCAGTAAATAATCCTTTTATACTAGCATCGTTAAATTATTTATATATTAAAAAAACAATTTTAAAATTCAAAGCAAACAAAACTTATAGTCAGGATATCTTTGATGACTTAGAACAAAGATATAGAGAAAGTATGCTAATTAGAGGTCTAATACAAGGTTACTCTATTAACTATTTACCATCTCAACAATTACGTGAGATATTAGAAAATGAATTTCTGAATACTAAGGAGTTTGAAGAAATACAAAATATCTATGATCAATATCTTCTCGTTATAAACAGTAAGCGTCAACATAAAATTGATCAAAAAGTTAAAATGAGTAATTTTATCGTTTTTTTCTTAACGTGTCTTTCTATTATAAATATACTTTCTCCTTTTATTAACAATAAAATGTGGTTAGCTACTATTACTACCTTTTGCATTATATTTATATTAGTAATTTATGTAACCTACTCATTAAAAATTGATGAAAATGACTAACATTTTGCATTCTTATCCAGTATGGTGTTATAATACAATTAAC
>NZ_QPLO01000011.1:0-540 GCF_003665865.1 Haloferax sp. Atlit-109R
CAATCACCATCCGTTTCTTGACCATAGTAGAAACTCACGCCTCCATTTGCATTATTGGTTGGGACGACCTCAAATTTCCAAACATTAATTAATGGAGTATGATCTCCTGCAGGAGGAGTACTTTCACACTTCTCTCTAGAAGAATATCCTCCCCGAGCGTTCACGCACCAAATCCCTGCGACTTTAGTATCTTCCTTTTTATGGCACCGTTTTGCGCCTTGTAGCGTAATACCCGATTTTTGATCTGCAATTAGTGGCTTAATATCCCGGATATCATCACTAATTTTAGTAGACTGGATCTCACTTGACGATCTAATTTCGGACTTATACGTAGCCCCGTCCATTGAATAAGTCAGGGTAAGCCTACTCGCTTTTTGATCATGTTTTATTCCATGAACTCCAGCATCAGCGTGGGTGAGTTGTTGGGGATCATCAACTGGGACTTCCGCCGAATTAGCCCCTCGTTGAATGTATAGTTGGAAACCATCCCCGAGATACGGGGTAGTGAAAGCAACTGCTGAATAATCAGGAAGAACGATA
>NZ_QPLO01000012.1:0-534 GCF_003665865.1 Haloferax sp. Atlit-109R
GTAACGTGACAGACCGCTGGATCCTCCACAACCTCAACGAAACGATCGGTAAGGTCACAGAGAGCTTTGATAAGTTTGAGTTTGGTGTGGCAGGCCATATCCTCTATAACTTTATCTGGGAAGAATTTGCCAACTGGTATGTGGAGCTGACCAAGGAGGTTCTGTACAGCGACAACGAAGACGAGAAGGTTATCACTCGCTCTGTTCTCCTCTACACGCTGGATAAGATTCTGCGTCTCCTCCACCCAATCATGCCATTTGTGACAGAAGAAATCTTTGGCCAATACGCTGAAGGCTCTATCGTGACAGCAGCCTATCCAACAGTGACTCCTGTGTTTGAAAATGAAGCTGCGCACAAAGGCGTGGAAAGCTTGAAGGACTTGATTCGTACGGTGCGAAATGCGCGTGCGGAGGTAAATGTAGCACCAAGTAAACCAATCACTATCCTTGTGAAAACAAGTGACAGCGACTTGGAAGCCTTCTTCAACAGCAATGTCAACTACATCAAACGCTTCACAAATCCAGAGAGGCTTG
>NZ_QPLO01000013.1:0-503 GCF_003665865.1 Haloferax sp. Atlit-109R
CCTGCCGACCCTAAGTGCAGGGGAACGTGCATAGTCAACATGCCGCGCAGGTAAATCCTGTAAAATCAATCATTTCACGCCGTGGTGCCAATAATGCGCTGCGGCGCGGGCAACAAAAAATTCATCGTCGTTACACCCCAAACCTGTGCTGCCGGGTGCCGAAGGGCATGGCGAGCAAGGTGGTGGCGCGCCTGAGCAGTCACGACTGGCGGCGTAATGATGACCTGATCGGTCTGCGCCGGCAGGGCTATATCCCCTATACCCAACGCAATAACCCGGATTACCGTCCCAAACCGATGCGTATTGCTGCGCGTTCGGAAAGCCGCGAGGCGCTGACGGTGCTCTCGATGGTGCTGGGCGCCAACTGCGACTACAACCCGGACAGCGACTACCCGTTCGAGATCATGCTGCCGTTCGAGGACGTGGCCAAAGCGATGGGGGTGCTGCACGTCTACGAAAGCGGCCGCAAGGCGTATGACGTGGCGTTGCATGCGCTGTCGGTG
>NZ_QPLO01000014.1:0-494 GCF_003665865.1 Haloferax sp. Atlit-109R
ACTACTGTATAACGCCGAACCGGTTAAGACGGTTCACAAGAGCGGTAGCGACGGACCCATCCGCGTATATCCGAATCTGCGGGCGAGTAGTATTGCTTAGAAAAGGAAATACTATGAAAATGCTTTTGTGCGTCGGTCCGGTAGGAGCGACTGCGAAACATGAACGCCGACGACTTTCCGACTCCGGACGTCGACGTCGACTCCGTCGACCCGGACTCGCTCAAAGGCCGAATCGACGCCGGCGAGGACGTCACGATCCTCGACGCGCGCATGCGGTCCGACTACGAAGAGTGGCGCATCGACGGCGAGACCGTCACGTCGATCAACGTCCCGTACTTCGAGTTCCTCGACGACGAGATCGACGACGAGGTCCTCGACCGGATCCCCGACGACCGCGAGGTGACCGTCCTCTGTGCGAAGGGCGGCGCCAGCGAGTACGTCGCGGGCACGCTCGCGGAGCGGGGCTACGACGTCGACCACCTCGAGGACGGGAT
>NZ_QPLO01000015.1:0-473 GCF_003665865.1 Haloferax sp. Atlit-109R
TAGTTGGTCTTCAGTGAACCCACGAGAGTTACCAGCATCACTCTCTGAGTTGAGTCGATACTTCACCTGGGACTTCGATAGCGATGTGTTGTCTGTGATAACAGTCACCGTGGCAGGCGCTTCTCCGAGCTCCGTTCCGTCGTACTCGTCCGGGTTGTCAGAGACATCTCTGACGATAGTTAGAAACTCGATATCTTCGATGCTTAGCTCGGACTCAGTACTCTCGGCCATCTTCTTGCCCCCTTGTTATAATCTTAGGGTGTTATATTTCACCCTATCCTAATAGGATAGCCTAACGCTATTACATCCTGTCCTAATACCTGTCCTAAGATTATACTATTCCTGTCCTAATAGTGCCATAATTTTATGATTCCCTGTCCTAACTTCTGTTGTAAAATTAGCCTACCCCTGTCCTAACCCCTGTCATAGAATTAGCTTACCCCTATCCTAAACCCTACCATAATTATCATACA
>NZ_QPLO01000016.1:0-473 GCF_003665865.1 Haloferax sp. Atlit-109R
CTCCTCGACACCGAGGGCGTCGCGGAGCGGGGCGGCGCCGCGGGCGAGCTCACCGCCGGCCGCGTCGACCGAGCCGAGGCGCTCGCCGCCGGCGTGAGCGGCGCGCTCGGGCCGTTCGTCTCGGACCTGTACTGAGCGACCCGCGGCGCCGCCGCCGGCGGTCGGCGCGGTTCGAACACCGTACCCAAACGCGGCCGCGGGGCGGCGCTTTCGCTCCCGTTCCGGGACGAAACCGCACGACAGCGGCGTGTTAACCCCGTCTACCAACCGCCTTAGGTCGGATGGCGGCGTGGATCGGGTATGAGTACTGCCCAGTTGGACGCGGTCGCAGCCGAATCGAGCGGCCTCTCCGCGAAACAGTCGCAGATACTGCGATACCTCCGCGAGAACGCGGGCGACCGGACGTACTTCAAGTCGCGGCTGATCGCCGACGACCTCGGCCTCTCCGCGAAGGAGGTCGGCGCGAACATGAG
>NZ_QPLO01000017.1:0-472 GCF_003665865.1 Haloferax sp. Atlit-109R
CGGACCGGTGCGGGTACAACCCCGAGACCGGTGACATCGAGGTGGTGAACGGCGACCGGAACCCGTGTCTCCTGCTCGTTGTCGACGGGGAAGTCGTCAACTCCTTCGGGATGGACCCCGGCCTCGCCGACAGCATGGCGGCCGGCTCGTGGGCCGACACCGGGAACTTCCGCCTCACGACCGGCGAGTTCGCGGAGGCGCAGACCATCTCGCTGAACCTCCGCGCCGGCGCGCTCCCGGCCGACCTCGACATCAGCGGCGAGGGGACCTCCTCGTCCATCTCGGCCTCGCAGGGGGAGAACTTCCGGACGTACTCGCTGATCATCGGCGTCCTCTCCGTGTTCGCCGTCTCCGGGATGGTGTTCCTCCGCTACCGCGAGCCCCGCGTCGCGCTCCCGATGATCGTCACCGCGCTGACGGAGGTGTACGCGCTCCTCGGCTTCGCGGCGCTGCTCGGCTACCCGCTCGAGCT
>NZ_QPLO01000018.1:0-472 GCF_003665865.1 Haloferax sp. Atlit-109R
CCTCCGGATGGCGGTCGCCTACCTCGCCGCGAACGCGACGGACCGCCTCGTCTGCGGCACGGCGAACCGGAGCGAGCTCCTGCTCGGCTACTTGACGAAACACGGCGACGGCGCGGCCGACCTGTTCCCCCTGGGCCACCCCTACAAGACCGACGTGCGGGCGCCCGCGAGCGAACTCGACGTGCCGGAGTTCGTCGTCGAGAAGGCGCCGACGGCCGGCTTCCTCCCGGGACAGCGCGACGCGGACGACCTGGGCGCCCCGTACGAGGTCATCGACCCGGTCCTCCACCTCGGGGTTGACCGCGGGCTCAGTCCCGAGTCCGTCGTCGAGCGGATCGCGGCGGCGCTCGCGGAGGGCGAACCTGCCGCGGCCGACGCCGGGACCGGCGCCGACCTCGGCGCGGTCGACCGCGAACTCGTCGCGGACCTGCTCGGGCGTCACCGCGCGTCGGCGCACAAGCGGCTCCCCGCA
>NZ_QPLO01000019.1:0-472 GCF_003665865.1 Haloferax sp. Atlit-109R
AGCTCGTTGTCGGAGCCGTCGACGATAGCGTACCACTGGCCGTCAGTGCCGGCGACGTACTCCGCGGTCCACGAGTCGCCGACGACGCTGGCGGGCTCGACGACGAACTCGGTGTTGGTCGCGTTGACGCTCTCCGGGACGCGGACGCGCATGGAGTTCCGCTCGGGCGAGACGCGCGCCGAGAGCGTGTTCAGGGTGACCCTCGAACCGCTGCTCGCGTTCGGCGCGTAGAAGCGCTGGTCGCCGTCGCTGTAGAGTTCGACGTAGTCGCTCTCGGCGCTGTACGTCGCGTTCTCAGCGTAGTAGACGAGCCCGCCCTGTGGCGTCTCGCCGACTTCGAGGTAGCTCCCGGAGTTCCACGAATCGAGCTGGATGCGGGAGTCCATGTCGAAGCCGACCGGCGTCGCGCGGACAACGGAGATCTCGGAGTCGTGCGCGTCGACGCGGGAGCCGGTGGAACGGACCTCGACGG
>NZ_QPLO01000020.1:0-470 GCF_003665865.1 Haloferax sp. Atlit-109R
CTGGCCGGATCGCGCGGCTCTCGAAGTGCATTGCCAGACCGAGCATTTCACCCGGCTGGTGCCGCAGATCAATCAGTATCAGCGCAAGCCTTGCACCTTCCTGTTTATGCAGGCGTTCCCTGAAACAGGCGATAAATAGGCGAAAAAATCCCCGCAGGGGGCGGGGTCAATGGCTTCTCAACACTATCTTGTTGTGATTAAAAAGTAGGCTGATAATGATTTTCATTCTCTAAGAATGCTCTTAAATTAATCAATCTGGTGAATGATTCGCCGTCTGCTTTTCGCTGGCGGTTTTAATGGCGCGCAGCATGCGGCGCCGTATCAACCCGCTCACCAGGCGAATCGCATACCAATAGGGGGTAAACCGCCGCCGGCTGGCGTCGTCGGGGCAGAAGATGCGCGTTTCCGTCACCAGACGACTGCGCCCACCCTCGGAGGGGCTCACGACATAACCCAGCGCCAGTTTGGCG
>NZ_QPLO01000021.1:0-469 GCF_003665865.1 Haloferax sp. Atlit-109R
AAGGCTCGCGTCGAATCCGCCAGCAACCAATCGGTACGCTCACCGGAAATCAACGCCACTTCGCTACCTGGTGAAGTCCCGGCCGCATTATGTGCGCGCAAAGCTGCCGGAACACTGTTCACCGTGGAACGAGACAGGCCCAACATAAAATACCCAATGGAGTTCCCATCGGACGCATTACCCAGCCCGAAACGAGTCAGGTCCGACCCGTTGCGGCTGGCAGAGCGGTTATCCATCGGAATGAGCGTCAGGTAAGCATCGCCCTCACAGCGCACCTGCCAGGTTTGTTTCAAGGCCGGCAATCTCTGTACCTTCCCCCGGGGGCCTTCGCGCACGGTGCCAAAATCATAAACGCCATCGTTACCGGCAATAACGGTGCATCCTGAATGCTTTATTTTCCCGGACACTTTCAACTCAGCAGCAGTCGCGGCAATAAGTTGACCGGAAAAAAACATCAACAGGCTAAATA
>NZ_QPLO01000022.1:0-468 GCF_003665865.1 Haloferax sp. Atlit-109R
CGATTTCCTGAAAGCGGAGTACTTCGAACAGGACGGCGAGGTGTACGGGATTCCACGGAGCTTTGGGCAGACGCCGCTCGCCGTCAATACCGACATCGTCGAGCAGGATGTCACCGCGCTGGCTGACCTCTGGACCGAACCACTGGCCGGTGTCGTCGGCGGTCGCGACGACGCGCGCCTGCAGGTCCTGTACCGAAACGCGGCGAAAGGCGAGCCACTCAACCCGGCAAGTGCCGACGACGTGGACTTCGACTCGCTCCGTGCCGACCTTATCGACCGGCTGGAACTCACCGCCGGTCTCTGGAACAACGGGGGCGAGTCAGAGCAACTCCTCCGCAGTGAGGAGGTCGGCGTCCAGCCGGTCTGGAACTACGTCATCCAGTCGATGCAGTCGGATGGTCTCCCCGTCGAGCGAGTCTACCCCTCCGAAGGAACGAAAGCGTGGTTCATCCAGCACTGTATCCGGGA
>NZ_QPLO01000023.1:0-465 GCF_003665865.1 Haloferax sp. Atlit-109R
GGGCGTCCAGCAGTCCCTGGGGAATGCGCTCTTCGACGTAATGGGTGCCATTGCCATTTTCCCCGGCAGCGCAAACGGAAAGAGTGACTCACAGGGCGTCTTCCGCGATTGTTTTATCCTTCCCGAAGGGTCGACGACCGAGGACTTCGCGTACCACCTGCACTCGGACATTGGCGACGGTCTCCTCCACGGTATAGACTGCCACTCGAAGCGCCAAATCGGCTCGGACCACGAACTCACCCACCGCGACGTCGTCGAAATCGTCTCGACGAACTGACCGTCACGGACCGCAACCGCAACACGGTTATACGCGTGGATTCAGGTCGCGGATATGGGTGAGGCCGAAACGGCGGCAGCAACACTCGATGTCGAGATTGGGGGTCTCGGCGGAGAAGTGACGCTTGCCGATCTGTTCCCGTCTACGTGG
The DNA here is from genome assembly GCF_003665865.1 of Haloferax sp. Atlit-109R. Classification (NCBI taxonomy): domain Archaea; kingdom Methanobacteriati; phylum Methanobacteriota; class Halobacteria; order Halobacteriales; family Haloferacaceae; genus Haloferax; species Haloferax sp. Atlit-109R. The sequence goes on from NZ_QPLO01000023.1 coordinate 428, forward strand.
GTTGAGTCGCATTGTGCCGCGACATCTATCAGTGAATT
>NZ_QPLO01000024.1:0-465 GCF_003665865.1 Haloferax sp. Atlit-109R
AACTGTTATAGCGCCGCTGCTCGTAGAGACACGTATGAGCGAGAGTCACAGCGGAACAGCCGATGCGGGTCCATTCGCGGAACAGCAACGGCTGTTCAAGCTACTGTCCCAAGATACGCGCCACCTCATCATCCAGGAACTGCTGGGCCATCCCGCCCATCTCATGTCGCTCGCCGAACTCGAGTACATGACTGGGAAGAGTCAGGCGGCCATCAAAGACCAGCTGGAGACGCTGATCGACGCCGGACTCCTCGCACGCTATACATACGAACCGAGCGAGGAGAAACGCGATCTCCCCTCGCAGTTCTACGGTTTCACAGCGCGTGGTGTCGAAGTCCTCTACGACTACAAGTATCTCCGTGGGCTTCCGGTCGCTCGAGCCCTCTACGAGAACACCCGTAAGACAGAGAAAGTTGAACGCCACGAATCGGCACCGCGACCGGAACTTCCAGTGGCGGTTTCGGA
>NZ_QPLO01000025.1:0-461 GCF_003665865.1 Haloferax sp. Atlit-109R
TACTTATGAACGAAAAATCATCACTCGGTAAAGCCAATCGTATATATATAAACTTGCCTGAAGTCAGTGATATCAAGGAAGTGAAAAAATGGGACGTCTGGAAGTTAAAAAATGGGACGTCTGGAAGTAAAAAAATGGGCCGTCTGGAAGTAAAAGAATGTCGACCTAGTTATACTTATTCTAGTTACACTTATTTTAGTGATATTGATTCTAGTGATATGAATGATACGTATGATAATGATATTGATGAAGTACACGAAATAGATACTGAAGCACAAACAAATCATTCAAGTCATACAAATCATCAATACAACATAGAGGACACGTTTAATGACCAACAAGTCGAACAAGATATGTTACTTCAAAACTTGCCTGCTCATGTGCAATTGAACTTAAAACATTTTAGTAATGCTGAAATTCGTTGTATTAAATCTGTATTGAATAAAGCCAAAGCGAATTAT
>NZ_QPLO01000026.1:0-460 GCF_003665865.1 Haloferax sp. Atlit-109R
CCGTTAGACACGCGAAAACAGATGAAGTCGTGGGGGTGGGTGGTTTCGTCGAGGTCGTCGGCGACCTCGAAGAACCATACTTTACACCGTCGGCCGGATGTATATGAGAAGAGCCGAAAAGAGGGTCAACTAGCGGCCAGGAGAACCAATTCCGATTACGGTGTATGGGGAGCGTTCCAAACCGCCTGTATTCAGCGAACCATCCTTCGAGGGTCTGGATTAGTTTCTTTTCTCGCCGGAATCCAGCGCTTCGATTACGATTTCGGGATCTTTCATCAGCCGATGTTGGAGGAACGCTCCCTTCGATGCGCCGCCGCCGGTATGGTAGCTCTCGGTGATTCCAAGTAATGACTGTTCTTTGAGTAAGCGATACACACGGTCATGTGAGAGTGGATCTGAGCCTTCCTTCTCTGCGAGGCGTTCGTAGAGTCGGTGAATGTCACTTGTCGAGAACTGCTGA
>NZ_QPLO01000027.1:0-456 GCF_003665865.1 Haloferax sp. Atlit-109R
GATTGGAGTATTTTCATCTATGAGTTTATGGAAGAGAATAACAGGCTTGATGATGTTGCCGCTATTCGCCATTTCATATGGAGTAGGAGTTGTGTTACCTGAACACTTTCAACAATCAACAGAAGGAGTTCAAGCTATTTCATTGGCTGCAATAGAGATTATTGCCAGGTTAGGGCAGTTCAGTCGATACTTTATCATCTGTTTCGTTTGTATGTCTGTTGGATTAATTATTAGTAATATCCTTCCAAAGCCTAACTATGCTTATCAATTATTATATGGCAATGTGACTCTTATTGTAATTAGTAGTACAACTACTATCTCAGTCTTTCCCTTAACTGCTGGCCTTACACTTTCAGCTTTTGGCTGGATCGGTTTTTTGCCTCAGCTATTGCTTTACTTTTATTTGTGGAAGCTTTGTGTCATAGATAAGTGTCAACAGCTACGCACAGCAATTTA
>NZ_QPLO01000028.1:0-456 GCF_003665865.1 Haloferax sp. Atlit-109R
AATGGCATGGCTCTACAGTCTAACATCGCTATATTGTATGCAATGGGCAAATTGGGAGAAAAGACAACCTTAGCAGAGGACGCTGCTATTGACACAACCATTAATTCTCCTTATAATGTTTATACCAACATCGGCTTACTGCCTGGTCCGGTTGATAGTCCAGGGCTTGCAGCTATAGAGACGACTATCAATCCAGCGGCGACAGCTCATGTGTATTTTGTGGCTGATGTGCGTACCGGTGAGGTTTACTATGCAAAAACATTTGAAGAGCACTCTGCAAATGTTGAAAAATATGTTAACAGTCAAATTCAGTAAGGACAAACATGGTGCTTTAGCATCATGTTTGTGTTTCTGATTCGTCAAAAGAAAAAGGAAAAGAGAAAGATAATGGCAGAAAAGACTTATCCAATGACAGCAGCAGAAAAAGAACAGCTTGAAAAGGAATTAGAGGAGCTA
>NZ_QPLO01000029.1:0-455 GCF_003665865.1 Haloferax sp. Atlit-109R
GTACGCATTTATGCGCCGTTTCAACTTCGTCCACGTCGGCGTTCCACCGCTCACCACCGATGACGGGGTCCGAACCTCACTCCTCGATCCAGACGGGACTGACAATTACGCGACTGCGTGGCTCGCCGATGATGAGTCACCCCGACCAATTCTCGCAGACGTGTACCCTGTCGTAGCAGTTCTGTGGCAACGTATCAATGAACATCGCGTCATCGGTCCCTCTATCGTGTACGATATCATGCGGTATCTCGGCTCATACGATGACGCCGGCGGATCACGGAAAGACGCGCTCACGTCCGCTGTCGTTTCCCTCGTCTACCCGCAATTGGAGGGTATGAGACCAGAACAGCAGAAACAATTGATTCGGTCACTCACCGATCAGAACGTCGCTACCGAAAACGGACCTGTAACACTTGATCTTGACAAGTCGTTACTCCAGCAAAAAGCAGCTGACT
>NZ_QPLO01000030.1:0-453 GCF_003665865.1 Haloferax sp. Atlit-109R
TGTTCATCATAATATATAAGTATTTCATCCTCATCTTCTTTAATTCTATCCAAGACAACATATCGTTTTGTTTCATTATTATAATGTGTAATTTCAACTTCATAATATTTTTTTCTTTAATAAATATGGGAAATAAAACAATCGCATATATCACATTAAATGTCGTAAATATATATAAAGATTTCCACATCTCTTTTTTGATTGTACTTACATCTTTAATTTCTCCCAATATCTCACTAACACTTAAAAAAAGTAGTATATCTAAAACGATAACCAAAAGAATAAAACGAAATATATTTTTAAACAGTCGACTTATTTTCTCTTTGTTTGGGTTCATTACAGTATTTCTTGTAATCCATTGGGACATTATTAGCCCAATTAATGGAACACCAAGAAGGCTTATCCACTTAAGTATAGTATTACTAGCATCTAAATATTCTCTAAGTTAATATA
>NZ_QPLO01000031.1:0-450 GCF_003665865.1 Haloferax sp. Atlit-109R
AGGTCACGGATGGCGTCGTTCTGGACCCATTGGTCGAGACGGCCCGCGAGCGGTTCGAGGTCGCTGTCCTCTTTCTCCCGAATCCGCTCGGCGGCGTCCTCGATGAAGTGCATCCGCTCCTCGCTCATCCACTCAGCGAATTTGTCGCGGTTGTCCGGGTTGGTGCAGACGCACGCGAGGTCGAGCAGGGTGCAGGTCCGTCCCGACTTCGCCATCCCCCGGATGAGTGTCCGAGCGACGCGGTCCATCAGCGCACCCCAGTAGTTGTCGTCACCGCCCGCCTGACTAATCATCGCCGTCAGGTCGTCACAGAGCGCTTCGACCGTCGACGCGAACTTTCGCGTGCCCGGTTCGACGTCCCCCGGCACGTCGAGGAAGTTGAACCGGACCTTGTTCTCGTACTCGTCTGTGAGGTCGACGAACACGAAGTCCTCGCGGTCACGGTCCTCG
>NZ_QPLO01000032.1:0-447 GCF_003665865.1 Haloferax sp. Atlit-109R
GAGTAAAAGCATACCGGTTATACAACAACATACAAGATGACACGAAACAACCGATGGCTCATGCTGTTGGTTGTTTTTTTTAGGTGTGCATGTCACGGGCAATACTTTGAAGGTGGAATTCCGTTACAGACTTGGGAGTAGGAACTGTTAGCAAGAGGCAAGGGTGTCTACAATGAATGATGAAGATATTAAAATATAAGGATGACTTTGTGAGTGGTGGATGGACGTTTATCGGCCTGTAACAATGGATATGTGTGCATTATTACAAAAACTCGACTTTTGTAATAATATTTCACATTTTCGACACTTTTTTGCTATAAAACAACCAATTGAGCGATAATAAATTCGCTTTTAAAAAATATGAGTTATCTATTTAGTTGCCAAAGATAAAATAATAATGTTTAATAACATCATATAGAGTATGTTAGTTTTAAATGTCGAATATAC
>NZ_QPLO01000033.1:0-447 GCF_003665865.1 Haloferax sp. Atlit-109R
GTGCGTTTCGCTGTTGTTCGACCTGATAGTCGCGGACGTTGTGCTGACCGATGGTCGTGAGCGAGGCGACGAGCCTGTTTCCGTCGCGCCGGACTCGGACGTTCTGTGTGCTGTCGAGGCCGGGCGTCTGGTCGACGACGCGCTGTTTGAGCTCTCGGATTCGAGTCCGGCGCTTCGCTTCGGCACGGGTGATTTCACGGGCGTCGACGAAGTCGTCGCCGACCATCGGCGCATCTTGGCGCTGTCGTCGCTCGTTCTCTTGTTTCGTCTCGCGGACTTCGCGCTTGTACCGTGTGGCCGCCTCGCGGTCGCTGACCTCGGCTAACAGTTCTTCGGCCAGCGCCTCGTATACTGCATCGACATCGTCGGGGTCGACAGCGTCGAGCGAGCGCTGATACGTCCGTACGGCGTCGCGCTTCTCGTCGGCGGCGAGCAGGCCGTACGCTG
>NZ_QPLO01000034.1:0-446 GCF_003665865.1 Haloferax sp. Atlit-109R
CTTTCAGCAAACCGATCGAGGCCGAGGAAGAGTACGACATCGTGCGGCAGTTCGAGAGCGATCGCGGGCGCATCGTCAACTCGGCGGCCATTCGCCGTCTGCAGCAAAAAACTCAGGTATTTCCGCTGGAGCGCAACGCAGCGGTGCGCAGCCGCCTGACGCACTCGATGGAGGTGCAGCAGGTCGGGCGCCATATCGCCAAAGAGATCCTCAACCGCTTCAAACAGGCGGGGAAGATCGACGAACTCGGTCTGACCCGGCTGCTCGATCCGTTTGAAAGCATCGTGGAAATGGCCTGCCTGATGCACGACATCGGCAATCCGCCGTTCGGTCACTTCGGTGAATCGGCGATCAATGACTGGTTTGCCCAGCGGCTCGATCCCGCCAGCTGCGGCAGCGAGCCGGGCAGCCACGATCGCTGCCAGGTGGCGACGCTGCGCCTGCAT
>NZ_QPLO01000035.1:0-446 GCF_003665865.1 Haloferax sp. Atlit-109R
CATTCCAACTATCTATGGACAGCATGGGAAGGTGACAAGCTGGTTGGTGTTGCTAGAGATCTTACTGACTATGCTTATGTCTGCTATATTTCAGACCTGGCAGTTGATCAGGCATACCAGGGTCAAGGGATAGGCAAGCAATTGCTGTCTTTTATCTCAGAGGAGCTTGGAGCTGCTGTTGCTATTGTATTGCTGTCAGCACCTTCAGCAATGTCCTATTACCCTAAGCTTGGCTTTGAACAATCAGACAAAGCCTTCGTTATTCCACGAAAACCGTTTTAGAGAGGTATTTAATGACACATTCAGCTTGGCATGATGAGATTAAGCAGGTGTTACCTAAGGATTATTATCGGCGTATCAATCGCTTTTTAGATGAGGTCTATGCGACTGGAGTGGTTTACCCGCCCAGAGACAATGTATTTAAGGCCTTACAGGTAACGCCATTA
>NZ_QPLO01000036.1:0-445 GCF_003665865.1 Haloferax sp. Atlit-109R
GACCGTGAACGTGACCGAGCCGCTCGGCGACAGCCTGCTGTTACACTGCTCGATCGGGGAGACGCCCTGTAAGATCCAGGCGAAGGCACGGTCCGAGATCCGCCCCGACGACACGGTTTCGATCGCGTACGACCCAGCTCGGCTACACCTGTTCGATCCAGAGTCCGGTGACGCGCTCTATCACTCCGAGTCGTACGCTTCGAGCGAGAGCGCGGCCGCAGCGGCGGATCACGGATGACAGTCTCGGTAGACGACCCGTCACGGTAGGCGACCTCAAGCTCCTACCTCGATGCTAGAACCGCAGAATAAACGCAATAGAACATTCGAGAAAGGGTCAGTCAACCCGAACGCTTCGCCACCGCGAACTACATAGTGGTATAGTCTACTAATACAAACTGATTAATTCGGGAGGATAATATCGTCATTTGAGTCCGATCCTCAGGAG
>NZ_QPLO01000037.1:0-440 GCF_003665865.1 Haloferax sp. Atlit-109R
CTTCCGAGTCGCCTTCCGCACGTGAAGATAGAACGTCGGCGACGCGATCCCGAGTGCAGCAGCGAGTTCGTCACCCGTCGAGCAGCGTGGCGATTCGAAGAACCCTGCGTGATAGGCGAGTTCCAGCACTTCTCGCTGTCTGTCGGTCAACAGGTCGTCGAGCACGTCGTGCGTGAGATTGATCGACTGTACGGGGCGGTCGACCGAACGTTTGGCGACGAAGGTCGTGTCCGGATACGCCGCCTGAACCCCCGAGATGACTTTACGGGTATTCGAATCTGGTGCAACCTCCGCAACGATTGTCTCTTCACCGTCTTCGACGACCTTCGATGTCACGGTCGCGCCGTAATCGAGTAGCTTTGTCATCGGGGACTCACTCACTCTGTACTCGATCATTCCCTGAGTGCCCGTTGCGTTGATCGCTCGCGCATGATCGAACG
>NZ_QPLO01000038.1:0-439 GCF_003665865.1 Haloferax sp. Atlit-109R
GTCGCCGTCCTCACGGGGGCGAACTCAGGCGGGAAGACGACGCTCTTAGAGACGCTCGCACAGGTCGTCCTGCTCGCCTCGATGGGGCTGCCCGTGCCCGCAGCGCGAGCCGAGGTCGGCCAGTTCGATACGGTGGTCTTCCACCGCCGACACGCCAGTTTCAACGCCGGCGTCCTGGAGTCGACGCTGAAATCGATCGTCCCACCGCTGTCGACCGGCGACCGCACGCTGATGCTCGTCGACGAGTTCGAGGCGATCACCGAACCCGGCCGGGCCGCCGACCTGCTGAACGGCCTGGTCGATCTGACGGTCGATCAGGACGCGCTCGGCGTCTACGTGACCCACCTCGCCGACGACCTCAGTCCCCTCCCCCCGGAGGCGCGCATCGACGGCATCTTCGCGGAGGGGCTGACAGACGACCTCGCGCTCCGCGTCGACT
>NZ_QPLO01000039.1:0-439 GCF_003665865.1 Haloferax sp. Atlit-109R
CACGTCGCGATCCATAACTGGGTACATAAGGCCGATCTACAGCCGATCTCGACCGTCTCCGAGGATCAACTCGCGGTTGACGAGAAGATGATCCGCCTCCACGGCCAGAAATTCTGGCTGTACGGCGCGGTTGATCCACAGACGAACGCAATCCTCCATGTGAGCCTCTATCCAACCGCAAATAAACAGACAACACGATGGTTTCTGACCGAGCTACACCGGCGTTATCAGCTGAACAACGTCGAATTTCTCGTCGATGACGCAGACTATCTCGGATCAGTTCTCGCTGAAGACGGCTATCGATTTCATGTCATTCAACATGGAAATCGGAATGCCATCGAACGTGTCTTTTGGGAAATAGAACGACGAACATCATCGTTTGCGAATAGTTTTAGCAATGTCGCGCTAGAGACAGCTCAAAACTGGCTCGAAGCCTTCG
>NZ_QPLO01000040.1:0-437 GCF_003665865.1 Haloferax sp. Atlit-109R
TGGAGCTGGGGATGGTCTGCTCCGTCGAGCCCGGGATCTACCTCTACGGGCGGTTCGGCTGTCGGGTCGAGGACCTCGTGGTCGTCACCGAGGACGGCTGCGAGCGCCTGAACCGGACCGACCGCGGGTGGGCGTGACCCGCGGCGAGGCGAGCCGCGGGACCGGCGACTCGTGGCCGTGGCCGTCGTCGAGGGCGACGCGCCGCTCGGCGTCGGAGCGGCGGAACGGAAAACGCGGAGACCGGCGTGCCGACGTTCGACACGCGAATACGGGAGTCGTGTGCCGTGCCCCCAACCGGTAAATGCCGCCGGATGATATAACAGTATTACCGAATTATTCCGGGTGTATTCCCCCAGTCGGACCGAGCGGGCGGGGCTCGCCCGGCGGGCGACCGGACGGCATCGAAACCATTAGTGTCGCCCGAGCGGAACCGCGGG
>NZ_QPLO01000041.1:0-437 GCF_003665865.1 Haloferax sp. Atlit-109R
CGGCCCCGCTATACGCGCGGGTGGCCGGGCGTGCGGACAAAAAGTGTGAACAAGTCGAGAGGAGAGTCGCAGAACGCCTCTCGGTTCGACAGGCCAAGGCGCTGACGACCATAGTCGGAATTACAGCACTCGGGTCGACGAGTGCAGCAGCACAGTCGCTGGGCGAGTTTGGCGATGCCATGTGCGGAACTGGCCTCGGTCAGCTCATCGGCTTCGTGTTCATTGGGGCCGCCATGTACCTATTCATCAAGGCGGTGATGAAGGGCATGACCGCGATGGAGAAGATGAACTCGACCAAGCAGGGCCAGCAGCACGAGGGTAAACAGCAACTCGTCGACGCTGGAACGACCTTCTCCGGTGTGTTCATTCCGGCACTCGCCGCAGGGGTCACGGAAATTATGGGCATGAACACGGTATCCTGCCTTGCGCCGTCCTCG
>NZ_QPLO01000042.1:0-437 GCF_003665865.1 Haloferax sp. Atlit-109R
GAGCCGAGCAGCCCCTGCGTGTACGGGTGGACGGTGTCCTCGAACACGGAGTCGAGCGTGCCGCGCTCGACGACCTCGCCGGCGTACATCACGCAGACGCGGTCGCACATCTCCGCGATCACGCCGAGGTCGTGGGTGATGAGCACGATGCTCATCCCGCGCTCGGCCTGGATCTCCTTCAGCAGGTTCAGGATCTGCGCCTGGATCGTCACGTCGAGCGCGGTCGTCGGCTCGTCGGCGATCAGCACGTCCGGCTCGCCGGCGAGCGCCTGCGCGATCATCGCGCGCTGGAGCATCCCGCCGGAGAACTGGCCGGGGTACTCGTCGACGCGGTCCTCGGGGTCGGGGATCCCGACCTGGCCGAGCAACTCGACCGCCCGCTCCTTGCTCTCCTCACTCGTGTAGTCGCGGCCGGGGACGAGCCCGTCGAGGAGGTA
>NZ_QPLO01000043.1:0-435 GCF_003665865.1 Haloferax sp. Atlit-109R
ATGAACAGTCTGCAGCAGATTGGATACGTAAAAGCCATACTCCTTGGGATAGCCTATATTCTCATCCCTCGGAGAATCCATAAATTCGGATTTGATTTTCTTCGTAGTTCTCGTCCCAAACAATCCGAGAAATCCACTGCAATCTTTTGGGTGTATCGTGGCTTAGGGGTTCTACTCCTCATCATTGGTTTCTCAAGACTCCTCTAGGGAGTTTATCTCTATACTAAGGGGTCTATTTCTGTATTGCTGTATTTACTGCGAGTTTCACGGTTCACCCCTGAATAGAGGGACTGTGTTACCATCTACAGAGGAAACAAGGCGAGTGCCTCGGGGTCTCGCAAATCGCTCTGCGGTTTGCTGGATACAGGAAATCTTTGATTTCCCTTGACTTGACCCCGAGGCTGAAGCCGACACTTAGACGTGTTCTGTTCGCTC
>NZ_QPLO01000044.1:0-434 GCF_003665865.1 Haloferax sp. Atlit-109R
GTGGTCGACGACAGCGCCGCACACCTCCTCGATGAACGACTCGGGGTAGTTGCCGCGACTCTGGAGGTACTCGCGGGTGACGCGCGCGCCGGCCTCCGCGTGGACGTCCTGTTCGGCCTCCAGCTTCGCGACGTCGTGGAAGACGGCCGCGACCCGGACCACGTCAACGTCGGCGCCCTCGGCCTCGGCGATCTCGGTCGCGAGGTCGACGACGTTGAGGATGTGGTTGAAGCGGTACGACGCGGAGTGCCAGGGGTACCAGCGCATCCGTCCGCCGTCGTCCTCGCTCTCGACGCTGGCCGCGAGGTAGTCGCGGACGAACCCCTTCATCTCCTCGAAATCCTCGTCGCTCACCTCCGTTTCCTTAATTTCGACGCCCACCAGGACCACCTCGGGCGAAAAACTCGTGATTCATTACCGTCACCGAGGAGCGT
>NZ_QPLO01000045.1:0-434 GCF_003665865.1 Haloferax sp. Atlit-109R
GCCCGTGGACGACGAGGCGGCCGTCCGCCCCGCGCTCCGTCGCCGCGTCGAACGTCGGCGTGTCGGCCGCCTTCACGGCGTCGCGGCGGTCGTGGTCGCCGAGCCCCCAGCCGTCGAGGATGACGAGTGCCGTCTCCATACTCCCGCGTGCCGCCCGCGGGGTAACTACCCTTCGGTGGGCGGCGTCTCGCCGCGCTCCCGGCGGGGCCGCTCCCTCGGTCGATCCGCGCCCCAAACGGCCGTCACCGGAAGCCAACCTTTTATCCGCTCGACGCTAACCACACGTTAATGGACTCCGCGGTACTGCTCGATCTCCTCGGTAACGAGAACCGCCGGCGCATCCTCCGGCTTCTCGCCACCAAGCCCTGCTACGTCACGGAGATCTCGGAGTACCTGGACGTGAGCCCGAAGGCCGTGATCGACCACCTGCGGAA
>NZ_QPLO01000046.1:0-433 GCF_003665865.1 Haloferax sp. Atlit-109R
ATGCCCGTCTTCCACGACGACCAACACGGCACGGCCATCATCTCCGGAGCGGCGCTCTTGAACGCCGTCGATATCGCCGACAAAGACCGCTCCTCGCTACAGGTCACTTTCGCGGGTGCGGGCGCGGCAGCGACGGCGACAGCCCGGTTCTACGTTTCGCTCGGCATCCCCCGCGAGAACATCACGATGTGCGACATCGACGGAATTCTCTCGGAGCGTCGCGCCGACGCAGGCGACCTCAACGAGTACACCGAACCCTTCGCCCGCGGCGTCGACGACGGCGAACTCGAAGATGCGATGGAAGGTGCGGACGTGTTCGTCGGTCTCTCTGTGGGCGGCATCGTGAGTCAGGACATGGTCCGGTCGATGGCCGACAATCCCATCATCTTCGCGATGGCGAACCCGGACCCCGAGATTACCTACGAGGATGCCA
>NZ_QPLO01000047.1:0-432 GCF_003665865.1 Haloferax sp. Atlit-109R
AGGTGGACCCACCGATCCGTCTCTTGCTGTGAGGAACGCCCGAAAACGGTTCAATATACTCGGGAAGGTCCACTACTCGTCGGTCGCGATGTCGTCGAACTTCGAGACGATCCGACGCTGTATCGGCGCGTCGAGTCCGTTGAAGACCTGCGCGGCAGGCCGCCGGAGTTCCTACGTCCAGTCGTTACTCCTCGTCATCGATCATTTCGGCGACCTCGGCGCGAGAGACGGCCTCACTCACACCCTTCCGCATCGCGTACTCCTCGGCCGCGATGCTCGCCAGCATATCACGTGACGCACCCGGGTGCTCCGTCGCGTCCCGGATCGCGTGCCGGAGGAACTCGCTCCGAGAGGTGTAGCCCTCTTCTCTCCAGGCCGCGTCGATCTCCACCAACTGGCGCTCGGTGACGCGCACGTTGATCGTCGTCTCGG
>NZ_QPLO01000048.1:0-429 GCF_003665865.1 Haloferax sp. Atlit-109R
CCAATTATGAATGGCGGTTCGACTGCGTTGGACACCCAACCTTTCAAGATGTTGTTTGGTATTCGAAAGTGATAAGCCAGCCAGATGCAACTGAATACCCACTTCAACAATCTGCTCGGGTGTCCGCTCGCGCTCCACAAATTCCAAATCAATCCAGCCGCTATCTCCGATGAGGCGGTCGATTTCGGACATAGAGCATTCGAAACTCTGACCGCCTCATCCTTATCTTAACACGACGGACGACCGGCGCGAAGAGATTATGAACGCTTTGACTATCTGCGAACAGTCAGTCAGTGAGATTATGATTCCGCCCGAGGAGATTGTGGCACTATCGATTGCGGACAGTCCCGACTCGAATTTCAAGAAACTTGAAGCCCATCCACACACTCGGTATCCACTTGTAGGCAAAGACCTGACCGAGTTCCGTGG
>NZ_QPLO01000049.1:0-255 GCF_003665865.1 Haloferax sp. Atlit-109R
CCCCCCCCCCCCCCCCCCCCCCCCCCCCCCCCCCCCCCCCCCCCCCCCCCCCCCCCCCCCCCCCCCCCCCCCCCCCCCCCCCCCCCCCCCCCCCCCCCCCCCCCCCCCCCCCCCCCCCCCCCCCCCCACCCCCCCCCCCCCCCCCCCCCCCCCCCCCCCCCCCCCCCCCCCCCCCCCCCCCCCCCCCCCCCCCCCCCCCCCCCCCCCCCCCCCCCCCCCCCCCCCCCCCCCCCCCCCCCCCCCCCCCCCCCCCCC